>NZ_CP061474.1:0-628000 GCF_014679505.1 Geobacillus sp. 46C-IIa
AACCGGGTTCGTACGTGCCGGTTAAGGAAACGGTGCGCGGCTTTAAAGAAATTTTGGAGGGCAAATACGACCACCTTCCGGAAGATGCGTTCCGCTTAGTCGGCCGCATTGAAGAAGTTGTCGAAAAAGCGAAAGCGATGGGTGTCGAAGTGTGACCCGGGATAGGGGATTGGACAATGAAAACGATCCATGTGAGCGTCGTCACTCCTGATGGCCCGGTGTACGAAGGCGATGTGGAAATGGTAAGCGTGAAGGCGAAAAGCGGCGAGCTCGGCATTTTGCCGGGGCACATTCCGCTTGTCGCTCCGCTTGAGATTAGCGCGGCCCGTCTGAAAAGGACGGCAAAACGGACTATGTTGCGGTCAGCGGCGGCTTTTGGAAGTCCGCCCGGACAAAGTGACGATTTTGGCCCAAGCGGCTGAGCGGGCGGAAGACATCGATGTCCTCCGCGCCAAAGCGGCGAAAGAGCGGGCGGAGCGCCGCCTGCAAAGCCAGCAGGACGACATCGACTTCAAGCGGGCCGAACTGGCGTTAAAACGCGCCGTGAATCGCTTGAACGTTGCTGAAACGAGATAAGCAGAGAAGCAAACGCTTCTCTGCTTTTTATTATCCTAAACCGAGCAGATTCCCACTTCTACGCGTGAGCGTAGGCGGCGTCAGTGTTTGGTGAAAACTCGACACGAACCATCGCATTGGGCATCAAGGGGCCTGTCGGGGCCTGATTCGCCTTGGACCGAGTGGGGAGGAAGCACGCTGTTTGCGCCTGGCGCGTCAATCGAACAAGGTCTGGCTGCGTTTCGCGGCTTCCTACAGTGTTGGCAGTGATAACCCGAAGTTTTGCTGACACGGCTGGATATAAATGTTATAATGAAATCGAAGGAATTGTTTAAAAATTTCATCATTAACATCATACGTATGTAGTAAACCGGGAAGGAGGCGAGCTGGTTGAGCAACATTTATGCCAACAGTTATTTGATTGTTTTCGTCTTTCTTTGCCTCGGGGTGCTGTTGCCGATCGGGGCGCTTACGGCTGGACGATGGCTGCGGCCGCACGTGCCGGACGAGGTGAAGGCGACGACTTATGAAAGCGGTAACATTCCGTTTCATGACTCGCGCATCCAGTTCCAAGTCCGCTATTACTTATTTGCCTTGTTATTTGTCATTTTTGATGTGGAGACGGTGTTTTTATACCCGTGGGCGGTCGTCTATGATCAACTCGGCTTGTTTGCTTTAGTGGAAATGATCATTTTCATCGTTTTGCTTGCCATTGGCCTCATTTATGCCTGGAAAAAGAAGGTGTTACGATGGATGTAAAATGGGATGGCTTGACGTTTGCTGAGATGGAAGAAGTAAAGCGAAACGTGTTTTTTACAACGCTGGAACAGTTAAAAGGATGGGCGCGAAGCAACTCGCTCTGGCCGCTGACGTTCGGCCTCGCCTGTTGCGCGATTGAGATGATGGCCGTCGGCGGCGCCCATTATGACCTTGACCGGTTCGGTTCATTTTTCCGCGCCTCGCCGCGGCAATCAGACGTCATGATCGTCTCCGGAACGGTGACGGGCGCCGGAGCCAAAATGGGTGATCGCCATGGGGTCGTGCGCGACGGCGGGCGGACCGTACGTCAAATCGTACAGCGTCGTGAAAGGGGTTGACCAAATTGTCCCGGTCGACGTGTACATACCTGGCTGTCCGCCGAACCCTGCGGCGCTGATTTACGGCATTCATAAATTAAAAGAAAAAATTCGTCTGGAAGCCAAAACAGGGAAGAAGGTGTTGTAACCGATGGATGAGGAAAAAGATTTGGCCCAGCGAAAAAAGAAGCAGCCGAGCGGGCGAAACAGCTGGCGCGTGAACGGCTGGCCGCCAAGCGGGCGGCCGAACAGGCCAAGTCGACCGCTAACCACGGCGGCGCTCCAGACAGCGATTTGAAAACGCCTTCGGATTCGCCCACCCGCCCGGCAAAGGAAGAGTCGGGCGCGACACAGCCGACATCAGCTGAAGACATCGCCTTAGCGAAAAACGGGCCGCTGAAGAGGCGCGAGCGAAGGCGGCTGAACTGCGTCGGCAGCGCGAGGCGTCGGCGTCAGGAGGGGCGTCGGGCGACGACCTCGAGGCGGCGAAGAGAAAAGCGGCGGAAGAGGCGCGAGCGAAGGCGGCTGAACTGCGTCGGCAGCGTGAGGCGTCGGGAGGGGCGTCGGGCGACGACCTCGAGGCGGCGAAGAGAAAAGCGGCGGAAGAGGCGCGAGCGAAGGCGGCTGAACTGCGTCGGCAGCGTGAGGCGTCGGGAGGGGCGTCGGGCGACGACCTCGAGGCGGCGAAGAGAAAAGCGGCGGAAGAGGCGCGAGCGAAGGCGGCGGAACTGCGTCGGCAGCGTGAGGCGTCGGGAGGGGCGTCGGGCGACGACCTCGAAGCGGCGAAGAGAAAAGCGGCGGAAGAGGCGCGAGCGAAGGCGGCGGAACTGCGTCGGCAGCGCGAGGCGTCGGCGTCAGGAGGGGCGTCGGGCGACGACCTCGAGGCGGCGAAGAGAAAAGCGGCGGAAGAAGCGCGGGCGAAGGCGGCGGAACTGCGTCGGCAGCGTGAGGCGTCGGCGTCGGGAGGGGCGTCGGGCGACGACCTCGAGGCGGCGAAGAGAAAAGCGGCGGAAGAAGCGCGAGCGAAGGCGGCGGAACTGCGTCGGCAGCGTGAGGCGTCGGCGTCGGGAGGGGCGTCGGGCGACGACCTCGAGGCGGCGAAGAGAAAAGCGGCGGAAGAAGCGCGAGCGAAGGCGGCGGAACTGCGTCGGCAGCGCGAGGCGTCGGCGTCGGGAGGGGCGTCGGGCGACGATCTCGAGGCGGCGAAAAGAAAAGCGGCGGAAGAAGCGCGAGCGAAGGCGGCGGAACTGCGTCGGCAGCGCGAGGCGTCGGCGTCGGGAGGGGCGTCGGAAGATGACCTCGAGTTAGCGAAGAAAAAGGCTGCCGCGGCGGCTAAGGCGAAGGCTGAGGCGTTGGCTAAACAAAAGGCAGCTGAAGCGGCGGGAAGCGACGACGAGCTGGCGAAGCAAAAGCGGCAGCGGCCGCGAAGGCGAAAGCTGCGGCCGCGGCGAAGGCGCGGGCTGCCGCCATGGCGAAGCAGCAAGGCGGCGCCGCCGATGATGACGCGGCGAAACAGAAGGCAGCGGCCGCGGCGAAGGCAAAAGCAGCAGCCGCCGCCCGGGCGAAGGCGAAAGCCGCTGGCGCCGACGGCGGAACGGAACCGCCGTCTTCTCCGTCGCCGAACGATCCACTGCTGCAAAAATATGTCCGCGTCATTGAGGAACATCTCGGGCCGGATGTGCTCGAAGACGCCTATATCAACCGGCTGGCGAAAGATGTGCCGACGCTTGTTGTCAGCAAAGCAGCGTACTACAAGGTGGCCGAGTTTTTGAAACACAATGAGCAGCTCCGGTTTGATTATTTGTCTGAGCTGCACGGAACCGATTTTCAAACGCATATGGAAGTGTACGTCCACTTGTATTCGTATCCGAACCGGCAGCCGGTGGCGCTCAAAGTGAAAATCGAGCGCGACAACCCGGAAGTCGATTCGCTCGTCCCGCTTTGGCCAGGGGCGAACTGGCCGGAATGCGAAGCGTACGATTTGCTTGGCATCCGATTCCGCGGCCACCCGAACTTAATCCGCATCTTCCTAGGGGAGCAATGGGTCGGGCATCCGCTGCGCAAAGATTACGAGCCGTATGATGCGGAGGTGTAAACGATGCTGCGCACAGAAGAGATGATTTTAAACGTCGGCCCCCAGCACCCGAGCACGCACGGGGTGTTTCGCCTCATTTTAACAATTGACGGTGAAATCATCCAAGAGGCGACGCCGGTCATCGGCTACTTGCACCGCGGGACGGAGAAAATCGCCGAAGGGCTGCAATATACGCAAATCATCCCGTACACCGACCGGATGGACTATTTGTCAGCGATGACGAACAACTATGTGCTTTGCCATGCGGTCGAAACGATGATGGGCATTGAAGTGCCGGAGCGGGCCGAATATTTGCGCGTTCTCGCCATGGAGCTTGGGCGGATCGCCAGCCATCTCGTCTGGTGGGGGACGTACTTGCTTGACCTCGGCGCGACGAGTCCGTTTTTGTACGCGTTCCGCGAGCGGGAAATGATTATTAATCTATTAAATGAGCTGTCTGGAGCGCGGCTGACGTTCAACTATATGCGCATTGGCGGCGTCAAGTGGGATGCGCCGGACGGCTGGATCGACAAAGTGAAACAGTTTGTCCCGTACATGCGGGAAAAACTCGCCGGCTACCATGACCTTGTCACCGGCAACGAGATTTTCCGCGAACGCGTCACCGGTGTCGGGCGGTATACGAAAGAAGAGGCGATCAGCTATTCGTTAAGCGGGGTCAACTTGCGGTCGACCGGCGTCAAATGGGATTTGCGCAAAGATGAGCCGTATTCGATCTATGACCGGTTTGATTTCGATGTGCCGGTGCGCGAGGGCGGCGACTGTCTTGCTCGCTACGAATGCCGGATGGCGGAAATTGAACAGTCGCTTCGCATTATTGAACAGGCGTGCGAACAGTTTCCGGCCGACGGGCCGATCATGGGAAAAGTGCCGCGCATCATCAAAGCGCCGCCCGGCGAGACGTTTGTCCGCATCGAAGCGCCGCGCGGCGAGATCGGCTGCTATATTGCGAGCGACGGCAAAAAAGAGCCGTACCGTCTCAAATTCCGGCGCCCATCGTTTTACAACTTGCAAATACTCCCGAAGCTGCTGAAAGGAGAAAATTTGGCCAACGTCATCGCCATTCTCGGATCGATTGACATTGTGCTCGGGGAGGTCGACGGATAATGGAACAATGGCTCGAATCGGCGCCAAGCTGGACGAATGTCGCCGTCTTTTTCGGGCTCGGGGCGCTTTTGCTGGCGGTCGTGCTCGGGTTCGTCACATACGGCATTTTAGCGGAACGGAAAGTGATGGGATTTATGCAAGGGCGCATCGGCCCGAACCAAGTCGGCGGCCGTTTTGGATTGCTCCAAACGGTCGCTGACGTATTGAAGCTGCTGTTGAAGGAAGATACGATTCCGAAAGCGGCTGACCGACCGCTGTACGTGCTGGCGCCGATCATCGCCTTTACGCCGTCATTTATGGTGCTGGCGGTGCTGCCGTTTACCGACGCGTTCCGGTTTGCTGATATCGGTGTGGGCCTGCTGTACTATATTGCGGTTTCCGGCTTAACGACGATCGGCGTTGTCGCCGGCGGCTGGGCATCGAACAACAAATACGCCCTGCTTGGCGGCATGCGCGCGGCAGCGCAAATGATTTCGTACGAAATTCCGCTCGTCATGTCAGCGCTCGGCGTCGTGCTCTTAGCCGGAAGCATGAACTTAGTCGACATTGTCAACGCACAACAAGACATATGGTTCATTTTTGCCCAGCCGCTTGCGTTTTTGATTTTCCTTGTCGCTGCGGTGGCTGAATTGAACCGGACGCCATTTGACTTGCCGGAGGCGGAGTCCGAGCTTGTCGCCGGATTTCACGTCGAATATTCCGGATTCCGCTGGGCGTTCTTTATGCTCGCCGAGTATGTGTATTTGTTTGCGATGGCGGCCTTGACGACGATTTTGTTTTTGGGCGGCTGGCACCCGGTTGCGTTTCTTGGCTGGATTCCCGGCGCAGTCTGGTTTGCGCTCAAGTTTTGCGCCATCGTCTTTGTCCTCATCTGGTTTCGCGCGACGTTCCCGCGCGTGCGCGCTGATCAGCTGATGGAGTTTGCTTGGAAAGTGCTGCTCCCGCTTTCGCTCGTCAACATCGTGTTGACGGCCGTGATAAAATCGTTGTTCTTCTAGAAGAAACGAGGCGCCCGCCTGGCTGGGAGGCGGCCGCTATCCATAAGCAAGGCTTCTTTATTCAAGGAAAGAGGCCGTGCCGGAACGTCATTTTTCCCACGAGAGGGGTTGGACGGATGATCGGGTTAGTGAAAGGATTAGCGTATACGTTAAAAGAGTTGACGCGCGAAAAGGTGACGTACGATTACCCGCACGAGCCGCTCCCGCTCCCGGACCGGTTTCGCGGCATCCAAAAGTTTTATCCGGAAAAATGCATCGTCTGCAATCAATGCATGAACATTTGTCCGACGGAATGCATCCAGCTGACCGGGAAAAACATCCCGATCCGACGAAAAAAGGGAAAGTGATTGAGACGTACAACATTAACTTTGAAATTTGCATTTTATGCGATTTATGCACGGAAGTCTGTCCGACGGAAGCGATTGTCATGACGAACAACTTCGAACTCGCTGAATACAGCCGCGATGCCCTCTACAAAGATTTGACTTGGCTCGATGAAAATGACACGAACGTAAGAAGGGAGAATAAGCCGTGAGCGGAACTGACATTGCTTTTTTCCTGCTCGCCCTTGCGGCCATTGCCGGCGGGGTGACGATGCTTCAACTGACGAATGTCGTTCACATGGTCATCGCCCTCGTCATGACGTTTTTAGGCATCGCCGGGCTGTACGTCCTTCTTTCCGCCGAGTTTGTCGCCGTTGTTCAAGTGCTTATTTATTCCGGAGCCATCACGATCATTATGCTGTTTGCGATCATGCTGACGCGTCATCACGCCGACGACAAGGAGCGTCAAACGACAGGCGGCGTTTGGCATAAAGCGGTTGCCGCCATCTCTGTCCTCGCCTTTGGCCTTGCCGTTTACTTCGGCATCCGCCGCCTCGATTTCGGCGCCGATGGCAGCGCGCTTCCGGCTGATAACGTGAGGGAGATCGGCAAATGGTTGTATTCGTATTATACGATCCCGTTTGAAATCGTGTCCGTCATTTTGCTTGTCGCCTTGATCGGGGCGATTGTGCTGGCGAGAAAAGACGGCAAGGAGGCGGAAGACGAATGACATTATCGGCTTATTTGGCGTTGGCGCTCATCTTGTTTTGCATCGGGCTGTACGGGGCGCTCACGAAGCGAAATACGGTCATTGTCCTCATTTGTATCGAACTGATGTTAAATGCGGTCAACATCAATTTCGTCGCTTTTGCCAAATATGGCGCCCATCCCGGCGTTCACGGGCACGTGTTCGCGCTGTTTGCGATCGCCGTAGCGGCAGCGGAGGCGGCTGTCGGCTTGGCAACGCTCATCGCCTTTTATCGCAACCGCAAAACGGTTCAAGTCGATGAAGCCAACTCATTGAAACATTAGAAAAGGGGATGGGGAAAGATGATGAACCTGGCTTGGGTTGTGCCGCTGTTCCCGCTTTGTTCGTTTGCTTTGCTGCTGTTGTTCGGGCGGAAATGGAAGAAAGCGAGCGCCTATGTCGGCATCGCTGCCACGCTGCTGTCGTTGCTTGCGGCGCTCGGCGTATTAGCCGGCCGCTTTGGCGGAGCGACGCATGAAGCGAACTGGACATGGATGCAGATCGGTGACGTCACGTTGACGGTCGGGTTTTCCGTTACAGCGTTAAACGCATGGATGCTCGTCGTCGTCGCTTTTGTCAGCTGGCTCGTCCACATTTATTCGCAAGGCTATATGGCCGGGGATGAGCGGTTTTCGACGTTTTATGCGTATTTAGGGTTGTTTACCTTTGCCATGCTTGGGCTTGTGCTGTCGCCGAACTTGCTGCAGGCGTACATCTTTTGGGAGCTCGTCGGGCTCGGGTCGTTTTTGCTGATCGGGTTTTACTTCTACAAAGAAGAAGCAAAAGCGGCCGCGAAAAAGGCGTTTATTATGACGCGCATCGGCGATGTCGGCTTTTTTATCGGCATGCTGCTCTTGTTTTGGCAGACGAAAAGCTTTGATTATGACGACATTTTCCGCGCCGTTGGCGATGGCACGCTGTCGCCCGGCATGACGACATTGACGGCCATCCTCATTTTCATCGGCGCCATCGGCAAGTCCGGGCAGTTCCCGCTCCATACGTGGCTCCCGGATGCGATGGAAGGTCCGACACCCGTGTCGGCGCTCATCCACGCCGCGACGATGGTGGCGGCCGGGGTGTACCTCGTAGCGGCGCTGTTCCCGCTCTATGAGGCAAGCGAGGCTGCTATGATGACCGTGGCGGTGATCGGCGGGGTGACGGCGATTTTCGCCGCGACGATCGGCTTGGTGCAGACGGACATTAAACGTGTCCTCGCCTATTCGACGATCAGCCAGCTCGGCTATATGATGCTTGCGCTCGGCTCGGGCAGCTATGTCGCCGCCATCTTCCATTTAACGACGCACGCCTTTTTCAAAGCGTTGCTCTTTTTGGCCGCCGGCAGCGTCATTCACGCTGTCCATACGCAAAACATTGAGGAAATGGGCGGGCTTTGGCGGCGGATGCCGTGGACCGCGCCGCTGTTTCTTGTCGGGGCGCTGTCGATCAGCGGGGTTCCGCTGTTTGCCGGCTTTTTCAGCAAGGATGAAATTTTGGCCGCCGCTTGGATGAACGGGTCGGTCGAGCTCTTTTGGCTGGCGGTCGCCGCGGCGCTGTTGACGTCATTTTACATGTTCCGGCTCTTTTTCCTCGTTTTCGCCGGTGAGGCGCGCCATCGCCATGATGGAGACGCTCATGAAGCGCCGATGTCGATGGTCGGGCCGATGGTCGTGCTCGGCGTACTATCGGTCGCTGCCGGGTACATTCAAACCCCTTGGTTTGGCTCGTTTCTCGGCGAGTGGCTGACCGACGGGACGTACCATCATGAAGCGGCGCCAGGATGGATCGCTGTTGTGGCGACGATCGTGTCGCTTGCGGGAATTCTCCTTGCCTGGCTCATGTACGGAAAGCGGACCGTGCCGCGCGACTGGTTGTCCGCGCGTGCGCCGCACGGGTACGAATTGTTGCGCCGCCACTATTACATTGACGACCTTTACCGGTGGACCGTTGTGGCGCTGGTGTCATTCATTAGCCGCCTGTTGGCGTATGTCGACCGTTACCTTGTCGAGGGGCTCGTTCGGCTTGTCACCGGAACGGTGAGCGCGGCCGCTTCCGCCGGATCGCGCGGGCAAAACGGGCAAGCGCAGACGTACGGGGCGGTGACGGTGGCTGGATTGGCCATTTTGGTCGTCATCTTTGCGTTGACAGGGGGGGACTGGCTATGAGCTTTTTGTCGCTGCTCGTCTTTTCGCCGTTGTTAGGCATCGTTTTGCTGGCGTTTGTCCGCCGAACGGATGCGAAAACGATTCAATGGCTCGGGACGGCTGCCACCGTGCCGCCATTATTGCTGGCGTTGTTCGCGTTCATTCAGGCGGGGCGCGGCTTTCGCCTTGAGCAGCTCGATGAAGCGTATGATTGGGTGCGGCTTGCTGACCTCCCGTTTTTCACGGACGCGGCGTATGTGATCCGCTATGAACTCAGCATTGACGGGCTGTCGCTTCTATTTATCGTCTTGACCGCCGTGCTCGGGACATTGGCTGCTGTCGCGTCCTTGCTTGTCAAAGTGGAGAAAAAAGGGTATTTTATGTGGCTGCTCGCGCTGGAGATCGGCATGCTGGGCGTGTTTGCCGCCGCCAATTTCATCTGGTTTTTCCTCTTCTTAGAGGTGACGCTTGTTGCGATGTTTTTGCTCGTCGGCAAATGGGGCGGCTTTGAGCGCGAACGGGCGGCATACAGCTACTTGCTGTACAACGGGCTCGGTTCGGCGCTGTTGCTGGTGGTGATCGCAGTGCTTGTCGCCCGCACCGGAACAGCGAATTTCGCCTTGCTGCATGAAATGTTACATAATCCGGTCGCCGAAGGGCAGCTGATCGCTCCGTTGACGTTGGAAGTCCGGCACTGGCTGCTTGGCGGGTTGCTGTTGGCGTTTGCCTTCAAGCTGCCGACTGTGCCGCTTCATCGCTGGCTCATCCGCGTTCACGTGGAAGCGCCACCGCCGGTCGTGATGCTTCACGCCGGGGTATTGCTGAAAATCGCGGCATACGGGATGATTCGCTTTGGGATCGGCTTGTTTCCGGATGAATTTCGCACGTTCGCCGGTGTCATCGCCGTGCTCGGGGTCGTCAACATCCTATACGGCGCGCTGTTGGCGCTTCGGCAGCGCGAGTTGAAACATGTGTTGGCCTATTCGAGCGTATCGCATATGGGGGTCGTGCTCGTCGGCCTTGGCGCGCTCAATGAAGCCGGCATTCAAGGGGCGGTGTTCCAGTCGGTCGCCCACGGACTTATCGCCGCCTTGTCGTTTTTACTCGTCGGCGTTCTCGCCAACCGGATCGGTACGACCGACATTCAACGCCTTGGCGGACTGGCGAAAGCGATGCCGCTTTTTTCCGGGTATTTGTTAACGGCGGCGCTCGCCCTGCTCGGCTTGCCGGGGCTCGCTGGATTTGTCGGCGAATTTACCGCTTTCCTTGGACTGTTTGAAACGAAGCCGGCCCTTGCAGCGGCCGGGGCACTTGGGTTGATTTTCGCGGCTGTTTACTCGCTGCGAGCCATTCTTGACATCACATTCGGCCGCGCCCGCGAGCGATATGAATCGTCGTTAAGTCTGCGCGGGCTGCAAGAGTCTGCGGCGAGTTTCAGTGAACCGCGAGGGACCGTTATTGATTTGCAAGCGAAAGAAGCCGTGCCGGCGTTCATCCTCGTCGCCTTGATCGTGGCGGTCGGCGTGTATCCGCAGCTATTGGCTGGACCGCTTGCTGCCGTGTTAGAGACGATGATGAACGGGTTAGGGGGTTGATCGACATGAACGATGTATGGCAAGCGAATTGGAGCATGATGGCACCCGAATGGATCGTCCTCGCGGCGGCGGTTGTGCTGCTGTTGGTTGATTTGGCCATGCCGAAGGAGCGAAGCCGCCGGCCGCTCGCTTGGGGCGCCGCCGCTGGCGCGGTGCTCGCGCTCATCGCGACGGCGATGATGATTCCAGCCGAGCCGGTTTCGATTTTGCATGATACGTTCCGATTGGATGGGTTTGCGAAAGCGTTCAAGCTCATCCTATTAGCTGGCGGGGCGCTCGCGCTTCTTCTTGTCGCTGAGTGGGAGCCGAAAGAAGGGAGCCGCTACCGCGGGGAATTTGCCTATATGATGCTGTTTGCGTTGCTTGGAGCGATGATGACGGCATCCAGCGGCGATTTGCTGGCCTTGTTCGTCAGCATTGAGCTGTTGACCGTATCGTCGTACATTTTGGCCGGCTTGCGCAAAACTGCCACATCGTCGAACGAGGCCGCGCTGAAATACGTCATTAACGGCGGCATTGCCACCGCCATCATGCTGTTTGGCATGAGTTACGTGTTCGGCTTGACCGGGACGACGAATCTCGGCGATATCGCGCGCCAGCTGCAAGAGACGAACGAGCCGTACATGCTTGGTTTAGCCTTCCTTCTTTTGCTGATTGGCGTTTCGTTCAAGCTCGCGACCGTCCCGTTCCATATGTGGGCGCCGGACGTGTACGAAGGAGCGCCCGTTCCGGCGACGGCGTTTTTTTCCGTCGTGTCGAAAACGGCCGGTTTTGTTCTTCTCCTCCGCCTGTTTGTGACGATTTTTGCCGCCGCGCCGGCAGAAGGCCGAGATCCGTCGTCGCTCTTGTTATCGATGCAGCCGGTGATTACCGTGCTGGCCGGGCTGACGATGATCATCGGCAACGTTGTGGCGCTAAGGCAGCGGAGCTTAAAGCGACTGCTCGCCTACTCAAGCATCGCCCATGCCGGCTATTTGCTCGCCGGGTTTGCCGCGATGTCGTGGGCGATGATCGATTCGCTTTGGATCTACTTGCTGGCTTATGTGTTTATGAACATCGGGGCGTTTGCCATCGTGGCGCATATCGTGAACGAAACCGGCTCCGATGACTTAGCCGGGCTCGCCGGCTTATACCGGCACCGCCCGCTGTTGGCTGCAGCGCTCGGGCTGTTTTTGCTCTCGCTCGCCGGCATTCCAGGGACCGCCGGATTTATCGCCAAGCTTTATTTGTTCATCGGCCTTGTCGTCACCGAGCCGGGCCATTACGTGCTCGCTGCGGTGATGGCGGTAACGACTGTCATCTCGTACGTCTACTATTTCAACTTGCTCGTCCAGCTCTTTTTTCCGCCCGGCTTCCCTCGCGCCATTGCGGCGTTTGCCGGCCGGGCTGTCGACCGCCGTGGTCCTTTGCGCGCTTGGGACGTTGGCGATCGGTTGGGCGCCGGGGCTTGCGTACGATGTGCTCGCCCAGTTCGGCCACTTTGGCGATTTTTTGCCGTAGCGGTACAATAAGGGGAGAGGAAACGCCTCTCCCCTTTTTGGTTGGACGGAGATCTCCCCAGCCTCTTCACCTAAGCAGGGATGGTAACCGTACACAAATCAGGGGGAGGCGGACGATCCATGAAGTTTGCAGGAAAGAGGTGAGGATGAGGATGATGCCGATCGTTGGCCAACACGCGTTAATTTCCATTATCGTTCATTTGGCGTTTATCGCCGTGACATGGTGGACGCTGCAAGCCGTGCGGATTGATGTATTGCTGAAGCCGAACCGCGTCGTCCAAGGGTGGCTTTTGTACATTTTGCTCACGATTGCCATCGGTTCGACCGTCGCGAACTTTTTCCTTGACTATTGGGCGTGGTCGACCGATTTGCCGTACTTGTTCCGCGAGTAGGGGGATGAGGCGCGCCAAAGGAAGCAAGCACATTCAAGCGGGGGCGGAGCGGCATCGCCCCATCCCTCTCTCGCTCGGTGATGCTTCTGCCCCGCTGGCGGTCTTGACCACTGATGCCCGCGATCGACGGTCGACACATTTTGACGCTCGGCCTTCCATCCTCCTTCCACCATGCGCCCGGCCATGGACGCCTTTTGCCCGAGTGAGCAGCGTTGCCTGCTCGCTTTTTTTTATACATGAAAACGATTTCAAAAATACCTCGTTGTCGATTTTTTTGACGTATGTTCCCTTGTCTGGTGGCAACAATAACAACTAAGGAGAGGAAGGGAACGGAGATGAGAAAGATGACAAAAAACCGGATGAAATGGCTGACGGCGCTTGTGCTCACGAGCCTGTTTTTGGCCGCATGGCACTATCGGACGGAAGGCGCGCGGGGAGACGAATGGTCGAGACCGTTGGAAACGATGGCGCACACATTAACAAAGCACGGTGCTTCGCTCGGCCGCTGGGTCATTTACACAAGAGAGTATACCCAGGATGTTCAAAATGATACGGACTTTTTCAAAAAAATGGCCGAATTGAAACAAACGTATCGTTCGTTTCGCTGGTCGTTCGACAAAACGAGTCATTGGCAAAAAGCGATCGGCACAAACGAACACCCCTTCTTTCAAGAAGAAATTCAGCTCGTGATGACCGTCACAAACGGGACGCCGCAAACGTATATCCTCTATGAAGCAACCGGCCCAACATGGAGCCAACCTAGGTGGAAAGAAGCAGCACAACACATCCAGACAAAGACGAACGGATTATTTGTGAACGATCCTACATTTTATGCTTGTATTGAAGGCGAGTTCAATGATAATATGAAAGGTGGTTTGTTCGACCAAGCCTCTCAGTTGCTGCGAGACTTTCAAGCGACGCCTGTCGAGTGGTTGCGGGAAGAGTCATTCGTCTCCCTGTCTGCATATACTGGGCAGTGGAAGAACGTTCTCCCGGCCGCCAATCACCAGCCGATCAACATTCAACTCGCCTTGAGAGAAAGATTGGGCGGCAAGACGCGCGTCGTTGTTGGAACCCCAATCATTACCATTGAATATTAATATAGAGAAATTGGACGCGGAGGGGAATACCTTGGAAAAGATCATCGTCCGTGGCGGAAACCGGTTGAGCGGCACCGTCAAAGTGGAAGGCGCAAAAAATGCCGTTTTGCCCGTCATCGCTGCCACCTTATTAGCGACTAAAGGAACAAGTACGATTCATGATGTGCCTGCTCTTTCCGATGTATATACAATCAGTGAAGTGCTCCGCTATTTAGGCGCCGATGTGCGCATCGCCGGCAATGCCGTGATGGTCGATGCCACCGGTCCGTTAACGGTGGAAGCGCCGTTTGAGTACGTCCGGAAAATGCGCGCTTCCGTGCTCGTGATGGGGCCGCTGTTGGCGCGCAACGGCCGGGCCCGCGTTGCGCTGCCGGGCGGTTGCGCCATTGGTTCGCGCCCGATTGATCAACATTTAAAAGGCTTTGAAGCGATGGGCGCCTCCGTGAAAGTCGGCAACGGCTTTATAGATGCAGAAGTGAACGGCCGTCTCCGCGGCGCGAAAGTGTATTTGGACTTCCCGAGCGTCGGAGCGACAGAAAATATTATGATGGCGGCTGTGCTCGCTGAAGGCACGACCGTGATTGAAAACTGCGCCAAAGAGCCGGAAATCGTTGATTTGGCGAACTTTTTGAACGCGATGGGCGCGAAAATACGCGGCGCCGGCACCGGAACGATCCGCATCGAAGGGGTCGACGAGCTTGTCGGCACGGCGCATACGGTCATCCCGGACCGCATCGAAGCCGGCACGTTTATGGTCGCAGCAGCCATCACCGGCGGCAATGTCCTCGTGCAAGGAGCGGTTCCCGAACATTTGAGCTCGCTCATTGCCAAGTTGGAAGAAATGGGTGTGACGGTCATTGAAGAGGAAAACGGCGTGCGTGTCATCGGACCGGAAACGTTGAAAGCAGTCGACATCAAAACGATGCCATACCCGGGGTTTCCGACCGACATGCAATCGCAAATGATGGCTCTCTTGTTAAAAGCCGAAGGCACAAGCATGATCACCGAGACGGTATTTGAAAATCGCTTCATGCATGTGGAAGAATTCCGCCGGATGAACGCGGATATTAAAATTGAAGGGCGCTCCGTCATTATTAACGGCCCGTGCCAGCTGCAAGGCGCCGAAGTGGCGGCCACCGATTTGCGCGCCGCTGCCGCTTTGATTTTGGCCGGCCTCGCAGCGGACGGCTATACGCGCGTGACTGAGTTGCGCCATCTTGACCGCGGCTATGTCCGCTTCCATGAAAAATTGGCTGCGCTTGGGGCCGACATTGAACGCGTCCGCGAAGAAACGGAACAACTCGACCAAGTTGAAGCGATCGAATGGAACGGATAATGGCGAAAAAACGACCGTGAACTACCGTTGGTAGGGAATGGTCGTTTTTTTATCCTCGTCTGCGCCCCCACTGGCTGGTGAACGTCAGCTCCCACGTTGCCGAGAGGAGAGTACAGCCTTCCGCTTTCCGCTGCAAGAGCACCCCCTCTAAAGGGTTGGTGATTTAGCATAAAATACCGCTAGTCCCGGCTGTTTCTTGATTCGAAAAACCATGTGGAACCAGCTTTCTTTTTTTACGAAATGCCGCTGATTTGCTCGCGACAGCCGTTTTTCACCGGCCTTCTAAAGACGGGATGAAACACGAAAGAAAACTGTCATATATACTTGTCCGAGCCCATAACTATAGTAACGAACCGAAGCCATGCAGGCATTGATTCGTGATGTCCGCTTGTGCTTGAAAAATGCATATTGGGGGCTCGGCTATGGTGAAACGACTGAAACCAGTCATCGTACTCGCACTATGCCTGTTTGTCGCCATTCTCGTCATTCCGGCGGCACTCGTTTTACCTTTTTACGACGGGAAGGTGGCCAAATTGGCGGAACAACTGCACAAGCAAGAACAAATCCAACGTTCGCAGGCAGCCGAAGGGCCGTCCGTTGAGGTGGCGGTCTACCGAAGCAAAGAGCAGCGCGTCGAAAAAATACCCCTCGAGCAATATGTCATTGGCGTTGTGGCGGCGGAAATGCCGGCTGAGTTTGAATTGGAGGCGTTAAAGGCACAAGCGCTGACGGCAAGAACGTACATCGTCAAACAGCTGCTCGCCAACCAGCCGTTTCGCCTGCCGGAAGGCGCAAACGTGACGGATACGGTGACACATCAAGTGTATTACAGCGATGAGGAGTTGCGAAAGTTATGGGGAAGCGACTACGACTGGAAAATGAAAAAAATTACGAAAGCGGTTCTTGATACGCGCGGACAAATTTTAACGTATCACAACGAACCGATCGAAGCGCTCTTTTTTTCAACAAGCAATGGTTATACCGAAAACTCAGAGGCATATTGGCAAAACGAGTTTCCGTATTTAAAAAGCGTCGCCAGCCCATGGGACAAACAATCACCAAAGTTTTACCAGCGAAAAACGATGACGGTGGCGGAATTTGAGCGTCGTCTTGGGGTGGAGCTGTCTGCTGACGGTTCGGTCGGCGTTATTTTATCGCGTACGCCCGGCCGCCGTGTCGGTGAGGTGAAAGTCGGCGGCAAGACACTCACCGGCCGCGAGGTGCGTGAACGGCTCGGCTTGCCGTCAACTGACTTTACATGGGTGCGCAAAGGCGATGAAATCATCATCACGACAAAAGGTTACGGACATGGTGTCGGCATGAGCCAATATGGCGCCAACTTTATGGCGAAAGAAGGGAAAACGTACGCCGACATCGTCAAACATTATTACCGCGGCGTCCGCATCTCCTCAGCGACCGCTTTTTTGAACAAGTTGACAGTGAAAAAATAACGGAGCGTCCGCTCCGATTTTTTTTTGCATAAAACGAGGCGGAACGGCAAAAAATAAGCAAAAAAAAATTGTGTGCGGCGTGTATATCTTTGCCTCTTTCTGTTCAAAATGGTTGCTGAGGTGATGAACATGAGAGAGGAACAAAAACAACCGTCGCTGAAGCGTTTCTTTCGCAAACGTTGGGTATTTCCGGCTATTTATCTATCTTGTGCGGCATTGATTGTCGCCGGCGCGCTTTGGTTCCAAGCGGGCAAACAGGAGAACGCGGGCGAAAACGACGTAGCGAAAAACGGCACCGCCCAGCAAGAAAACCCAGCGATCCCGGTCAATGAAACGGTCGAAAACATTGCGATGCCTGTGCTCGATCCGAACGCGGTGCAAGTGAAAACCCCGTTCTATGACGAAAACGCATCGGAACAAGAACAGGAAGCAGCCCTCGTCTTTTATGATCATACGTACCATCCGAACCAAGGCATCGACCTTGTGCGCCAGGACGGCAAAACGTTTGACGTCACTGCATCGTTAAGCGGCACGGTGACGAAAGCGGAAAAAGACCCGATTTTAGGCTACGTTGTGGAAATCAACCATGAACAAGGGGTCACGACCGTCTATCAATCGCTGGCTGATGTGAAAGTGGAAGCAGGCGATACGGTGAAACAAGGCGAAGTGATCGGCAAGGCGGGGCAAAGCGAATTTAACAAAGAAGCCGGCATCCACGTCCACTTTGAAATTCGCAAAGACGGCAAGCCGGTGAATCCGATCGACTATGTCGACAAACCATTGACCGCATTGACCGACAAAGCGGGAGATGACGCAGGAACCAATCATACCAACGTAAGCGAAGAGAAGGAAACGACGCCAAGCGACGAAACAGCGCCGACCGAAGACCATCCGGCGAACGAAACTGAACAAACGCCGGCTGATGACAACACAACGGCGCCAAGCAACAACAGCCAAGACCAAAATCAAGACACGTCTTCCTACAAAACGCCAGATGCCTCGATCGGCATGGCGAGAGCGTAACGAACAAAGCGCTTCATGGAGGGAACGAACGACAGGAAAAAGGCCCGTCCGTTTGCCAAGGCAAACAGCGGGCTTTTTTCCATTTTATTGAAGGTGAAAGAAAAAGTGGTTTCCAATGCGCCGCGTGAGCCGATATAATGATAGAAAACGGGTGTGAGGCGGGGTGACTAGCAAATGAAAATCGATGAGATCGACCGCAAAATTCTTGAAATGTTGATTGAAGATGGCCGCATGTCGTATGTCGACATCGGCAAACGACTGAATCTCTCCCGCGTCGCCGTCCGCGAACGGGTGAACCAGCTCGTCAAGCATGGCATTATCGAAAAATTTACTGTCGTCATCAACTCGGAGAAGTTCGGCAAACAAGTGTCGGCGTTTTTCGAGGTCGACTGCGAGCCGGCGTATTTGGTCGAAGTGGCGCAAAAGCTGGCGGAGAATCCGAATGTGGCGAGTTGCTACCAAATGACCGGCCCGAGCACGCTCCACATGCACGTGCTTGTCGAAGACTTCACCGCCCTCGAGAAATTCATCAACAACGAGCTATACGCGCTCGAAGGCATTACGAGAGTGGAAAGCCATATTTTGCTGCGCCGCTTCAAAAGCCGGACGGGGTTGAAGTTATAGCCGGCTGAAGCGGAACGAGAAAGCATTGTCCAACGCCCTGTAAAAGGGCGTTTTTTTGTTTAACTAAAAAAATTCATTTTTTTTAGAGAATTAAGTAGAAAAATGATTCGAATTCCTATATAATCATAAAAAACGAAATAGAAATTAACTTTGTTAAACAATCATTCAATTTTCATTAACAAATGTATATAAAATTCTCTTTTATACCAACAACAGAAAAGGGGTGAACAGGGTGGCAGGAATGATTGTCAGAAGATTTTTTCAGCTTGTCTTGTTGCTCATCGGTATCTCGTTTCTCGTGTTTACGAGCATGTACATCGCTCCAGGAGACCCGGCAGCGATCATTGCCGGCCCGACCGCGTCGCAAGCAGACATTGACGCCATCCGCGACGATTTAGGGCTCAACGACCCGTTTCTCGTTCAGTATGGCCGTTACATGAACGGGCTGCTTCACGGTGATCTCGGGTACTCATATCAGACGAAACAGCCGGTGTGGGACGCGATCGCAACGAGGTTTCCGAACACGCTGAAACTCGCTATCGCCAGCATTATTGTCGCCGTGATCATCGGCGTGGTGGCCGGCATTATCTCCGCCATCCGGCAAAATTCATGGTTTGATGTTTCCAGCACCGTTTTTGCCTTGGCGGGGATTTCGATCCCGAACTTTTGGCTTGGCACTGTGCTCATTTTAATCTTTGCCGTCAACTTGCAGTTGCTGCCAGTCGGTGGGTTGGATGCCCCGTTTTATACGGCAGAAGGATTGAAGCAGCTCGTGCTGCCGGCTATTACGCTCGGGACCGGATCGGCGGCGATGATCGCGAGGATGAGCCGCTCATCCATGCTTGAGGTCATCCGGGCCGACTTTATCCGGACGGCGCGGGCGAAAGGGTTGCGGGAACGGACGGTCATTTGGGTGCACGCCTTGCGCAATGCAATGATTCCGGTCATCACCGTCATCGGCTTGAACTTTGGCTTTTTGCTCGGCGGCACGATCATTACCGAGCAAGTTTTCGCCATTAACGGTGTCGGCCGTCTGATGGTGCAGGCCATCGCCGCTAGGGATTTCCCGATGGTGCAAGGTTCTGTCTTGCTTGTCGCTACGTTGTTTGTCTTAGTCAACTTGATTGTTGACATCATCTATACGTTTATTGATCCGCGCATCAGCTACGATTAAATAAAGGATAGAGAGGGGGAAAACCGATGGAAACCGGTGCAGCGGTGAACACAGGCCATGCGACAGCCGGCCTTGGGCGCAAAAAGGAAAAAATGTATGTCACCACGATCAAGCGGCTGCTGAAAAACCGATTAGCGGTCGTAGGGCTTCTCATTATCGCCATTCAAGTGCTGATGGCCATCTTTGCCCCGTGGCTGGCCACCCATGACCCGGTGAAGCAAAACTTGGCAGCTGCCGAACTGCCCGCTTTTTCCGACGGCCACTGGCTTGGAACCGATAACTACGGGCGGGACATTTGGAGCCGCATCGTATATGGCGCCCGCATTTCTCTCGTTGTCGGCATCGTTTCCGTCAGCTTGGGGCTGATCGGCGGGGTGGCGCTCGGGTTGTTGGCGGGGTATTACAAAAAGCTTGATGGACTGATCATGCGAATTGTCGATTTGCTGTTTGCGTTCCCGGGCATTTTGCTTGCGATGCTCATCATCGCGATTTTAGGCACAGGTCTAATCAATGTAGCGATCGCCATTAGCATTTGGTCGATCCCGACATGTGCCCGCATCGTCCGCGGCAGCGTCTTGTCGGTGAAAAACCGCGAGTACATTTTGGCGATGAAAGCGCTCGGGGCCAGCAACGCCCGCATCATCATCAAACATATTTTGCCAAACTGCCTGGCGCCGATTATCGTTTTTGCGACGATGCGCATGGCCACCGCCATTTTATCGACCGCCTCGCTCAGCTATTTAGGGTTGGGCGCCCAGCCGCCGACGCCGGAGTGGGGGGCGATGATCGCCGCCGGACAGGCGTTTATGTGGACATCGCCGCACATGACGATCGTCCCGGGCATCGCCATTATGCTTGTCGTCTTTGCTTTTAACGTCGTTGGCGACGGGCTGCGCGATGCGCTTGATCCGAATATGGAGATCAATTAATCAACTTATCATTTGGGGGGAAAACGAGTGAAAACGAAGTATTGGTCTTACCTGTTGCTTGCTCTCGTGCTCGCTGTTTCTACGGCATTGGCCGGGTGCGGAGGCAAATCAGCCTCCAATCATGCATCATCCGGTTCGCAAGGAAAAGGAAACGTCGCTCAGGAGCTGACATATGCGACGACATCCGATGTGGTTGGCCTTTCGCCAATTTTAACGAACGACTCTGTTTCGTCGGCAGTCATCGAGCAAGTATATGAAACGTTGTTCGTCCGCGACCCGGAGACGATGGAAATCAAGCCGCATTTGGCGGAATCGTATGAAAATCCGGATGACAAAACATGGGTCATCAAACTGAAACAAGGCATTAAGTTCCACGACGGCACCGATTTTAACGCCGAAGCAGTCAAATATACGTTTGATAAACTGCGAGACCCGAAAACAGCAGCACCGCGGGCTTCGCTGCTTGAGCCGGTTGAATCGGTCGAAGTGAAAGACGACTATACCGTTGTGATCAAAACAAAATATCCGTATGGTCCGATGCTTGCTGCCCTGTCGCATACGAACGCCTCAATCGTCAGCCCGACGGCCGATCAAAAACAAGATTTAATGAAACAGCCAGTTGGCACCGGCCCGTTTAAATTTGTCGAATGGGTGCCAGGCGATCATGTGACGTTAGAGAAAAATGACGATTATTGGCAAGGAGCGCCGAAATTAGAGAAAGTGACGTTCAAAGTCGTTCCGGAAGTGACGACCGCCATTTCGATGCTGCAAACTGGTGATGTGCAGTTTATCGACAGCGTACCGGCTGAACAGCTTTCTCGCATTGAAGCGATGAAAAATGTTCAGTTCATCAAAAAAGAAGGCACACCGGTCTACTATTTAGGGTTTAACATGAAAAAGAAACCAATGAATGAACTCGCCTTCCGCCAAGCCGTTTCGTATGCGATCAACAAAGAGGAATACATCCAACAGTTAAAAGGCCTCGGCGTGAAATCAAACAGCGTCATCGGCCCGAAAGTGTTCGGCTATGACGAGTCGTCGGAAAACGTCGCTTACAGCTACGATCCGGAAAAAGCAAAACAGCTTATTGAAGAGAATGGCTATAAAGGGACGACTGTGAAAATACTTGTCGCCAACACGGCAAGCTATATGAAAATGGCGGAGATCGTCCAAGCCCAATTGAAAGAAGTCGGCCTTAACGCCGAAATTGAATCGATGGAATGGGGAACGTTCCTTGATGCGACAAAACAAGGGAAATACGATATTACATTCCTCGGTTGGACAAACAGCACGGCTGATGGCAGCGAGCTGTTTTACCCGAACTTCCATTCAAAGAATGCAGGGGCAACGAACCGTATATTCTACAACAACCCGGCCTTCGACAAACTGGTGGAAGAATCGAGAATGGCGATTGATCCGGCAGTGCGTAAGCAAAAATTAAAAGAAGCGAACGAATTCTTGTTGAAAGACGCAGCTGTTGTCGTGATGAACCATGGCGTTGTCACGGCGGCCGTCGATCAATCGGTGAAAGGATTGGAGATCGATCCGACAGGACAATGGTCGCTCTATCACGTTCATAGAGAGTAGGGGATAGCATGACTGAGACATTGTTGCGTGTCGAGAACCTTGTCACGACCTTCAGCACAGCGGAAGGGAAACTTTCCGCTGTGCGGGGGGTTTTTCCGTCCGCAAAGGGGAGACGCTTTGCATTGTCGGCGAATCAGGGTGTGGGAAAAGCATCACCTCGCTGTCGATCATGGGCTTGCTTCCGAGCAACGGTGCGGTAGAGAGCGGGTCGATTGAGTTTGCCGGCCGCGATTTGACGAAACTGTCGAAAGAGGAGTTGCGCCGCATTCGCGGAAACGAAATGTCGATGATTTTTCAAGAGCCGATGACGGCGCTTAACCCGGTTTTCACGATCGGTTATCAACTTCGCGAACCGCTCATGCTCCATCAAAAGTTGTCGAAACAGGAAGCGCACGAGCGAGGCATTGAGCTGCTCAAGCAAGTTGGCATTCCGTTTCCGGAAAAGCGGATGAAACAATACCCGCATGAGCTAAGCGGCGGGATGAGGCAGCGCGTCATGATCGCTATGGCGCTTGCCTGCCATCCGAGCCTGCTCATCGCCGATGAGCCGACGACGGCCCTTGATGTGACGATTCAGGCGCAAATTCTCGACTTGATGAACGAGCTAAAGCAAAAATTGAACATGGCCGTCATTTTAATCACCCACGATATGGGGGTTGTCGCCGAAATGGCCGACCGGGTGATGGTCATGTACGCCGGGGAGAAAGTGGAGGAAGGCGATGTCGAAAGCATTTTCGCCAATCCGCGCCACCCGTATACAAAAGGGCTGCTGCAATCCGTGCCGAGCGTTGATGACGAAGAGTATTCACTCGAACCGATTCCAGGCACGCTGCCGAGTTTAAACGAACAAATTGACGGCTGCCGGTTCCACCCGCGCTGCCCGTTTGCGACTGATCAATGCCGGACGGCACCGCCGCCGGAGAGAACGATCCGCGCCAGCCATTCCGTCCGCTGCTGGTTAGAAGAGGGGGTCCACAACGATGAGCGAGTCAAAGCAGCCACTTCTTAAGTTGGAAAGCGTGAAAAAGTATTACCCGATCAGGGGAGGACTGTTGCGGCGCGTCCAAGGCTACGTAAAAGCGGTCGAGAACGTTTCCCTTGACGTGTTTGCCGGAGAGAGCATCGGCATCGTCGGCGAATCGGGCTGTGGAAAATCGACCCTCGGCCGGACGATTCTTGGTTTAGAAGAAGCAACGGGCGGATCGATCCTTTTCCAAGGCGAAGAAATCAGCCGCTTGCCGGAACGGCAGCGCAAACGGTGGAAAAAAGAAATGCAGATGGTATTCCAAGATCCGTACGCCTCGCTGAACCCCCGTCAACGCATCGGCCACGCGCTCGAGGAAGCGTTTGTCATCCATACGGACATGACAAAGGCCGAGCGCGAGGAGCGCGTGTTGCAGCTGCTCCAAGAAGTTGGACTCCGTCCGGAACATTACGACCGCTATCCGCATGAATTCAGCGGCGGGCAGCGGCAGCGGATTGGCATCGCCCGGGCGATTGCCTTGAATCCATCGCTTGTCATTTGCGATGAGGCCGTCTCCGCGCTGGACGTATCTGTCCAAGCACAAATCATTAAGCTACTAAAAGACATTCAAGAAAAACATGAGCTGACGTATTTATTCATCTCCCACGATTTAGGGGTCGTGCGCCATTTTTGCAACCGGGTGCTCGTCATGTATTTAGGCCATGCCGTCGAGCTCGCACCGTCGCGGGAATTGTACGCCAATCCGCTGCACCCGTATACAAAGGCGTTATTGTCCGCCATTCCGCGGCCGAAGCCGGGCGCTAGGCGGGAGCGTATCCGTCTTGAAGGCGACTTGCCGAACCCAGCCAATCCGCCGAAAGGCTGCCCGTTCCATACGCGCTGCCCGGTGGCGACCGAACGATGCAAACAAGAACGGCCGGAGTGGAAAGAAGCGGCTCCGGGTCATTTTGTTGCTTGCCATGAAGTGAAGTGAGGAGGGGTTGCCATGGACTACTTATACCATCCATACCCATCGCAGCGAATGACGGTGTTCGCCAAAAACGGCGTTGTTGCGACATCGCAGCCGCTCGCGGCGCAAGCGGGGCTTGAGGTGCTGAAAAAAGGCGGCAACGCCATCGATGCGGCGGTCGCCGCCGCGGCTTGTCTGACGGTCGTTGAGCCGACATCGAACGGCATCGGCGGCGATGCGTTCGCCCTCGTCTGGACGAGCGGGAAATTGTACGGATTAAACGCGAGCGGCTATGCGCCGGCTTTGCTTTCGCTTGACGCGCTAAAAGAGCGCGGCTATACAGAAATGCCGAAATACGGCTTCGCCCCGGTGACGGTCCCGGGAGCGCCGGCGGCATGGGCGGCGCTGTCGAAGCGCTTCGGCCGCCTGCCGCTTGCGGACACGCTCGCACCGGCGATCGCTTATGCTGAAAACGGCTACCCGGTATCGCCCGTGCTCGGAAAGTACTGGGCGAACGCCTACCGGGTGTACAAAGAAGCGCTTCACGGGCCGGAATTTGCCGCCTGGTTTGCGACGTTTGCGCCGGGCGGCCGCGCGCCGAGGATCGGGGAAGTGTGGGCGTCTCCGGACCATGCGGCGACGCTTCGTTCGATTGCGGAGACAGAAGCGGAAAGCTTTTATCGCGGCGAGCTGGCGGAAAAAATCGCCGCCTTCTCGAAGCAATACGACGGTTTTTTGACGCTCGAGGATCTCGCCGAGTATGAACCGGAATGGGTTGAACCGATTTCCGTTTCCTACCGCGGCTATGACGTATGGGAAATCCCGCCGAACGGCCAAGGACTTGTCGCCTTACTGGCGTTAAACATCATGAACGGGTTTGACGTGCCAAGCATTCCGGACGTTGAGACATGCCACCGGCAAATCGAGGCGATGAAGCTTGCCTTTGCTGACGGGAAAGCGTATATCGCCGACCGCCGCTATATGGACTACCGCGTCGATGAGCTGTTATCCGAATCGTTTGCGGCCATGCGCCGGGCGCAAATCGGCGCCGAAGCGCTCACCCCGGAGCCGGGAACGCCGCCAAAAGGCGGAACGGTCTATTTGGCTGCCGCTGACGGCGAAGGCAATATGGTGTCGTTCATCCAAAGCAACTATATGGGCTTCGGGTCCGGCCTCGTAGTGCCAGGCACGGGGATCGCCTTGCACAACCGCGGCCATAACTTCGCCTTTGATGACGGCCATCCGAACGCGCTCGCCCCAAGGAAAAAGCCGTACCATACGATCATTCCCGGCTTTTTGACGAAAGGCGGCACACCGATCGGCCCGTTTGGCGTCATGGGCGGGTTCATGCAGCCGCAAGGGCATATGCAAGTGATCATGAACACGATCGATTTCGCTTTGAATCCGCAAGCGGCGCTTGATGCGCCCCGTTGGCAGTGGATGGAAGGGAAAACGGTGCTCGTCGAGCCCCACTTCCCGCGCCATATCGCTGAAGCGCTCGCCCGCAAAGGGCATGACATCCGTGTGGCGTTAGACGGCGGCCCGTTCGGCCGCGGGCAAATCATTTGGCGCGATCCTCACACCGGCGTGCTCGCTGCTGGGACGGAGCCGCGCACGGATGGAGCGGTCGCCGCTTGGTGAAACTAGCGATAAAGGAATGACAACGATGAATCAATGGCATTTGTTTCTCGCCTTTTTTCGCGTCGGCATGCTCGGGTACGGGGGCGGTCCGTCCTCGATCCCGCTCGTGCGCGCCGAAGTGGTGACAAAATACCGCTGGATGACGGACGAAGAATTCGCCGAGATTTTGGCCATCGCCAACGCCTTGCCCGGCCCGATCGCGACGAAGCTCGCCGGCTATATCGGCTACCGCGTTGGCGGTGCGTTTGGGCTTTTGAACGCCGTCTTAGCGACGACTGCCCCGACGGTGGTGCTGATGATCGTGCTGTTGGCGGTGCTGTCATCGTTCAAGGACACGCCGTGGGTCGCCGGGATGACGAAAGCGGTCGTCCCTGTTGTCGCGGTCATGCTTGCCGAGATGACGTGGCAGTTCGCCAAACAGGCGCGCGCCGCCCTCGGCATCTGGCCCACAGCCTTGCTTCTTGCCGCTTGCTTTGCCGCCTTGTGGTGGCTCGGGCTTCATCCGGCGCTTGTCGTCGCCCTGTTGCTTGTGGCGGCGTTTGTCGGGCGGGGAAAACCGGAAGCGGCGAACGGAAACGAGCGCGGTGAAAGGAAGGTGTCGTCATGATTTACTGGCATTTGTTTCTCGCCTTTTTTTGGCCCGGCATTCTCGGCTATGGCGGCGGCCCGGCCTCGATCCCGCTCGTCGAGCACGAAGTCGTCGACCGGTACCAATGGATGACGGTCAATGAATTCAGTGAAGTGCTGGCGATCGGCAACTCACTTCCCGGCCCGATCGCGACGAAAATGGCTGGATATATCGGCTACGAACAAGCCGGCCTCCTCGGCGCCGCTGTCGCCGTGTTTGCGAGCGTCGCCCCGTCGCTCATTTTGCTGCTCGCGCTCTTGCAGCTCTTGTACAAATGGAAAGACGCGCCGCAAGTAAAGCGGCTCACCGCCTACATCCGCCCGGCCGTCGCTGTCATGCTGGGGATCATGGCGATCGACTTTTTCCGCGAGTCATACGAAGGAACCGGGTTCGGCCAAACGGTGTTTCTCGCCGCCGCCAGCGCTTTTCTGTTGCTCGGCAAATGGCGCATCCACCCGGCGTACGTCATCGCCTTGGCGCTTGTGTACGGGGCTGTCTTCTTGTCCTAGACTATGAGTCCGCCATAACGAAGCGAGGTTTCACGCATGTGAAGCCTCGTTTTTCTGTTCTCAAAAGAACGATAAAAAACAGCCGATCGTCCTTAAGTAAGAGAATGCATAGCGTTCAAGCGGTTTCTTAGTTGGAGAAATGGCACGATGCCCCCCCAAAAGGCTATCCGTCTTCAAGCAAGATACAACATATCGTGATGCATAAGTGTTCGAAACGGATGCCTCACCGCATTAGAAGAAACGTTACGCCCGCTAACTCACCAGCTGGCAACAAGACAGAACCCCCGAACGTGCGCCGGCGCAAAGAAAACACGTGCCGGCGATACAGACACGTTGTCTATTCCACGGTAAACGTCACGCTCGCCCGGGCGTTCGGCCAGTTTTTGTCGGCGAGCCACCACTCAAGCGTGTACGTCCCGGGCGCTAAGTCGCGGAACGTCTCCTGAAAGGACAGCTCTTCGCCTTGTTTTAACGTCCGCTCTTCGTAAATTTGCGCAAACATCTTCCCTTCGCTGAACTGCTTCACCTTTTTGCCGTCGCGGTACAAAATGTAGTCATACTGTTTCGAGCTCGTGAACGTCACCGTCTGCACGCGTTCGGTTTGGTTTTTCACCGTGAAGGTAAACACGTAGGCGCCATTTTCTTTTTTGTACGTCAACGACGGCTCAAGCGTCCCGGCGATAATTCCTTTTCCGTCCGCGTGCGCCGGTTTGCCCGCCGGGGCGGGGCCAAGCAAGTCATCCTTTGCCTGCGGTTGCCCGTTGCCGTTTGTATACATAAACAACGCGCTCGCCGCCGCCACCCCAGCCAGCACGGCGGCGATGCCGATCGCTTTTCCTTTGCCCATATCGGACCCTCCTTTTGTCTCTTTCTATTATAGTCGTTTCCCGTTTTCCTCTCGTTACAAACCGTGAAAAAATTGTGAAAAAACCGTTGTCCGCCTTGATATTTCTGGTATATATGCCCGATTTGTCTAATAAAATGTTACAAATTGAACAGCAATGAGAGTGGTTGAGGTGGGGATCGTTCACAACCGGCAAGCGACGCGACGAGGACGCTTCCAAGACATCCAGCGAAAGCGGCGCTCATCAGTGGCAAGACGAGTCTCATTTCACACTTCTCACTTCTCACATCCAACTTAGGGAGGGCGAGTGGTGTGCACGATTACATCAAAGAGCGTACGATCAAGATTGGCAAGTATATCGTGGAGACGAGGAAAACCGTTCGCGTCATCGCGAAAGAGTTTGGCGTATCGAAAAGCACCGTGCATAAAGACTTGACCGAGCGGCTGCCGGAAATCAATCCGGAGCTGGCCCAAGAAGTAAAACAAATTCTCGATTACCATAAATCGATCCGCCATTTGCGCGGCGGCGAAGCGACGAAGAAAAAGTACAAAAAACAAGCGGTGAAAAACAACTAACTTTTTTCCTTGCCATCTGCCGTTAGCAGTATCATTCCGGCTGCGGAATATGGTAAAATAACCAATTAGGAATGATTTCAGGGCAGAGGCAAGGAGGAGCAAGGTATGTTTTCACGAGATATCGGCATTGACCTAGGCACGGCGAACGTCCTCATTTTCGTCAAAGGCAAAGGCATTGTGCTCAATGAGCCGTCCGTCGTGGCGATCGATAAAAATACGAACAAAGTGCTCGCAGTCGGCGAAGAAGCACGACGAATGGTCGGACGTACCCCTGGGAATATTGTTGCCATTCGGCCGCTTAAAGACGGCGTCATCGCGGATTTTGACATTACGGAAGCGATGCTCAAGCATTTCTTAAGCAAGCTCGACCTAAAAGGCTTTTTCGCCAAACCGCGCATTTTAATTTGTTGCCCGACGAACACGACGTCCGTCGAACGGAAAGCGATCAAAGAGGCAGCGGAAAAAAGCGGCGGCAAAAAAGTGTACTTAGAGGAAGAGCCGAAAGTCGCAGCCATTGGCGCCGGAATGGACATTTTCCAGCCGTGCGGAAACATGGTCGTCGATATTGGCGGTGGCACAACCGATGTCGCAGTTCTCTCGATGGGGGACATTGTCACCGCCTCTTCCATTAAAATGGCTGGGGACAAGTTCGACATGGAAATCTTACATTACATTAAGCGCGAATATAAGCTGCTCATCGGAGAGCGAACGGCCGAGGAAATTAAAATCAAAGTCGCAACGGTATTCCCAGGCGCACGGGCCGAAGAAATCGACGTCCGCGGCCGCGATCTCGTCACCGGGCTGCCGCGCACGATCACCGTTCGTTCAGAAGAAATCGAACGGGCGCTTCGCGAGCCGGTGTCTTTAATTGTACAAGCCGCCAAAAGCGTGCTGGAGCGCACGCCGCCAGAACTGTCGGCGGACATTATCGACCGCGGCGTCATTTTAACGGGCGGCGGCGCGCTGCTGCATGGCATCGACATGCTGTTAGCCGAAGAGCTCAAGCTGCCGGTGTTTATCGCCGAAAATCCGATGGACTGCGTCGCCATTGGCACGGGGTTGATGCTTGAGAACATCGATCGCGCGCCGAAAACGCAGTTCGTCTAACCATTTGCCGCGAGCGGCAGCCGAAAGAGCTGCGCCTCGTCTCTGCATCAAAAAAGGAAAGGCGGGGGATGCGGCGCTCGCTTCCGCCCGCTTATAATGGAAAGAGACATCCGCTGTTGCCTCAAGAGGGCTGCGGCTTTGGGCAATCTCGTCTATTCCTGCGCCTTCAAGCACGGAGAGGAATGGAAAACCGATCGCCCGAACGAAAGGGGATCGGTTCTTGCATGAAACGGATCTATGGCAACTAATGATGGACAAGCGAGGTGATTGTCATGTTAAGGGGGCTGTATACGGCCGCGAGCGGCATGCTGGCGCAACAACGGCGCGTCGATTGGCTCACCAACAATCTGGCAAACGCCGAGACGCCAGGGTACAAAGCCGACGCAGGAACAACGAGAGCGTTTCCGGAACTGTTGATGCACCGGCTCGAGGACAAGCCGATCCCAACCGCCCCGCCGCGCGCCATCCCGGCGCAAACGGCGATCGGGCCGCTCAACACCGGTGTATATGTGCAAGAGCTCATCCCGAACTTCCGCCAAGGGGATATGAAAGAAACCGGGCTCTCCACCGATGTCGCCCTAGTCGATGGACAAGTCCCGGTCGACCCGGCAAGCGGGGAGCGCGGCGCGCTCTTTTTTGCCGTCGAAAACGGCCAAGGGGAGATCCGCTATACACGAAACGGCCATTTCACCTTGAACCCGGACGGCTATTTGACGACGCAAGACGGCTGGTATGTGCTGGATGACAACGGCGAACGCATCGCCATCCCGAGCGAAACGTTCACCGTCCGCGATGACGGGACGATTGCGGCGGAAAACAGCGCGACCGCCCGCTTAGGCGTCGTATTCGCCGCCAATCCGAAAACGCTAGTGAAAGAAGGGAACGGCTTGTTCCGCAGCACGGCTGGGCCGTTGCCGCAGGCGCCGGGTGATGTGACGTATACGGTCAAACAGCGCTTCATCGAACGGTCCAACGTCGACATCGAGCGGACGATGACCGACTTGCTCGCCGCCTACCGCGCCTTTGAAGCGAACCAAAAAATCGTCCAAGCGTACGACCGCAGTTTAGACAAGGCCGTCAACGAAGTCGGCCGCCTGAAATGATGACGAAAGGGGGACAAGCCCGTGCTCCGCTCGATGCACACCGCTGCCAACACGATGAACGCATTGCAGCAGCGTCTCGATACACTAAGCCATAACATCGCCAACAGCAACACGACAGGGTTTAAACGGCGCGAAGCGAGCTTCGCCGAGCTGTTGACCCAGCAAGTCGACCGCCTGCCGCACGACGAAGCGCCCCGACAGACGCCGGCGGGCGTGCGCTACGGCAACGGGGCGGGCCTCGCGTCAACGATGCTCGTCACCGCCCAAGGGCCGCTTACAGAGACCGGCCGCGCGCTCGATTTCGCCTTCACCGCCGCCAACCAATGGTTTCGCGTTCGAGTCACCGACGCCAACGGCGCCGCAACAATCGGCTACACGCGCGCCGGCAACTTTTCATTGACGCCCATAGGAGGCCGGCTCGCCCTCGTGACAAGCGACGGCCGCCCGGTGCTGGATGAAGCGAACGCGCCGATCGAGCTGCCTGCCGAGGCAACCGGCTTCCAGCTGTCCCCGACCGGGACGTTGACGGCCACCGATGCCAACGGGGCGGTCGTCGCCCGCGTCAACCTGGGCGTCACGGTGATCCGCCGCCCGCAGCTCCTTGAAGCGTTCGGCGACAACATCTTCACTCTTCCCGCCGTTCCGGGCGCCGCTGAGGAGCTGAACGGCAACGGGCGCGGCCGAATCGCCATGAAACAAGGGGCGCTCGAACAGTCGAACGTGGACCTCGGTGAAGAACTCACCGGTTTGATGACAACGAGCCGCGCCTATCAGCTGAACGCCCGCGCCATTTCCATTTCCGAACAAATGCTCGGGCTCATTAACAACTTGCGCTCCTCATAAGGAGAGATCCACATGAGCAATGAAACGAAAAACGAACCGCTCTCTCGCATCGCGCGGCGAAAAAAGCGAGAACAACATTCCGCCGCCCGCTCGCCCGATAGCGGCGAAGCCGCTGCCTTGCATAACGAGCAGCCGACGGAAGCGAACGAACCGCCATCTGAAGCTGAACCGACAGAGAGCAAGCGCCGCTTCGTGCGCACGCGGCTCATCCCGATTTGGCTTCGGCTCGTGATCGTCACCGTTCTCATGGCGATCTGCCTTGCGGCGGGCGCAGTCGTCGGCTACAGCGCCATCGGCGACGGACGGTGGCTGGACGTGTTCCGCCCGTCCACGTGGCAGCACATCATTGACGTGGTGGAAAAAGGGACATAGAAAGCCATCGAGCTACATGTTTGATTCTAACGGAAAGGAGTGTCGCTATGCTCGACATCCAACAAATTCAATCGATCATTCCGCACCGCTACCCATTTTTGCTTGTGGACCGCATTCTTGACATCGACGAAGGCAAGCGTGCCGTCGGCATCAAAAACGTCAGCGCCAACGAAGCGTTTTTCGCCGGCCATTTCCCGGAATACCCGGTCATGCCCGGCGTCTTAATCGTCGAGGCGCTCGCCCAAGTCGGCGCCGTCGTCCTCCTGCAAAGCGAGGACAACCGCGGCCGTCTCGCCTTTTTCGCCGGCATCGACAACTGCCGCTTTAAGCGCCAAGTCAAACCAGGCGACCAGCTCCGCCTTGAAGTCGAAATTCTCCGCGCCCGCGGCGCCATCGGCAAAGGCAAAGGCGTCGCCACCGTCGACGGCGAACTCGTCTGCGAAACAGAGCTCATGTTCGCCCTCGGCGACAAAGCGGCCAACTAACCGACACGCGCTCGTTACAGGGCGCGTGTTCCTCGTTTTTTCCCTCAAAAATGCCTCCCCATTGCCATACGCGCATGTATGAAATGAGCTCTTCTGGGAAAGATAAGCAAGGACCAGTCTTACATAAGGTCACAACAACACGAAGAAAGGAGAAGATGCAATGAAAAACAAAACGCTGCTGTTCAAACTGTTCAGCGCCGTCGTCGCCCTCTTTGTAGCGGCCGGATGCAACGGTGACAACGACAACGACAATCCGCCGCCGCCGAACAACGAACAAAACGATGTCAATGACAACGACGTCAATGACATGGACATGAACCCGGCCGATGACATCAACCAAGACGATAACGCCGACAACGACGTTGTGCCAGGGGATAATAATGGCAACGGCGACCTTGTCCCGGGCGACAATAACAATGACAACGACTTAGCGCCGGGCAACGACGTAGGCGACGATGAAAACGACCGAACGCCAGACCCGGAAGATCCGATTGAAGATCCGCAAGACGCCAACGACCGCGATAATAAAGATGAATAACGCAAAAAGGCTGCCGATCAGGCAGCCTTTGTTGTTGGGGAAAATTAGTACCGATTTCGGCTAGATATGTTTCTTCCTATCCGCTATAATGGGAATGTCCATTTATTGTCGAAACATGCAGACAGACGATCATAGGGGGGTACAGAATGGAAGAAACGATCAGCTTGCGCGAGCTGTTTGACATATTGCGCAAACGGCTTCGGCTCATCGTCTTGATCACCGCGCTTGCGACGGTGGTGAGCGGTGTGGTCAGCTACTTTCTATTGACGCCCATTTACCAAGCGTCAACGCAAATTCTCGTCAACCAAACCAAATCCGAGCAGCAGCTCTACAACTTCAATGAAATCCAAACGAACGTGCAGCTCATCAACACGTACAGCGTCATTATCAAAAGCCCGACGATTTTAGAAAAAGTGAAAGATGAGCTGCAACTCGATCAGACATTGGACGAGCTGAACGAACAAATTCAAGTCTCAAGCGAAAAAGACTCGCAAGTGTTCTCCGTCACCGTCCAAGACCCGGATCCCGCCATGGCGGCCAAGATCGCCAACAAAACGGCTGAAGTGTTCAAAAACGAAATCGTCAAAATCATGAACATTGACAACGTCACCATTCTTTCGAAAGCGGAAGTGAAAGAGCATCAAGCCCCGGTCAAGCCGAAGCCGCTTCTCAATATGGCCATCGCCTTTGTCGTCGGCCTCATGACTGGTGTCGGACTTGCCTTCCTGCTTGAGTATTTGGATAACACGATCAAAACGGAAGAGGATGTCGAGCGTCATCTCGGCCTGCCGGTGCTTGGGGCCGTCAGCTTGATCACCGCTGACGGCGGTCAAAAGAAGAGATACGAGTCATCCCTTCCACAGGCAAGAGGTGAAACCATTGGCTCGTAAAAAACAGATTCGCAAAGCGGAACGAAGACTGATCGCTGCCGATAACCCGAAATCGCCGATCTCGGAACAATACCGGACGATCCGAACCAATATTCAATTTTCGCTCATTGATACAACACTCCGCTCCTTGATTGTGACATCTACCGGTCCTAGTGAAGGAAAGTCAACGACCGTGGCCAACTTGGCGGTCGTCTTCGCCCAGCAAGGGAAAAAGACATTGCTCATTGATGCCGACTTGCGCAAGCCGACCGTCCATTACACGTTCCGACTCAACAATTACGTGGGGCTCACCAATGTCTTGACAGGCTCGGCGCCGCTCTTGCCGACGTGTCAAGCGACCGAGATCGACCACTTATCAATCTTAACATCCGGCCCCATTCCGCCGAACCCGGCTGAGCTGCTCAGCTCGAAAGCGATGGCCCAGTGCCTCGAACAGCTGTACGAGACGTTTGATCTGGTCATTTTCGACACCCCGCCCGTCTTGGCGGTCACCGATGCACAAATTTTAGCGAACCAATGCGACGGCACGGTGTTGGTCATCGAAAGCGGCGGCACCGAAATCGAAGCGGCTGTCAAGGCGAAAGAACTGCTCGAAGCGGCTAACGCCAAACTGCTCGGCGTTGTCTTGAACAAGCGAAAACACCGTGAAGGCGGCTATTACTACTACCAATACAAGTAACAACCAACGGCTTCCCAACGGCGGGAAGCCGTTTATGTGAGAGAGAAAAGAAGGGGGAGAGACCATTGAGAAACCTTGTCCTGATCCTTTTGGTCGCTGCTAGTTGCCTGGTCTTTACCATTGCTGGACACTTATACTGGAAACAAAACATCGAGGCGACAGTGCAGACCGCGCGAGCGGAAATGGAAGCATCGGCCAAGGAAGAGGAGAAAGCGAATCAAACAGAAACGATTCTTGCCCGTGCCACCCAGCTGCCTGTCGCGGCTCAGAACGCCATCAAACGAGCCGTCGAGGAACACCGCCCGATCCACCTCGTCATCGCTGGCTCGGAATCGACACCAGAGAAAGGCGGCTGGCCCGACTTATTGAAACAGGCGCTCGACGAAGCGTACGGGGAAGGGACGTTTCAAATCACCGTCCATGAATACGAAGGCTTGACAACCGCCGATGCTGACAGGCAGCGCATCGCCGCCGACTGGGCCAATGACAAACCGGATCTCGTCTTACTCGAGCCGTTTTTGTTAAATGACAACGGCGTCATCGTTATCGACGATACGCTCGATCATATTGAGTCGATCATCGGCCAGTTCAAATCCGCCGCCCCCGATGCGGTCGTGATCTTGCAGCCGCCGAACCCAATTGACAATGCTACATACTATCCAAAACAAGTCGAAGAACTTGAAGCGTTCGCCAAAGAGAACGGCTACCCTTACATCAACCATTGGCCCGCGTGGCCTAACCATCGAAGCGAAGAACTGAATAAATACATCGACCCAGAAAGCGACCTCCCCACCTCGGAAGGCGCAAAACGGTGGGCTGAGGCGCTCGCCGAATATTTCATCGCCCAATAAAACACGCGCACCCTAATTGGGTGCGCGTCATGTTTACCGCGACGCTGTCGCCGACAGCTCTAAATGTTCTTTCAACTCATTCGAAATCGCCGTTCGCTCGCTATCGGGTACGACCAAATAATAGATGCCGTTAATTTTCGTCCCTTGGCCGTTAATGTGCAGCTGCTTAATTTGTTTGCGGGCGTCTTTATAGTTCGCTTGAATGTCCTTCATTTCCTCAAACGTCAAGTTCGTCTTAATGTTCTTCCCGATCGCGGCGAGCACATCGCTATAGTTCGTCAGCGACGAGAAGCTTGCGCCCTTCTCAATAATGGCTTGAATAATTTGTTTCTGGCGGTCTTGACGTCCGAAATCGCCGCGCGGGTCATCATAACGCATGCGCGAATATTTCAACGCCTCTTCCCCGTTTAGCGTAATTTCCCCTTTCGGGAAGTGCGTTCCTTCATACGTAAAGGCAAACGGGTTGTTCACCGTCACCCCGCCGACCGCATCAACGATATCGCGGAAGCTTTCCATATTGACTTTAATGTAATAATCGATCGGAATATCCAAAAAATGTTCGACCGTCGCCATCGTCATCTCGACCCCGCCAAAGGCGTACGAGTGGTTGATTTTATCTTTCGTCCCTTTCCCCACAATCTCCGTTCTCGTGTCACGCGGCACGCTGACCATCTCAATCGACTGCTTGTTCGGATTGACCGTCATGACGATGAGCGTATCGGCCCGTCCTTTATCCCCTTTCCGCTCATCGACGCCCATTAACAAAACCGAAATCGGCGTCTTCCGCTCGAACGACACGTCTTCCTGGCGCTTTTCTGACTTCCAGTCTACTTTCTCATGCATCTCGTTCGCCGTCTGTTTAAGATGATGGTAGACGGAATAAGAAAATACTCCTGCTCCAACGAGCAATACCACAAAGACCCCCGCCAGCCAGCGCAGCCATTTCTTCTTTTTTCGATGTTTTGCCCTCATCGATACTCTTCCTTTACAATAAAAAATTTTCATTCATATCATCTCGATTATAGACGGTTTTGGGGGAGAAAACAACTGGAAGCCGCTTTGCGTCATTTCCATTTTGAGCCTTCAAAGGTGGAATTTTATTTCCACTTCGACAACATTCGACAATTTCCGTTCGTTGATAGCCCGTTTTTCCTATGTTATTATAATAACTGTTTAGTAGAACGAAAAAGCGAGGAGGAGTGACGATGATCGACATCCATACCCACATTTTGCCCGGCATCGACGACGGGGCCGCGACGACGGAGGACGCCATCGCCATGGCGAAGGCCGCGGCCAATGAGGGGATTACGACGATCATCGCCACTCCCCATCATCAAAACGGAAGCTACGATAACCCGAAACCGTTCGTTCTCTCTCTGGCGGCGGAGCTGAATGAGGAACTGAAACGACGCGGCATTGCACTCACCGTGCTTCCGGGCCAGGAAGTGCGCATCCATGGCGATTTGCTTGAAGGCCTTGCCCGCGGCGAGGTGATGGCCCTCGCCGATACGCCATACATACTGATCGAGTTCCCACCGGATCATGTGCCGAAATACGCCGAACAGCTGTTGTTTGACGTGCAGCTGAAAGGCTTGATGCCCGTTATCGCCCATCCCGAGCGAAACGCTGAAATCATCGAATATCCAGAGCGGCTCTATCAGCTCGTCAAACGCGGCGCCTTCGCCCAATTGACGGCGTCCAGCGTCACGGGGCATTTCGGCAAGAAGATCAAAACGTTCTCGCTTCAACTGATCGAAGCGAACTTGGCTCATTTCATCGCCTCGGACGCCCACAACACGAAAACGCGGCCGTTTCGCCTCCGTGAGGCGTACGAGGTAATCCGAAAAGAATATGGAACAGACATGGTATACTACTTCCAAGAGAACGCGGAGCTGCTCGTCCGCGGCCAAGCCGTGTTCCGCGACGAGCCGCAGCGGGTGAAAAAGAAAAAGTTCCTTGGTCTCTTTTGAAAGCGGTCAGTCGCATGGTATAACAAGCATTAGAAATACTTCTTTTCTTTTTGCCTTTCCTTTGTCGAAACAAGGCAACGTTCTTGGGGAATGATCTACAACGATGTCGAAGGGCAGCGAAAGCTTGCGCCCGATCAGGAGATCGGCTCTTTCTTTAAGACGATTGGATTCGCACGGCTAGAGGCATCGCAGCGGTTTCTCGCGTCTTAAAGATCGGCCGTTTTCTTCATTTTTTCGGTGATGCCTCCTTACCGTTATCAACGGAGGCACTCGGCCATGCCGTGGGTGGGGACGATGACGGTCCTGGCACCTTAGACGCCCGTCGTCGAGGGTGTGGTGTGAGGGCGGGTTAGATGCCCGATCTAACCTTGTTTTCTACACTCATTGATCATGAAACAAAATGGAAGATGTGAAATGAAGCCCCGAGAAGGGACGATTTTTTATGCCTATGTGCGTCGGCGCATCGGCATCGCCTGTGCGGTACCGATGCGCGGAGGCATATGGGCCAACGAATCCATAGGGGGTTGTATACGTGAAAACAGTGCGCAAAGCCATCATCCCAGCGGCGGGTTTAGGGACGCGCTTCCTTCCAGCGACCAAGGCGATGCCGAAGGAGATGCTGCCGATTGTCGACAAGCCGACGATCCAATACATCGTCGAAGAAGCCATCGCCTCAGGCATCGAAGACATCATCATCGTCACCGGAAAAGGAAAACGCGCCATCGAAGACCATTTCGACAACGCCTATGAGCTCGAACAAAACTTAATGGAAAAAGGCAAATACGACTTGCTGGAAAAAGTGAAAGAACCGTCGAAAGTCGACATCCACTACATCCGCCAAAAAGAGCCGAAAGGGCTGGGACATGCCGTCTGGTGCGCCAGAAACTTCATCGGCGACGAACCGTTTGCGGTCTTGCTCGGCGACGACATCGTCCAAGCCGACCCGCCGTGTCTGAAGCAGCTCATCGACCAATACGAACAAACATTGAGCTCCGTCATCGGCGTCAAACAAGTGCCCGATCATGAGACCCACCGCTACGGCATCATCGACCCGATCGAACAAAACGGCCGCCGCTACCAAGTGCGCCAATTCGTCGAAAAACCAGCGCCTGGCACGGCACCGTCTAACTTAGCCATCATGGGAAGATACATCCTCACACCGGAAATCTTCTTATTCCTTGAAAAACAAGAAGCCGGCGCTGGCGGGGAAATTCAGCTCACTGACGCGATTCAAAAACTAAATGAAATCCAGCGCGTCTTCGCCTACGAATTCGAAGGCAAACGCTACGATGTTGGAGAGAAACTTGGATTCATCCAAACGACGATCGAGTTTGCGGTGCAGAATGAAGAATTGAGAGACGATTTGCTTGAATTTATGGAGAACATCGTCACACAAACAAAGCAACATATGAACGTATAACGAGCCATCGCATACGGCTCGTTTTTGATTATGGTGAAGGAGGACGCAAGCGTTGGCGTATCGACAACGATTAACGTTTTTAATGCTGCTTGATTCAGCGATCGTGCTGACGGCGATTTATATTAGCGTATTTACGCTATATCCGGACGTAGACATATTGAAACATAAACCGATTTTATTGTCAGCGATCACGCTGTTGGTGAGTCATCATCTGTTCGCCTTCGTTTACCGCTTATATCATAAGGCATGGGAATACGCGAGCATCGGCGAATTAACGGCGATCATTCAGGCCGTCACGCTTTCGATCGTGACGACAGCGGCCGTGCAATGGGCTGTTTTTCAAGACATTTACGCCCGTGCGCTCATGATCACGTGGATGATCCACGTTTTGTTCATCGGTGGCTCGCGCTTCGTTTGGCGCGTGTTTCGCGACCGCTATATCAAACCGAATGTCAATAAACGACGGACGATGATTATCGGCGCTGGCGCCGCAGGCATGATGGTGGTGCGCCAGCTCATCAACAACCCAGAGGCGGAATTGAAACCGATCGTGTTTATTGACGATGACCCGAACAAGCAAAAACTGCAGTTTTTCGGCATTCCCGTGCTCGGCACGACAAACGATATTGAAGAGGTTGTCCAAGCTTTGCGCATTGAACACATTATTATCGCCATTCCATCACTGACGAAAAAACAACTGAATCGCATTTTCGAACAATGCGCCAAAACGAATGCCAAAACGCAAATCGTCCCTAGATTAGAAGATATTGTAACAGGGAAAGTATCCGTCAGCCAGTTCCGCGACGTGCAAGTCGAGGACTTGCTCGGCCGCGAACCCGTCAAGCTCGATATCGAAAGCATCGCCAGCTACATCGAAAACAAAACGATTTTAGTTACTGGCGCGGGCGGCTCGATCGGTTCGGAAATTTGCCGCCAAGTGCGCCAATTTCGGCCGAAAAAGCTCGTTCTTCTTGGTCATGGGGAAAACAGCATTTACCAAATCGACATGGAACTGCGCAATCAATACAAAGGCCAAATTGAGATCGTCCCTGTCATCGGTGACATCCAAGACCGCGCGCGTATGTTTGAGGTAATGGAAGAACACAAACCAGACGTCGTCTACCATGCAGCTGCCCATAAACATGTGCCATTGATGGAATACAACCCGAAAGAAGCAGTCAAAAACAATATTTTCGGCACGAAAAACGTTGCCGAAGCGGCAGATACGTTCGGGGTACATACATTTGTCCTTATCTCTTCGGACAAGGCCGTCAACCCGACGAACGTCATGGGAGCGACCAAACGATTCGCCGAAATGCTCATCCAACAGCTTGATAAACAAAGCAAAACGAAATTCGTCGCCGTTCGCTTTGGGAACGTCCTCGGCAGCCGCGGCAGCGTCATCCCGCTGTTCAAAAAACAAATCCAAGCTGGCGGCCCAGTCACCGTCACCCATCCGGACATGACACGCTACTTCATGACCATTCCTGAAGCGTCCCGCCTCGTCATCCAAGCTGGCGCCTTGGCCAAAGGCGGCGAAATCTTCGTCCTCGACATGGGTGAACCGGTGAAAATCGTTGACCTTGCGAAAAACTTAATCAAACTATCCGGTTACACCGTCGAAGAAATCGGTATTGAATTCACCGGCATCCGCCCAGGTGAGAAAATGTTCGAGGAATTGCTGAACGAAAATGAGGTTCATCCGGAGCAGGTGTTTCCGAAAATATTTATCGGGAAAGCAACGATGGTGGACGAAAAAATCCTTAATGACTTTATGGAACAATTTGAGTCGATGGATAAGGAAGAGGTTAGGGAAAGATTGTTGGGGATTGCGAATAACCAAATTAAATCAGTTGTTTCTTTAAAGACTTCTGCAAATTAATAGATTTTTACAGATTTATTTAAATCAGACTAAATTGGGTGGTGTTGCACAACTGAGAGTAAAAGCTCAAAGTTATGCATAAAGATGATGTAGCATAACACATGCGGTAAATATCGATGAAATCCATACCATCTCGGCTGTTCCAATCCGTCACTCTTTAACTCATTAAATACTCGTTCAATCTCACGATGAAGTCCAAAGAGCCATTGGCCAAACCTCATTTTCAAAAGACAACAACCATAGGCGTCTTTCCGTTGCTCGCTATTGTGGCGGTTGATAGGAAAAATCAATAGGATTTCTGACTGCTCTACTGTTTGACGAACCTTTTCGCTGTCATATGCAGATTCGTTGTGGTCAACACATGAGATAAAATGATTTCCTCGGCAGTGGTGCAGAGATGGAGCTTATATCCTTTAAATAAACCAGTGATACCTATTGGATACTCCTCACTTTGCTTGCGAATCGTAAAGACTACTTCAAAGGGCCGTGCTGTCGATCAGCACGATTTGCGGATACCGTACTTCTGGATCTTTGGGCAGCTGTGCATGAAAAACAGGAATCCCTGTTCCCGGAACCACTTCGCCGCACGGGAAACGTAGAAAGATGAGGGACTTCCTGAAGCCCATAAGCCCGTTGAAAGCAGCGAAAACGCCGCAGAATGCGTACTAATTTTCGCAAGGAATATCACAATGGAAAAATACGTTTTCAAAAAGCATTTCAACAACAATTTTGTCGACGTCGGTGGTTTTCCTGTTACATACGGTGTTTCCAGTAATGGCGAAAATATTTTTATAAGAATTTAGGGTGTGAAATTATGTCTGTTCAAGTGTTAATCTCAACTATGAATGAGTCAGATCCTATTAAATTACTTGAGAAGATGAATATATCTTCTGATGCAGTAATAGTGAATCAATGTGGATATGAAAAGAAGAAATTTTTTATATAAAAAATCATAAAATAACTTATTTGTGTTGTAATGAAACAGGATTAAGTAGGAGTCGTAATAAGGCGATTTCTTATTCAAATGATAATGATATTGCTTTATTAGCTGATGATGATTTAGTTTACGTTGATAATTATAGTGAATTGATTAAAAAAGCATTTGATGAGAATCCGGATTATGACATTATTAGGTTTAAAGTCGAGGGAATTAATAAAGAATTCAAATCTTATGGAAAAAAAAGCAAGATATTGGGGTATCTTACTTCTCTAAAAACTTCATCTGTTGAAATTGCTTTCAGACCTCAAAAGATAAAAAATGCAAATATTAAGTTCAATGAGCAATTTGGTGCAGGTTCCGTTTATAGAATGGGAGAAGAAAATATTTTTTTATTTGAATGTCTGCGCAAAGGATTAAAGATTAAATACGTACCTATAAAAATTGCAGATTTGTATATTGGTGAATCATCTTGGTTTAATGGATTCAATAGTAAATATTTTTTTGATAGAGGAGCTGTATTTGGTGCATTGTCGCATAGATGGGCACTAATACTTATATTTCAGTTTGCACTAAGACATTATAAGAAATATAAGTCTGAAATGACTTTACTAAATGCAATAAAAGAGATGATAAGAGGATATAAAGATTACAGAAGAAACTCAGGGGAAGAAATAGAATGAAATTACTATTAGTAGGAGATTTAATTGGTAATACTGGTCCAGCTAATGTTAATAAAGCATTAAAAAAATATCTGCCTACGGATACAATCTTTTTAGAAAAGAAAACAAAAACTAGTAGAGTTATAGAGCTTTTTATTAAAATGAGAAAGGTAGATGCTGTCGTCTTCTCTGGGATGTCCAAAATAAATATAATTGGATTTAAATTGGCAAAGTTACTAGATGTTAAATCGGTTTATTTAATGCATGGTTGTCGTAGTATAGAAGGTAAAATAAACCAGAACTATAATCAAAGGGATGTTAATGCCGAAAATGAAGTTTTGGAGCTAGCTCCCAGAATTATATGTGTTTCTGAATTTTTTATGAACTGGATGAAAAAAAATTATCCTCAATATAAAGGAAAAATTACCTATGTAAATAATGGGATAGATTGGGATGGAATGGTTAGTGAAAAAGTTCCTGTAGAAAGAGACTCGAAAACTTTGCTGGCAGTTGGAGGAGGCATGCCTCAAAAAAACATCTTGTCAATTTGTAGGGCTATTGATTTGATAAATAGGAAGGATAAAATGAACTTAAAGCTTATTGTTAATGGTAAAGGGGGCAAAGATATCGAAGAAATTATCTCTTATCCTTTCGTTAATTATGTTGGAGAGGTAAAATATGAGGAGATGTCAGCTTACTATCAGAAATCAAGGATATTTGTGCAAAACAGCATTTTTGAAACTTTTGGACTTGCTCCTATTGAAGCTTTAGTTAATGGTTGTGATTTGCTCATTTCTCAAGGAACGGGAGCCAAATCAATAATTTCAGGTTTGGAGGAAAATGATATTATTTATAATCCTTTTGATATTGAAGAGATATCGAGCAAAATTAAAACCCTACTTAGCAAAAGTAATAATGAAAGATTACTCAAAAGCATAAATAAAGAAGAAACTTCTCTTGAATTCGCTGTTAGTCGAATATTGGACATACTAAAAGATTAGTGAGGTAATAAAATTATGAATATTAGTGAAAGGGGATAAAATGAAAAAATTATTAAATCTTAATCTTTCAGTTTTTTATTTACTTTTTCTTAATATAAATATGTTTGTAGTAGTATCACATTTCGGACAAACATTTTTGTTTGGAACAAATTTGTCTTTTATATTCTCTGCTTTTTGTTTTTTATTATTCTTAATTACATTAAATAGAATCCCTATTTCGATATCCGTTGCTTATTTCATACTGATAATATACAGCCTTGCAGTCACAATTAATGGTCGTGATTTTTATCATTGGGCAATTTCCTTGTTTACACTTTCAACAATTTGTTTGTTTGGATTCGTTCGAATTAGAGAAGAAGAATATTCAATAATGTTTTTTATTTCAAGCTTATTCTCACTGTGTGTAATTTTCCTATATACCAGTATAGGATTTTTGGGTAATTGGAATCCGAACTCAATGAGTATGTTTACTACCTTTGGACTTCTCGGTTTCTTTATTCCGTTTTTTCTCAGTAATTCTAATAAAAAGAAAATGTTTTATTTTACATTTATTTTATTATCCATTTACTTTGTCTATTTAACAGATAGTAGAAATAATATAATGATTTTCTCGATATTACTCTTTTCAATTCTCACATATAAGATAAACCAAAGAAAGATTTTATTTCGGCTATATTATATTATAGCGTTTTTAAGTCCATACATTGCTGGAAAAGCAGTCTCTTTTATTAGTGAATCAAAGTATTATGAAGCTATTTTAGTTTATTCCTACAAGTATTTTGGTAAAACTTCTTTAACTTCAGGTAGAGAACAGTTTTGGGCGTATATAGAAAAAATTAATTGGGGGTAACTGGTTATTAGGGACTGGGAAGAGCTTATATAACATCATTTATTCACATAATATATTTTATTCTGTTCAATACTTTTTTGGAGCAATAGGTTATTTTTTGTATGTAGTTTTTATTGTTTTTGTGTTGGAATATATTTATAAAAATGCAAAAAAAGATAAAATTAGCATGGGTTGTGTTTATCTTTTTATTGCCATATTTTTTGGTCAAGCTGCAGAAAATGCATTATTTACTTCAGATACCTCATATTATTTACCTTATGTATACCTATCAATTGGGATATTTAGAGCTAAATATATAAAAATAAACTCCAAAAAAACATCCATGAGTAAATTTTACTCTCCACCCAAGCATGAAAATGCCGCTCATGGATAGTTTATTTTCACAGTAAACGCTCATTGAGTAAAGTTTTACTCTTCACCCGCGTATGAAAATAACCGTTCTTGGATCGGTATTTTCATAGAAAAGGAGTTGTGAATAATGAACAGACGAAATAATAATATTTTATATCGAATATCAGTCTGGATTAAGACTTTTTATTATTTCTTGTTCTCTATTAAATGTGTGAATAATGCAGAATTTTTAACACCAATTGGAACTGTTAGGGAGATAAAATCAAATAAAAAGTCATTAATTAGGTTTGGTGACGGAGAGTTTAATATTATTTCGGGGAAGGGAATCCGTTATCAAGCGTTTTCAGAAGAACTACAGTTTGAGTTAAAGGATATTATTGAAAGATATATAGATTCAAAGGGTCGTACACCTTATCATTTGGCCTTACCATCTGACTTTTTAAAATGTAATGGTTTAAAATTACTTAAAAAAAGAGTATATGTGGCAAGTTGGTCTTTTTCTAGATGGTTTTTTAAAAAAAACTATGATAGGTGTGTGCAGTATGGTGATGCATTTCTTTTCGCGAAAGAATATGAAGAAATTTACAGATATTTATGGGAAGGTGTACAAACAGTAATATTTGTCCATAATGATCGGAAATATGCCGAACAATTTTCGAGAAAATATAAAATAAACACAAAATTTGTTCAAGTTCCAAATAAAAATGCATATGAAAAGAAAGAAGATATACTTTCTAAAATTTATGAGGAAATTAGGGCTTGTGGAGGTATTAAGATAGTAACATTAGTGTCAGCTGGACCTTGTGGAAAGGTATTAGTGAAAGAGTTGTCAGATAAAGGATACTTGGCTTATGATACCGGACATTGCTGGGATAACCCTTTGGAATTAATTAAATAGTAAACATCCATGAGTCATTTTTACTTCTCACCCAATCATGCAATAACACTCATAGACCATTTACAGAAAACTCACATGGCGGTCGTTCTTCCCGCCTCGACCATCTAAAATGAAAAATGTGCCGTTGGAATGACAATAACAGCCGCTTTATTTTTCCATACAAAAAAGTTTTACATTCTAATGCTTAAATTTTAAGGAATGAATATATCGATGAATTATATAAAACGATTTATTAAAACATCTGGAGTGTTTTTTATTGGTAATACATTAACAAAATTAATAAGCTTTTTCTTGTTACCATTGTATACTTTTAAAATAGCTCCTGAATCATATGGGTATTATGACCTGACAATTTCGTTAATTAATCTTTTAATTCCTATTATTTTCTTTCAAGCTTGGGATGGTGTATTTCGTTTTACTTTTGAGTACGAAAAAAAGTCTGAAAAGTATATGGTGATATCAAACGGAATAACAATCCAATTTTTCGGTCTATTGTTATATATTATCTCATTTTTTGTCTTAACCAACTCTCTGAAATATGATATTGATTACAAATATTTGATTTTTATATATGGAATACTATATGCTTTTCAATATTTTTATAATTGTGTGGCTAGAAGCTTTTCTAAAAATGCTTTATTAGTTGTAACGGGATTATTGAATAGCATAATTAGTATTGTGCTTAATGTAACATTAATCTCTATTTATGACATGGGGATAGAAGCGTTGTATATTTCTTATATAATTGGAACTTTGATTCAATTACTTATATTGGAGAAAAGGTTAATGATAATTAATAACTTTAAGATAAGTATAATCTCTTTTCGTTTAATGAAAGAACTTGTAGTTTTTGCATTACCACTTTGTGTAGTAACTTTGTCTTATTGGCTTTTAAGTGGACTAACAAGACTTGCAATTAGTAATGAGTTAGGAATATATGAAAATGGACTATATGGAGTTACTAACCGTTTATCTAGTATTGTTGTGTTAGTAGTTAACATTTTTCAATTTGCTTGGTATGAAATGTCGTATTCGATGTGGAAAGATGATAATAAAAAAGATTATTATAAATATAGTTTAAATTACATATTAAAAGTTATTTTATATATAGGTTCAGTAGCATTAATCCTTATAAAAATTATATTTCCATATTTGATTGCAGAAGCATATCAAGGTGCATTGATAATTATTCCTATTACATTTATAGGTGCATTAATTAATTCCTATGTAAGTTTTGCAAGTACATTATTTTTAGCTGAAAAAGAGTCTAATAAACTATTAATGCCAACTCTAGTGAGCGCTATAGTTAATATTCTTGGATTGATATTATTTACTAAAAATTTCGAATTGATTGGAGCGACGTTTTCCCTAACACTTGCTTTTTTTTGTTAATAGTTTAATAATTACTAATAATCTACATAAACAATACAAAATTGACTTGAATACTCGTGATTTATTAAAAGGTTTATTGGTGTTGACTATAGCGTTACTAGTCTTTTATATTGTAGAAGAAACATACTACTTAATTATTTTTGCTTTATTTTTAGTATTTTTATCAATATATGTTTTTAAAGATACTTTTAAATTATTATTTAAGTTATCAAGGAGTTAAATAATGGAAAAAATATTCTTTTAAACCCGTGGTGCTAGATAAAATCTCGAGCCATAAAAACAGCCCTTGCATGAGGATCTCCTTTAATAATGAAAGTGCGGACAAACATCCAAAAGGAGAAGTCCTATGCAAGGGCATTTTCATTTTACAATAGACCAAGCAAAAATTCAAAAACAATATGCCGCGATCTTATTCTTTGTATCAGCACAACTGTCTTGTATTCAGATGTATTTACAACATCGAAATCGTCATTTATTGAAGTAAGAGGATGAGGTCATCATCGCCATTTACGTTCTTGAAAATCGCTGGGCTTTACTTCGTAACGAGCTTGGCATCGATTTGTCATTGGAAACTTATTCACAAAGGAAATGTTCCCAGAGTGCTCTCGAGCAACCGTCGATGCCGTTCACTGCTTTGGGTGATCAAATGGATTCATCACCAGCTCGACAAACGTGGATAACATCACGTTTATGTTGCATTGGATAGCTTATCCATTTGAACTATGCCACCATGCGCGAATGTATCGTGTCAAACGGTTTCAGGGAATCGCAGATATGGAGTATTGTTCATCCGAAAAGATGGTTTACTATGGGTTTAAGCTTCATCTTCTGATCACCGGCCGGGCGCTTCCGATGGGATATGTCGTAGCCGAAGCATCCTGTCACGATCGGACAGCTGCGGAAACAGTGATTGTCCAACTTCCTCATCCCCGTACACTTGGCTACAAAGGATATGTGAGCCAAGCCTTGCAAGAGAAACTGTACGATGAATATAGATCGATTTTTGGACGCCTGCTCGGAAAAATCAACGTGTTGTGCAATCAAATCAAGGAAATTCGTTCCAATTTGGTTTCTAGATTTGAAACAACGCTTGGTGGTATTTTATTGGCCTATTTGTTCGTTGTTCTTGGGCTAGTTGAGTGTTGAAGCTCAACTAGTACCACGGTTTCTTTTAAACTATATACAACTAATTTGATTTTTCGGCATATAGCCCAGTTGTTATCGAGTTAGTTTAATACTATTTTTTGTATACTAGAGAACTGTTAGCATGTTGAAAGAGTTAATCAGTTATAGAATAGTATCACATAATATATAAATAGTTTAGGAAGGGAATAAGATGAAGTACACGGTATTTACTCCAACCTATAATAGAGAAAGATATTTAGGCAGATTATATCAATCGTTAAGAGCACAAACATACAAAGATTTTGAATGGCTAATTATTGATGATGGATCAACTGATAACACAGAGCAAAAAATAAAAGACTACATTAATGAAAATGAAATTTCTATTAGATATATTCGCCAAAATAATGGAGGTAAGCATCGGGCTTTTAATAGAGCAATTGAAGAAGCAAAAGGAGATTTTATAATTTGTGTGGATTCAGATGATTATCTAAAGGACTATGCTATCGAAAAAATTGATAAGTTTTCCCGTGTACCTCATGGTGTGATGGCTTTATGTTTTTTATGTATTGATGAAAAAGGTGATATCATAGGAGATGAATTCCCCAAATCCAAATCCGTGTTTAATTTAATTGATTTAACTTACAAGTATAAAGTAAGAGGTGATAAGCTTTGGGTATTTAAACGCGATATATTAATTAATTACAGATTTCCTGAATATGAAGGGGAGAAATTTGTTACTGAAGGAGTACTTTTATTTCAAATGGCGCTTAAGTATGATATTTTTGTTGTTAATGAAGCGTTGCAAGTTCATGAATATCAGGATGATGGATTAACCTCTATTGGAAATAAAAAGCTTTTTAAAGACAATCCTAAAGGCGCAAAAACGTATTATAGATTATTATTAAAAATTGCACCGAGTTATAAATATAAACTCTTTTATATTTATAATTATCTTTATATAGCTTGTATGGGAGGATAAAATGGTAAATTTAGTTAAACGATTGTTAAGAATGATATATTTAAAATATAAGTATAGATGGGCTACTATTGACTCCTTTTATGTTGATCGAACCCTTAAAATATCCAAAGGTGCTAGAATTAATAAGGGGGTAATAATTGGGAAAAATGTTACGATTGATGAATACACATATATAAATAATAATTCAGTAATATTTAATACTAAGATAGGAAAGTTTTGTTCAATCAGTTACAATTGTATGATTGGATTACCTGATCATCCTATCAAGCATATAAGTACCTCACCGTTCATCTATTCCGAAAATAACATTTTGCAGATCCCAAGGAGCTTTGAAGAATCAAAAAATCAGACGATAATTGGAAATGATGTCTGGATCGGTGCTGGTGCAATAGTTATGAGTGGGGTATCAATAGGAGATGGTGCGATTATAGGTGCGGGTTCAATTGTAACGAAAGATGTACCTCCATATGCTATTGCAGTAGGTAACCCTGCCAAAGTAATTAAAATGAGATTTGATAAAAATCAAATAAGCTTTTTAGAGCAATTTGAATATTGGAATAACTATAATACCAAGAAAGAGGAACTTGTCCAGTTAGTATTAAAAAAGGAAAATTGGATAGAAAGTATTAAGCAGTAGGTAATCATTCCCTAAACGTCAAACTCTATACACTTAAATAACACTCTCGATTCATTAGATAATCTCTTTGAAGTATATAAAAGAAGTCTAAGATAAGAAGAAAATAAAGGAATAAAATTTGTCAATGTTTTTGGTAAAGAAAACGCTCATGAGTAAAGTTTTGCTCTCCACCTGCCACATGAAAATAACCGTTCTTGAATCGGTATTTTCACAGAAAAAAAGATTCTTATGCAATCTTGGTGATAGTGATAGGAAGGAGCTATACAAATACAGATTGATTGATTTTCCGACATATGCAAACTGTTTTAATCGTTCTTTCGATCGACTCAAACGGTCTTGCTTATGTCGTTTTTTCAATATGAATTTATATAATTGAGAAAACTGGTGTACAAATTATAATTTTTTAGCTTCTCATTCTCAGCGATCTCGATTTTTCCTCCAAAGTGTATTTGATAATTTAATTTTGAGCCACCCTAAAATTTATTAGTGGAAAATCTGGGGTGTCTTGACATGGAGTTGATAGAGGCATGATTTTGTTCGAAAGGTGACACAACAAGGTGTTTCGAGAGGCGTTAAGCCTATCATGCCTCTTACTCCATATCAAGAAAGCGCTCAAACTGGAAATGGGTTAGCTCACATTTTCGTGAGCGAAGTGGATCAATAATTATGTGAGCGAAAATACAAAGATTGTAAGAACAATTTTTTTGCTGAAAACATATTTGGTTTACATATGAATATCGAACGAGTATTCAATGATCTTAAAATCAACGGGTTAGAATAGCCGTGTTAGTACTGGTTTCGTCGCTATCGGCTGCATGTTCAATCATGAATAATTTGTAATTTTGAGTTTCAATTCTAGTTTTGTAGCACCATCTAGTTGTATAAGTTTAATTTGAGGTGAATTTGTGTGAAAATCCTATATATACATCAATATTTCTCCGCTAGAAACGGTACCACAGGTACTAGATCGTATGAGTTCTCAAAATATCTAGTTAAACGAGGTCATGCCGTAACAATGCTCACTAGTAATGTTTTTGTTAAGTCTTTAAGGCCAGAAAAAACACATATGCTATATGATGAGTATGAGATTGATGGCATTAGAGTTGTTGCTATAAAAAATGACTATTCTAATTATATGAGTTATTTCAAAAGAATATGGTCGTTCCTAAAGTTTATGGTTTTAGCTATATATGTTGGCCTTAAATTAGAGAAACACGATATTGTATATGCTACATCAACTCCTTTGACAGTTGCTTTACCTGCGTTAATAATAAAAAAAATAAAAAGAGTCCCTTTTGTTTTTGAAGTAAGGGATCTTTGGCCGGAGGCACCAATTCAAATCGGGGCTATAAAATCACCCTTTTTGATCAAAATACTTAGAGCTTTTGAGAAAAAAACTTATAGGGAGGCTGGTAATATAGTTGCACTTTCTCCGGGAATGCAGGAGGGAGTAATTAGTACTGGTATAAATCCTAATAAAGTTAGGATGATACCAAACTGTTCAGATATTGATTTATTTGGAAGAGAAATAAACGAAAAAGATAAGCAGGTACTTATTGATAAATATCAATTGCATGGAAAGTTTGTAGTTATTCATGGCGGCTCGATGGGGGTAGCGAACGGATTAGATTATATTATAAAAGCAGCTATTGAACTGAAAAAATTAGGAGATCATGATGTTGTATTTATTCTAACAGGGGATGGTAAAACTAAACCTTATTTGGAACAAATGTGTAAAGAAAATAATCTTGATAATGTTATTTTCACTGGTGCTGTACCAAGACAGGAGATGCCTAATCTGTTAGCAATTTCTGATATAACAATCACTTCTTTCAAAAATATACCAATACTTACAACAAATTCACCAAATAAATTTTTTGATTCTTTAGCTGCTAGTAAACCGGTTATAGTGAATTCTAATGGGTGGACGAGGAAAATTGTAGAAGACTATAGTATTGGGTATTATGTTGATCCTGATCATCCTATTCAATTGGCTCAATTGTTATTAAAAATAAAAGATAAAAGAGATGTACTGAAAGAAATGGGGAAAAGAGCAAGAAAGTTAGCAGAAGAGAAATTTGAGAGAATCAAACTAGCAAAACAAGTTGAACAAGTATTAATAGATACATTAAATAAAAAGTAATGTAAAATAAAGACATTGTTTATTTTAATTAAAAGTTAGAACTTATTACTAAAGTAGCTCTACATGTTTAAATATTTTTTATGAGATTTATCTTAAAAAAATCGGCTATTTTTAGAAAGGGATATGGGATCATATGAAAAAAATTGCAGTAGTAGGAACAGGTTATGTTGGTTTAGTTACTGGTGTTTGCCTTTCCGAAATCGGTCATGACGTGACTTGTATCGATATAGATGAACAAAAAGTGGAGAAGATGAAAAAGGGAATTTCACCGATTTATGAACCTGGTTTAGATGAGTTAATGAAAAAAAATATTAAAAGTGGTAGACTCCATTTTACAACAAGTCACCAAGAAGCATTTAAAGATGCGGAAGTAGTCTATATTGCGGTAGGTACACCACAAAAAGAAGACGGTTCTGCTGATTTGCGATTTGTCGAGCAAGCAGCGAAAGATATTGCTGAAAATATTGAAAAAGATGGGGTCGTTGTTGTTACAAAAAGTACTGTACCTGTTGGAACGAATGATAAAGTGAAAAGTTGGATCAAGAGTCATCTAAAAAAAGATATCCATTTTGATGTTGTATCGAATCCAGAGTTTTTACGGGAAGGGTCGGCGATATACGATACATTCCATGGTGATCGAATTGTGATTGGAGCCGATAACGAACGAGCTGCATCTATTATTGAAGAAGTGAATAAGCCGTTTGGTATCCCGATTTTTAAAACGGATATCCATAGCGCTGAGATGATTAAATATGCTTCGAATGCCTTTTTAGCAACAAAAATCAGCTTTATTAATGAAATCGCAAATATTTGCGAAAAAGTCGGTGCCAATGTTGAGGATGTTGCGTATGGAATGGGGTTGGACACACGTATTGGCCCGCAGTTTTTACGGGCAGGCATTGGCTACGGCGGCTCATGCTTCCCAAAAGATACAAAAGCACTAGTGCAAATTGCTGGAGATTTCGACCATAAGTTTGATTTGTTAGAAGCTGTAATCAATGTGAACAATAAACAACAGGTAAAACTAGTAGAAAAAGCACGTAATCGCTTTGGTAGTTTGCAAGGGAAAAAAGTCACTTTACTTGGTTTAGCCTTTAAACCGAATACAGATGATATGCGTGAAGCAGCTTCCATTGTTATTGCTAAAGAACTTGTAAAAGATGGTGCTTTTGTTGTTGCTTATGACCCAATTGCGATGGAAAATGCAAAACGTGTTATTAGTGATGAAATTATGTATGCTAATTCTATAGAAGAGGCACTTCAAGATGCCGATATTGCAATGATTGTGACAGAATGGGATGAAATTAAAAACTTATCATTAGATACGTTTGTAAGATTCATGAAAACTCCAGTTGTATTTGATGGTCGGAACTGTTATGCTTTAGAAGAAGTAGCAAAACATAATATTGAATACCATTCTATTGGAAGAGAAAGTATTTTAAGAAATAATGTAGTTAATATTTAACCTAGGAGCTTTATACGACTGTAAGCTCCTTTTTATTTTGTAAAAAAGAAGTTTTTATGGAGGAACCAAAATGACAATCCTTGTGACAGGTGGTGCCGGTTATATCGGTAGCCATACCTGTGTTGAATTATTGAATGCAGGATATGATATTATTGTGGTAGATTCATTTGTAAACAGTAAGCCGGAAGCGTTAAAACGAGTCAGCGAGATTACAGGAAAGGAGTTTCCTGTTTATCATATCGATTTGCTTCAGAAGGATGAGCTTGAAACGGTATTCTCTAAACATTCCATTGAAGCGGTGATCCATTTTGCTGGGTTAAAAGCCGTTGGGGAGTCGGTAGCGATTCCCCTTCGTTACTATCATAACAATATTACTGGTACGTTAATGTTATGTGAAGTAATGCAAGCGTACGGTGTGAAGAAGATGGTATTTAGCTCTTCGGCAGCAGTATACGGAACACCGAAGCGTGTGCCGATTTCTGAAGATTTTCCACTTCAAGCAACAAACCCGTATGGACGAACGAAGCTGATGATTGAAGAAATTTTGCGTGATTTGTATATTGCCGATAATGAATGGAGTATTGCGCTTTTACGTTACTTCAACCCGATCGGCGCTCATCCGAGCGGGCGGATAGGGGAAGACCCGAACGGTGTTCCGAACAACTTAATGCCATACATTACCCAAGTCGCAGTCGGGAAGTTGAAAGAACTGCGTGTATTTGGCAATGATTATCCAACGGTTGACGGCACAGGAGTCCGTGATTATATTCATGTTGTCGACTTGGCTTTGGGCCATGTAAAGGCATTGGAGAAGGTTCTCGAGACAACAGGAGTGGAAGCATACAACCTCGGTACAGGACGGGGATATAGCGTCCTTGAGCTTGTATCGGCATTTGAAAGAGTGACAGGAGTGAAAATTCCGTATACTATCGTCGATCGCCGTCCTGGTGATGTAGCGGTGTGCTATGCCGATCCAACGAAGGCGAAGGAAGAGCTCGGTTGGGTGGCGACAAGAGGGATTGAAGATATGTGCCGCGATGCGTGGCGGTGGCAGTCGCAAAATCCCAATGGGTATGAACAGGTGGCGGAGCCAACAGCCAAACTACGATGACAACGGGAGGGATGGTCTATTCTGAAGCGGAGTTTTGACTTCATTGTTTCGCTGATTGCCCTTGCTGTTTTATCGCCGATCATGGCGGTAACGGCTATTCTTGTGCGTTGGAAGTTGGGCTCTCCTGTCTTGTTCAAGCAACAACGCCCTGGTTTGCATGGCAAGCCTTTTTATTTGTATAAATTTCGTACAATGACAGACGAACGAGATGAAAATGGAGAGCTTTTACCTGATCATCTAAGACTAACGCAGTTTGGACAGTTTCTTCGAAAATTCAGTTTAGATGAACTACCACAGTTATACAATATTTTGAAAGGCGATATGAGTTTTGTGGGACCAAGGCCTTTATTAATGAAATATTTTCCTTATTATACTGATAGGGAGAAAAAAAGACATAATGTGAGACCGGGTATTACTGGTTTAGCACAAGTTTCAGGTAGAAATAATTTAGGCTGGGATGAGCGATTAGAACTAGATGTAAAATATGTGGAAAATTATAGTTTTTGGTTAGACCTAAAAATCATATTTTTGACAATCAAAAAGGTGTTAAAGAGTGAAGATGTTGTAATTGATCCAAGATCTACAATGAAGGATTTAGATGAAGAGCGGTCTGTGAGACAGGAAAAGACTGTTATTAAATAAAAATATTATTTTAGGTGATGACTTTGTTGCCAATAAAACAGATTGAGAGTAAAGATTATAAAAGGGTTTTACAATTAATTAAAGAAGGAATGGATGAGAATATTTTACCAACTACTATTTATTATCTTGATAAGTGCGCTGAGTACATTAAGTTGCTTCTCTCTTCTAATAGTTTAATCAGTGGATATTATTATTATGGATATTATCACGGAGATGAACTAGTTGGGTTCTCTGAGTGGAGAGATCTTGATTACTGCCTTTTCCTTAATAACATTTATATAGACTTAAAGTATCGAAACAAAGGGATAGGAAGTCAATTATTCAATCAAGGTATTGATTTAGCGAAAAGACTACAGAAAAAAACTATTGAGCTTGATGTTTATTCAAATAATAATAGAGCAATAAGATGGTATAGTTCATTAGGATTTGTACCAAAGGTAGAGTCTCATGTTATTGAATTAGATCTTGTTAGGGAACTTTCCACAAATATTACGTATACTATAATTAACTATCCTCAATCCATAAAACTATTAAATGAATTTGGTTTTTCCTATCTGGATATTAACAGTATTACAGGATTAAAAAAGGTAGGTTTGTTAAACCATTCCTATTTTAGATTAAATCATCCTAATGATTTAGAAGATGAAACTTTATTGTATACATTGAAAACTTTTGATCCAAATCGAAAGTTTCTATGCATTACTAATAATCCGCATATTCCAAAACTCTTTGTTCACAAAATAATAGCAAAGTCAATGAGATTACAGCTTCACTTATAATGGGGTGTAACCAATTGTTAAAAATTATTAGCCAAAAAAACGACTGGGAAAGAGTTTTAAATTTATTTAAGAATTTAGATGTTTATTACTCCTACGAGTATGGGAAATTATTTGAAAGAGTAGAAAAAGATGAATTATTAGGAGCATATTTTGAGAGAAGAAATGACAGATTATTTTATCCTTTTATTTTGAGAAGTATAAATATTTTTGAAGGATTGTACTATGATATCGTTACACCATACGGTTATGGAGGACCTTACGTAGAAGGCGATAAAAATATTGTAGGTGAATTTTATAAGGAATTTGAGCAATACTGTAGTGAAAAAAGAATAATTACGGAAACTATTAGATTTCACCCGTTATTAAAGAATCATGATTATTGTAAAAGCGTGATTAATTTACAATATATAAGACAAACAACAGCAGTTGACCTTGAGGATTCCCTAATTAATATTAGGGATAAATATACGAGTATGAATAAGAGAAATATTAAAAAAGCAATAAAAAATAATATAAGGTGCTTTGTTGCAGAGAAAACATTAGAAAATATAAATATTTTCAAAGAATTGTATGAAGAGACAATGGATAGAAATAAAGCTTTGGATTATTATTATTTTGACCAAGAGTTTTTTATAAATCAACTTGAGAATACAAAAATTAGTGAATCATATTTATTATTTGCCGAATACGATTCAGAAATTATTGCTGGAGTTATTGTTCTAATTGGAAAGAATTTTGCACACTATCACCTTGGTGCTTCAAGAACAGAATTTTTAAAACTTAGACCTAACAATTTATTATTCGACTTTATGATTGAATTTAGTAAACAAAAAGGATGTTCATTGCTCCATTTAGGTGGCGGATATCAAGAAAATGATGGGCTATTTCAGTTTAAAACTTCTTTTACTAATGGTAACAATTACGATTATTATATTGGAAAGAGAATATATAATCCGAAAGTTTATGAAGAGTTAAATAGATTAATTGAGGAAAAATACGAAGTTAATCCTAACTATTTTCCAAAGTATAGAGGAATATTAAAAAAGAAATAGGTGTTTGTATTATGAAAAAGATATTTTTATCTCCTCCCCATATGAGCGGGAACGAACAAAAGTACATCAATGAAGCGTTTGAAACAAACTGGATTGCTCCGCTTGGTCCGAATGTTGATGCGTTTGAGAAAGAGCTGGCGGCGTACGTCGGTGCGAAAGGGGCGGCGGCGGTCAGTTCGGGGACGGCGGCGATTCATTTGGCGCTGCGGTTGCTTGGCGTTGAGCGGGGCGATGTGGTGTTTTGTTCCTCGTTGACATTTGTTGCGAGTGCGAATCCGATTTTGTATCAAGGTGCGGAGCCTGTTTTCATCGATTCGGAACCAGATACGTGGAATATGTCCCCACAGGCGCTAGAGCGGGCGATGGACGCAGCGAAGCGGGAAGGGAAGCTGCCTAAGGCAGTGGTGGTTGTGAATTTGTATGGCCAAAGTGCGAAGATGGATGAGATTTTGGCGATTTGCGACCGCTACGGTGTGCCTGTTGTGGAAGATGCGGCAGAATCGCTTGGTTCGACGTATAAAGGAAAGAAAAGCGGCACGTTTGGGGCGTTTGGCATTTATTCGTTTAATGGAAACAAAATTATTACGACCTCTGGCGGGGGGATGTTGGTTTCCGATGATGTGGACGCGCTGCAACGAGCTCGTTTTTTGGCGACTCAAGCGCGCGACCCTGCGCCGCATTACCAACATAGCCAAATGGGCTATAACTACCGCATGAGCAACATCGTCGCGGGCATTGGCCGGGCGCAGTTAGAAGTGCTAGACGAGCGGGTAAAGACGAGACGGGCGATTTTTGATCGTTACGTACAAGCGTTAGGGAAGATTGACGGCATTCATTTCATGCCTGAACTTCAAGGGACGATATCCAACCGCTGGCTGACAGCGCTGACGATCGACCAACAGAAGCTCGGCGTGACGCCGATGGACATTATTAATACGTTGGCGGTGGAGAATATCGAAGCCCGTCCGGTGTGGAAGCCGCTGCATTTGCAACCGCTGTTTGCAGGGGTGCGGTATTATCCGCATGAGGAAGGATGGAGCGTGTCGGATGACTTGTTTGCCAACGGCATCTGCCTGCCGTCCGGCTCCAGCATGACGGTCGAGGAACAAAACCGAGTGATCGACGTGTTTCTTCACGCCGTTCAACGATAAACGAAGATGGACGAGCCTCCTGCTGTCATGATGGCACAGGAGGCTTTTCTTTTCGTATTGTAGGAGGTGACGATCGTGGCAGAGAAAAAAACAATGTTGCCCGAAACAGAGCAATTAAAACACATTTTATTAGAAGCGTGCCTGCGCGGGGAGTTGGCGGCCCATATAACCGCCAAGGATATGGTGCAAGAGCTCATTCAGCAATTAAGGCAAATGTTTAACAATGAATCGTAACGGCAGGGGATCCCCATGTCTTTCTTCCAGTAACAGCCGAAATCCGTCGAAAAGGTGTTCCACTACATTTTGTTGACACCTTCGAACAGCTGTAACTGCTAAACTAAAATGGACAGAATCCGACAAATAAAATTGAACACTTATTTACCAATTTTACTCCGAACAGCTATGATAGATGTTGAATGCTATCTAGCTGTTGGAGGGATGGAAAGGTGGATAAGTGGGAAGTGTACATGGAAATTTATCAGCTCTTAAAGCAAGGATTTAGTAAAGCCACTATCGCTAAAAAATTAAACATATCCAGAACGACATTATATAACTATTTAAAACGTTCGCCAGAGGAAATGACGATATGGCTGGCTTCTACGAAGCAGCGAAGAAAAAAGTTAGACCCTTGCCGAGAGATTATTTTACATTGGATTCAGAAGCATCCAGATCTATCAGCGTCTCAAGTACAAGATTGGCTGGAGGAACAAATATCCTGATCTCCGTGTGGGAGAAAGCACGGTCCGCAGCTATGTGAGGAATTTACGAGAGGAGTGGAACATCCCAAAAGAAACTTCTGTCCGCCAATATCAAGCAGTGCCAGATCCACCAATGGGTCACCAAGCGCAAGTCGATTTTGGAAAAGTCAAAGTAAAAAACCAACAAGGAAAGGATATCGATTTATATTTTATCGCCTTTGTTCTTTCGCACTCCCGTTATAAATACATGGAGTGGCTGAATCGTCCTTTTACGACGAGAGATGTCATCCAAGCGCACGAGAATGCGTTCCAATGGTTTGGGGGAATCCCAAACGAGCTGGTTTACGATCAGGACAACCTGATTGTGGTCAGCGAAAATGCCGGGGATCTCATTCTCACGGCCGAATTTGAAGCGTATCGGAGACAACGAAACTTGATTCTCCATGTATGTCGAAAGGCAGATCCGGAAAGCAAGGGGAAAATCGAAAACGTCGTAGGATTTATCAAACATAACTTTGCCAAACATCGGATCTTTACTACGATCGATGCATGGAATGAACAAGGATGGAATTGGCTGCGCCGAACAGGAAACGGCAGAGTTCATAATACGACAAAAAAGAGACCGGCCGATGTGTTCGAACTCGAAAAAGCACACTTGCGACCGATCTCTCCATCATTGGACGTGACTGGCGTCCCCCAAACAAACCTTACCAACAGTATAACAAGGACGGTGAGAAAGGACAATACCATTCTGTACAAATCCAATCGATACACGGTTCCGTGCGGAACCTATACATCGTTTGGGAAAACGGTGCAAATCGTCATTCAAGAGGCAGAACAAGAACTCCTGATCTATGATTGGGAAACCGGGGAATACTTAGGGAAACACCCGATCACTCACGGCAAAGGGAAACTCATTCAAAACCGGAATCATCTGCGTGATCGAGCGAAAGGGATCGATGTGTATCTCGAGAGGATTGCCCATGAATTTGAAAATCCGGATGCGGCCAAGGAGTATCTCGAACGTATACGAAAAAACTATCCACGATATATACGGGATCAATTACAGCTCATTCAAAAGCAGCTGGCTCAATTTCCACTCTCTCTGTGCAGCCAAGCGCTGCAAAAATGTATGGAATTACAGTTGTATAGCGCCTCTGCGTTTACAGATATGGTCGGTTACTTACAACGACAACATAGACGGAACACTTCCGACAAAGTCGTTTCAGTGAATCGAATTCAACCATTACGTGAGGGGAACCTTTCGGTTTTGGAAGCTCAACCAGCTGTCAGAAGCATCGAAGAATATATGGAGATTTTGGAGGGAAGAACGAAATGAGCCAGCTGGCGAAAGTACAAGAGTTATTGCGAACGCTGCGTTTGACCGAAACGGCTTCGCACCTGCCTGTACTAGTGAAACAAGCAGAAACAAACGAGATGACCTATCTTCGTTTTTTGTCCATAGTATTGCAGTATGAACAAGATTGTCGGGAGAAAAAAGCACGGGAAAGGCGTCTAAAATGGGCAGCTTTCCCGTATTCCAAGACATTGGACGAGTTTCAGCTGGATGAACAGCCATCACTGACAAAACGGCAATTTCATCAATTGCGGGAACTCGCATGGTTAGACCAACTTTTTAACTTAATTTTATTAGGACCGCCAGGTGTAGGGAAAACCCATTTAGCGATTGGACTTGGGATGGAGGCGATTGATCAAGGGTATAAAGTGACGTTTATTACCATGGGAGAGTTAATTCAAGCGTTAAAAACAGAAGAAATCACTCGCAAATCTCGAATTCGTCTTCAGCGTCTAAGAGAATCCAACCTCGTGATTATCGATGATCTCATGTTTATGGCGATGGATCAACGAGAAGCCAATTTATTTTTCCATTTGATCAATGACTTGTACAATCAATCATCCATTATTTTAACGTCCAACAAGGGACCAAGTGAATGGGGAGAACTACTGGGGGATCGGGCGATCACTACAGCCGTATTAGATAGAATTATTCATCGGGCAGAGGTGATTCATTTAAACGGAGACAGCTATCGCATGAAGCATAGAATTTCCATTTTCAGCGATGAAACTGTTCAAAATTAATGAGCAAAAAGTGTTCAATTTTACTTGACGGTTACAACAGCTAGAAAAGACGATCTGCTTATTATATTCAAAAGCGAAAACGGGAATGACTGAACAAAGAAGAGCGATCATTGGAATCAGTTAGGTGATGAAATGAAAAACCGGTGGATGATTTGGGCAGTTGTTCTTGTTTGGTGCGGGATGATTTATTATTTTACCGAATCTCCTCTATTTACTTACAGGCGCCAATACGGCCAACTGGATTCGCGAAACGGTCGGGCAGCTGCCGTTTGTCCATGGCCGTCATATTGATGAAGGGATGGTTTCTTGGAATGCCTTCATGCGCAAGTTTGCTCACGTGTTAGTGTTTGGTTTCCTTGCGGTCGTCATATGGCGGGCGCTCTATCCGCGGCGGTGGGCGATGGTGGGGGCGTGGGTGTTCACTGTTATCTATGCCTGTTTCGATGAGTGGCATCAGTCGTTCCAGCCTGGGCGGACGCCGCTCGTGTCAGATGTCGTCATTGATGCGCTCGGTGCCACGTTGGCGTTATGGATCGTGCGGATGTCGATGCGGAAGGTGCGCCTGTCGTATGGGCAGTCAGTTCGGCAGATAGGGAATATCTTTGGGGAAAGGATGATGTTAGTCTAGATTATAGACACAACGAATAGAGAAAATGTATAGTAAATCTATCAATCATAAGGAGTGTCTATAATGACAAGACGTTTTGATAAAGAATTCAAAATACATGCAGTAAAATTAGTGATCGAGGAAGGAAAAGCGGTCGCTCAAACCGCAAGACAACTCGATATTTCGCCAAAAACTCTTCATAAATGGGTCGCAGATTATAAAAAAGATGCCGAACATAGTTTTGTCGGAAGTGGAAACCTCAAACCAGAAGATCAAGAAAAGCGCGAACTCCAAAAACGCATCCGTGACCTTGAGGAGGAAAACGCTATTTTAAAAAAGGCCATGAGCATCTTCGCCAAAAACCAGAAGTCATTTATCCATTCATTCATACGCATAGAAAGGAGTTTCGCGTGGCGAAGATGTGTGAAGTCTTAGGCGTTTCGAGAAGTGGATACTATGCTTGGATCAAACGGCCGGAGAGCCAACAAAAGAAAAGACAGGAAGCGCTGAAAAAGCAAATCAAAAAGATTCATATCGATTCAAGAGAAACATATGGCAGTCCAAAAATCACAAAAATCCTTCAGAAACAAGGAGTCGAGGTATCTCAAAAAACGGTCGCCACAATCATGAAAGATGGGAACATTCGTTCAAAAACAAAGAAAAAATATAAGGCAACCACGAACTCGACGCATCATTGGCCTGTGTCCCCCAACTTATTGAATCAGCAGTTTGAAGTGAAGGAGCCGAATCAAGTATGGGTGGCGGATATCACGTATATTTGGACGAAAGAAGGCTGGCTGTATTTCGCATCCATCATGGATTTGTTTTCTCGTAAAATTGTAGGATGGCATCTTTCCGAGCGCATGACAAAGGAGTTAGTGATCAAAGCATTCCAACGAGCCATCCATCGGCGAAATCCTCAACCTGGTCTGATCCACCATTCGGATCAAGGGAGCCAGTATGCATCGAATGAATACCAAGCCATGTTGAGGCAATACGGAATCCAGCCGAGCATGAGTCGAAAGGGAAACTGTTATGACAACGCATGTGCGGAATCGTTTCACAGCATCCTGAAAAAGGAACTCATTTTCCACGAAACCTTTACGACAAGGAAAGAAGCGAAACAACGGATTTTTGAATACATTGAGTGTTTTTATAATGCCGAGCGAATTCATTCCGCTAATGAGTACATGTCTCCGATGGCGTATGAGAAGATGCATCAGCAAGGCAAAAAGCAGTGAACTCTTCTCTCCACAAAGTCACGATATAAGGGGCATCTTTCCTCTTGAGAAGGGGAAGGGTTTACCAAACCGTTCTCCTTCTCAAGAGGCCACCAAACGAAGTGCGGTAGTAGGGTTTTAAAATTTTTCTCGATTTTACGTGTCTATTTTCTTGACATAATACCAGGATGATCATGTAAACAGCCCCGTAGAGAAGCGGTTGTTCTTTATCCTATCGAGCCGAGAAGATCTCACTTTCCAGCGTGATTGGAAGGATGAATCGGTGTCTTCCATTATGGATGTTCTCTTTGTACCAAAAGACTTCCTGCAAGGAGGGCTTTGCTTGTTGTCTTAGCCAGGCAGTTGAACCGTGGGAGCGAGCGGTTCACCACCTGCCTTGGGCGAGGATTTCTACAAAAAGAATCTCCCACCTTTTCGCGGTTGCGCAGGTGGGAGGAGGATCAAAGGTATTTAATCATGGCTGTTTCATCGCAACAGTCGAGTTTCGGACAATTGACACAGTCGATCCATACTTTTTCAGGCAGCGTGGCTTTTTCCGCGATTTCAAATCCGCATTTTTGAAAGAACTCGATTTGGTAAGTGAAGGAGATTAATCGTTTTACCCCGAGTCGGGCTGCCTCGTTTGTAATATGGTCAACGAGCATGCGGCCGATTCCTTTTCCCATATGATCAGGGGATACGACTAACGAACGGACTTCCCCGAGATCGTGCCCCAAGATATGCAATCCTCCTACTCCAACGATTTGGTTGTTCTCTCTAGCTACATACATGCATTGCAGGTGCTGATAGATGGATAATAACGAACGCGGCAAGACTAATCCTTTTTCCGCAAAGTGTTGAATTAACGCGTGCATCTCTTTCACATCGCTCGTGACGGCATGGTCGATTTGCATTGGGCTCCCTCGCTATTGTAGAATCATAGATTTCCTTTTTATAAATATACGGTATTTTGTTTTTATATGCAATTGTTAATTTTTCGGTCGTCCTGATTTGTGAGCGATGTCTTACGAGCGAGCTCTAAGAGGAATCGCTGCGTTTCACCGTGGTTCAAGCGGGCATGAAGTTTCCTTTCTCTTTTTGGTTGCCGGTCCTCTTTTTGGATATCTTCCAATCCTTTTTTGTGGCACTGTCCACTTCTTTTTCATTTTTCTTGGGCATTATCCCACCTAGGAGGCTGGTGATTTAGTGCAAAATACTGCTATTTCCAGTTTTTATCAATTAGAAAAACCCTGCGAAATCAACCTTCTTTTTTGGCGAAATGCCACTGATTTGCGCGTGACAGCCGTTTTTCACCGGCCTTTTAGATCATTCGATGAAAGTTTGCGGTAAAAGCAAAAGAAGAATCCCCCACCTTTTTCGCTTCGTGCAGGTGGGGGATAGTTCATGTGTTTCATGATGGATCAAAGAGAGCGGTTATTTCCCTCCCACTTGTTTCGCTTTCGCGGGATCGACGTAAACGTTTTTGATGGAAGGGAATTGGGACAGTTTATAGGCTAAAATCTTTCTCACGGATTCGTTGATTCGTTCTTCAGACAGTTTTCCCGTTTGGACGGCGTCCCATATGCCGTCCATCACTTCTTTTTGGTGGTCAAACGTGTGGCAGACAAGCAATAAGTCAGCACCAGCCGCTATGGCGCGATAACCGATTTCCCGATAGGTGAAATACTTGCTTACCGCTCCCATCTCCAAATCGTCTGTCACGACAATGCCCTCATAGCCCAATTTCTCCCGCAGCAATTGTTGAATAATCGCGGAAGAAAGGCTGGCTGGATTTTCTTTGTCGTATACCGGGTATTTAGTGTGTGTGACCATCACAAAGAAATGGTCATGGTCGATGTTTGTGATGATTTGTCGAAATGGAAGAATGTCTTTGTTTTCAAGATCTTCCCTCCCGGCATCAACGGAAGAGCTGTCATGGTGCGGATCGATGTGACTGCGCCCGTTTCCCGGAAAGTGTTTCAGTACGGGCGTCACGCCCGCATCGGTCAGCCCTGTTACCACTTTTTTCCCCAACCGTCCTGCTAACACAGGGTCTTCCCCAAACGAACGGCTGTCGGTCGCAGATAAATCCAACACTGGTGCGAAGTTGATTTGAATGCCCATCGCGGCCAGTTCTGTTCCCGTTCGGTGGGCGATTTGATACACTTTGGCATCGTCTTTGCTTTGGCCGAGCTGCTGTTGAGAAGGGATCGGGGAAACGTATTGCCGCATTCGGACAATCTTTCCCCCTTCCTGGTCAATGCTAAAGACGAGCGGGATTTTGAATCGGTTTTCCAAGGCCACCCGCTGCAAATCGTTCGTCAAGGTGGCGACTTGTTCGGGTGTTTCCATATTGCGGTCATATAAAATGACCCCGCCCACATCATAGTGGCGAATCATTCGTTTCACGTGTTCATCGGGCTCGTTCGATGGAAATCCGACCATGACCAGTTGGCCGATTTTTTCCTGAAGGCTCATCGTTTTCATCAGACGATCAATTTTTTCGTTTTGATCAGACGACGGCTCAAAAAAGGTGATGCTTGTTTGGTGGGATGAGCCTTTTTCGTTTGGTTGCGTCTGTTGGCCGTCTTGTTCTGTCGGTTCGTTTGCTTGCGGTTGTTGATTGTTCCCGTTGTTTCGTTTTTCAGGTCTGCTGCTCAGGGAAACCGCCTTTGAGTCAGATAGTTCTCGGCTGACTAAAGCATAAGCAGACAAGGATAAGGCGACAGAAAGTAGAGAAAATAAGAGAATTGACGCCCATGAGATTCGTTTTTTTGCCTTTCTTCTAGAACTTCTAGAATGCTTCATTGCTTTTCACCCAGTCTAATTTTTGAATATTCGCCTCATCAAGCACCAAACGTCCATTTTCCTTCATGACATGCCAGTATCCGTCCCATTTCCGTTGCCAGCGAAGGATGTTAGTTCAATATATGAGATATTTCTAATAGTAATAACGTCGATTGTATCTCATTCGTTTCTATGTACATGCTCATTGGATATGGAAAAGTTAACCTTCTCCTACGTAGTGCCTGCCCGGTGATACCGTTCCTAAGAAAAGCGATCGGAATCAGACATAAAACGGCTGAAAATCATCCATGACTGCGGATGGCCGTCTCAGACACTTCACAAGCAGGAACGGGAGATGAAAAACGCTCATCTTCACTAGTGTGCGATGAGGGTTCGTCTTGTCATGGAAAGTTATGATGGAGAGAAAGTTTTTGCGGAAGGACAGTGTGTCCTTCCTCCGTATTCACCGCAACTGAATTCAATCGAACGCTTGTGTAAATGGGGAAGATATCTTTATGACCGATGTGTTTCACAAAAGTTGAAACGATATCGTCCAAGCCATTGCCGAGTTTGTGAACGACATTCATGAACGCTCGGAGGAAATGCTGAAACGTCTGAGGAGGTGCAGCGAGAAGTGAATTTTTCAAGGTGCATCTATATCATATTGCAGTTCTTTCGCCTAACTCCCTATGTTCACTTTTCGCCTTCTGCAGGTTGGAAATAGATTGGAGGCAATTGAGGGAGCACTGTTGCTGATGGTTGTATAGTATATTGTTGCTATTTACTTTACGCTTTACGGTTTTATCTTCGCCATCAACAACCATCACCTCTTGTTTTGCGGGTTTTTTGTTATGAATTTATGGAATAAAAAGGGTTTTGATGGGGTATATAGAATCATTTATAAATGGGGTGAATTTCTTTTTATTTTTTATTGTTGATTGCGTTGCAGTGCAATGGGAGAGGCAAACCTTTGAGATGACATGAACAGAGATTCTTCAGCTGGAAAGGAGAACATAGAGGTGATTACGGACGAACGGCAAGGGTTGCAACACCAATTGGAAGTGATTTTACATGAACTAGACAATCCGGTTAACTGGACGCAGGAGCAAGCTAATTCTTTTTATGAGGGGTTTTGTCGATCCCGAAAAGGGTTAGGGGATCGATTAATTTTGAAAATAACGAGGATCATTCCAATTAAAGGAGGAAAATTGCTTATTGGAGTAGTATTAAATCCGGATACCTTCCTCCCGTTTACCTTGCCATTTAATAATGAAAAATGGAATGTTTCCTTTGCTTTAAACGGAGAAGCGGAACAGGTAAAAGAAGGGGAGATTGTCGTTACTGTTCCGATGGCTCTTGATATAGAAGCATTACAAGGGAGGAACGATAGGGAAAGACGAATGAGGAGCATGGTATCAGTCAAAAGAAACTCTGTGAAACAAGCGCCGTCCCAAACCCAGTTATTAGAGATATTTGGACATCGACTTGAACGTAAGCTTGGACATAGAATAGTTGAAAAGCTCTCTGAACAGCTTGGTTCATTAGAAGAGTTGTCCAACTTTGTATTGGAGGAATTTATACAGATATATGAAGATCACATTCAGTGTCAAAATGAAGAGCTTGATAGACAAGAACAGGAGCTAGAGAAGAAAAAGCAACATCTTGATCAAAGACAATCTCAGCTAGAGGAAAAAGAAAGCAGTCTGAATGAAAGGGAACGCCAGCTAAACGAAAAAGAGCAACAGCTAGACGAATATGAGAGCCGCCTGCATTCCCAATTTGAGCGTCTGCGTCTTTTGCCTCCTCGATCTTTGTCCGAGCGATTGGCAGAGGAAGAAGAAAGCGGCTCGGAACTGATTCCGTGGAATGGACAAGGTGACATAATCGATGTCATCCGCGGGGCGTTGCACACCCAATGTGATCTTCAATATGAACGGGATGTGATTGAGTGTTTCGTGGGGGCGCTGAAAACCAATCAGCTGATCATTTTGCATGGACCGAGCGGAACGGGGAAGTCCAGTCTAGTGAGAGGGTTTGCGAACATCATCAAGGGGGCAAAATCCTACACGATTAGGGTGCAGCCGAGTTGGACGGATAAACAAGACATAGTCGGATTTCTGAATCCGATCGATTACCAGTACATATCAACTGAATTTTTAGACGCTTTGGTTGAGGCTAGGGCCAATCCAACGTCGTTATATTTGATTTGTTTGGACGAAATGAATTTGTCTCATGTGGAGTATTACTTTGCAGAATTTTTAAGTGCTAGGGAGGAGAACCCTCCTAAGATTACCCTTTACTCCAAGCATTTTGAGGAAATGGCTCGCCGCATGATTGAACCTTATATTGTTATTGATGAAAACGGGATAGAATCTTTTGATGAAGAGAAATGGGCGAGCAGACCGAGCGAATCGGAAAAATGGAAGTTGCAAAACTGTTTTCAACTCTGTCACCGTTATCCAGCAGAGTTGGATATTCCAGATAATGTTAGATTCATTGGCACGATGAACATAGACCATACCGTCAAAGGACTAAGCCCTAAAATTATCGACCGCAGTTTTTTCATTGAATTGCGTCATCCACAAAATGAAGATCAATTAATGGAGGAACTAGAAAAGATAGGAGTCAACCAGAAGATCTTTCTTGATATACAAAACGATTTAACCGTGGCGGAGATGGATGAAGAATACAGGCAACGGGTGAAACAATTAAATACATTATTGACTCCGCTAGGGGCGAGGTTGAATCATCGGGCGTTGAAGCACATTGGTTATTACGGAAGGGCTATTCCATCCGGCATGGCTTTCGATCAAATTGTACGAGGAAAGATTTTACCTAGAATTCATGTTCAGCGGGATGGAAACACGGTGAGAGCATTTGAACAACTAGTGGAGGAACTTAATTCATTATCTCCATCTGCAAGGACGAAAGAAAAAATTGAAGAAATGAGAAATAACGGAAGACTAATCACGTATTGGAGATGAGGGTGTATGGAACTATGGATTGCCAAGGTCAAGCCCGATGCTGAACATCCTATCCAAAAACTAGAGAAACTCCTTATCTTTGACAGAGATCATCAATGCTATATGGTGACAGAGTATGAAGGGGGTGTCGTTGTCAAAGTACCTAACAAAAAGGTACGAAAGGTATTTTTATCCCATTACGGCATGTTGGATGACGAAGAGCGAATTCCATTAGTATATGACAAACAATGGGATGTTTGGTATGACCAAGGAGACGAGTCGAACGAACGGGCTCCTGTCGGCTTGAATCAATGTGGTACTTTTTTCTTTGAGGGGGAAGATGAAAACGGGTATATCATTGAACGGTCAGGTGATGTCTATATTACGAGTAGTTTGTTGACCAAAGAGGAATTTCAACAAATGAAAGATGAAATTTGCAGTGTGCTTGAGGATTTCCTGGTTGTTTATCAAGGACCAGTTTCTCCAATAAAACGATGGACAAAGCGGGTTGAAACGGCTCAAAATGTATGGGAACGGATGAAAAAGTTAAGCGTGGTGTTGATTGAAATTGCGAAAGTGCCCCATGAGAAGCTGAGTCAGGAACGCCAACTGACTCCCGTTCAAAAAATAAAACGATTAGATGCGCAAGTATTGATTAACCGACGGCTGTTTCCTTTTAAAAATCAGCTTTTAGCCCCGGTCAACGTGCGTTCTATTGACATTCCAGAACATCGAATGATACGTTGGGGGCTTGAAAGGATCATTGATCAGGCAGAACGACATATAAGACAGATGAAAAACGAACGAGAGGTTTTGAATCGCAGAAGGCAACTGTTGAAGCAAGAACGTCAAGGGCTTAGGGGGTTAAATTTGTTTGACAGGCAAAAAACGGAGAGTTCTATTCATAAGAATCTCGGTGATCTTTCTGAAGTGGAACAGCACTTAGAGGAGAACGAGCGTTATTGGGACGAAATTAGAAAGATGGCGAACGAATGCTTACAGCTGCCTTATTTAGATGTTGGTGAAGAAGAGATGGAACAGACACATCTGTTTATTTTTTCTCCTCTTTACCGGGAAGCGTATCAATATTTAGACGGTATATTGAATGACCAACCATCTGAACTATCAATCAAACAGTTATCTCATGTATATGTTCCTTTGCAAAAGTCCCCTAACTTATATGAAACGTGGTGCCTGCTTTCGATCGTTCATTCGTTGATTTACGAGTGTGGATTCGTGCCATCGTCCCATCCATACCATCAAATTAAACAGTATATGGAAAATAAGAAGCAACTTAGAGGCATATCGTTTAGTTTTCATCGTCCTGTCTATCGCTACGAAGGTTGTGTCAAGGGGAGACGAAGGATGCAAGAAACAACCTTATTTCTTGAGTTGTGTTATGAGCACACGTTCTCCGCGGCGGGCAAATCGTACAGGCCGGATTTTACCTTTATTTTCACGGATCAGCTTCAAGCAAAGAAAACCATTGCTTTTTTGGATGCGAAATATAGGCCAGTCGATAACCAAAGCTGTTGGCTTCAGCTCGTTAGAGATACATCTTTCCAAAAATACTATGCCCCTTTATCGGAAAAACCAATCGCTTCGTTTTTGATTCATCCAGGCCGAGTCAAAGGGGATGATACGTGGAATGCAAGGTTGGATAACGGGAGACAAGAGGAGTTGCGCCATCGTTTAGGCAGTTTTCATTATAGACCAAATGATAAAAAAGAATTGGTCAAGTGGATCAATATGTTGTTGCATTACCATTTGGAATATGACGGTGTGTGTATGCATTGTGGGACACATGATTGTGCCGAATTGGACGATCGCGGCTGGAAACAATATTTTACTTGTAAAAGGTGTGCTGCCTTTTGGGTAGAAACCTATTGTTTTAACCGAAAAAGGGGGCCTTGGGTGAGGGGAGATGCCCATGATGAACGGACCGCTAAGTTATTTAAGTATACAAAACACTCGGGGATGAACTACCATAAAGAAACGAATAATGAGTGGGATGTGTTTTGTCCAGTTTGCGGCAAGCGGGCTCAAGATCGAAAAAAATCGGGATAGATTTTGCGGTGGAAAAGGTTTATTGTCATTGGAAGGGACGGCTCTCTCTTGTTGGAATGTTCCTTGTTGCACATTATCCCAGAGAAGAAACAACTGCAGGGAACGTATAACGATTTTTGCCGCCGTCATTCCGAACAGAAAGACGATACGTTGTTTTTGTTGCTGCTGTTTGGCACGGCGCAAGTATTCAAGATTCCCGATGTCCCTTCATTTCACGTGTGGAAACTTTCGGACATCATAGACGTTTTCCAAGGTGTAGAAGTGACACACCCCATCTATGCCGAATGGATCAGGGCACTCGAGTGGGAACAAGACCGCGCGCGGCGTGTGGAGGAGGAGAAATTGACTGCCATCGGCGGGGGGGAAGGAAAAAGAGAAGGAATGGAAAAGGCATGGATACCGAAACCGCTTCACGTTCTTTTATTATTTGTATGACGAGTTGAGAAAATACTCCTGACACGGTGAGGAACAATGGAAGATTCATGGAAGCCCTCATAATCCACTAATGAATTTCAAGTGGATGCCAACGACGCTGTTCGGAAAGTGTGTCGATGTTTATTTTGAATTCAATTACGAACACTTGCTTTTTAAGTTAGCCGATCAGGAACAAAAGTTGGAAAGAGACGAACTTACCTCGCTGCGAAAACGAGTAGAATTGATTTGCCGCCAAGTTTCCGCAAATCGAGGGAACCATGAGCCTACGAAGAATAAGAAGGGGCGGTTTGTTTCCTTATACAAGTGGGAATTTGATTTTGCGAAAGAAGGGCTTGCTCAGATGATGGACGTAGCAGACCGAATCGTTGATGAGGTTTATCAGGAAATTCGCAAATGGTCAAAGCACGTTTCCAAGGGAGATTACAAGGAGCAGGCTAAGTAAGGAGCAATGTGATCTATCAACATGTAGATGAACAAGGAAGACAAGTGATGGCTTCTTTTAATATCCGTGAAGAATCAAAAAACACAATCGAATATCCAATGACACCTTGTATGCCAAGGTGTCGCCATCGGGTGCAAGCAACTGGTGGATATCGACCAGGCCTTTCGGATATCTTGAGCTGCTCCTATGGATCGTCTCATGATTGGGCGCGTTTCTTCAAAACACGGCGACCTGTATTAACGGACAAAGCGAGGAGAAGTACGTGAGGGAAGAAAGCATGTTAGTCAAAATCCATGGCACATTGGCGGAGGGAAAAGACGATTATGAAGCGACACGTGGAAACTGGCGGATAAATGAACGGAGATTGCCGTATATCCAGTATGTAGTGGGGGTCAACCACGGAAAAATTGTTTGTGCTTTCCTCCCTAAAAAATGGGAAACGATCGAGGAAGGAGGTCGGAGGAAAAAACGGTTTGAGGGCGTAGAGGCTTCGGTAGAAATATTGCAGAAGTTACGACAGAAAGAAAGCAAAATAGTGAGGAAATTTAAGGGACAGAATCCCGTCAGATATCTTTCATTGGATGAACTGGAGGAAATGTAAACAGAATCTCAACCGTGGAGTGGCATTTTTGTTTATGGCAGAATATTTTTACGATGAGGAGACGATTCAAAGAGCGTGGGATCATTTGAAAATGATCGACGAAGGGCTGTTGGAAAGAAAAGGCGGGGTTCTATCATCGAAGGTGCACCATTTGTTTATCGAGATCAAAAAGGAGCTGAAAAAGATGAAGAAGGCGCAGGGGGACGGGAACGGTTGTTGTCTCAAGACCACGGAAGTGGGGTATGACGATGCAGCCCCATCTAGCGGCTCGCTATGAAAATTCGAAGAAAGTTTAGCGGAGTGAATCGTTATAAGGGGGGATCGCATTCACATGACAACGGCAGTCCTTCTGATCCGGACGCGTTGGTTGATAGCGGATAGGGGAGTGATTTTTAGAATATAGGCGGCAGTGATGACGGATTGCCTGCCGCCTATGATGTTGATCATCCCCGTTTCGGTGCTAGTTCAACGGCGACACGGATGGCTTCAAGCATGCTTCGCTCGTCGGCAAGATTTTTCCCAGCGATGTCAAATGCAGTGCCGTGGTCGACCGAGGTGCGGATGATGCCGCCTTTGAGGCCGACGGTGATGTTGACGCCGGCTTCGAGCCCGAGCACTTTGATCGGGGCATGCCCTTGGTCGTGGTAACATGCTACAACGATGTCAAAATCCCCGCGTACGGCTCGGTAAAAGAGCGTGTCGGCTGGATATGGCCCTGAGACGTTGATTCCTTCTTCTTGCGCTCGGCGGATGGCGGGGATGAGTTTTTCCTCTTCTTCCCCGTTGCCGAACAGGCCGTTTTCGCCGGCGTGAGGGTTGATGCCGCATACGGCGATGCTTGGGTGTTCCTTTCCAGCCCTTGTCAATGTATCATGAGCCAGCTTAATGACTTTGTAGGTGCGCTCGGGATTGATCATTTCAATCGCTTGAATGAGCCCGACGTGGGTCGTGAGATGAATGACCTTTAGCTGCGGTGAAGACAGCATCATCGCATAGTCTTCGGTGCCGGTTAAATCCGCTAAGATTTCTGTGTGCCCTGGATACAGATGGCCGCCTTTATGCAATGCCTCTTTGTTCAGCGGGGCGGTGCAGATGGCGTCGATGTCTCCGTTTTTGGCTAGTTCGATGGCCTGTTTTAAAAATTGGAAAGCGGCATCTCCCGCTGCGGCCGATACTTGGCCAAACGGCAAGTCGGCCGGGAGTAAATCTAAATGGAGGCAGTCAATCGTTCCATATTGGTATTCTGCTTCGGCGATGTTGGAAATCGGGCGAACGGTCAGGCTAGCGTTGGTGATCCGGACAGCCCGTTCCAATATTTTTGCATCCCCGATCACCAAAGGATGGCACTGTTCGTAGATAGACGAGTTTTGCAGGGCTTTCGCGATAATCTCCGGACCGACTCCTGCAGCATCTCCCATCGTGATTCCAATGGTAGGTTTCATTTGGCATCGACTCCTTGTAACTGATGAACGGCTTGAATCAAGGTGTTTTCTGAACCAAAGGCTCCGGCTTTGGTAACGACGTACATTCCCGACTCATGGATCAGCTTTGCCAGGGGCACCCCTGGTTCGATTTCATCAATCAATTCAAAACCGGCCGCTCCGATTTGGCTGCATACATATTTGGCAGTATCTCCGCCTGTTAATACCATGGCTCCAAAATATCCGTTACGGATCAACCCGGCAGCGACTTCCCCCAAGCTCTCAGCGATGAGGTTGCTCATTTCGACGGGGCTTTGTCCATTTGCCTCCCCGATGGCTTGTACTTGTTGGATGTCGCTAGGGGAAGCGGAGGAATAGAGGGCGATATGGAATCCTTGTTTTGCCTCGTTCTCGGCCTGGCGCAACGCCTTTTCCATTTCCGTGATGCGGGACTGGCAGTCGCGCACCAGTTGTACAGAATCGACTTGGATGCCTTTGACGGTTGGCAAAGAAAGAACACGGTCAAGCTGTGTCCGCGATACGTGGCTTACACTGCCGACAACGAGCAAGATCGGTCGTTCGCTCGGTTTGATGACCATCGTTTTGGGCGATGTTTGCAGGTCATATGCTTCGGGAAGATAATGCGCCAACCCGGCCGAGCCGACCCAGACGACTCGTTCGTTAAGCTGGCGCACATATTGGGCGATATGACGCAAATCGTCTTCGGTGACGGAGTCAAAGACGATATACGGGATGCCATCAGCCCGGTAGCGATCCAGCTTCTCTTTCACTTTGTCGAAGCCGAGGCGAAGGGTTTGGTAATCAATCAACCCAATCGGTCGCTTCGTCTGTTTGGCAAGCAAGCGGGGAATGGATGATTCATCGATCGGGCATTTTGGATCCCTTGATAGCTCAGTTTCATGAAGCAAGGTGCCACACAAAAAGTGGTATCCTTGATAAACCGTTCGTCCATTTTGCGGATAGGCCGGTGCGATGATCATAAATGTCGGCTGCATGGTGTCGTAAATGGCATCGATCTCTGCGCCGATATTTCCCCTCAAGGTGGAATCGATTTTTTTGTAAATAATTGTAGCGTATTCTTTCATCGTTTCAGCTATACTTTTTACTTTCTTGTATGCCTTTTCTTTAGGCAAGGAGCGGCTGTCAGCATCAATGACAACCGCATTAGATTGATGTAAAGCGTTCGAGTCAAGTTGAAACAGAACGGATGTATTTAATCCGTAGCGGGCGAACTGTGCTCCGCTGTCATTTGCCCCTGTTAAGTCATCTGCAATGATTGTGATTTTCATGGTGCATCTCCTTCCTTGGGGTAGGGGGAGTCCCAATTATGAACCCATTTGGTACTTGACAGTGTTCTTGTGGTTATTTTTCCTTTCTAGTCTTTTAGATAAAAACGCAATGTAAAGAGGCAACAAAATGGCAGTTGTAACCGTGCTAGCTGCTACTTGGACGGTCGCCAAATCAGCAACACTAGCGAAAGAAGCATTCGCAGCTGCGATGGCGGCAGGGGTGGCTACTGCGTTTCCTGCGGTGGAACCTTCAGCTGCCCCGACGATCGGATTCCAACCCAGTATTTTAAAGACAAGATACCCAGCTGTACCGGTAAGAAAGACGGTGGCTACCCCGAGCAATACCCCACTTACCCCTCCTTTGACAATAGCCCCGAAATCAATTCCCATCCCTAAGGAAAAGGCGAAAAATGGGATTAACATATCGCTGCCTTTGGATAAGAACTCCCTCATCTCGCTGTCCAAATTGCCAAGAACCATGCCGATCACAATCGGCAGTAAGACCGAGATAAAGGAGACAACTGAAAACATTCCGTCAACGAACCCCATTGCGCCGAAAATCGATAAGGCGACCATTGTTAAAAACGGTCCATCATTTAATGCTAATAGAGAGTAGGCGGCCTTGTCATCTTCTTTGCCATATTGACCGACAATCGCCATGTACAACCCTCCGTTGCTGTTAGTCATGGCGGCAATAATGGCAAGAGGTACTAATCCTAAAAATAAACCGTCCGCACCTGCAAAAAGGTAGGCGATTAGACCAATCACTGCGCCAACTAACCATTTTACAAAAAGTAAGGTAAAGCCTTTTCTAAGGGCAATTCCTGCGCTGTTTAGATTGATTTGGGCTCCAGCGCAAAGCAAAAACAGGGCAATTAAAGCGCTCGCGCTATTGACAAATAACGCCTCGGTAAAATTTCCGATTCGAAGTAAATTAGGCGCAAGCGTGTTAATGGTTGCGGCTAGTAACAACGGTATGACCATCATCCCGCCAGGAATCCGCTCCAATGTCGCTTTGATTTTCATTTCTCCCTTCCCCCTTTGCGAAGTGTTTAAAAATGAAACAGTTAGTTAATATGAAATCGCTTGCAAGTAAATTATAGTTCATTGTGTTTTATTTATCAACATATTTTGTTCTAATAAACAAAAAACTGAAATAATGTTGCGAAATGCAACATTATTTCAGCTTTCGCCATAAGGTGCTTCGGTTAATACCAAGTCGTTTCGCTGCTTTTGTTTGGTTCATATCTTCTTCTTGAAGCACTTTCCAAATGATCTCTTTTTCAATCTCGGCCAACGGCTTATGCAAATCCAAACATAAATCGTTTCCACTGTCAAGGAAACCGATAGTTTTTAAGTCTTCGACCCGGATATATTCATGGCGAGCCATTTGGATGGCTTGCTTCATCACCTGGCTTAATTCTTGCAAATTGCCTCTCCAATGATGGCGGTGCAGCCATTTGAGCGCCGTTTCGTCGATGCCGACCACTTGTTTTCCGTACTTTACATTGTATTGGGCGATGAATTTTCGCGCATATTCTTCTAAATCCTCGGTGTACTCTCTTAACGATGGCAAGCGAATTTGGTTGGCCTTAAACTGTTTGAACAGATGATGAGATAGCTGTTTTTGTCGGGCTAAATGAGCTGGGTCGTTCTCAAATAAAAGGATGATCCTCATCACTGCCGCAGGGATGAGTTGGGCAATCTCATCTTGGCGCAGTAACGGCAGCTGTTCAACCCCTTGCAATATACATGTTCCGCCTTCGCTATAGGTGAAAATAGAGTGGAGGCGGTCAATCAGTTGCCCGTCATCAGCTGTCAGGCGGACGTGCAACAACATTCCTTCTGTTTGCTTGCTCTCGCAATGGATGATTCCCGCCAGTGTTTTTTTGCCGCTTCCTTGTTCCCCATATAGCGCCACTGGTTCGCGATGCATCGCCGCCCTTTTGCCTTGCTCAATCACCCGATGAATCGATTCGCTGTTGCCGATGATTTGAGAAAATGAACGCATTGTAGGCTGTACAGCAGCAACGGTTAAGCCATGTTCTTCTTGGGGCTCGGTGCTTTCAGCCAAACGTACGTAATAGTGATGTTCAAGCGGATCTGTGTTTAATCCCCCTTGCCGCAAATGCATTCGTTTGTCATTGACCATACAGGTGTGTTGAATTTCTACAGGTGTGATCGCCCGACATAACTCGTTATATTCATGATCAAGAAAGGGGAAACAGGCATAAATGGATGATTCGTTGGAGTTGTTTTTCATCCCATTGAATCGGTTTTGAAAAGCCGGGCTGGCATACTCGATGGTGCCATGTTCATTGTAAACCGCAATGGCGGCACGACTTTGTTGCAATAGTTGTTTATATCGTTTGGCTTCTTTGACTGCATTTGTGAGCATTTGATACGTTTGCTTTGCTTGTTCAAACGCTTCGATGACCGATTCTCTGCCGGAAGTAATAAGAATGCTTTGAAGTCCGCACGCTTCCGCTGTCCTGCAAGTAATGGTATCTCCGATAATTGTTTGTGCCCCTGCCGCTTTTGCCTGTTGGATCGCTTCATCGACTTCTTTTTGGTCATGGATAATGGTGTAAGGAATCTGAATATCTAAAAGGTTGGATACAGAAACAAATCCCTGGCAAATGTTTGTGAATCCGATAATCCAGTGATTAGCATGATAGTCCTTCACCAATGTCAATATACGCAAGATGTCATAACCCGATACTTGGATTTCAATAACGGGCAATGAAGTATATTGGCGTAACAGTTGTGCCGTGCCGCCGCGGCTAATCACCAGATCGAGCCCTTCTTTTTCGTACTGTTTCACAATCGGAATGGCCTCTTGCAAGTCGCCTTGCACAACGGTCAGATCGAGTTCCTGCTGTTCTTTGGCCAACGTAGAGGCCAGTTCTTTCAGTCCGGGATATGGGGCAATCAATAATGTTTTTATGTTCATATCCACTCATCACCTGTTTTGTCTAGGTCTTTCACTCCCATTCATTATAGCTCAATTTTCGGCTGGATGTGACATATATGAACACATTCGTTTCCGTTGTATAGTGTATGGCCGAGAGAGTGATCGACTAGGAGATGGGATCGGACTAGACACCACGGAAGCTAGAAGGCCGGTGAAAAACAGTGGTCACGAGCAAATCAGCGGCATTTCGCCAAAAAAGAAGACTGGTTTTGCAAGGTTTTTCTAATTGAGAAACAGATGGAACTAGCAGTATTTTGTACTAGATCACCATCCTTCTAGGACTATCAGTTTTGGGATTATACCCAATATAGTGAACGGACTAAAAGGGGAATGAGAAACGGTCCTTTTCCTTCCACGATCGTTCTTGAGTGAAACGTAGCACCTATAATGTTTCTCAAATTGAGAAAATACATCATTGATCTTCATTAACTGCTAAATCACCGATCTTCTAACAGAGATGATCGGGGATAGTCCGTATATCTCAAGTCTATTTTCATAAAAAATGTTATGGAATGAAAAGGATTATAAGGAAAAATGTCGAAGAAAAAATAGACATCTATATCAAAAGACATGGAGGGGATCCGATTGAGTGTGTTTCGGGAGCTTGGCAGATTGGCAGGGAAGGCAACGGGGATGGTGATCGGCGGAGCGGTGAATGTTGTCGGTGAGATGGCGGGCAGCCGATGGGTGAAAGAGGTCGGCGATGGGGTGAAAAAAGCGTCCGAGTTCGCTGGCGATACGCTCGGTCAGGCGGTCGACGGTGTATGGAACACAGCGTCTGGTATCATTCAAAAGGATGAGATGAAGGTCGAAAAAGGGCTTGGAAACATCGGCCGCTCCATCTCACGTACGGCCAAAGGTGTATATGAGACGGCCAAGCATACATACCAAAGCGGCAAGGAAGTGTATGAAGGGCTGCGCGATGACGATGCTAGGAAGATGAAAAATGGATTAGCCAGCATTGCCAAGACAGTGGCGATCGGCACGTTGGCCGTCGGAGTCGTAGACATGGTCGATGGTGTGGACTATGGTGATGAGGCCGAAAGTAGTCACGATTCGGTTCGTACAGGCGATCAAGCCCATCTAGCAAGTTCCGGCTATGTTGAGGCGGCAGCGGGCATTGATTCGGAAGAGAGTCCAGGGACGCATCATGTCCGCCCGCACTGGGTGGAAGGGCATTGGCGTGACGGGCAATGGATTGAAGGATATTGGCGCGACGGCGATGGAAACACGGACGTGAATCTAACCGAGGAGCAAGGAGGCGGCTACGAACGGACAAATCCGGATGGCAACCCAGATAATAACTTAACGTAAGATGGAGATCATTCCAAGGGAATTTCCATGTCTCCATCCGTGCACATAACATGACATCAATTAGTCCGTACAACCGTTGATTTTTGCGCTGCCTATTAATAGCGATGGTGAAGCCATTCGTGTAAGGGGGATGTTCGGAAGAATGCTTGACCAAATCAAAGGCGGGCTGTTCGGGGGGGCGATTGGGGACGCGCTTGGCGCGACGACGGAGTTTATGAGTGCCGAGGAAATTCGCCGTACATATGGAAAAGTGACGGACATCATCGGCGGCGGTTTCCTGAATTTGTCTCCTGGGGAAGTGACGGACGATACGGCGATGACAATGGCGGTGGCGAAAGGAATCATCCGCCATCCGGAACATCCGATTGCGGCGATGGGCGAGGAGTTTTTGAAGTGGTACGACACGGACCCTCCGGATGTTGGCGTCATTATTCGCACGGTGTTTTCGCTGTATGAGGGGGATTGGTTTGCGGCGGCGTCTGAGGCGTGTCGGAAGCTTGGCGGCAAATGTGCGGGCAACGGGTCATTAATGCGTTGTTTGCCGATTGCGTTGGCGTATGCCGATCAGGAGAAGATGGAAGAAATGACGGCTTTGCATTCGCGCATGACCCATGCCGATGATCGTGCCATGGAGGCGTGCCTTATTTATAACCGAATTGCCGTTCGGCTGCTTCACGGGGAACCGCTAGTTAAGGCGATTCGGCGGGAAGTGGATCATACACGGTATGAGCCGCTGGTCACGTTCACGCCTTCGTGCCCGCCTGACGGCTATGTCGTTCATACGATGGCGTGGGTGCTTCATTGGCTGCTTCGTTGTGAGTCGTTTGAAGACGTCGTCATTTCAGCGGCGAATATGGGCGGGGATAGCGATACGATTGCGGCGATCGCCGGGGGGTTGAAAGGGCTGGAGGTCGGGTATAGCCAGCTGCCGAAACGGTTTGTGGAAACGATCGTTTGTGCTAGTGAGTTGGAAGAGCTGGCAGTGCAATTGGCGGGTGTCCGGAACTCGTTCGACCCAAGTAAAACCGACGATGAACAAGAAACATAGGGGAGAGGGCGAAAAGGGGGAATCGACAGTTATTTGCGGAGGAGATGTGGAAGTCTTTTCCGGATGAGCTGTACAAAGGGAAAAACGTATCGACGTTCAAAGGGAAAGAGTCGTTTCGCGTGGTATCGTTTTCCGATGAAGGGATCATCGTACGCTTAATGTCAAAGGAAAAGGACGTATTTTTAAGCAAGAAGGCGATGTTCAACGTCATTGAGAAGTTCATTGCGCATAAGGATGGTGTGCGGCAAAAAATGGTCCGCCCAGCGTCCCGCTTAAAGTTAGGGCTGTTTTTGCTTCATCCGTGGACAGAGAAAGGGGAGCGTCATGAGGAGGGGAAACGTCGCTCTTATTGGTTGTTAACAGATGAATTATTCCAGCAATTGGCAAGTGGAGAGAGAAGTTGACGCACTTTGAAGTGCGCCGGCGTTTACGGCAAAAAACAAAAGGCCAAGCCTGGCCATGATCTTGTTCTGCACACCAAGAACAGCACGGATTCCTACGGGGGAAAGAGCCGCGCGGTCAGCCGCGGCTTTTTGGCGTTGTTTGTCCACTTCCTTCGCCGCGTCGACGACGGTCGGTCTGGCCTGTGCTTTGCGGCCTTGTGAATCAAGATGTGCGATGTTAGGCGCCAATGTGACCGATTTAACAGCGGAAAACGGCAAGGATTGATAGGATGGTAAACAAAAAGGTGTTGGAGACATGAAGCGGATTCCGTCCCGATTTAATGCGATGGCGCAAACAAAGCATGGTGAACGGATTCTCTACAATAGGTATACCGGGGCGATTGGCGCGGTGGCGGAAGACAAGAAGGCCGCTGCGCTTGACGCGCTCAAGAGAACGGGAATTGACCGCGAGCTGTCACCGGTGGAACAAACGCTGGTGGAGTGCGGGTTTCTTGTCGCTGAGAACGTCAATGAGAAGCGACGGGCGCAGTTTTTGCATCAATCGCTGCACCGGACGGATGTGATGCCTCTCGTGATCTTGTCGACGGAGGCGTGCAATTTTCGTTGTGTGTACTGTTATCAAGACTTTTTGCGCGGGCAGATGAAACGCGAGGTCATTGACGGGTTGAAACGTTTTTTGGCGGAGACAATTCCGCGGCTGACCCATTTGACGGTCAGTTGGTTTGGCGGCGAACCGCTGTTGGCGCTCGATGTGAAGGGAACCACTGTCCGTTGTCCCGCCTGCGAACAGGGGAGCACCCTTGCCCGCATGAAAAGCGAAAAATCAAAGAAGTGCTCCGGCTGATTGATGCGCAGTCATTCATACGAGATGAAGGGAAAGGGAGGTGAGAATATGCGCATTTTGCGTCCTGCCGCATCGCTTGTTGCGTTGTCCTATTTTGGGCGGCTGACGAAATCAATGCCTGGTCATTTGAAATGATGAATGGGAGAGAACTACGGTTTGGTAGATGATCCAAGAAAAAGCGTTGAAATGGTTTGAGATTCTTTCCCGGCTGACGTCAATAGTTATTAAGCATTCCTTCTCTCGCGCTATGAAAAGAATTCGTTTTTTCAAGGAGACACACGATCAACCATTCGCCAAATAAAGTGAACGAAAAAGTAGTTGCCCATGACAATGGCCCTTGTCGAGTAGACAAGGGCCAATTGATGCGCTTTTTTATTTGCCTCATGGTATGACAAGAACGGGGATGTAGTCGGAAAACGGATCAGACCATCGTTTCTTAAAAGGGGAAGCCTTTCAGATGTTCTTCTCGATGGCTCTTGAGAACGAAAAACGGTTGTTTCTCGTCCTTTACGAGTCTCCATTCATGGTTGAAAGGCGGTGAATAAATCGTTGCAGCGAATGAAGTGAACGTGGCTTAAAGGCAGTTTCGATGCCGATGGTTATGCCTTATAGTTCTTCATGAAAAGCTCAAATAAAATATCAATCAGAACAACAAGGGTCGAACGGGCAGATAGGTCATAACCCGCAAACTGGACGCGTTGCACGTAGGCGCTGATATGTTTTCGTACAAGCTTGGCCAGTGTACTATCGGCGTTGTTCGTGATCGCTACCGTTTCGACGTTTTTAAAGCGAAGTTTCTCTGCCGCCTGTACAATGGTTTTCGTTTCTCCGCTTGATGAAATGAAAATGACCATATCTTTTGGTTGAATCATGTTTGGTAAAAGGTCAATAATATGTGATTCATACACATACGAGCTCGGTTTGTTTACTTGGATGAGAAGTTTGCTAAAATATTCCCCGATCATTTTGGATAGACCAACCGCCACAATCAACACCCGATTGGCCTCAAAAATCAATTGGCTAATTTCTTCCACATGTTTTCGTTCCAACGAATCGAGTGTCTGATTCATATCGGCTTTGTACCGTTCAATCGTATTTTCTCCAACCGGAATGGCTTGGTCGTCGATCGTTTTCAGAATATATTTCAACTCTGAGAAACCTTCTAAGCCAAGTTTATGACACATACGGATGATGGTGGTGGTGCTGACGTTGTTTTTTTCCGCCATAGCAGTGAGCGATAATTGTTTCGCTTGTTCCACATGTCCATCGATGTAGTACAGAACGTGTTTTTCTGCATGGGTGAGTTGGCCGATATAGTTTGAAAATCGATCCATCAGTTTTCCCATATGGAGACTCCTTTGCTTATCGTCCCTATTTTAACAATATTATAACACATGTTATAGGCCGTTCGAGGGAAACCCCCCCCCCCGTCGGTTTTGAGGAGAAAGAAGTATAATTGTTCGCTAGGTGTACAACTATGAAGGAGAACAGTATGATAAAACAAAGTTGAAAGCGGTTTATGATTATGGATGATATCGGGGGGACATACGTTGGAATTAAAACAAATGACGAGTGAACGGCTCATCTTATTTGATGTCGGTCTCTCGACGAAAGAAGCAGTGATTCGCGCTCTTGTCGATGTTCTTTTTGAAAACGGTGTCTTATCTTCGAAAGAGGCGTTCCTTCAGGCCGTTATGGAAAGGGAGACGATTTCTCCAACTGGACTGGAAAAAGGGTTGGCGATTCCGCACGGAAAATCAAAAGCGGTCAATCGAGCGGCCTTTGCCGTTGCGCGCTTATCCTCTCCTATTAAGGATTGGGAAAGCATTGATCCTTATAATGAAGTACAGCTTGTTTTCTTGCTTGCGATTCCGGAAGCAGAGGCGGGAACGACGCACTTAAATGTATTGTCGGAATTAAGCTTGCGTTTGATGGATGAGGGTTACCTGCGGCGCTTGATGGAGGCGAAAAGTGCTGAGGAACTGCTTCTGGCGCTAGATGAGACAGGGACAAGCGGAGGAGACCAAAACGTCACGTATCAAAAAACGGTTTTGGCCATTACAGCCTGTGCTACTGGGATTGCACATACGTATATGGCAGCCGAAGCGCTAGAGAAAGCTGGACGTGAGCTCGGAGTCCGTGTATTGACAGAAAAGCAAGGGGCTAACGGAATTCAAGACGAGCTGACGGCAGATGTCATTGCACAAGCCGATGGAGTCATTTTCGCCACGGATATTGCGCCGAAACGCAAGGAGCGTTTCGCTGGGAAGCCTTACGTGCAAACGAGAGTAGCGGAACCGTTAAAACATGCAAAACAGATCATAAATAAAGTGCTTCACCAGCCGGATGGGATTGTCACCGCTTCCGAGGATGAAACGATGCAAACAGGCAATGGGAAAAAAGCTGGGCTCTTGTCAGAAATAGCACAGGCGGTGTTAACCGGCATATCGTATATGCTTCCGGTCATTGTCGCGGCTGGTTTAATGATTGGAATTGCGAAGCTAGGCTCGATGCCGTTTGGTTTAGTTAACGAAATTAACGATGTGAAGTATGCGACCCATTCGAATGAGTGGTTTGTCATCTTGCATCATTTAGATAAGTTTGGCGGAATGATCTTCAAGTTCATGTATCCCGTATTCGCTGCATTTGTCGCTTATGCGATTGCTGATCGTGTCGGCTTGGTATCTGGGTTCATTGGCGGCGCATTTGCGGCTGGATTGCATTACACGTTTTGGGGAGTGGAAAATGGGATCCCGTCTGGATTTTTTGGTGCCTTGATTCTTGGATTGGCGGCTGGATATGTTTCTCGATTCCTCAATAACCATATTCGGTTAAACAAAAATTTCCAATCAGTGAAGCCGATGCTGATCATTCCAGCCATCAGTGTGTTGTCTGTTTTCTTCCTTAACTTTTATATTGTCGATCCTGTGTTCGGTGGGTTAAACGCGTGGCTTCGCCAGCTCATTGAGTCCGCCCAAGACTCAGGTGAGCTCACTCTGTCCGCGATCATTGCAGCGGCGACAGCATTTGATTTAGGCGGACCGATTAATAAAGCAGCCGGGGCGATCGCCATTGGTTTGGCGGCAGATCAAATCTTCCCTCTTACGCCACGTGTGTTGGCGATCGTGATTCCGCCGATCGGCTTGGGATTGGCGACTGTTCTTGATAAATATATCGTCGGCCGCCGTGTATTCGATGAGAATTTGCGCATTGCTGGGAACACGGCATTAGTTCTTGGGTTTATCGCGATTAGTGAGGGAGCGATTCCGTTTATGCTTCGGAACCCGCTCATCACGATTCCAGTCAATATTGTTGGCTCGATTTTAGGAGCATGTACAGCCGTCTATTTAGGCGCTGTTCAATGGTTGCCGCTTCCGGCGTTTTGGGGCTGGCCGTTTGTTGAGAATTTATGGGCTTATTTGACCGGATTGGCTGTAGGGGCATTGTTTATCGCTTTCGTTAATATTTTTATTCGATTGGCGTTGTTGAAAAGAGCAGGGCAATAAAACAACGTTGACAACAGCATAAGGTTATGGGGTGACATGCCCATAGCCTTATGCTTTTTCATCCTCTTATTGGAGGATTGGTGGATCAAGAAGACAGCTGGTGAGCTTGGATTTTGATAAGGAGGCGTCAACAAGGTGAAGAACAAACGCGTGCATGTCGTGCCTCATTCCCATTGGGATCGAGAATGGTATTTTTCCATCGAAGATTCGAATATTTTGCTTGTTGAAAATATCGATCATCTTCTCAATGTGTTGGAACGGGATGAAACGTATTCTGCCTATGTGTTTGACGGACAGTCTTCCATCGTGGAAGAGTATTTGAACATTCGCCCAGAGAACCAGGAGCGGGTGAAAAAACTGATTGAGCAGCGGAGACTTTTTATCGGTCCTTGGTATACGCAGACGGATTCGCTTCTTGTCCATAAAGAGTCAATGATTCGAAATTTGCTTTACGGAACGAAAATAGCCCAAAGCATGGGTCATAGCATGGAGATCGGTTATTTACCAGATATTTTTGGGCAAAACGGCTACTTGCCTTCCATTTTTCGCGGCTTTGGGCTTGAATTCAGCATTTTGCAACGGGGAGTTTACACAGAGCAGTTAAATGGGGATGTCAATTTTATTTGGAAATCTCCTGATGGTCAGGGGGTGAAGGCCAATCACCTTTATTTTGGCTACGGCCCAGGAAAATTTTTATCATCTGATCAGGAGTATGTAGAGAATCGACTGATTCCGATCATTGAAAAGTTAGAGGAAGTAAACGAGCACTGTGATCATTTGTTGTTGCCTGCCGGCGGGGATCAGGTGCTTGTTTGCGAGCATTTTCCCGAGACGGTCGCTGAGTTAAATCGTATCGATCCAAAGCGGGAATACGTGTTATCCGATTACGAGACGTTTATGAAGGAGGCTTGGGCGGGCGAGCCGTTTCCAAATGTGATTGAGGGAGAATTGCTCGCATCGCAACGATCACGCATCCACCATACGATTCGTTCGCAACGGTACGATATCAAGCGGAAAAATGCGATCATTGAACATAAGCTTTTACATGTGCTTGAACCACTTGCGGTGATTGGGCAAGCGTTAGGGTTGCCGTATCCGAAAAGATGGCTCGATCACATGTGGAAGCAGTTGTTTGACGTTCACGCCCATGACAGCATTGGCGGCTGCAACTCGGATGAAACGAATCGAGATATTGTTCACCGCCTTGAGAAATTAGAACGAATGGCAGACGGTCTTGTGAATCTATTGAAAAAACGAATCACTTATGCGATTGGCCGCCAGACGGGGAACGAAAATATTTACGTTGCTTTTAACCTGTTGCCACGTCCGTTTTCCGGACTGATTGATGGTGTGATATTTACAAAGGACCCGCACTTCCAACTGGTGACAGACGATGGAAAAGGCGTTCCAGCGGAAATCGTTGAGCAACACTATTTGCCAGGTGGAAAACAAATTGTGGTGACCGCAGAGGGAGAAAAAGAGATCGACGTACAAGGATATTATCGAACGGTTGTGCGTCTGCAAGTTGACCATGTGCCAGCGATGGGCTATTGCACATACCAAGTGATTGAGGGAACGGAAGGCTGTGAAAAACGAATCCTAGATCAAGAGAAGCGGATTGAAAACGAATATTTGGCATTGTCCTATGAACAAGGGACATTGCAGTTGCACCATCAACCATCTGGTGAGACGGTGACGAATTTTATCCGTTTTGAAAATACGGGGGATGCGGGGGATTCATACGACTACTCTCCTCTTGAAGGAGATAAACCGATTTATCTGGAAAAAGCGGAGCTTCTCTCCGTTGAAAAGGGGCCTTTGACAGAAAAAATGGTCGTTCGGCACATTAGAGTGATCCCTTCCTGTTTATCAGAGCGGGAGAAAGGGGAGTGTTCAAGTAAACTGGAAATCATCACCTCTTTCGAATTGAGAAAGGGGGAAGAACTCATCCGTGTTTGTCATCAGCTAGAGAATCAGGCGGAAGATCATCGACTTCGCGTGTTGTTAACCCCTCCGATAGCCGACGTCAGGACATCATTTGCGGATCAAGCATTCAGTTTAGTAGAGCGACCTGTTGAGAGCAGGTATTTAGCCGATTGGCGCGAGAAACGATTTGCTGAAGCTCCTGTTCCGATTTATCCACTTGAGAATGCGGCTGGGCTTTACGATGACCGCTTCGTTTTTGCGGCGTTGACCAAAGGGATAAAAGAGTATGAAGTGCTGACGGAAACAAACGAGCTGGCGCTCACGTTATTCCGCAGTGTCGGTGTGCTTGGCAAAGATGATTTGCTTTGGCGTCCGGGCCGTGCCTCGGGCATTAATAACAAAGTCGTGTATACGCCTGATGCGCAAATGAAAAAGAAAATGGATTTTGAATATGCGATATATATGGCCAACGAGACGCTGAATTCAGCAAAGATTTTTGCGCATATTGACCTATATCGCGGGCATTTTGCCTCTTATCAAAGACAGCAGCTCAATACATTTGAAGAGCGGCTGGAACGGTTCGAGATCCCGTACCCGATCGAGCAAGCACCGGAATCGTTTTCTTTGCTGGAAGTGGATCGGGAAGATGTATTTATGAGTGTGTGCAAACAGGCACACGATGATTCGTCCATTATCGTTCGTTTCTTTAACCCGACATCCGAAAGAAAGACCGTGATGTTAAAAAGCAACCATATAAAAGAAATCGAAGAAACCAATTTAGCTGAAGAGAAAATTCGGACGATGGAAGGGCCGTTTGTTGTCGATGCAAAAGGGTATATGACATTGAAGTTGAAGGGGACGAACATGTCATGAGGAAACAAACTATATTGCCACAACTGGAGGAAAAGCTGAAAACCATATATGGCGAGCAATACAATGACGAGTATTTGATGGCTTTTCAAGCGCTCATTGAGCGATGGGAGAAAAAACAATGGCCAACCAGTGCCCCCCTTTCCGAGGAAAACGTATATTTGATCACGTATGGAGACAGTATTTTCGAAGACGGAACGCCAACGCTACAAACATTGCATACATTTTTAAAGACACAAGTCGGGGACTGGATTACAGATGTCCATTTACTCCCTATGTTTCCGTATACGTCGGATGATGGTTTTTCCGTGGTGGATTACCGCCGCATTCATCCACGGCTTGGCGATTGGAAGCACATTAAACAATTGGCGGAAGACTACAGATTGATGTTTGATTTTGTGGCCAATCACATTTCGAAGTCAAGCGATTGGTTTCAAAAGTATTTGCAAGGGGATCCAACCTATGAACAGTATTTTATTCAGAGGGATCCATCATTTGATACAAGTCAAGTCATACGCCCGCGTACCACACCGCTGTTTCACGACTATCAAGGAACTGACAATACAAAGACGGTGTGGACGACGTTTAGCGAAGACCAAATTGATCTCAATTATCGCCATTTTCCTGTTTTGCTTGAGATGACTGAGATTTTGCTGGAATATGCATATAAACACGGGACAAGCATTCGCTTAGATGCGATCGGTTTTATATGGAAGGAATCAGGGACGACTTGCATGCATTTACCGCAGGCTCATGCCATCATTCAGTTGTGGCGTCTGCTTCTCGATTATTTCAAACCGAATACGCAAATCATTACCGAGACAAACGTGCCGCATCATGAAAACATTAGCTACTTTGGAGATGGGACAAACGAAGCCCATATGGTGTATCAGTTCGCCTTTCCTCCGCTTGTGTTATACACGTTTACCGTTCATTGTGCGACAAAATTAACGGAGTGGGCGAAGACGATTGAAAAAATATCTGATCGAGCGACGTACTTTAATTTCTTGGCAAGCCATGACGGCATTGGAATGCGTCCCGTTGAGGGGATTTTAAGTGAACAAGAGAAGGAGATGCTTGTTCAAAAAGTGTTGAAAAACGGGGGACGAGTCTCCTACAAAGCAAACACGGACGGGAGTCAGTCGGTGTACGAGTTAAATATTACGTACTTTGATGCATTAATCAATAAGGATGTGGATGTGACCGAACAGCAACAAATTCAAAAAATGTTGGCTGCGCATTCTATTTTATTCTCGATGATGGGGGTTCCGGCTCTGTATTATCACTCGCTGCTCGGTTCTCGCAACGATTACCGCGGGCTTGCCGAGTCAGGCATTAACCGTCGGATCAACCGCGAAAAACTTCCGTATGCACGAATTGTCGATGAATTGGCCAACGATGAGCGCCGAAACGCCATCTTTAACGGGTTGAAACAAATGGTCGAGATTCGCCGCCAACAATCAGCGTTTTCTCCATACGCGCCGCAAACCGTTCTTGAATTGGATGATCGTGTATTTGGGTTAAAACGGGAGAATGAAAAGACGAAGGAAGTCGTGTATTGTGTCGTCAATGTGACCCCTGATGATGTCACCATCGAGACCAATATCAGCGGGGAGGATTTGTTCACAGGGAAAAAAGTGCATAAGTCTCTCGCTTTGTCGCCATACCAATACGTATGGGTCAAGGCGGATCGATGATTACTCGCAGTCGGTTGTAAAGAAAGAACGGGAAAATGGATTCTCTAATAGAAAAATTGCTCCGTTACGGAGTTTGACCGATCGCTTCAAGGACGCTTTATCATCAGCCTCCCACGATCGAAATCGATCAGGTGTGTATATGGTATGTAGGGAAAGAGGGTGTCTCGCTGTTTTTGAGACCCCCTCTAAAAGCATTGAATAGAGCATCGAGACCCTCTTCCAAATGAGGGGAATGATCATCCCATTCGATTAACATGGTATCTTCATCGTAAGCGGGTTCATCACCTATGATGACTTTAGCAATATCGTATTTCATCTGCCCATTCATTCAAAGAGGACTTCCCGCGTGGGCGAAACGATGGACGGTCAGGTGCTTTCGGTTGCCCTCACGGCCGGATGAACACTTCTGTTCCGTTCGGGACGATGGAGGCGAGTTCGAGCACGTCTTTGTTGTGCATGCGGATGCATCCTCTCGAGACGTATTTGCCGATCGAGGATGGGTCGTTCGTGCCGTGAATGCCGTAATGGATTTTCGATAAGCTGAGCCACATTGCGCCGAACGGACCGCCCGGGTTTGGTTGACGGTTGACGATGACAAAATCGCCGACAGGCGTGGCGGTGACCATTTTGCCGACGCCGACGGGGTAGGTGCGGATCGTTCTTCCCCGATATTTCAAGGTGAGTTGCCGGCGGCTGATCGATACATGGATTGTATACGGAATCGAGCCTTTGGCCGGGAGGTGGGGGATGATGATCTCTTGACCCGGGAAGATGATGGACGAGGCGGTGAGGCCGTTGGCGCGAAGCAGCGCCTCAACAGATGTGCGGTAGTCTCTGGCGATGGAGGCGATCGTTTCCCCGCGTTTGACGATATGTTTGTACATTCGCTGTCACTCCTTTTTCGCTCGACGGAGACACCCGTTCGGGTGCATGATACATTAGTGTATGAGAACATCCTAGAAAGGTTGCCAAACGAGTGGGTGAACCGTTCCCTTGGCTAGAATGCTGGTGAAAACGAGCTTTTTTCTTTTTGAGATCATCGATAGCGATCTTTTTTACGCAAGAAGGGCGGGAAAACTGGTGTTAGTGATGGATCTTCCACATCGGGATCAGACGATGGAGATCATGGAAGAACAGAGAGCGATAACGATCGCCAGTCGGCGATGCGTTTCGCTCGTATATACGAAGGGTTGGGTCATAACGAATGGGCTTCCCTTCGTGACCGTAGTAAGGGAACAGCTCATGACGAATCGTAAGGGAATAAGATGCTCCATTTCTCGTTCTTCTTGGCGACAAACACGTCTTGATGGAGTTCAAACACGCCAAAAGTGCTATGGAATGTCTGGATGACACGGATACGGTAGACGTCTTGCAACGGTTTGTGTTCGTCTGACATCGACCAGGAAGACAAGTGTTCTACCTCGTCTAGGCGGTATTCGAACGTCTCGACGCCGAAGTCTTGCATAAAGACATGGGCGCGGCGTTGGATGTAGACGTCTTTCGGAAATTTCTCTTTCATTTGCGGGTGAAACAATTCCCAGGAGCTGCCGAAGTCTCCCGCCTGTTCGTAGCGGTAAAAGGCTTCAACAACTTGCTTAGCTTCTTGGCGTTCATCGGACAGAAACAGCGACAGCACCACAGCCAGCAAGGCGACGGCGGTGAGGATGGCCACCCCCGTCCGTGGGGAGATCGTTTTTTGCCGGTAGCGTAGAAACATGGGGCATCTCTCCTCTCTGTATTACCATATGCGAAGCCGGCGGCAGATATGGGTTTTTTAGGCGAGCGGGATGGCGGCAGTATTTTTTTATCAAAAAATGGATCCGGATGTAGTAAAATAAAGAAAGAAGTGGTGGTGAAACAAAAAGCGTCCGCGCTCCCTTATGAAAGGGGGCGTTCGCAAGCATAGGGACGGAACGGCGGAGCGTGAATCGGCTCCGTTTTTCCTTTGACATTTCGTTGAGAATAGAGGAGGCAGGAGAGGTAGAGAGTGATGCGGAAATCATTCATTTATGTGCTGCTTATGGGAATCATGGTCGCTTGGGGATTGAACGTGACGGCGCTGAAGATTCTTGTCGAGCACTTTTCCCCTGTGACATTGACGGCGCTCAGGATTTTCACAGCTGGTGCTGTCGTGCTTTTGTTTTTATGGGGGATCGGACGGCTCGGCAAAGTCGGTTGGAAAGAAGCAAAACAGATCGGTTTGGCTGCTATGTTTAGTGTTGTCGCTCACCACTTTTTCCTCGCGGTGGGGCTGACGAACACAACGGCGGTCAATGCGGGTCTTGTGTTAGGAATGGTGCCGCTTGTGACGGCGCTGTTGGCGATGATGTGGTTAGGCCAGCGGCCGACATGGTTTCGGATTCTTGGCATCGCGCTTGGGTTTTTTGGCGTTGTGTTTGTCGTTGCGAGCGGCGATGGGGGCCTTGGTCATTTGTCAATCGGGGATGTGTACATCTTTTTGGCTGTCTTGGCGCAGGGAATCAGCTTCATTCTGATCAAAAAGGCGACGGTCGAGGCGCGGGTGATGACAGGGTGGATGCTTGTGTTTGGGGCGCTTTGGCTGTTTGTCCTCAGTTTCGCGCTTGAACCGCATGGCTTGTCGAGTCTGAAAACAGGCACACCGTCGCTTTGGATGATTTTCCTCGCCTCAGCCGTCGTGGCGACGGCGCTCGGTCATATGTTTTACAATCAGGCGGTTCAATACCTCGGCCCTGCCGAGTCGGCAATGTTCATCAACCTCAATCCGCTCTTTTCACTGCTTGGGGCGCATTGGCTGCTTGGCGAGCCGATTTCATGGATGCAGCTGGCTGGTTTTCTCTTTATTGTCGCAGGCGTGATGTTCGGCAGCGGGGGGATGGATGATGTGATCGCCCGCTTTCGACGGGCGAAAGTGGCGGCTAGGGGGAGGAAGGTGGGGATGTGGTAGCACGTTCCCCCGCTTTGACGCCATGCGTGCAAGGAGGAAACGTTGGTACTGCCAGGAGCGGATAGGGCCTCGCCATACAGGGGGTGTCTGGGCTGTCTCTTCTTGAAAAGGGACGGCCATTTTTTGCATCATGGGCAGGATTTTGTCGGATGATGCCGAAAAAGAGAATACGAAACCTATTCGGGTGAGGTGAATGTATGGCGATCGATCACGACCGGCTGTTCAAGGAAGTTGTTGCAGACGTTTTTTGAGGAATTTGTGCTTCTCTTCTTCCCGGATATGCATGAGCCTATCGTTTTTACCCATTTGTCGTTTTTGTCCGAAGAGCTGTTTACGGATGTAACGGTTGGGGAGAAGTACCGGGTAGACTTGCTGGCGAAAGGGGAAGACGGATGGATCATTGTTCATGTGGAAAACCAGGCGTACATCCAATCGTCGTTTCCTGAGCGAATGTTTCTTTACGACCCAAGAATCCCACGGCTTTAGCCGTGTGGAGTGTCAATTCAGCCGCTTGTTTGAGAAATACCGCGCTCCGATCATTCCGATTGCCGTCTTCAGCTATGATGCCATCCGCGACGAACCCTCCTCGTTCACGCTCTACTTTCCGTTTCGTGATGTGCTTGATTTTCGCTTTTTCCATGTGGAGCTGCGCAAGCGAAACTGGCGCCAATTTGTCCGCACCGACAACCCGGTGGCGGCTGCGCTGTTTAGCAAAATGGACTATACTGAAAATGAACGAGTGGAACTGAAAAAGCAATTTTTGCGCATGTTGGTGCGCCTCGAGCTAGACGAGGCAAGACAGCGTCTGTTGATGGGCTTTTTTGAAACGTATGTGAAGCTTTCTGATGAAGAAGAACAACAGCTCCGAAGAGAGGTGGAACCAATGGAGATGAAAGAAAAAGAACAAGTGTTGGAATTGATCATTTCGTACGAGCAAAAGGGAAAAATTCAAGGTCGAGAGGAAGGACGCAAAGAGGGAGCCGAACAAGAAAAACGGCACATTGCGAAACGGATGTTGCATAAAGGGGTTGATGCGCAAACGATTCAAGAACTGATCGGATTGTCTGTGACGGAGATTGAGGAAATGAAACAAGGCGGCTCCAAGTGAATGAAATGAATCGCCGCATACTGTTCATCAAACAGGCGGGGCAAAAGGCCGCCCCCGCCCTAGCGCGTTGGTTTCGCTGCTGTTGATTCCCGTTTGATCAGTTTCGTAGACAATAGCACTTCCTGAAATGGTTCGTTCGGATTGTCCCACCGCCATCGCAACAATTCCACCGCTCGTTTGCCGTAGCGCTTCAGGTCGATGTCGACGGTCGTGATTTTCGGTGTCGCGATTTGCGACAGTTGCCCGTTGTCAAAGCTGCAGACGGAAACGTCATCGGGCACTTTTAGCCCGTATTGCTGCAGGCTGGTGCTGACGAAAAAGCCAAGTCCGTCATTGACGCAAAACCAGGCGGTCGGCTGCCGCTTCAGCTCGCGGATGTAGCCTGCGATGACCGTTTCGTCCTCTTGCGCCTGGCAGAACATCCATTCCTCGTTCGGTTTCACTCCATAGTCTTTCAGCGCCAATAAGTACCCTTCATACCGCTCTTGATAGCTTGGCGAGTAGTTGACGTCGCCGACAAACGCAATGTCGGTATGGTTGAGCTCCAATAAATGCTGGGCAGCCACATACGCCCCGAACCGATTGTTTGTCAGCACCGCGTCGGCGGAAATGTTCGGATGATGGTGGTCGACAAGGACGGTCGGGATGCCGGTTGAGACCACTTTTTGGATGTATTCGGTGCTGATGTGAGAAAGAATGACGACGCCATCGACGACCTTTTCCTCGATGAACGAAGGCAGCAAGAGCTGCTTTTTTTGCTGCTCGTTGACCGACTGAATATGCAGCTTCATGCCGCATGATAGTGCTTCCTGTTCGATGCTTAAGTAAATGTCGCCGAAAAACTTCAGCGAAAACGTGCGATCCGAGGCGATGAGGGCGATTTGCTTTGGCGGCTCCTCGAGATGTTTCGAGCGAGAAGAAGGATACTCATACCCCATTTCTTTCGCAACGCGCTTCACAAGCTGCCTCGTTTCCTCGCTCACCCCCTCTTTGCCTCGCAACGCTTGAGAGACGGAGTTTTTGGAAATGTTGAGCCGATCAGCGATGTCTTGCATGGTGACACGTTTTTTCATTCACGATCTCCACCTGTTCGTTCTTTTTGCCTTTTCGGCTATGTGAAGCGCCGATCAGGATAATGATTGTCTCCTTGAGTATAGGTTGACATGTTCAAAAGCGATTTCCGTTTTTGTGTTTTCTCCATTCTTAGTTTAAGTATATCCTCTTGTGAAACCAAACGGTATGCAAAATATCGGGAAAGATATACGGGATGTTATTGTAACGTTACATTTATTTGTTGTCAAGTTGATCAACATTGAAAAGAGCTTTTTTATTCACCGTTTTTTCTGAAAAAGAAGTTGACTATTCGCTTTTGTCATGAAATAATGTGATTGTAATGGGTGGAATCACCATTACAATACTTGATTTTAAAGTGACAATATTGTCCAATCTAATGGCCTGTCATGGTAAGGAGAGGCGTTGTCTGAATCGGTTGTTTGTGTAAGCGTTTTAATCATCATAAGGGGGGAATCAACGATGAAAAAGCGCAAATGGTTTAAGCTCGTTTCGGTGTTGCTCGCCGCTGCGGTGATCGGAACGGGTTGCCAAGGGCAAACGGGAAATGAGCAAGGAGAGGGGAAACAAAGTTCAACCGTGCAGATTGATTTTTGGGCGGCACCAAACCCGACGCAGCAGGCGTTCTGGAAGAAGATGGCCGATCGCTACATGCAAGAGCATGAACATGTGAAAATCAAAGTATCACCGATGCCGGAAAGCCCTTCTTCAGAGGCAGGCATTCAGTCAGCCATTGCGGCGGGAAACGCTCCGGTCATTTCGGAAAACATCTCGCGTGGTTTTGCTGCGCAGTTGGCGGACAGCAAGGCGATTGTGCCACTCGATCAATTTGACGGGTTTAACGATTTACTTAGCAAGCGGAAAATGGAAACGACGATTTCCACTTGGAAATTCGCTGATGGACATCAGTATGTGCTGCCGATTTATTCGAATGCCATGCTGTTTGGCTGGCGGATGGATATTTTGAAAGAGTTAGGATATAACGAGCCGCCGAAAACATATAGCGAAGTTCTTGAGGTCGGCAAAAAGCTGAAAGAAAAATATCCAGACAAGTTTTTGTGGGCGAGAGCCGATTTGGCCAAACCGACATGGTGGGCAAGATGGTTTGACTTCTTTATGCTGTATAACGCCGCGTCGAATGGTACTCATTTTATTGATGGGAATAAACTGAGCGCAGATCGTGATGCGGGCGTAAAAACGCTCCAATTCTTTGCGGATTTAAGTAAACATCAACTAGTACTGACGAGGGAGACGAAAGATCCGTTTGAAAGCGGCACGTCGGTGATGGTCGATTTAGGGCCGTGGACGTTCCCATATTGGACGGAGAAGTTTCCGGAAATGAAATTTAACGAAACATACGCGTTGTCCATGCCGCCAGTGCCGGATGGAATGGATCCGACGCAAGCAAAAACGTTTGCCGATACAAAAGGGTTAGTCATTTACGCTTCAGCGACGAAAGAGCAGCAACAAGCAGCGTTCGATTTTGTCAAATGGGTGTACTCTGATCCACAAAACGATTTGGAATGGCTGAAAGAAACAAATTTGCCGCCAGCGCGGGATGACTTGTCAACGAACGAGGCGTTTGTCTCCTATTTGGAGCAAAATCCGCAATTGAAATTGTATGCGGAAAATATCCCGAACGCGTTGCCGCCGATGGATAATGCCGAAATGGTTGAAATTCAAGAATTGATCGGCAAAGAAGCGTTGAACCCGGTCATCAAAGGCGAGAAAGCCCCTGAAGAAGCCTGGAAGGATATGGAGAAGGCGATCGATGGGGTGTTAAAATAACATGAATAAACACACGGCAAAAGTGGGTTGGCTGCTCGCCAGCCCATACCTTATCTATTCCGCTGTTTTCTTTTTGATCCCCCTGTTTTGGGCGTTATTTCTCGCTTTTACGAACTGGAACTTAATTTCTCCCGAATATGAGACGGTGGGAATGCAAAACTTCCTTGACGCTTTCTTCAGCCCGAGCGTGCGGGCCGCGTTTTGGGTGACGTACAAATTTATGCTGATGTTTGTGCCGATCGTTATCATAGGTTCCCTTTGTTTGGCGCTGATCATTCATCATCTGCCGCGGTGGAAAGGGCTGTTTGCCGTTGGGTACTTTTTGCCGTACTTAGCGTCAGGAGTGGCGTCGGCGATTGTCGTCAAAGGGGTTATTTCTTACAACAGCCCGTTCAATCAATTTTTGCGGGATGTATTTGGTCTCGATATTGACTGGCTTGGGTCGCCAACATTGGCGGCGCTGGTGATCGTGCTGATGATGGCGTGGAAGTTTGTCGGATATTATGCGCTATTGTTTTTGGCCGGCTTGGAAAGCATTCCGAAAGAAGTGTATGAAGCGGCGGAAATCGATGGCGCGGTTGGCTGGAAGCGGGTTTGGCACGTGACGATTCCGATGTTGTATCCTTCGTTTTATACGGTGACGATTTTGGCGGTTGGTTTAATGTTTGGCATTTTTACCGAACCGTACGTACTGACAGGCGGAGGGCCGGAGTATGCGACCCATACATGGCAGCTGGAGATTTACAATCAGGCATTTGAAAAATTGAATGCGGGCTATGGAACCGCGGTCGCGATCATCAATTCGATCGTCACCTTTGCGTCGATTTTCGTCTTTCGCAAGGTGTTGGAAAAATGGGGGGGCAAACATGGTTGGGAGTAAACGATGGAAGGTTGGGTTGCTTTATGTGTTGGCGTTTGCTGTTCTGTTCGTGATGGTGTTTCCGTATTTGTACATGGTGCTAGGCTCGCTTTCCCCATGGAATGAGGTCGACCGAAAGCTCATCCCGTCGTCGTTGTCGCTTCGCTCGTATGAATGGCTGTTTCAAGGCGGTGAAGATGTCGTACCGCGGCCGTGGCTTCGCGCGTTTTTCAACAGTGTGCTCGTCACATCGGCATCAACGCTGCTTATGCTGGTGACGGCGGTGATGGTCGGATATGCGCTATCGAAAGTAACCTTTAAGGGGAGACGATGGGTCAATAACGCGATTTTGTTTCAAATGTTTTATCCGTCGATCATTTTATTGATTCCGCTGTTTTTGATTGTCCGGTATTTCGGTTGGTACAACACGTATTGGGCGATGATCTTGCCGAAGGCCGTCAACTTGTGGGCGATCTTTATGTATACGAACTTTTTCCGCAGCATCCCCGATGAATTGATCGAAGCGGCCAAAATGGATGGAGCGGGCCATTTCACCATCATTCGCCGCATTGTCTGGCCGATGTCACGCTCGATCACAACGATTATTTTCTTGTTCCTTTTCATGGAACGGTGGGTGGAACTGCTTTGGGATATGCTGGTCGTGAATAACGAAAAGATGTTGACATTAAATGTATTGTTGGCGCAAATGTTTGGGCCGTATGGGGGGTACCCGGGGCCGATGTATGCCGCCTCGGTGTTGCTCACGCTGCCGATTTTGATTTTGTTCATTTTGTTTAGCAAGAATTTTAAGGAAGGCATGCAGTTCATATTAAAATAATAGAACATGATGATGGAAAAGGGAGTAGGGAGAGACGTTATGCGGACAGGGATGCCGACCATGAAAACATGTCAAATGTTGCTTGAGGAGCTTGGGCGCGCTCCACGACCGCTTCGAGCGGAGAAGCTGGCATTTGCCGGTGTTGGAGGGCGGGATGTGTACAACATTTCCGCGCCGTTTGAAGATCAGGGCGATTGGGTGATCGCCGGACGGGTGGAAGAGAGGGATAGCGAGCAATCGGAAGTCTACTTTTTTGTCGAACGAGAGGGAACATGGGTGCCGCGGGAAGGAGCGCCGGTGTTTGCGCTGCAGGATCCGTTTATTTCCCGTGTGCACGGGCATCTCGTGTTTGGCGGCGTGGAGACGTTTCCGCATCCTATGCTGCGCGGGATGCTGTATTGGCGGACGGTGTTTTACCGAGGAACGACGCTCCATGATTTGACGCCGTTCTTTACGGGACCTGATGGGATGAAAGACATCCGCCTTGTCGAGCTGCAGGATGGATCGGTCGGGGTTTTCACCCGTCCGCAAGGGAAAAAAGGCGGTCGCGGAAAAATTGGGTTCACCCGCGTCGGCTCGCTCGATGAACTGACGGTCGAAGCGATTCAAGACGCTCCTTTGATTCACGGTCAGTTTACCGATGAAGAATGGGGAGGCGTGAATGAAGCACATTTGCTTGCCAATGGACTTGTCGGTGTCCTTGGTCATATTGCTTGTTTCGATCAGGAACGGAACCGCCATTATTACCCGATGGTGTTTTCGTTTAATCCAGATACTGGGGAAGCGTCGGAAATGGAGTTGATCGCCGCAAGGTCGCATTTCCTTGATGGGCCGGCGAAGCGCCCTGATTTGGCGGATGTTGTGTTTAGCGGCGGGCTCGTGCGCAAAGGGAATGGAACGGCTGATTTTTACGCCGGAACAAGTGATGCCGAAGCACAAAAACTAACGATTGTTGATCCATTTACGAAATACGAGAGGAAGGGATGATCATGCACCTTTACCGCTATGAAGAAAACCCCCTCATTACGCCGAATGATGTGCCGCCGTATCATGACGGATTTGAAGTGATCGGGGCGTTTAACGCCGGGGTGGCGAGGTTTCAAGGGGAGGTGTTGCTGCTGCTTCGGGTGGCGGAGCGGCCCGTGTCAGATGACTTGAACGTCGTGAAGGCGCCAGTGTGGAATCCGCGGACGGGGAAGGTCGATGTTTACGAGTTTCGCAAGGACGACCCGCGCTATGACTTTTCCGACCCGAGAGTTATTAAAGAGGTAGGGACGGAGCGGTTTTTGTATTTGACGTCGCTTTCCTATTTGCGTCTTGCCCGCAGTCAAGACGGGCGGCGGTTTACGATTGACGAGCGGCCGTTTATTTATCCTTCGAATGAATTGGAGACATTTGGGGTGGAAGACCCGCGTATTACGTACATTGACGGCACGTACTACATTTATTTCAGCGCTGTGTCGCCCAAAGGGGTCGGCGAGGCGATGGTGTCGACGACCGATTTTCGGACGGTTAAGCATCATGGGATGATTTTCGCGCCGGAAAACAAAGATGTGCTTATTTTTCCGGAGAAGATTAACGGCAAGTATTACGCCCTCCATCGCCCGGTGCCAAGAAGCAACGGCCGCCCCGAGGTATGGATCGCGGAGTCGGACAATTTGCGCTACTGGGGAAACCACCGCTTTTTGTTCGGTTTGCGGGAAGGAAAATGGGACAGCGCCCGCATCGGCGGCGGGGCGGTGCCGATCAAGACGGAGCACGGCTGGCTTGAGTTGTACCACGGCGCGTCCGATGACCATCGCTACTGCATGGGGGCGGTGTTGTTGGATTTGGATGACCCATCGAAAGTCATCGCCCGCTCGGCGCGGCCGCTTGTCGAGCCGGAGGCGGATTATGAGGTGAACGGCTTTTTCGGGCGCGTCGTGTTCTCGTGCGGAGCGCTCGTTGACGGCGATGTCGTGAAAATGTATTACGGTGCCGCCGATACGTCGATGGCGTGTGTCGAACTGCGGCTTAGCGACATTTTTGCTTCGCTCGGCAAGGGATGAAAAAGAACGTCCATGCGTTGGGGCATGGATAGAAACGCCTGCACCGATCAGGCGTTTTTTTTTTGGCTTATCGCTACAATATGGCTTGTTGAACGCTTTTTCTGTTCACAAGGATCGAGACAAATTTCTTCTTAGCTAAGAAGATTTGATATAATGGAAAACAACGTCGATGTATCGTACGTATCCATATTGATGCAGGCTTGGCGTGCGGAAGCCGCCCGCGCGCCGGTCGAGGTGATGGTGGTGATGGCGGCGTGGCAATGAAACGTTCATTATGGTTGAAACTGTCGACGATTCAGTTGATCATTCTGTTTTATTTGGTGGCGGTCGCGGTGTCAACGGTGCTGTTATGGCTGCCGATTGTGCATCGGCCAGGGGTGGAGCTTCACTGGATTGACGCGCTGTTTACGGCGGCAAGCGCCATTAGTGTGACCGGGTTGACGGTTGTGTCGATTCCGGAGACGTTTAATACGCTCGGTATTGTCGTTTTGATTGTGATGATGCAAGTGGGCGGCGTAGGGTTAATGATGCTTAGCACGTTCATTTGGCTGTTGCTTGGCAAAAAAATCGGATTTCGTGAGCGGCAGCTGATCATGACGGATCAAAACCGTCTTGCGCTCTCAGGGCTCGTGAAGCTCACGCGGGACATCTTTTTCTTGATTCTCGCCATTGAAGCGGTCGGGGCGCTTGTTTTGGGCGTGTATTTTTTGCGTTATTTTCCGACGTGGCCGGAGGCGTTTTTGCAGGCGATATTTGCGTCGGTGAGCGCGACGACGAACGCCGGGTTTGATATTACCGGAAAGTCGCTCATTCCGTTTGCTGGGGATTACTTCGTGCAAACGGTCCATATCATCCTCATCATTCTAGGAGCGATTGGCTTTCCCGTGCTCATTGAGGTGACGGAGTTTTTGGTTGCGCGCGACCGAAGGCGCTACCGGTTTTCGCTGTTTACGAAATTGACGACGGTGACGTTTTTTGCCCTTGTCATTTTTGGCACGGTGGCGATTTATGCGTTGGAATGGGATCATTTTTTGGATGGAAAGCCGTGGCACCGATCGCTCTTTTATGCGCTGTTTCAGTCGGTGTCATCGCGCAGCGGCGGGTTGGCGACGATGGATATGAACGAGTTCTCTGACCCGACGTTATTGCTTTTGAGCGCGATGATGTTTATTGGCGCTTCCCCGAGCAGCGTCGGCGGCGGCATTCGAACGACGACGTTGGCAGTCATCTTGTTAACGGTGTGGCATTATGCGAAAGGGCGCTCAGCGGTCAAAGTGTTCGGGCGTGAAATTCATGAGGAAGATATTTTAAAATCGTTTGTCGTCTTTATCGGCGCGCTGTTCCTTTGTTTTGCGGCGGTTCTTGCGCTTTCCGTCTCGGAGTCGTCCCTTCCTGTCGTCATGCTTTTGTTTGAAGTATGTTCAGCGTTTGGGACGACTGGGCTGTCGCTCGGCATTACCTCTGAGCTCAGCCCGTTTGGCAAGCTGGTGTTGGTGGTCGTCATGTTCATCGGCCGGGTCGGCATCATTTCGTTTTTATGGCTCGTCCGCGGCCGGGCGGTGAAAGATAGCTACCATTACCCGAAAGAACGGGTCATTATCGGCTAGAAGAGGAGGACGAGATCATGAAAAAAGTGCGCAAAGCGATCATTCCCGCGGCCGGGCTCGGGACGCGGTTTTTGCCGGCGACAAAGGCGATGCCAAAGGAGATGCTTCCGATTGTCGATAAGCCGACGATTCAATATATTGTGGAAGAGGCGATGGCATCAGGCATTGAGGACATTATCATCGTCACCGGGAAAGGGAAGCGGGCGATTGAAGATCATTTTGACTATGCGTTTGAGCTTGAGCAATTGTTGAAGCAAAAAGGAAAATTGGACTTGCTTGAGAAAGTAAAAGAGCCGTCAAAAGTGGACATCCACTACATTCGCCAAAAAGAGCCGAAAGGGTTAGGGCATGCGGTCTGGTGCGCGCGCAGTTTCATCGGGGATGAGCCGTTTGCGGTGCTGTTGGGTGATGACATCGTTCAAGCGGAAACGCCGTGCTTGAAGCAGCTCATTGAGCAATACGAGCAAACATTCAGCTCGGTGATCGGCGTCAAGCGCGTGCCGGAGGAAGAGACGCACCGCTACGGGATCATCGATCCGCTCGAGCAGCGCGGCCGCCGCTATCAAGTGCGCCGTTTTGTCGAAAAACCGGCTCCAGGCACGGCGCCGTCCAATTTGGCGATCGTCGGCCGCTATGTGTTGACGCCGGAGATTTTCTTGTTTTTAGAGAAGCAGGAAGTCGGCGCGGGCGGGGAGATTCAGCTGACCGATGCGATCGGGCGGCTCAATGAAATTCAGCGCGTCTTCGCCTACGAGTTTGAAGGGAAACGGTACGATGTCGGGGAGAAGCTCGGCTTTATCGAAACGACGATCGAATTTGCCTTGCAAAACGAGGAGTTGCGTGATGACTTGCTTTCGTTTTTAGAGCGGATGGTCACTGAGGCAAAAGGACAGGCCGAATGAACGATGGGCCGCGCGGCTTTATTCACGAACGCAAGAATTGTGCGGTGAGACGGAGTTTCCCATCGCGAAATCCCTTTGGCTTGAGCTGGATCATCCCGATCCGTCAGCATGCGTGCAGGTGTTGGCGTTCAACATCGGCGGTTCAGAAGCGGGATGGGGCAATCAAATCTAACCGATACATCTTGCTGTTTCGAGTTTTCCCAAATCATCGACATGAAGAGACAGCGATTTTCAGCAGTGGTTTCGGATCCGACGGGCGACAAAAGGAGCGCATGTGACACAGCGGGGGGCGGATGAACATGGCGAAAGAGTCCAATCAGAGTGGCCGTTTCCAAGTAAAAAGAATTTATGAACGATACGACGCTTCCGATGGCACCCGCATTCTCGTTGACCGCTTATGGCCGCGCGGGGTGTCATAGGCTGAGGCGCATATCGACCGTTGGATGAAAGAGATCGCCCCGAGTCCTGAGCTGCGGCAATGGTTCGGCCATCGGCGGGAGCGGTTTGCGGAGTTTGCGAGAAAGTACGAATGGGAATTGGCCGCCGACGAAACGAAGCGGGCGCTTGTCGGCGAGCTGCGTTCGCTTTCCGGGACGGTGACGTTGCTTTACGCCGCCAACGATGAGCGGCATAACCACGCCGTTGTCCTTTGCGAGTTTTTGAGCCGAATGGGCGTAGAGCGAACAAATAACGAGGAGGGAAAGCGATGATTCGCGCGCTGGTCGGTGATTTGACGAAGGTGGAAGGGGTCGAATACATTTGCAATGCCGCGAATGGCATCGGACCGATGGGCGGCGGGGTGGCGGCGGCGATCCGCCGGGCGGGCGGCCGCGCCATTGAAGAGGAAGCAGTCCGCGTCTGCCAGGCGCAAAATCCGCAGCCAGGCGAGTTGTATGTGACCGGAGCGGGGGCGCTGCCGTTTCGCGGTGTGATCCATCTCGTGACGATGAAGCAGCCGGCAGAGCAGACATCGTATGCGATCGTTCGCCAATGCCTGAAGCGGCTAGTTGCATACTGCCGGGAGCACGGGGTGACGAACGTGGCGCTTCCGGCTTTAGGGACGGGAGTCGGTGGGCTGGATAAAGGAAAAGTGGCGCAGCTGTTTTGCGACGTGCTCGGGCCGGTGGCGGACATCGAGTTTGTCGTTGTCGATATTGATGCGGAATTCATCCGTTCCATCCATTCATAAAATAATAGCAAAAAATGGGCCTTGACATCGCTTGGCCCTTCTTTTTTTGGCAATGAATAACGTGTTTCGTGATTCTCCATATCATATTATAATATAAAACACAAAAACGTTTCCTTGACTTCCTAATCCGGCTAGCGGGAGGTGGCATCGTCGCTGGTGTCCGAGTGATGAAGCCGGCATGAAAAGGAAGTTTGGCGTTTCCTGTTCGAATCGCGACCAGGAAAAACGGCCGAAAATGCCGTCTTTGGCGTTTTTGGCACCGTCCGGAGGGATGAATCATGTTATTCCAATTGCCAACTTTAAAGACATGTGAAGTGCTAGTTAACGAGTTTCGCCTGGCCCCACAGCCGTTTGAGCCGGAAAAATTGCGTTTTGCGGGTGTTGGGGATCGGGACGTTTATAATATTTCCGCGCCGTTTGAAGATGACGGCGAGTTGGTCATCGCTGGTCGCGTTGAGTCGCGCGACAGCGAGCAGTCGGAAGTGTACTTTTTCGTTGAGCGCGATGGCGTCTGGGTTCCGCGCGAAGGGGCGCCGGTGTTTGCCTTGCAAGATCCGTTTGTGGCGCGCATTCACGGCCAGCTTGTGTTCGGTGGGGTGGAAACGTTTCCGCATCCGGTGTTCGACGGCGAGCTGAGCTGGCGGACCGTCTTTTACCGCGGCCCGAACACCCGTGGGTTGAAACAATTCGCGGAAGGGCCGGACGGGATGAAAGACATCCGTCTCGTCGAGCTGAAAGACGGTTCGATCGGCGTCTTTACCCGCCCGCAAGGAGAAAAGGGCGGACGCGGAAAAATCGGCTTTACCCGCATTTTTTCGCTCGATGACTTGACGCCGGACGTGATTGAAGCAGCCCCTCTTCTTGACGCCCAATTCACCGATGAGGAATGGGGCGGCGTCAATGAGGCGCATTTGCTTGCAAACGGGCTTGTCGGTGCGCTCGGCCATATCGCCTGCTTTGACGAGCAGGGGAACCGCCATTACTACCCGATGGTGTTCGTCTTAGATCCAGAGACGATGGAGCGCTCCGAGCTGGAATTGCTTGCGCTTCGCTCCCACTTTTTAGACGGACCGGCGAAACGGCCGGATTTGACGAACGTCGTCTTCAGCGGCGGACTCGTCCGCAAAGGCGACGGCACCGCCGAGCTGTACGCTGGCGTCGGCGATGCCGAGGCGCAAAAAATTTCCCTGATCGACCCGTTTGTCAAGTACGAGGCTCAAGAGCTTGATCGGATGTATGCTTCCGTTTAACGAAAAGGATCGTGCGACAGACCTTCTCTTGATGAGGAAGGCTGGCGGCCGATCCTTTTTCCCATTTGGCCGGCAATGTTTCTTGCTTTGTGGGAAGGACTTCGGTTTGACATGAACATGACCTGCTCACACGATAGGCCAACATGATTGGTTTCAGTTTCTGTTTGCCATGTTTGACATGAACGTGACTTGTTCGTAGGATAGACAACCATAGCCGGCGGTAATTGGAGTCACGTTGCTCTCCTAGGGGGCTGGTGAAAAACGACCGATTTCGTCGAACCCGTTGCTTTCTGATGAAAGAGAAGCATTGATTTTACAAGACTTCTCAATTTGAGAAAGGAGTCCGTTTTCGGCGACTTTTTTACTAAATCACCGGCCTTCTAGGGAAGACCATTTTCCTCCCCCATTGCCCCTTCTGAAGCCATCCGGTATACTGAGAAAAAAGGGGAATGGGGAGGGCCCTTCGTTGTCTTTGCCGCTTGCTTCCGGTGTGTCGTATGAGCGGTATTGGGTCGTGCGTGAACAAAGCGATGATCGTTTAGAGTATATTGATAGGGCCGTGTCTATGACCCGGTCGCCAAGCGTTCGGCATCAGCTCATCTCGAGCCGCCTTCATTTTCCGTTCAGTTTGTTTTTTCGAGGAAAACCGTGCGATGTGTTGGCAGCGCCGCTTGATGTGGAGCTTGTCGATGAGCGAACAGGGGAACGAAATGTGGTCGTTCCCGACTTGACGGTCCTTTGCGGCGAAAAAGGGCTGGATGGAACGAAGTATATCGGGGTGCCGCCGCTGATCGTCGAGATTTTAAGTCCGTCGAACCAGGCGCATGATCTTGTCACAAAGTTCAATTTGTACATGGCGTGCGGTGTCCATGAATATTGGATGGTCAATCCGATGAAGCAGGCTGTGACGGTGTATGTGCTCAATGAGGAACGGCTATATGGGCAGACGGATGTTCAAGTGAAAACAGGAACGGTTCGCTCTGTGTATTTTTCGGGGCTCGAAATCGACATGGCCGAGTTGTTTCATTGACAAGATGACGAGAGGATGGCTGGAAAGCGGACAGCGTGGGATGGTTCCCACGCTGTTTCTTTGAAAATGCACGCACCTTGATCCGTCATTTTCATGCCTAAGGGCAAAAGATTGCCCATGGATTTTTTCCGTGAAAATCCCGCGCCGGCGAGTTGTGATGTTTATGCCTAGGTGGAGGGCAAAAGATTGCCCATGGGTCTTTTCTGTGTCCAGCGGGGTCGAGGCGGCGTTCATCGCTTGCGTGATGTCCCTTTACGGTTGCTTTTGCCGCTTTTCCCGCTCTTTCAACTTTTCTTCCATCCGCTTCAGCAACTTTTCCCACGGGTTTTCCGGCTTCTTTTTCTTCCGCTTCGGCTTTTCTTCCGTCACGGTCAAACGCCTCCTTTCACCGCGGTGGATAAGGCGAGCAAGCCGCGCAGTTCATCGTCCGACAGCTCGGTGATCCACGTTTCGCCTTCGGTGATCACATCAGCGAGCGCTTGCTTTTGTTCGAGCATCTCATCAATTTTTTCTTCAATCGTCCCGGTTGTGATCAGTTTATGGACGTGGACGAATTTCGTTTGTCCGATGCGGTAGGCGCGGTCGGTCGCCTGGTTCTCGACGGCCGGGTTCCACCAGCGGTCGAAATGGATGACATGGTTGGCGGCGGTCAAGTTGAGCCCGGTGCCGCCCGCTTTCAGCGATAAGAGAAAGATCGGTGCCTTTCGCGCTTGGAACTCATCGACCATCCGGTCGCGCGTTGGTTTCGGTACGCTGCCGTTTAAAAAGAGCACCGGTTCGTCAAACAAGTCGGAAAGCAGCGCTTGAATCATCTCGCCCATGCGCACATATTGGGTGAAAATGAGGCACGACTCATCGTTCGCGCGAATTTGTTCGACGAGTTCAACAAGTTTTTCCAGTTTATGCGACCGCTCAACGAGCTGGCGGGGCGATCGTTCTTTCAAATAAAGCGCCGGGTGATCGCAAATTTGCTTGATGCCGTTTAACATCTGCAAAATCAACCCGCGCCGCGCAAACGGGCTCGCCGCTTTCGCCCGCTCCAGCGTATCGTTGACGAGCTGTTCGTACAAAGCTGCCTGCTCAGCGGTGAGCGGACAGTATTCTTTTTGCTCGATTTTATCCGGCAAGTTGAGGGCGACCGTTTCGTCTGTTTTCGTCCGCCGCAAGAGAAACGGGCGGATGAGTGCCTGCAGCGCCGCTTTTTTATGGGCATCTCCTTCTTTTTCAATCGGCCCGGCAAAGCGGCGTTCGAATTGTGCCGCGTTGCCGAGATAGCCCGGGTTCAAGAAGTGGAAAATGCTCCAAAGTTCGTTTAGGCGGTTTTCGACCGGTGTGCCGGATAAGGCGATTTTATGCTTTGCGCGCAGGCGGCGGATGGCGCGCGCCTGTTTCGTCTGCGCGTTTTTAATGTTTTGTGCTTCATCAAGGCAAACGGCGTGCCAATGAAGCTGTTTTAAGTCGTCCTCGTCTAGATGAGCCAGGCTGTAGGATGTAATGACAAGATCGGCTTCACCCGCCGCCTGCAAAAAGGCATCGTTTCTCGCCCGGTTCGGCCCGTGGTGCGTGTAGACGCGCAGCTCGGGGATGAAGCGGGCGCATTCTTTTTGCCAGTTGCCGATCACGCTTGTCGGGCAGATGAGGAGCGCCGGGGCGTCCGGACGCTCCGTTTCTTTGACGTAAGCCAAATAAGCGAGCAGCTGGACGGTTTTGCCGAGCCCCATGTCATCGGCCAAGCAGGCGCCAAAACCGAAGCGGCGCAAGAAAGCGAGCCAGCCGACGCCGCGCTGCTGGTACGGACGGAGCACGCCGTGAAACGACGGCGGCACCGGGGCGGCGGGAAGCTCGTCGATGTTTTTTAGCTGGCGGATGAACGCCCGGAATTGGCGGTGGACATCAATGTGAATCGGAATGTGTTCATCCGTTGCTTCATCGCGTTCGTCAGCTTCCGCCAATAACGTTTGTGCGACGACGTCATGAATCGGCACCCCTTCTTTTTTTGCCTTCTCCATGAGCGCCTGTGCGCGGCGGACGAGCGCGGGATCCAGAATGATCCATTGGCCGCGCAGGCGGATGAGGCGCCGCTTTTGTTCGGCGATCGCCGCGAACTCTTCCTCCGTCAGTTCGATGCCGTTCGTCGCCACGCGCCAGTCAAAGTCGGAGAGGCGCTCAAGGCCAAAGAGCGATTCAGCACGGACAGACGGCGACAGCTTCGCTTTAATCGACAGCTGCGCCTGGCGGATGTCATGCCACCAGTCGGGCAAAAGGAGCCGCACGCCGGCTTCGGTCAACTTTAGGCTCTCTTCGGACAAAAAGCGCCACGCCTGTTCATCAGACAGCTGACGAAGCAAAGGCCCGCCTTCCGCGCCAAGCCATGGGATGATCGTTTCGATGCGGCGGATGGCGCGGGCGATGGACTGTTCATACGGGCGCCAGGCGCGCGGAATTTGGCTCGCCGGGGCGATGATACTGTCGTCTACGGCGATCAATACTGCTTCCAGCGTCCATGAATCGCTGTCTTCCGATGGTTCAATGAGGCGCAAGCCGACGGTAAACGGCGGCCGTTCGCCGAGCCAGCCGATTTGTTCGAGCCAGTCGTCTTCCCCGCCCGCCCATTGATCGCCGCGGGCTGCGATGGCCGGATTGGCGTGAACGATCTCTTGCCAGATGGCGCGCAGTTCCGGGTCGCGTGACAGCCAGTCGGCGATCGCGAGCGACCGCCATGTCGCGACGAATGGGTGCGGGTCATGAGCAAGCCCGCGCCAGCGGGTGTGCTGCGCCTCGAGCCAAGGCGTCGAACGGCTTTCTTTCCACGCCGAAAAATCGGGGCGGAAGCGGCGCTCGCATAGCTCGCTCCAAATGTGCTTTGCCCACGCCTCAAGTTGGGCGGTGAACTCGTCTTTCCATTGGATGGCCATCAAGCTGACCGAGGGGCGCAAGGCGAAAAAGGTGAGCGCTTGCCATGGCGATAGCCGCACGGCTTCCCGTCCATGGACAATGACTGCGTCGATCAGCGTGCCGTAAAACGTTTCTTCATGCCAAGCGAGCACAAGCGGCGCCCAGCTTGCGGCGGGAGCTGAGCTGCTGAGCCAAAAGCATTGTCGTTCTTCGCTCCACTCACACGAAAGGGTGATCGTCTGTAACGCCTGTTCCATCATGGAAGCAATTTTCCTTTCTGTAGTTCTTCATGAAACGCACGCATGCGTGCGGTTTTGGCGCATAACTGTTCGAGATACGCGTTCCACTCGTTCATTTGTTTGAGCGAACGATAGCACGTGCGCAGCTTTTTTAAATAACGGACGGCCATGCGGTAGCTCGGGCGGTTTTTTGCTTGGACAAACTGCATGACCGCTCGGTGGTAAAGCGGCAAGACGAGCATAGGGTCCCGCTTCTCGAGCCCCTTTAAAAACTGCGGATCCATGTCATGGGCGGTCATATTCGCCCATAAGTACAACTCAATCATATGCTGGTAGCGCCCTTGGCGGTGCAAAAATTGAACATAGCGGTTGGCAGTGTATGGAAAGCATTGTCGCAAGAACGTTTCGTACTCGTCCCATTGGTTGTTTTGTTGGGCATATACTTCATACAGCCGCCCGATTTCGTTGACAAAATTGATTCGCTCCGATTCCCGAAGGGCGGCTAAGTAGGAAGGCAGCTCTTCTTTTCCTTTCGCCCAAAACGAGGCAAAGCGGTCGGGTGGATAGGAGGTGATCAACCGCTCGATCCACCCGATCAAAAATGGTGCCGCGGCCTCTGGGAACGTCCGGTATAGGGCAAGCGCTTCTTCATCTTCTTCCAACAAAAAGGCGAAATGGGCGGCTGCCAAAAGGGCGAGCGGAATCTGCTCTTCCTCGGCGAGGCGGAGCAAGCGTTCTTTTTCTTGTCGGCGTTGTGCTTCTGTTGTGAACAGCAGTTCCCAGGCAGCCGTATAAAGATCGTAAATGAGCGAAGGGAAGAAGTCGGCGATTCGCAATAAATCCCGCACATAGGGAGCGGTTTGTTCGATCAGCGGTCCGGGCGCCGATGCCGCCAGGTTGGATGAAAACTGCTCTAATGTCTTGAGCAATTCATCGGCGATATACTGGACGTCTTGCCGCCAAGAAAATTGTCCGTATGAGCCAAATAGTCCCCGGTTCCAGCCTCGTTCTTTTCCGTACTCGATCAGGTGATGGAGCAAAAACAAGCCAGCGTGAAACCGGTACAACAAACGAACGGCGCGATGTTTCGGTCCGCCTTTCACTAGCGCTGGAAACAGCTGATGGGCGAGCCGATACGGCCAATCGTCGCGGCGGCGATGGCGGACGGCAAACTCATCTTGAATCTTCGCAAATCGTTTCCACCATTCATCGATCGATTCGGTTGGCTCGGCCGTTGCAGTGTGGGGGGCTGGGAAACCGTTTTGCGGCGGTTTCTTTTCCGCTTGCTTCCATTGACGAAGCAATTTGCCGTTGTCAAGGACGTTGCCGTAGACGTAAAAAAACAACGCCAGCACGTGCGAACAAAGGTCTTCCGTCCCGCATGGGCAGCTGTGGCGGTGGATGATGTCGTCCAGGTTGAGTGCGACATCATGAATGGCTGTGTCAACCACTTTTCCTTCGATCTGTTCGCTGTCGATGACGATAACGTTATAGACAAGCCCCCGCCGCGATAAGTCGCGCCCTTTTTGAATGAGATGGTGAAAAACGGAAAACGGCAGTTCGTTTTGCAAATCAGCTGCCGCCTTTTGCAAGAGAGGTTTTGAGATGGCCGTTTGCAACATACCGATTCGTCCCTTCCGTCCATTTTTATATTCATTTATTATAGCATAAGAGGCGAAATAGTTGCCACGCCCGCTTCGCCATAGGAACAAAGGCCGTTTTCTTTTTTTCTACCAACTATGGTACAATAAAGGCAACGGCGAGGCCGAATTTGAAAAAAGTAGGTGACGATATGACGGCGGTGTCGCGGAACGCCCTTTGCCCGTGCGGAAGCGGGAAAAAGTACAAGCATTGCTGCGGAAAGGGCGAAGCGGTGTCGATCGATTCGTTGATTGAGCGGGAGTTAGTCGAATGCATGCACGATGTGCTGTTGTTTGCGTCGGAACGGTATGAGGATGAGATTGTTGAAGTGATTGCCGAACGCTCGTTGGAAGATCGGCCGGAAGCGCTCGATTTGGCAGTGAACTTATTTGTGGCCAATTGGGTCATTTTCTGTCGGCCGATCGAGGAAAAAGGAACGACCATTTTTTCCGCTTATATGCGAGATCGGCGCTATGCCCGCTGGCGGCCGGCTGTGCAGGCGCATGTAGCACGGTGGGAGGGGACGGTTCCGTCATTTGATGAGATCATTCATTTCGATGAGCATCGGCGACACCTGCTTGTCCGCGATATTTTAACCGGAAAAGAAAAACACGTCTACTTGTTGGCGACGGAAGAATGGCCGGAAATGGAAAAAGGCGATGTGCTGCTCGGATGTCTTGTGCCGTACAAAGAGGAGTTTACGTATTTTTCCACAGTGTTTCCGGTGGTGAAACGAAGCAAAGAGCGGCTCGTTCAGGCGTTGCAAGCTGCACAGGAACGAAGCGGGAAAACGGGGGACGAGTTTTTGCGCAACTCTTTCCCGCTCGCGCTGGATGCGGCGATCAGCGAATTTTTATGGCAGCTGCTTGATGAGGCGGAATGGGACGACCCAGAAGAAGAGGCGGTCATTCTTGAACTGAAGCGGCACGAAGCGGATGCATCTGCATTGCTTCTTAGCCAGGCGACCATCTTTTGGCGCATGTATTGCGCGCGCGAAGCGATCGATATCGACAATCCTGCCGTATATGCGGCGGCGCTCCGCTTTTTTGCCGGACAGATGATCGAAGAGGATCGCATCAGCGAGGGAGAGGCCGCGAGACGGTATGGGGTGTCGGTGGAAGACGTTGAATCGACTGCGATGGAGTTTCTTTTATTCGGCCTCGAAACGCTCGACGAGGAGGACGACGGGGATGAGGAATGGTCTAATGACGGCGGATGGGACGATGACGCCGATTGGCTGGATGTAGCCATCGACGAATGGCTGGACAAGGTGGAACAATTGCTTCACTGCCACGGTTGGGATACAGATAAAGTGAACCGGCTGATCGACGAGGCGATCAACAAGTGGAAAAAGGACGGATTGCTTCAAGGGGTTAATGAAGAGAAGTTGCGTGAAGAACTCGAGAACTGCGTCTATGAGATGTTTGTCGAGCGCGGGTTTTTCTAAGGGATTTTGTGATTTCGTCTTAAGCGGGCGATCAAGGGAAACATTTTCGTGATGCATCTTAGTGTTCACCGCCGCCAAAACGGTTGAGCGGAGGAAAACGACTGTGTTTCATCGGTTTTCGAAAAGGCTCATAATTTCATGAACAACGCGGTGCAAACAGTAACATTGACAAAATCGAAAAGGTATAAGCGAGGATGAAGTCTCTTTTCCTCGCTTTTTCGCCTTTATGGAGAAGGCCGGTGAAAAACATCGCTTTCCCGTCATGCACGGGGTTTTTCAAGGAAGAAAAGATGAGGCTGTTCAACGCTTCTCTATATTGAGGAGTTGCGATTTGGTACGGCGTTCTGTCTACATCATTAACCTTTTAGACTAACTTTTGTATAATTGTAGTTTGTTCTGGCGAATATGATGATGCAACACGTAAAGGAGGAGTGACATGTCGATCGGACGAAATGACCCGTGTCCGTGCGGGAGCGGCAAAAAATATAAAAAATGTTGCATGAACAAAGTGAGGGAAGAAGAGACGAAACGGGCACGGCAACATCGTTTTTTTGAGCAGAAATACGAACTGTCGCAACGGGTGCGCCGCTTTTTGGACGAGGCGTTGCCATACGCCGAACAAGTGGCGGCAAAGCACGCGTTCCATCAGGCGATTTGGCGAAAGAAACAGGGGGAGAGGCTTGAGCCGCTCGAAACGCTTTGGTATTTGTTCGTTCATCGTTTTCCAAACGGGATGCGCGGCATTGAGTGGTTTCAACGCGAAAAAGGGCGTCATCTGACGTTGGAGCTGAAGCAAATGCTCGATCGGTGGGTTCGGCTCGTCCCGCGCCTTGTTCAGTTTGTCGACCGGAATGACAGTGGAGTGACAGCGGTCGATCGATGGACGGGCGAAACGCTGTTTCTGCCATTTAGCGAAACGATGCCGAACGTCGTGCCGTGGGGCGGCATGTTTGCGTTTCTCGAACCGTTTGATGACGGTTATTATATTCAGGGGGCTGCCTCCATCATTGGACCGGACGGAGTAAGGAAAGCCGAAGAACAACTCCGCGCACTCCTTCAAGAGACGGACATGCCGTACGAAGAGCTGGCGTTTTGCTATTTTCTTGATATCGTCGATGCGGGCCATAGTGCCTCTTCACGATCCGAGCGTGAGACGGAATCGGTGGAACAGTGGACGATCGTTTATGATGTGCCCGATGCGCGAAGCGCTCTCCGCCAACTCGAACAGCACGGAATGGGGATCATTGACGAAGAAACCGGCGAAGCGATCAAAGGTTCGCTGCGCGGCCTGACGTATGAATATAGCGATGAGCTTGCTTCCGGACCGATTTATCTCGACGAGCTGGTAGGCTTTTTAGAAGGAAAAGGGCGGACGGTGACATTATCTTCCTTCGACGTGAACGCCGAACGGGTGCTGACGGAAGCGCTTGAGGCCATCGGCATGCCAGCGCAGGTGGTGTTGCGGTCGGTGAAGACGCACGTTGTGCCAAAAGGAGTAAAGCTGCTCTCGTACCATGTCGAGTTGCCGCCGGGTGAGCCGCCATATATGGCGTTAGTCGCCAACAGTGCGATGATGTTGGAGCAGATGCTGCATGTGCCGCATGAGGAATGGCAGGGACGGTCCATTCATGAGTTGGCGATGGACGGAGAGTTGGAAGAAGTCGAGCAATGGCTGCGTACGTATGAGTATCATACGTTCGCACGCCTCTGGCAAGAAGGCTGTCCGGTGACGGTCGATACGAACAGCGTCCGTTCCCGCTACGGACTGCCGCTCTCGCCATTTGTGACGCCGGAAGCTGTACGGAAAACCCATATCCGCGTGTTTCAACGGCTCGATGATGGGGAGTATTTTGTCATGCCGGCGGAATGGGAAGCACGCTTTTTCGGTGCCGATTTAATCCGATTTTACCAAGAAAAAACGGAAGGCAGGTCAGAAGCGACGGAAGCAAAATACCGCCTCGGTGTCACGACGGTCGGCCATTATTTGCAGACGACGCCGCTGTCATCGTGGGACGAGCTGGAAGCGCGCCATTGGCAGCAATGCTTCGCTTTTCACTACCTCATGTTTTCTCCGGATGTGAGCGTGAATCAGGCGAAACAAGTGTTAAGCGCCGTTCAGGCGTTCGCGAAATGGCTCGATGGCCGCTACGGGACAAGCCATGCCCCGGTTGTGCGTCAACTCGTTGCGGAATTGAGCGAGCCGTTGTTGAACGCGGTCCGTCTTCTCCGATTGTATCACCGGTCTGGCTTGCCGACGGTGGTTGCTGACATCATTTGGAAAAAGATGGTGAAAAACAAAGAGGAGTACCGGACAGGGACGTTCCGGGTGGCGAACGTCAGCCGGGGGGAAGCAATCATCGACTGGCTGGAAACGGGCGAGCAGTTCCGCTGGCGCCTGCCGCCATCGGTAAAATCGTATGTGGAACCTGGCATGTACTTGGAAGCCGCCTTCAACAAAGATGGCACGCTGGTGGCCGTTCAGCGTGTGTACCCGCCGCAGGCCGCTCCGTATATCGAAGCGTTCGTCCAGTTTGACCGGTCATTCACTGCGACATCAAGGTGAGGGAGGATGTCTCATTGCGAGGCATCCTTTTTTCTTTGAAAATCACACGTCAGTGAGCAATGGTTTTCATGCTGGGGTGGGGAGGAGCATTTCTTCATGGATGTTTTCCGTGAAAATCCCGCGCTGGTGAATGGTGATGTTCATCCTCGGGTGGAGGGCAAAACGTTGCCCATGGATCTTTTCCGTGAAAATCCCGTCGGCAAACGGTGATGTTCATTCCCGGGTGGAGGGCAGATCGCGCTGCCGATGGAACTTTTCCGTGAAAATCCCACGCCGGTGAGCGGTGATGTTCATCCTTGGCTGGAGGGCAAAACGTTGCCATGGATCTTTTCTATGAAAACGACGCGCATCTTGCGCGGCCATTTCCACGCCTATGGAGGCAACCGTTTGCTGATCGAGCTTTGCCGTCAAGATGTGCATACCTTGGACTGCCATTCTCATGTTTGGATGGAGCGGGAAGTGCATGGGGCGTTCTTAGTTGTGTTACTAGTCGGCTAGGAGAGGCTGGAAGAACACCAAGAGAGTGTTCACCGTTATATGGAAATGCTTGCGTTTTTTGTTGACGGCTGTCGCACTAGGGGGCATTGTGCGGAAATGAGGCGTCCGTTGTCGGTGGATCGCCTGTGCGGGCGCGTTCTGTCGAGCGGTTTTCCCAGCTGACAGACAGGAAATCCGCTTCGGTGCACGAACCATATAGTAGAATGAGAGACAGCTGGGAGGGAAGGTAGATGAGGCGGGGAAGATGGCTCGCCGCATTGGTTGGTTTATGTTGTTTGGCTGCGGCTGCCTGGCCGGCGGGGGTAAAAGGGGAAAATGAAAAAACAGAACGGTTGGCGGTTGTGACGGCTGATCGGGTGAACGTCCGTCAAGGGCCGGGCGTGCCGTACCGTCCATTGGCGAACGTGCACCGCGGCGAGACGTACCGTTTGATCGATAAGAAAGACGGCTGGGTGAAAGTCGAATGGAAGCCAAATCGCACCGGATGGCTCGCCGCAGCGTATGCCGCTCCTGTGCGGGGAATGGAAATCGTGCAAGAAGACCGGCTTCGTCTCCGGCAAGAGCCGGGGTTAGATGGACGCGTGATCGGCCATTTGAAGCAAGGGGATCAAGTCGCTGTCATTAAAGAAGAGGGAGAGTGGAAACAAGTGGTGACGGACGATGCCGTCGGCTGGGTGGCGTCGGCGTATTTGGCGGCCGCTGAATCCTCGGTCGGCTCGCGGCGAGAGGGAATCGTGACGGCCGATTCGCTGAACGTGCGGAACGCACCGTCGTTGGACGCGGAGCGGGTCGGGCGGCTGTTGCGCGGTGAGCGCGTCGAGATCGTCGAAGCAAAACGAGGCTGGTATCAAATCGTTGCCCGTTCCGGCCTAAATGGTTGGGTGGCGGCAGAGTACGTCGAAATGAAACGTGGACAGGACGTCGGGAATGAGAAAAAAGCAGTGGCCGCATCGAGTTTACCCGCTGCCGTGGCTCTCGCTTCCATTCAAGGAAACGGACCGCGCCGATATGTGAACGAATGGACGCGCGGACCCATTCAGGCGCTCGCCGGAAAAACGATCGTGCTTGACGCCGGCCATGGCGGCAAAGACGGCGGAGCGCAAAGCGTCAATGGCGTAACAGAAAAAACGTTGACGATGGAAACAGCTGAGCGGCTGAAAGAAAAGTTCGAAGCATACGGAGCGCGTGTTGTATTGACGCGCGCCGGTGATGATTATGTGCCGCTGTCGGCGCGCGTGGCCGCCGCCCGCTTGTACCAGGCGGATGCGTTTATTAGCTTGCACTACGACAGCGCGGCGGACCGAGACGCGTCCGGCGTCACCGTCTACTACTATGACCGGTTGGCTGATTACGGCTTGGCGCAATCGTTCCAAGGGCCGTTCTCGCAGCTTTCGGCCTTGCCGTTTCGTGGCCTCGCGTTTGGCGACTATTACGTGCTGAGGGAAAACGAACGGCCGTCCGTGTTGCTTGAGCTCGGTTATTTAAGCAATCGGTCGGATGCTGCGGTCGTGGCGACAAATGGCTATCAAGAAGCGGTGACGACGGCCATCGTGAACGCCGTGCGCCATTATTTCCAATAGCAATCTTTTTTTTTCAAAAATGGACAATGGAACTACTGCGACATGACAAAAAGCGTCTCGGATTTTCGGGGCGCTTTTTGTCGTCTCGTCTTGTTTGCATAACCGCTGACTGATCGCAGAGGGTCATCAGCTTTTCGGAGCGTTCGCCTGAGGGCGGCAGGGATGAAAGGGCGGAAGAGGGTTGACACAATAGTGTAAAAAGTATAATATTTATAAAGGATTAGGATAATAATAATTACCTATTATCCTAATTAGAACTGTTGTTTTGTTATATATCAGAATATTCAATTCATTTTCTTCTAAATATAGAAATGGGGGATACAATGAAGACGAGAGATGTGCTGTTTACCGGACTGATGCTATTTTCCCTCTTTTTCGGCGCGGGGAACTTGATTTTTCCACCATATTTAGGGATGGAAGCAGGAACGGCCGTATGGCCGGCGATTCTTGGATTTATCGTCACCGGCGTTGGGCTGCCGCTGTTGTCCGTCGCGGCGGTGGCGTTCGCAAAAGACGGCATCCGTTCGCTCGGCAACGCCGTTCATCCGCTGTTCAGTTTTTGTTTTTCGCTCGCTGTGTATTTGGCGATCGGTCCATTTTTCGGCATTCCGCGCGCGGCTAGCGTTGCTTATGAAATCGGAGCGAAGCCGTTTTTCCCTGGGAGTGGATCGTTGGCGCTGTGGCTGTTTACCGGTCTCTTTTTCGCCCTTGTGTACTGGCTCAGCTTAAACCCGTCGAAGCTTGTGGATCGGATCGGTCAGCTGTTGACGCCGATGTTGCTGCTTTCGATTGCTGTGCTTTGTATTACCGGTTTAATCCGGCTTGATGACCCTCAGGCGGTGCCGGCTGAGAAGTATGCATCGGCGCCGTTTGTGAAAGGGATGCTCGAAGGGTATTTAACGATGGATACGATTGCAGCCCTTGCCTTTGGCATCGTCGTCATCCATGCGCTTCGCGACCGCGGTGTCGATCGCCCGACGTTGCAGGCAAAGGCGACGATTCAAGCAGGGATGATCGCCGGATTGGGTCTCGCGCTCGTTTATGCTGGCATTGCCATCATCGGCGCTAGAATGGCCGGAGCCGGCTCCTTTGCCAACGGGGCGGAGCTGTTGTCATACGTGTCATCGCTGCTGTTTGGCAACGGCGGGAAGTTGCTGTTGGGCGTGATTGTGGCGCTTGCCTGCTTAACGACGGCAGTTGGTCTTGTCGCCGCTTGTGCACAATATTTTCAAGCGCTCACACCCACCGTTTCGTACCGGACGTATGTCATTGTATTAACCGTATTTAGCTTTTTGATGTCAAACCTCGGCTTAAATGCGTTGATTGCTGTTTCCGTTCCAGTGTTGACGATGCTATATCCGTTAGCGATCGTGCTGGTTGCCTTATCGTTTTTCCACCGTTTTTACCGCGGTTCGGCGAAAGTGTACGGTGTGGCATTGCTCTTTACGGGCGTATTCAGCCTGTATGACGGTTTGAAAACGATCGGGCTGGAAACCGCTTGGTTAGAGCCGCTTCTTTCGTGGGTGCCGCTGTTTTCAGTCGGGCTCGGCTGGGTCGTTCCGGCGTTGATCGGCGCTGCGCTTGGCTTGATGATCGACCGGCCGTCCGCAACAAAACGGAAACATGCGGCGTAAAGGGCTGACCTAAAAGGTCATGTACGCTCGGTCGGGGAATCATATGAATATAAAATCTATCTGAGGTATATATATGGAAGAAGGGGGGTGTCTCATTGCGTTTGGGGCATCCTCCTTTTTTGTGTGGAAAACCGTTTTTTGTTCGAGCAACTTGGCGAAACCCGTGAAAATCGGCAGGCGATTCGATATAATGGGGACAAGCGACGATCGCCGCAATGGATGAATAAAGGTGTGAGGAATCGTGAAGATTGCGATTGCGGGAACGGGATATGTTGGACTTGTGACCGCGGCTTGTCTGGCTGATAAAGGGCATGATGTGACATGCGTCGATGTGAACGAAGAAAAAATTCGCTTATTAAACGAGGGAGTCGTCCCGATTTACGAGCCAGGGCTGGAGCCGCTCATTGAGCGGAACCGCTCCCGCCTTCGCTTTACCAAAGACGATGCGGAAGCGTATCGGAGGGCGGAAGTGATCATGGTCGCGGTCGGCACCCCGCCGCTGCCGGACGGGTCGGTTCGGCTCGATGACGTCTGGGAGGTGTTGCGCCGCATTGCGTTGACGGCAGAGCGCGACTGCCTGGTCGCCATCAAATCGACCGTGCCGGTCGGCACCGGGGACGAAGCGGCTCGTTTTTTGACAGAGCATGCGCGCCATCGCGTGCGGTTTGACGTCGTTTCCAACCCGGAGTTTCTCTCACAAGGAACGGCGGTGCGCGATACGCTGCAGGCGCCGCGCATCGTATTAGGGGTGGATTCGGACCGCGCTGAGCGGGTGATGAAGGAGCTGTACGCCCCGTTTGCGCTTCCGTATGTGGTCACCGACCGAAAAAGCGCGGAGATGATCAAATACGCCGCCAATGTGTTTTTAGCGTTGAAAATTTCGTATATCAACGAAATCGCCAACGTCTGTGAACTGATCGGCGCCGACATTCAGGCGGTCGCCGAAGGAATCGGCATGGACCCGCGCATCGGCCGCCGCTTTTTGCGCGCTGGCGTCGGCTACGGCGGCTCCTGCCTGCCGAAAGATTCGAAGGCGTTGTATGCCCTCGCCGCTTCATATGGCTATTCGCTCAAAACGGTCTGGGCGGCGATGGATGTAAATGAGAAACAAAAATGGAAGCTGCTTGACAAAGCGCGCCCGTATACCAGGGAGTTTCGCAACCGAACCGTCGCAGTGCTCGGCGTGGCATTCAAGCCCGGCACCGACGATGTGCGCGAGTCTCCCGCCTTGGCGAACATCGAACGGCTCATCGCCGAAGGGGCAAACGTGCGCGTCTGGGATCCGGCCGCCTTGGGGCATGTCGCCCGCCGCTTTGGCGATGCCGTCGTTTGTTGCCAGATGATCGAAGAAGCCATTCGCAACGCGGACGTTTGCTTGATTTTCACCGAATGGCCCGCCGTCTTGCAGTTTGACCTTGGCCGCTACAAGGCGCTCATGAACACGCCGCTGGTGGTGGACGGTCGGAATTGCTACGACCCGAAGGCGGCGGAAGCCGCCGGCTTAATCTACGAGTCGGTCGGGCGGCCGGCCGGCTCGGGACTGCGGGCGGAGGATGAGGCCGCTGATGTGCAGCGGCAGGTGTAAGGAATTGAACTAGGAAGGAAACAAGGGCATCAACAAGAGATCGCGGAAGGCAACCTCGACGTGGCGAAGAGAATGCTGGCGAAAGGACGCGATGTCGACGCAATCCGTGAACTGACCGGGCTTCTGGTGGAGAAGATTGAAAAGGTGAAGAGGTAGGCCGGCCCTTCGCTGCTGGTCCAACTGTTGTCGTCGATCCCCAATCGTGCAAAAAACCTGGGGGATCGACGACAATTCGTTTATGCGCTTCAACCTTACAGGCATCAGGGAAGAAGCTTGTTGACAGAATTTTTAAAACGTGTTATTCTGGAGGCGAGAAAAGAACGCAAGGCTTGATATATTAAGATGTTTTTGGGGTTTTTATCGTACCTATGAGGGATTGAAACGAAGCGGAGGATCGCCGTGTTAGTTTTTATCGTACCTATGAGGGATTGAAACATAAGCTCCACAACCGGCATAAACGCGGCGGTGATCTTGTTTTTATCGTACCTATGAGGGATTGCCCCCCTGTTTAACAGTCAAATCACGTGGTACGGGGACAGTTTTATCGGCAACTTATAACGAATCGAACTCTACAGCGCGCTGTTGTTGTCTCTTTTGCGTTGGGTATATTTTATGATCCTAAAACTGGGAAACCCCCACTTCTGATCGGATCAGGGGAATTGTGGAATATGCCGAGAAGGCTTGATTCATAGTCTAGTGCAGGGTGGGTGTTTGCCAAAAATCTCCCGCCTTGAAACGTAAGTGGGGGGCATTCTTGGCGCGTTTTATGAAGGAATGAAACGCATATTTTCCATCTCCATGTACAGGATGCCCCTATCCTATGATGGAAACGAGAAAGAGCGGCTTTTCAAGAGGCTGCTTTTTTGTTTTTGTTGTGAAACGTTTTAAAATTTCAGTCAATTCGTTTATAATTTTATTATCTAGCACTGTTTCTGCTCACAAAATGAGTTCAAAGCAGGGAATGAATTCATGTCTGTTGCTAGGTGGGTATTTGTACGTATTTTGCCGAGGAGGTGCACTCTGCCTGTTTGTCCGCTCCCAAGATGGGGTGAGCCATAGTCCGGCGGAATGGAGCACGAAAGATGATTGCGCAGCGGGAGCGGCGGTCCTTTATCATACTGTATGGCAACTGGCCCAAGGGGAATAGCGAAAAAGACAAGCGAACAGGGGGAGACTATGGATGACAAAGGAAGAAATCAAACGACTCGTTGATGAGGTGAAAGCGGACGTCATCGCCTGGCGCCGCCATCTGCACGCTCATCCTGAATTGTCATTTCAAGAGGAGAAAACGGCGCAGTTTGTGTACGAGACGCTGCAATCGTTCGGTCACCTTGAGCTTTCGCGGCCGACGAAAACGAGCGTGATGGCGCGGCTTATTGGCAAGCAGCCGGGCCGGGCCGTCGCCATTCGCGCTGATATGGACGCGCTGCCGATTCAAGAGGAAAACACGTTTGAATTTGCCTCCAAAAACCCAGGCGTCATGCATGCGTGCGGCCATGACGGCCATACGGCGATGCTTTTAGGGACGGCGAAAATTTTCTCCCAGTTGCGCGATGACATTCGCGGTGAAATCCGCTTTTTGTTCCAACACGCGGAAGAACTGTTCCCGGGTGGGGCGGAAGAGATGGTGCAGGCGGGCGTCATGGACGGGGTCGATGTCGTCATCGGCACACACCTTTGGTCGCCGTTGGAGCGCGGAAAAGTCGGCATTGTGTACGGACCGATGATGGCCGCACCGGACCGCTTTTTCATTCGCATTATCGGCAAAGGCGGCCACGGCGCCATGCCTCATCAAACGATCGATGCCATCGCCATCGGGGCGCAAGTCGTGACGAACTTGCAGCACATCGTCTCCCGCTACGTCGACCCGCTCGAGCCGTTGGTTGTCTCGGTGACGCAATTTGTGGCAGGAACAGCGCATAACGTCCTCCCTGGGGAGGTCGAAATTCAAGGGACGGTGCGCACGTTTGACGACACGTTGCGGCGCACGGTGCCGCAATGGATGGAGCGCATTGTCAAAGGCATTACCGAAGCGCACGGCGCCTCGTATGAGTTTCAATTTGACTACGGCTACCGCCCGGTCATCAACTACGATGAAGTGACCCGCGTCATTGAAGAAACGGCGCGCGAACTGTTGGGCGAGGAAGCTGTCGCCCATCTGAAACCGAACATGGGCGGCGAAGATTTCTCCGCCTTCTTGCAAAAAGCGCCAGGCAGCTTCTTTTACGTCGGCGCTCGAAACGAAGAAAAGGGGATCGTCTATCCACATCACCACCCGCGCTTCACGATTGACGAAGACGCGCTTGAGATCGGCGTGCAGCTGTTTGTCGGGGCAACGTTGAAACTGCTGGCGGAAGCGGGATAACCGGTTCCGCCTTTTGCCCATTAGGAAGTGAGGCTGATGTTTTGGTGAACCCCTACGATTCGACTTTGCTATCTGAATGAGATTAGAGGAAAGGGCTAGGCGATTTTGACGATTTTTGTGATCGTTGCTGGGTCAGAGTGTTGGCTGTAAAGGTGATGAACAAAGTCGCCATCAAGCGTGGCAAAGTAGTCATAATGGTGGTAGGTTGCGATGGCATAGTGCAAAGCATCATATGCTTCGAGTTGCAAAAGCCGCATTTGAGCCAAGGCTAAATCTTGAATATTAGCATCTATCAATGTAGATAGACGCTTGTCCAAAATTTTCATTTAAAACTTCTTGATAGGTCATGACAAACGACATAGGAAACTACCTTCCTTGTTTGTATATGTCTACTAATTTCTTTCCAAATGGCGCAGGCTTGGCCAGTTTTTTTCGTAATTCAGCAAAAGAAAGGTTCTTGTCCGGCCGATTGTTCATATTTTGAGAACAAGACAATGACACGTTCATTCTCTCTAAAGCAGAGGGCATGCGAATCACCCCACTTCGCCTTCTTTCTAAAAATTATAGTACTGGCTCGAAAGAATGTACAGATTTTTCTTTTACTACTATACCCTCGTTGATTCTAACATAAACAGAAAAAAATTTACTTTTAAGGAAGGGCTCAACTGGATGAAGGAAATTTTTTAAACAGAGAAGGCTCCTTCTTTAGACTCAAACGTGGACGATTTTCAAACAACCGTCGTTTTCCGCCGCTCTAAAAAAGAAATGGAAACATATCGCCATCCTTGTTATGATGGTAAAGGATTTCGCAGACAAGGCGCCTGCTTTCGTTGGTTCGCTTTGTCGGCAACAAGGTGGTGGGCAGGTGAAAATGATGAGAGATCTTCTCTCCCGCTGGCTCCCCGTCGTGCTTTGGTGTCTCGCCATTTACACGTTTAGCGAGTCTTCGTGGTTCACCGGAGCGAATACCGCTCACGTCTTGCAAGTGATTCTCTCGTATTGGCCGTTTGGCGGCGGGGAGGAGGAAGGTCCTTCGTTCTTGAACTTCCTCATTCGCAAAGCGGCGCATTTGACCGAATTCGGCATTTTGGCTGTGTTGGTCTGGCGGGCGCTGTTCCCAAGGAAGGTGGCGTATATCGGCGCTTGGCTGTTTGCGACCGCTTATGCGGCGACCGATGAATGGCATCAATCGTTTGAGCCGGGGCGGACGGCGACGCCGAAAGATGTGGCGATCGACTCGTGCGGGGCGCTGATCGCGTTGGTGATCGTCTTTGTTTGCCGCCGTTGGCGGAAGGCAAGGCATCGTTCGCTCCAGCGCGGCGTATGATATGATAACAAACTCTCCCAACGTATAGCTCGAGGGGAAAAAGGAAAGAATGGCAAATAACTAGTTTCAAAGAAAAGGGAGAGACGGCCATGGTCGCGTTTATCGCCGGAATGTTTGTCGGTTCGTTTGTGATGCTTGTCATCATGAGCATGATGGCGGCGGCCAAACAGGCGGATGAAGCGAGCGAGCGCTGGAAAAAGGAATAGCGAACAACACTCCTTGCGGCGGGCAAGGAGTGTTTTGTATGATGGAAAAAAGTCCTGAGTTTGCCAAGATGTATTTTTGGCTGGGAGCGCGCGTGGTATAATACAAATGCACGGTTTACGCAGGGTGGGCAGTGGCGACTCCCTTGATGAAAGGGGGTGCTGCTGGATTGATGACTGTTGCGGAGGCGTTGTCCTTAATGATTTCTTTTGCGTCGCTTGTCGTGGCAGTCATTGCGGTGTCCAAAGAGAAGTAACCCACCCTGCTCGGCCCAGGTGAGGGTGGGTTGCTTCTGCTCGTTTCCGGGCCACTGCACTTCTTGCAGCAGCCGTGCGTGTCGATCAGGACATTGGTGGCTGCCAATGTCCTGCTTTTATCGTATGGTTTTTTCACCCTTATTATAACCGTAGGCGGGGAAAATCACAATATGGCTTTAGAAAAGCGGCGATGCACGGCAATCGGCTGCTTTCGTTCTATACATAAGGAGGAAAGAATATGGCCCAACCGTCCATTGTAGTGATTGGCAGCATCAATATGGATATCGTTACTGTCGCCGCTCGCTTTCCGAATCAAGGGGAAACGATTCTCGGCGAGCGGTTTCTCACCACTCCCGGCGGCAAGGGAGCGAACCAGGCGGTGGCGGCCGCCCGCCTTGGCGCCGATGTGCGAATGATCGGCGCGGTTGGGGAGGATGTGTTTGGGAAGGAGCTCCTTCGCTCGCTGCAAAGCGAAGGGATTTCTGTTGATGATGTGAAACCGATTACACATCAGCATACCGGCATTGCCGCGATTACTATTTCGGAACAGGACAACCGCATTATTGTCGTTCCTGGGGCGAATTATGCGCTTGCGCCCGAAGATCTCGACCAATGTGAATCCGTGATCGCCGAAAGTGATGTGTGCGTAGTGCAGCTCGAAATTCCGCTTTCCGTTGTCGAACGGGCCGTTTCGTTGGCTCATCGCCACGGTGTGCGTGTCATTGTTAACCCAGCTCCAGCGCAGCCGCTGCCGCCGTCAGTGCTCAAGAAGGCGAGTTTCTTGACACCCAATGAACATGAACGAACGATTTTGTTTGACAAGATGGACGAAGAAGCGTTTGCCGATAAGCTGATTGTCACCGAAGGGGCGAAAGGGGTGCGCATTTGGCAAGACGGACAAGAACGGCTCATTCCAAGTTTTCAAGTCCCAGTCGTGGATACGACGGGTGCGGGCGATACGTTTAACGGTGCGCTCGCCGTTGCGCTGGCGGAAGGGAAGCCGCTTGAGGAAGCGTGTCGGTTTGCCAATGCGGCCGCGGCGCTATCGGTCACCAAGCTCGGTGCGCAGGCCGGGATGCCGACACGGGAGGATGTCGAATCATTTTTGGCCAAACAGGAAGGAAGTCAATGAAGACGTGATTCAGCAGAAGGTCGATGTGCTGTTGGTCAACCCGACGGACTCTAGCATCGTGGCTTCTGCGATCGAATCGGCGAACAGCGCCAACATCCTAGTGATTACCGTTGACCACAGCGCGGACGGCAGGAAAGTGGTCACCCATATCGCCTCCGACAATGTGGCTGGGGGGAATGGCAGCTCAATTTCTTGTCGATCACCTAAAAAAAGGCGGAAACGCTGGTTCCAAATAATATGGAATTTGATCCGCGGTGCTAGTTGAGCTCTGACGCTCAACTAGCACTATGGACGATTGGTTTCTAGAAAACAATCACCGCAAAGAAAAGCGATGAGATTCCAAATAGGGATGTGTTCATCCTCCCTGCTCATGGCGGCCGGCTTTCATCAAGAAAGACGATATACTGCTTCTCACGGTCGATTGCGGCGTCCATCTAAGTTCATAACGAAGCGCTTCTTGGTTCATACTAAAGGAAAAGTTCGCAAAAGAAAGGGACCCGCCATGCTTCGTGAACTCGATTGGATGACGTATATCATGATGATTTTGGCCAGCTACCGGTTTACTCATTTGATCGTGTTTGACAAAATTACCGAGTTTCTGCGCGATCCGTTTATGAAGAAAGAAAAAGTCAAAAGTGAGGACGGGCATACAGAAATCAAGAAAGTGCCGGCCTCCAAATTTGGCTACTTGTTGAATTGTTATTGGTGCGCGGGGGTGTGGAGCGCGATTTTGATCGCGCTTGGCTATTTTTTTATTCCGACCATCGCTATGCCGCTGATTTTCATTTTTTCAATTGCGGGGGCGCAGGCGATTTTGGAGACGTTTGTCGGGGTCGGAACGAAGGCGATCGACCTTCTGTCAGCGGCGAAAAAGCGGATGGACTAAAGCGTGTTGGCGGCAGAGGGCAGGGAACATTTGCGGGCGTGCGGCGGAGCGGCACGCTCGTTTTTTTGCTTTGGTAGGTATATCGTTGTTGACTTATATAAGCACTTAATTATATACTGATTGATAGAAGCGATCGTTGGTCGGCATGACCGTTTTCGTGGTGTGTGCTCGTTTTTATATAAGCAAATCATTATATAATGATGAACGGAGGAGGTTATATGCCGCAACTCGCGATGGAGATGGAAGCGGCAGCCCGGGTATTGAAGCTGCTTGGTGATCCGACGCGGCTGACGATTTTGGCGATTTTGAACAAGCGGGAGTGCTGTGTGTGCGAGCTGCTGGAGGTGTTTTCGACCAGCCAGCCGGCGATCAGTCAGCATTTGCGTAAGTTAAAAGATGCCGGGCTGATCCAAGAAGAGCGGAGAGGGCAATGGGTGTATTATTCGCTCCGGCCGCAAAGCGAATATGCCCCGTTGCTGCAGGCGGTGTTGTCATACGTTCCTGATCAAGAGGAAAACATTCGCAAAATCGAGACAGCAAATCCTGCGGCCCGCTGCGGGTGCTGATGTTGAATGATGAGGTGAATGATGGTGGATGGTTGCGAACCGAAACGATTGTCGTTTTTAGACCGCTTTTTAACGGTATGGATTTTTCTCGCGATGGCGGTCGGGATCGGAGTCGGAATTTGGGCTCCTGGGCTGGTGGATGGATTGAACCGCCTGCAAGTCGGTACGACCTCGATTCCGATTGCGATCGGCTTGATGTTGATGATGTATCCGCCGCTGGCGAAAGTGCGCTACGAGGAAATGGGGCGCGTGTTCAAAGATGTGAAGGTGCTCATGTTGTCCCTCGTGCAAAACTGGGTGATCGGCCCGCTGCTTATGTTCATATTGGCGGCCGCCTTTTTGCCTGACAAGCCAGAGTATATGATTGGCTTGATTTTAATCGGTCTTGCCCGCTGCATCGCCATGGTCATCGTCTGGAACGACTTGGCGCGCGGCGACACAGAGTACGCAGCAGGACTTGTCGCCTTCAATTCCCTGTTTCAAGTGTTGTTTTTCTCGCTGTATGCGTATGTGTTTGTGACAGTCATTCCGGAATGGTTCGGGCTTGAAGGGGCTATTGTTGAGATCACGATGGCGGAAGTGGCGAAATCGGTGTTTATTTATTTGGGCATTCCGTTTCTCGCCGGCATGGCGACAAGGTTTATGCTTGTGAAAGTGAAAGGCCGGTCATGGTATGACATGGTGTTTGTGCCGAAAATCAGCCCGCTGACGCTTGTTGCGCTTTTGTTTACAATCATCGTGATGTTTTCGCTCAAAGGCGATATGATCGTCAGTTTGCCGTTTGATGTTGTGCGCGTTGCGATTCCGTTGCTGCTTTATTTTGTCATCATGTTTTTTGTGTCGTTCTTTTTGGCGAAAAAATTCGGCGCTGACTATCCGGTGTCGACGACGCTGGCGTTTACAGCAGGAAGCAATAACTTTGAGTTGGCCATCGCCGTCGCCGTTGGGGTATTTGGCATTCATTCGGGCGCGGCGTTTGCGGCGGTGATCGGCCCGCTCATTGAAGTGCCGGTGATGCTCGCGCTTGTCAACGTCGCCTTGGCGTTTCAGCGAAAGTATTTTTCCTCTGCTGCTCCAACATCAAAATAAAGGTGGGAACCAACGATGAAGAAAAAAATCATTTATTTCTTGTGCACCGGAAACTCATGCCGCAGTCAAATGGCGGAAGGCTGGGCGAAACAACTATTAGGCGATGAATGGGACGTGTACAGCGCCGGGATTGAAGCGCACGGACTCAATCCGAATGCGGTCAAGGTGATGAAGGAAGCCGGCATCGATATTTCGAAGCAAACGTCTGATGTCATCGACCCGGACTTGTTGAACCGCGCCGATTTGGTCGTGACGCTGTGCGGCCATGCGGCCGACCATTGCCCCGTCACCCCGCCGCACGTGAAGCGCGTCCATTGGGGATTCGACGATCCGGCGAAGGCGGAAGGGACGGAAGAGGAGAAACTCGCGGTGTTCCGCCGCGTCCGCGATGAAATTGGCGAGCGCCTCCGCCGATTTGCCGAGACGGGGGAATAGGGACGGCGCGGCAAGGCGCAAAGAGCGGGGAAACTGTCTTGCATAGGGTGCGCGGCAGCTGCTCATCGAAGTGCGGACGGAAACGGGGGAAGTGGCTGGGCGGACGAAAATCGCTCGGCGTGAAAAAGATGGTGAAAAGCCATCTTGCCGATCCGTCGAACGTTTTAACAGATGAAATGGGCACACCGATGAAGGCGGTGCCACATCAGGTCACTGGGGGAGAAACCGAATGGAGTTATTTCATCAGTTAGCTCGCCGAAACATAAAAATCCGCAAACAATCCGGTTTCGGGGAGCAATTGCGACAACGGTGGGAAAGGGTGTTTGCCGGCCATTTGACTGCGGAAGAAAAACAACACATCCACCTTCATAATCGGAGTGGAGTCAACGGCTACTTATGGCACGTGTTCAGCTATGAAATGAGAGACTGTTTAACGGAAACAGAAGCGGAAATGGCGTTTGATCAAGAAGAGAAAACGTGCTGCTACCTTTTCTTTCAACATGGCGACGATGCGCTCACCGTGGAGGATGCTTCCGGCTTGAAAGCGGCTGATCTGGCCGCGGAAAACGACAAGATCGATCTATACGTGGTGGACAGCGAGTTCAACTGGACGTTTGTCATCACGCATGAAAACGGATGGCTTGGTCCGTATTTTAGCAGAAGATGACAGTCGCGGCAGCCCGGCTCCCGGTTTCTTTGTTCGTTTTGGTGTCTTCACGTTAATGGCTTAAGAGAATGGAATGAGACAGAAAGAAAACGAGTTCCAACCGAGCCTCAGGCAGACTAGGTTGGAACCTTTTTTGCTTATCGCTGATCGGCCGGGAACACGATGCCGGTTTGTCTTCGCGCTTCGTCCATGATTTCCATCGTCCAAAGTGAATGGCGGTGCGAGTTGATGGCCGATTCGCGTTCTCCGTTTTCGATCAAACGGATAAACTCTTCCGCCTCGTAATACATCGGCGGTTTGTCTTGCGGGACGGCGATGTCCTCGACGCGCCCGTCGCGGTAGCGGATTTCCACTTTGGCTGGTGTATGAATGGCGTCGATGATCATGCTTCCGTCTTCGCCTTGGATTTCTGAAGGCAAGTGCGAGTTCGTGATTTTGGAATAAAAGACGACCGCGTCCATGTCCCCGTAATCCAACACGATCGAACCCTCGCCATCAACGCCGGATGCGAGCTTCACGCTTTGCGCCTTCACGCTGCGGGGCTTGCCGAACAAAACGACCATCGGGTACAGGCAGTAGACGCCAAGGTCCATGAGCGCCCCGTTCGAGAAAGCGGGGTTGAAGGCGTTCAGCACCGTTCCTTGCTTATAAGCGTCATAGCGCGATGAATATTGGCAGTAGTTCGCCACGTAGCGGCGGATGCGGCCCAGTTTCGGCAAGTGCTCGCGGATGGTTGCGAAGTTGGGCATGAGCGTTGACTTCATCGCTTCCATCAGAACAACGCCGTTTCGTTCCGCCGCTGCGATCATGGCTTTGACTTCTTTCGCATTGGAGGCGAGCGGTTTTTCGCATAAGACGTGTTTGCCGTGATTCATGAGCAAGATCGCCTGCTCGGCATGAAGTGCGTTCGGGCTGGCGATATAGACGGCATCAATGTCGTCGCTTTCGGCCAGCTCGTGCAAGTCCGTGAACGTGCGCGGCGCCCCGACCTTGTCGGCAAACCCCTTCGCTGTCTCATCCGTCCGTGAGTAGACGGCGGCGAGTTCAAAGGAATCGACGAGCCGCGCGGTTTCGATAAAGGCTTCTGTAATCCAGTTTGTCCCGATTGTCGCAAATCGAACCATGATCCTTCTCCTTTCATTCTCGTCGTCCTTCATTTTAGCATAATTTATTGAGCGAATATGGGTTTCTGTGTGCCGGATCGGATCACTACCTTGTCAAAAGGATGGGGTGAAAAGGGCGGGAAAAGAAGAAAAACAATTATGATCACTATTCCAGCATATATATCGCATTCGAGATGGGTTTTAATTTTACAATTTATTCCAAAAAAAGAGTTGGCGTTGGATTTTTTTCTTTTATGATTATTTCGGAAATTGGGTTTGTGCACTAAACATCATTTGGTGAAGAGCTAATTTCTTAAACGAAGTGGTAGGTTATTAGGTCCCTGATGCATCTTCGGACCAAAGAGCGAATATAATATCTTAGTAACTATTCACCCCAATAGTAGTATGTAAAGAAGCGCAACACAAATAGGGCATCCTCGTGATAGAAAATGCCCTAAGTGGTAGAAAGAACACGATCGAGCGTGTGTCCCGTCAACAGAAGACATAACGAGTCCCACACGTTTTTTTCGTGTTTCGTCAGTGTGGAAACGATGCTTCTTGTGATGCAAAACGACTGGGCGAATGTTTCTTCGCGAAACGTACCCGAAATGTTCTCTTTAACTTTGACCATGCGAAGATCGCGTTCAGCTTGGTTGTTGTCAAAGGGAACATGGGCTTCACACAAAAAGCGCAGCGCTTCTTCCTTTCGTTTCTGAAGCCGTCGAACAAAAGCGAGTGCTTTTTTCGGAAGAGGCGTCGTCGTTTCTAATCGGTGCTGTGCTTTCGCTAGGATGCGATCATACACTCGTTCCCATCGTTTCGCTTCTTTTTCGGAAAGTGCACCGTGATGAGCTTCGACTGCCTGTTTGGCGGCTAACAGAAACGTGGTCATGCGCGATGCCCATGTATGCCCTTGTTCGATGAAACCCTTCAATTCACGCAAATGATGGGCGTGACAAAGGGCATGGGGGGCTTGCGTGTATTTTGGATACGTACCGAACCCATCATGCATCATCGTCCCTCGATATCGGGGAAGAATCCCGATGTCATCGGTCGCTTTCTTTCCACGAGAAGCGTGAGAAGCCAAGTACGTATATTTCGATGTACAGGCGACAGGCACCCATGCGAGTTTCCCATCAATGCGCAAACTCGTTTCATCGACATGCAGGATGTTGGATTCAAGTAAGGCGTCTTCGATCATGTCCATATTGGATTCCAGCGCTTCGCGTCCTCGTTTCACCATATTGGCAAGGGTTCCTGTACTGATTGAGTGTTGATATAATGCTTCGATCGTATCACTCAAACGTTTGTAAGGGATCAATTGGATATGGTGCAAATATACAGCGAGCGCCGTGAGCCGTGGACCATATTGCACATGATTCATGACATGTGGTGGAAACTCCGCTTGTTGAACACATCGGCAATGTGGGCAGGATTTCACTTCACGCTCATGTTGTGTCACTTCGATCGTCACGGGAGGAAGATCGAACACTTGACGGACATCGACTTTGAACGGTTTGACTTCACACAAAGAAGCCCCACATCCTTGACACGTGTTCACACGATGAACGATGCGATGATGTGGACGTTCCACTTGACGGAGCGTCGTTCCTTGATGTCCTTCTTGTCCTCCTGGCTTGTTGCCAGATGGCTTGCGAGAAGAATGGGTGTGAAAACGGTCAGAAGATGGGGGCAAATGGCTATTGGAGCTGTTTGTTTTCGTGCGTGCTTCCAACTCTTGAACGCGATACTTGAGTTGTTCATTTTCTTTGCGCAGCTGTTTGTTTTCTGTCAATAGTTGCTCAATGACTTGTTGTTGGTGAGTAATGAGCTGCTTTTGTTGTTGGACTTTGCCGATGAAGCTCTCAACTGTAAATACAGCTTGTTGTACCGTCAACATGCGATTCACCTCCTTGTCTATAGTATTCACATCATAGACAGAAAAAGCAAAAACTATTCAGCTCACTTTATGATGTGGCTGAATAGTTACAAAAACATATATGGTCGGAGTTTTTTTGTGTCATTCTAAGTGCAGCAAAAAATGCGGCGAAGCTAGGAAAATTCAGTGTTCGGCTATACCCCATTAAACATATCCACGGCTGGGTAGTTACAATTGGGCCACCCTACGCTTTACCCGATTGTGTCTATGACCAGAATTAAGCTCCGCTCATATGGATGACCTCGCAAAACGCAAGGGGATGGATAATTCGTCCACTCCTTTAAAGGTCAAGAAAAACAGGAGTTTTTAAACCGTACGCAAATTGTGGATGGTTCAAAAAAACGCAAATCTGCTCAAAGTTGAGCCCCCTCCGTTCGTCAGCTGCACCAACATCAATTTGATTTAGGTTTCATTTGAACGTTACTATTAAACGTTACTCAACGTAACCATTAGAGGCAACGAATAAGGTTAGTAGGTGACATAATTTCGTGCAGCCCTCCTATGTTTTCGGCTACAAATGGCTTATTTTCAACGTTACTATTGAACGTAACGAAATTAAGGAACATTACCACTCCACGTTACTAATAAACGTTACTATTGAACGCAACAAAAAAATGGTGAGGTTATTTCAAAACTTACCCTTTTTACCCCTTTCTTTGTATGTCTGTATGTATGTTGTTTGGGTTGGCATAATCTCGTGCAGTTCTCTTTATGTTCACGAAAGGAGACTGTCAGGCAGACTATTGATGACGTCGTGGTCCGCTAGGTCATCATGTGATGGAGTGTGACACAAGGTGTCACTCCCTTACTCAAATGCGTCACCGTCATTCTTTTTTATGCGTCCAAAAATTCCAGAATTGAAGGATAAAACATAATGGGGTAAACAAACTTTACCGCATGTTTTATTACTCTTTTTTTCTCAAAATTGAAAAATACCCCGTTTTTTATCCCTGAACAAAAAAACGGCCGCTAAAATTGGCGCATAACGCATTTTAAACAGCGGGGTAATGGTTTTATATCCCCCTTAACTTAAAACGCCTCTACAGGTCTGTTAAGCGTCTTAAAATCGATGTGGTTGTTTTTTTGGGGGATTGGCACCGAATTTTAAATGATTAATTCAGATTTCTTTCATAGCCATTACCTTTGATAAATATAATCTATGGCGAATGTCCATTCACGAGGGGGATCCGTATGGAGAGCAAATTTACAATTTCTGAAGCTCGGGAAATTCGCGAGAGACTGGACGAAATTCAATTCTTAGCAACTAAATACCGTTCCGACAACAGTGAACTTTTTGATATCATTGACCACTTGGCACGTGTGGGCGGCATGTTTGCGGATGTGAAAGTACAGGAATTAGAAGGTTACGTACAAACAGCTGATCCTCAAGATTACATTTTAAAAAAGTTATCCATCGCTTACCGTTTAATGAAGCGGTATGATGAAAAGTCGGAAAAAGTTCTATAAAAGCGGTAAAGGAGCCGATCGTATGGCTCTTTTTTATGTTCTCAATCATTCCACATAACATAAGATATGTTGCATTCAACGATATCCGACAAAACGAGACGAGGTATTACAAAAAACTCTTTACATTACCGTATTTTCTCAATAAAATAATTATTGTAATAATTGTAATATAATGGCTCTTCACCAAAAGTTGTACTTGATTTTTTCTGAACATACCCTATTTACACTTGTGTGGGGAAATCAGCAAATCAGTGATTTTTGCATATCCTTGTGCAGGAAACCGTATTGCTTGTCAAGTACATGTTGTGGTGAAGAGTCAATATAATGAATCTTTAGTTATATTAAAACCGCCCCTTATCCTATGTTTTGATTTTGTTCTGTTTCACAAGTGCATTACATGCCTAGTCTCAATCTTTTTAAGGGTGATCATTTTGAACGCTACAAAATTTTGCATAGCAACGTTTCTTTCAAACTTGGGGGACGTCATATACAGTGTTGTTATAGCTTGGTATATTGCTGACGTTTTACAATCAGGTTTTTTGATGGGAGCAGTTTTATTTTCCCTAGGTTTGTCGAGATTTATTGCTGGGCTTCTTTGCGGACCGGTTATTGATCGAATAGGGGCAAAGTTGTTTCTGTGGTTGTCAGACATGATAAGGGCAATCATTGTGTTAGTTTTGGCTATTCTGTTATGGGATCATACTATCTCTTTTGTAATTCTCATAATGGTCTCCGTTTTGTTTGGAGCGATTGATGCTTTTTATTGGTCAGCCTCAGAATCAATAAAGCCAAGATTAGTCGCTACTGAATATTTGAGTCGTCTCAATAGTCAATACTTCACTGTTGTAAGAACAACGATCATTTTGGGTCCTTTAATCGCCGCTTGGATGGTTGAATCAATCTCAATAGAACATTCCTTGATAGCCATTTCTATCTTATATGTATTTTCAACTTTTTTAATTTTGTTTATTGACTCTAAAAATAGTCATCTTGAAAATATGAACGATAATAATGACAAAACTTCTTACTTTTCGGATTTAAGACTTGGTTTTAGTTTTTGAATAGACAAAAAATGATTTTTTATTTGGTTATAACTATGTTTTTTGTAAATATTGGAGCAAACGGGGTTAATGTATTGTTCCCTTTTTTAGCTAAAAATGTTAGTGATGATGCTAAGTATTTAGGATATATATATTCATCGATGTCAATGGGAAGTTTGTTAACTGGTTTAATCTTTTCAGTTAAAAGCATTCACAAGGTTGAATTGAAGATTATTTATTTATCTTTTCTTTTACAAGCTACTGGTATTGCCGCACTATGTTTCACCCAAAATTTTTTGATTATTCTAATTTTCGTTTTTGTAATTGGCTTAATTACTGGTTTTATAGGAGTCCTTATACCTACTTTTGTTCAACGTTCTGTGCCTATTCATTTATTAGGAAGAGTTAATAGTATTATGATGGCGATTTCAATGCTTTCAACGCCAGTAGCCCAGTTTATTTTTGGGGTCAGTGTTGATTATTTCAATATAAAATATCTTTTCTTCATTGCAGGTGCTTTGGGTATAGTTACTAGTTTATCTTCGTTATTAATTAATGAGAGAAAAGGTACGCCAAGAGAAACTGTAATGTAAAGGAGGTGTTAAGCTTGAATATATTAGTTGGCGTTACAGGTTCTTCGGTACCGTCAAGAATTTTGTGTAATGTAAGATAGTAGGGTATCTCTGAAATGGATTTAAAATGGATAGGTGATGAGTTTTCTCCACCCATAAGACTGAATATTCAGTCTTATGAGTGGAGAGGGAGAATCTCCTTATCTCATCGTTTTACATTATTTGGTTAATTATAACGTTCTTCAAACATTCGCTGAAAGGCTTCCTACGCTTCGGCAAATCCTCATAAATTCGGTATACTTTTAGACATAGGTAGGGTTCTCCTTTCTCTGGAAGGTTGTTTTTAGCCAAATCAGAGAATACCCTACCTTTTTCTTTTGGTCTAGCACAATGCTTTACACAAAATTTTATACATCATCTTCCTTTGATACAATTACACCTTTGGACTCAATTAGATAATATAAAAAACCTGAATTAAATGAAGTTAGTATACCTGATATCAATTTTATCTTTATATCCTTAAACAAAGGAAATCCTCCTTAATCTTACAGTAAAACAATTCAGAAGCATTGTCCCGCCAAGTAGTATATACATCTACTCGAGTGCTATATTTATTGGAGAATAGGTCAAATCCTTTTCTTTTTTGCGCGGGTGCTACCGGTTTGCGCGTGAAAGCCGTTGTTGACGTCTTGCAAAAAACTCCTTGCTTATCGTGTTGGCCCCCCGTTGTTTCGGTTGAATGGGATCGATATTTATTATTTTGTGATAATAGAGGCAACTGTCGTTGATTGTCGAAGCGGGCGAAAAATGTCCGCTCTCCTTATATTGACAGCGCCACAATCTATATACTATCATAAATTTTGTAGGTTAGAAAATTCGAAATATTAATTTCGCGTTTTGGTAGAAAAAAGGTTCTCACCGCATCTATTGTAAGCGCTTAACCATTGTGTTTCCTCATGATTTCCACACCATCGACGCTGCACCATTTGATTGTTTCCAATCGCAACACGAGAACAAGGGGAAGGGGATATCGCATGATCTACGAATTTAAATTGCCCGACATCGGCGAAGGGCTGCATGAAGCCGAAATCATCCGCTGGCTCATTCGCGAAGGGGATGTGGTGAAGGCCGACCAGCCGATCGCTGAAATTCAAACCGATAAGGCCATGGTCGAAATGACGACGCCGGTGGCTGGAAAAGTCGTGGCGCTTGCTGGGTCGGAAGGAGCGACGGTCAAGGTGGGAGAGCCGTTGATTGTCGTGGAAACGGAGGCGTCGGCCGCGGGCGAAGCGGCTCCCGCTGAAGATTCGCATCGAGAGGCTGTCTCTGTTGCCCAAGAAGGCGCGCCGCGCCCTGCGCGCAAGCGGGCGATTGCCGCGCCGTCGGTGCGCAAGCGAGCGCGGGAAATGGGCGTTCCGATTGATGAAGTGGAAGGAACGGGAGAAGGCGGCCGGGTGACGCTCGCCGACTTGGAGCGGTATGTCAGAGAGCGGGAAGCAGCCGCCGCGGTGGCGGAGGCGGTGCCAAGTGAAGGGAGCGAGGCCGCGATCTTGCCATCCGGGAGCGTAGCGACAGAGAGAAAGGCAGACACAGCCGCATGGACGTCCATTGCCAGCATGGAGCGTGTGGTTCCAGAAGAAGAGCGCATCCCGCTTCGCGGCTTGCGCAAAAAAATCGCCGAAAAAATGGTGAAATCGGCGTACACGGCGCCGCATGTGACCGGCATGGACGAGGTGGACGTCACGAAACTGGTGGAAATCCGCAAGCACCTTGCCAGCCAGTTGGCGGAAGAACGCATCAAGCTGACGTATTTGCCGTTTGTCATCAAAGCGGTGACAAGGGCGCTGAAGCAATATCCGATGTTTAACGCTTCGCTCGATGAAGAGACGAATGAAATCGTGCTGAAAAAGCGCTATCACATCGGCATCGCGACGGCGACGAAAGCGGGGCTCGTCGTCCCCGTCATCCGTGACGCCGATCAAAAATCGATCCGCGAACTCGCCATCGAAATCGCCGAACTGTCAGAAAAAGCGCACCGCCAGGCGCTTCGCCTTGAGGAGCTGCAAGGAAGCACATTTACGATTACGAGCACTGGAGCGGGCGGGGGCTGGTTTGCGACGCCGATCATCAATTACCCGGAAGTGGCGATTTTCGGCGCCCATGCCATCAAGCGGAAACCGGTCGTGATCGACGATGAGATTGCCATTCGCGACATGATGGGGATATCGCTCACCTTTGACCACCGCGTCATTGACGGCGAGCCGGCCGGGCGGTTTATGCGGACGGTGGCGCACAATTTGGAAAATCCCGAAGTATTGCTCTTGGACGTGCGGTAGGCGGCGCGTGGTTAGGAAGACATGTCTTCGTATTGAAGGAGAGCGAGCGCCAAAGAGAAGCAGTTGGGCTGTGATGAAAAAATGATGAGGAGGGAAGCCCATGTTTGACCCGGACCAATTGTCGGTCGAGATCGTGCAAATTTTGGATGAAAACGGGAACGGCGACGAGAAGAAGCTGGCGGCGTTTTCCGATGAGTGGCTGCTTTGCGCCTATCGGGAAATGCGGCGGGCGCGCGTCATCGATGAGCGGCTGTTGCGCATGCAGCGGCAAGGGAGGATCGGGACGTATGCGCCGTTCAGCGGCCAAGAAGCGGCGCAAGTCGGCAGCGCCCTTGCGCTCCGAAAAGACGACTGGATTTTCCCAAGCTACCGTGAAGTCGCGGTCTGTTTGCTGCACGGCATGCCGCTTGAACAGTTTTTCCATTATGTGCAGGGCCGCCTGTCGGGAAAACGGATGCCGGATGGGGTGAATATTTTTCCGACGCAAATTATCATCGCCGCTCAGACGCTGCATGCGGTCGGCTGCGCGTGGGCATCGAAGTTGAAAGGCGAATCGCACGTATCGGTGGCTTATTTCGGCGACGGGGCGACGTCAGAGGGCGATTTTCATGAAGCGATGAATGTTGCCGCTGTATACAACGTGCCGGTCATCTTTTTCTGCCAAAACAACCAGTACGCCATCAGCGTCCCGTACCGGAAGCAGACGGCAAGCCGTACGATTGCGCAAAAGGCGCTCGCTTACGGGATGAAAGGGGTGCTGGTTGATGGCAACGACGTGTTGGCGGTGTATGAAACGATGAAACAGGCGGTCGAAGCGGCCCGCCGCGGCGAGGGCCCGGTATTGATCGAGGCGCTCACCTATCGGCTTGGGCCGCACACGACGGCGGACGACCCGACGAAATACCGACGGCCGGAAGAGGTCGAGACATGGCGGACGAAAGATCCTCTTTGCCGTCTGCGCGTGCTGCTGGAGCGGCGTGGGCTGTGGACGGAAGCGCAAGAAGAAGCGCTTGTCGCCCAAGTGAATGATGAAGTGACGGCGGCGTACGAAGCGGCCATCGCCGGCAAGTCCGGTTCGATTGTCGATGTATTCGATTACGTATACAGCGAGGCGCCCAAATTGCTGGCCGAGCAAAAAGAAGAAGTGATGCGGCGCAAACAACGGAGCGGGGTGAGATAAATGGCCGAGCTGACGATGATTGAAGCGATCAATGAAGCAATGCGCCAGGAGATGGAGCGCGATTCGCGCGTCATCGTGCTTGGCGAAGATGTCGGTGAAAACGGCGGCGTCTTCCGGGCGACGGACGGGCTGCTTGAGCAGTTTGGCGATGGGCGTGTGTTTGACACGCCGTTGGCGGAATCCGGCATTATCGGCACGTCGATCGGTTTGGCGATCAACGGCATGCGGCCGATTGCTGAAATTCAGTTTCTCGGGTTTGTGTACCAAGCGATGGATCAGTTGGCAGCCCAAGCGGCGCGCATCCGCTTCCGCTCCGCCGGACGGTTTGCATGCCCTATTGTTGTGCGCAGCCCGTACGGCGGCGGGGTGCGGACGCCCGAATTGCATTCGGATGCGCTTGAGGCGCTGTTTACCCATTCGCCCGGCTTAAAAGTGGTCATGCCGTCCAATCCGTACGATGCAAAAGGGCTGTTGATTTCTGCTATTCGCGATGAAGATCCGGTTCTGTTTTTGGAGCCGATGAAGCTGTATCGGGCGTTTCGCATGGAGGTGCCGGAAGAACCGTACACGATTCCGCTCGGCCAAGCGCGGGTCGTCAAAGAAGGAGAAGATGTGACGATCCTCACGTGGGGGGCGACCGTGCCGCTTGCCGCCAAAGTCGCCGCCGAGATGCAGGCGAAAGGAGTCAATGCGGAGGTCATCGACCTTCGCTGCCTGCAGCCGCTTGATATCGACACGATCATCGCCTCAGTCGAAAAAACGGGACGGGTGATGATCGTCCATGAAGCGGTGAAAACAGGCGGGTTTGGCGCGGAAGTGGCGGCCTTGATCAGCGAACGGGCGCTATTCGCTCTCTCGGCCCCCATCGTGCGCATCGCCGGCTACGACACGCCGTACCCGGTGCCGTCGGTGGAAGATGATTGGCTGCCGAACGCTGAGCGGATTGCGCAAGGAGTTGAAACGTTGCTGCGTTATTAGTTGATGCGAGGTACGTCTGCTGATCCCATCGATAAGGGGGAGAACGATGAACATATACGAATCACTGCTTGAATTGATCGGCGACCGCGAGCGGGTGAGCCAAAACGAAACGGTGCTCGAACACCACAGCAAAGGCATCGCCTATCATGCGCCGCACAAGCCAGATGTCGTCGTCTTTCCGAAAACGGCGGAGGAAGTGAGCCGGGTGCTGGCGTTTGCCAACGAGCACCGCATTCCTGTGACGCCGTTTGGCGCCGGCACGAGCTTAGAAGGGCACGTCATTCCGGTTGAAGGCGGCATCAGTTTGGACTTGACGTTGATGAACCACATCATCGACATTCGCCCGGACGATTTTCTCGCCATCGTCGAGCCGGGAGTGACGCGGATGCAACTGAATGAGGCGCTGAAGCGATACGGACTGTTTTTCCCAGTCGACCCGGGGGCCGACGCGACGATCGGCGGCATGGCGGCGACGAATGCGAGCGGAACGAACTGCGTCAAATACGGCGTCATGCGCGATCAAGTGCTTGGCCTTGAGGTGGTGCTCACCGATGGTTCGGTCATGCAAACGGGAAGCCTCGCGGTGAAGTCGTCCGCCGGATATGATTTGACCGGCCTGTTCGTCGGATCGGAAGGGACGCTTGGCGTCTTCACCCGCCTTATTGTCCGCCTGCATGGCATTCCGGAGGCGACCAATGCGATCAAAGTGTGTTTTCCATCGCTTGAGGCGGCGGCGCAAGCGGCGTTTGCCGTGCTGAAGGCCGGCGTCGGTCCGGGGAAAATCGAGCTCGTGGATGAAGCGACAATCGCGGCGGTCAATGCATACAAAAAAACCGATTATCCGGTGAGGCCGACGCTGTTTATCGAATTGAACGGCAGCCCATCAAGCGTCGAGGATGGAACGAAGCTTGTCAACGAGTTGTGCGAAGCGGAGGGGGCGGTTTCATTTACGGTTGAAACCGACTCGCTCGCCCGCGCGAAGCTGTGGGAAGCGCGCCACCATGCGGCGTTCGCCATTCAAGCCGCCTATCCAGGCAAGGCGATGCTCTCAACCGATGTGTGCGTGCCGCTGTCCGAGCTGCCGGGGGCGATCGCCGATACGCGTCGGCTCGTCAACGAGCAGAACATGACCGCTGCTATTTTCGGCCATGTCGGCGACGGCAACTACCATACGGTGCTTGCTTTTGACCCGAACGATGCCGAGGAGATGACGCGAATCGAGCAGGTGCACACTCATATCGTCCGCTACGCCTTGTCGCACGGCGGCACGTGCACGGGAGAGCACGGCATCGGCATTGGCAAACGGGCGTTTTTGCGCGAGGAAAAAGGCGACGCCGTCGTTTGGATGAAACGGTTGAAACAGCTGTTTGACCCGAACGGCATTCTCAATCCGGGGAAAATCTTTTTGCCGTAACGCTTCGTCTGTACGGCGGCTCAACGGATGAAGGTAATAGCGATTTTCTCCCAACGATAACTGGGGAAAGACCGTCCTGCATGTGGAAAAGGGTGCTCCGAACGAATGGAGCACCTTTTTCTTCTTGTGTTTCCTGACTAGGAATAGAGAGGGCCGTTTCTCGCATTTCATGAACCGCTCTCCCGGTTGTTTTTTGTATCCTGCGCGCCGGCTTGTCCTATTTTTGTAACCGTTTGTTACTCTGAAGAAACAATTGTTTTTCGCGTTCGTCGCGTTACAAAAAGCCGCCGCGCCCTTTACTTTTTGCATTAAACACGGTTTATTGGTAATAGATAGAACGATTCAATCGACGGGGTTTGCTTTCGGAAAGGAGACGATTTGAATGGAGCATCGTCATCTTAAATCGTTCCCGCCTGAGTTTCTATGGGGCGCAGCATCAGCTGCGTATCAAGTCGAAGGGGCGTGGAACGAAGATGGAAAAGGATTATCGGTATGGGATGTGTTTGCCAAACAGCCGGGCCGAACGTTTAAGGGAACCAACGGTGACGTCGCTGTCGATCATTATCATCGCTATAAAGAAGATGTAGCGTTGATGGCGGAAATGGGGTTGAAGGCGTATCGGTTTTCGGTGTCGTGGAGCCGCGTGTTTCCGGATGGAAACGGGGTCGTCAACGAAAAAGGGCTTGATTTTTACGATCGCTTGATTGAGGAGCTGCGAAACCATGGGATCGAGCCGATTGTGACGTTATACCATTGGGACGTGCCGCAAGCCTTGATGGATGCCTATGGGGCATGGGAATCGCGGCGCATCATTGATGATTTTGACCGGTATGCCGTGACATTGTTTCAACGGTTTGGCGACCGGGTCAAATATTGGGTGACACTCAATGAACAAAACATTTTCATTTCTTTGGGCTATCGGCTTGGCTTGCATCCGCCGGGCGTAAAAGACATGAAACGCATGTATGAGGCAAACCATATCGCCAATTTGGCGAATGCGAAAGTGATTCAATCGTTCCGTCATTACGTGCCTGATGGAAAAATCGGGCCGAGCTTTGCCTACTCGCCAATGTACCCGTACGACAGCCGTCCGGAAAATGTGCTTGCTTTTGAAAACGCAGAAGAATTCCAAAACCATTGGTGGATGGATGTGTATGCGTGGGGCATGTACCCACAGGCGGCTTGGAACTATCTTGAATCGCAAGGGCTGGAGCCGACGGTGGCGCCAGGCGATTGGGAGCTGCTCCAAGCGGCGAAACCGGACTTTATGGGAGTCAACTATTACCAAACTACGACTGTGGAGCATAATCCGCCAGATGGCGTCGGCGAAGGCGTGATGAATACGACGGGAAAAAAAGGGACATCCACTTCGAGCGGCATTCCGGGACTGTTTAAAACCGTGCGCAATCCGCATGTCGATACGACGAACTGGGATTGGGCGATTGACCCAATTGGCTTGCGTATTGGCCTGCGCCGCATTGCGAACCGTTACCGGCTGCCGATTTTGATTACGGAAAACGGCTTAGGTGAGTTCGATACGCTGGAGCCAGGCGATATTGTGAATGACGATTATCGAATCGACTACTTGCGCCGCCATGTTCAAGAAATTCAACGCGCCATGACGGATGGGGTGGACGTGCTCGGTTACTGTGCTTGGTCGTTCACCGATTTGCTCAGCTGGTTGAACGGCTACCAAAAACGGTATGGATTTGTGTACGTCAACCGTGACGATGAATCGGAAAAAGATTTGCGCCGCATCAAAAAGAAAAGCTTTTATTGGTATCAGCGTGTGATTGCGACGAACGGTGCCGAGCTGTAGCCTTGTCACTGCCCACTCGGCCCGCGGTCAGTCTGCGCCGGCAGCAGCCGATACATTTCTTTCGCCAACCGCTCAAGCAAGTAGACGACCGGAAGCTGAGTGGTGACATCCGTCTGTCCGATCCGCTCCGGCGTGGTATAGTATGTCAAGTTGTAGTCCGAGATGTTCGCGAGCGTGCAATGTTTCCGATTGGTGATGCTGATGATCGTACTGCCGTTTTCCTTGAAGCGGTGCACTTGGGCGAGCGTATAGGACGTCTCTCCAGACACCGACAAGGCGATCACGGCGCAGTTGTGGAAATAATGGCCGTAAATCGGAAAAAACGGATCCTTGATGTAGACGGAAAACTTTTGAAACGCGGAAAAATAACGCGAGCCGTATTCGGCCAAAATGCCCGAGCTGCCTGCTCCGACGAAAATGACGTGATCCGCCCGGGCGATCACAGCTGCCGCATCCAGAATGGTCCGCTCGTAATCGGCCGTCAGCGTCCGCTCGAAAAATTCCTTAAGCACCTCTTGACTGCTGATGATCGCGGTTCGTTTTGCCTCGCGCAAATACAGCTTCCATTTTGTCTTAAATTCGCTGAAGCCGTCGCAGCCGACCTTTTTGCAAAAGCGGAGCACAGTCGGCGGCGAGACATGGACGGCTTCGGCGAGCTCGCGGATGCGCATGTACGCGACTTCATGCGGATGTTTCATCACATAGTCGTAAATGGCGTAGTCGAGTTCGGAGAACTGAGCGATTTGTTCGGGAGTGAACATCGGGATACCTCGCTTTCATGGGACGGAACATGCGATAGCCGGGAAAGGATGGCGCTTTCAAGCCCACTGGTTGATTCCTACATTGATTATACCATGCCCAACTGGGCGAAAGGGGAAGAGGAGTATGGGGAAACGATTGAAAATGGCGACGATCGGCGGCGGGTCAAGCTACACGCCGGAATTGGTCGAAGGGTTGATTAAGCGTTATCACGAACTGCCGGTCGGGGAACTGTGGCTTGTCGATATTCCGGAAGGCAAAGAAAAACTCGAAATCGTCGGCGCCCTTGCCAAACGGATGGTCGAAAAAGCCGGCGTGCCGATCGAGATTCATTTGACTTTGGATCGCCGTCGGGCGCTAGAAGGAGCTGATTTTGTCACGACGCAGTTTCGCGTCGGCGGCCTAGAGGCGCGGGCGAAAGATGAGCGCATCCCGCTCCAATACGGGGTGATCGGCCAAGAGACAAACGGTCCGGGCGGATTGTTTAAAGGGTTGCGCACCATTCCGGTCATTTTGGACATTATTCGCGATATGGAAGAGCTTTGCCCCGATGCATGGCTGATCAACTTCACAAACCCGGCCGGGATGGTGACGGAAGCCGTCTTGCGCTACACGAAGCAGGAAAAAGTCGTCGGTTTGTGCAACGTGCCGATCGGCATGCGCATGGGTGTCGCCAAGCTGCTTGGCGTTGATGCCGACCGCGTGCACATCGATTTTGCCGGCTTGAACCATATGGTGTTTGGCTTGCACGTCTATCTGGACGGCGTCCAGGTGACGGAAAAGGTGATCGACCTCCTTGCCCATCCGGATCGTTCCGGTGTGACGATGAAAAATATCGTCGACCTTGGCTGGGAGCCGGATTTCCTAAAAGGGCTGAAAGTGCTGCCATGCCCGTACCACCGGTATTACTACCAAACAGACAAAATGCTCGCCGAGGAACTGGAAACGGCGAAAACGAAAGGAACGCGCGCCGAAGTCGTCCAACAGCTCGAAAAAGAGCTGTTTGAGCTGTACAAAGACCCGAACTTGGCCATCAAGCCGCCGCAGCTCGAACAGCGCGGTGGGGCGTACTACAGCGACGCCGCCTGCAGCTTGATCAGCTCGATTTACAACGACAAGCGCGACATTCAGCCGATCAACACGCGAAACAACGGCGCCATTGCGAGCATTCCGCCGGAATCGGCTGTTGAGGTCAACTGTGTCATCACAAAAGATGGGCCGAAACCGATCGCTGTCGGCGACTTGCCGGTCGCGGTGCGCGGCCTCGTCCAGCAAATCAAGTCGTTCGAGCGCGTCGCGGCCGAAGCGGCGGTCACCGGCGACTACCAAACGGCGCTCGTCGCCATGACGATCAACCCGCTTGTGCCGTCTGACACCATCGCCAAACAAATTTTGGACGAAATGCTTGAAGCGCATAAAGAATACTTGCCGCAGTTTTTTAAGCAGACAAAAGCAGCGGCCGGGCGCTAAACGGCCGCTTGGAAAACGATTGACAAAGCCGCCTGTCGCCGAGGCGGCTTTTTCATTTCATCGTGAAAAGCCGCACAACACAAGGGCTTTCTTCCCATTCACGTTCCTCTTATTTTAGACAAAATCAATGCTTTTCACCAGCCTTTTCGGCAGGATTTTGCCCAAGGCGCGGCGAAGAAAAATAAAGGAAGTTCAAATATCACAAGGAGGGAGACCGTGTCCGAAACGCGAATCGATCACGACCGGCTGTTTAAGGAGTTGTTGTCGACGTTTTTTGAAGAGTTTTTGCTTCTGTTTTTCCCGCACGTGTATGAACAAGTCGACTTCCGCCACATCTCCTTTTTGTCCGAAGAAGTGTTTACGGATGTGGCAGCCGGCGAAAAGCACCGTGTGGATCTATTGGTGGAAACGAAGTTGAAGGGGGAAGACGGGCTGATCATCGTCCATATCGAACACCAAAGCTACACGCAGCCGGCGTTTCCCGAGCGCATGTTTCTTTATATCAGCCGTTTGTTTCAAAAATACCGCCGCCGCATTCTGCCCATTGCCATCTTCAGCTATGACGCCATCCGCGATGAACCGTCCTCGTTCACCATCAAGTTTCCGTTCCTAACCGTTGTCGATTTCCGCTTTCTTACCGTTGAACTGCGCAAGTTGCCATGGCGCGAGTACATTCGCCGCGACAACCCGGTCGCGGCCGCTCTGTTAAGCAAAATGGGGTATAATGAAAGTGAAAGAGTGGCAGTGAAAAGAGAATTTTTGCGCATGCTCGTCCGCTTGGAGCTTGATGAAGCGAAACAGCGGCTGTTGTTTGGCTTTTTCGAGACGTATTTGCGGTTGTCCGAACAAGAGGAACTCGAATTGCGAAACGAGGTGAACGAAATGGAAACGAAGGAAGCGAAAAAAGTGAACGATCTCCTGATCTCCTACGAGCGGCGGGGAATGGAAAAAGGAAAAATGGATGTGGCCAAGCAGATGTTGGCGAAAGGGTATGACGTGCCAACGATTTGTGAGTTGACCGGACTGCCAGTGGAGGCGGTGGAAAAGTTGAAAGAGTAAAAAATGGGGGGACGCCGTTCCAATGCAGCCAATCTGTTTCGGAACGGCGTTTTTTTTTTGCTCGCTCTGCACTTGATGATGGACATGGCCATCGCCGCATGGCGAATGATGACGGCCAGACTGACCCCTATTTGTATTTCATATAGATGCAATTTGAAGATTGACCATTTGCAGCTTTTATCGACTGTCGGGCGACCGAACAACGCCGCTTCCAGACCCATAGATGGGTCTGTGAAGCAGGTGGTTGTTCGGTCTTCCGTCACGCCTTGGCGTGACGGGGCAAGCCTTTGGCTTGCCTTCGATAGTCGAAAATGGACAAACCGCTTTTCCGTCAAGGATCTGTTCACCTTCTTCGTTGCATCTATATCTATACAGCTTTTGCTGTCATCGAGAAGCAGAGAAGAGCGATGTGCGGCCGCGGCAGGCGGGAAGAAAGGAGAGACACGGCATCCATTTTCTTTTGTCTAGGCTAGCGCCCCGACGTTCGTGTACAATGGCGGTAGGAGGGATCAAGATGCGCGATTGGTGGAAACGGCTGTTTTACGGGGGCGGCATCGCCGCGCTGCTTGCAAGCGCTTCCTTCACTGCCTATTGCGCTTGGAACGTGTATGCGTATCCGAAATCAGAGAAGGAACGGGTTCCGGAAAAAACAAAAGAGGCATATCATTTCGTGCTCGTGCCCGAGGAACTCGATAATGATTACTGGCGGCTCGTGGAAAAAGGAGCGAAAGCGGCGGCGAAAGAACTGGGGGTTGACCTCGAGTATATCGGCCCACGGCAGGCGAATATCGATGAGCACTTGCGCATTTTGAAAAAAGCGGCGGCGGCGAAAGTCGATGGGATCATCACCCAAGGGTTGACGGAAGAGGAATTTGTGCCGGTGATTAATGAAATCGCCGACAAGAATATTCCTGTGGTGACCATCGATACGGATGCTCCGACGAGCCGGCGTGCGGCCTATGTCGGCACGGACAACTACTACGCCGGGTTTATCGCCGGGCGGGCGCTCGCTGAGGATATGCACGGAGAGGCAACGGTCGCCATCATTACCGGCAGTTTGACGGCCGCACATCAGCAACTGCGTGTTCGCGGGTTTCAAGATGCGGTAAAACAAGAAAAAGGAATCCGCATCGTCGCCATCGAGGAGTCGCACATTACACGCGTACAAGCAGCCGAAAAAGCGTACACCATTTTGAAAAAACACCCGGACGTGAACGCCTTTTACGGCACGAGTGCCCTTGATGCGATCGGTATTGCCAAAGTGGTCGAACAGTTTCACCGCGAGCGGGAAACATATATTATCGGCTTTGACACGCTGCCGGAGACGATTGAGTATTTGCAAAAAGGGACGATTGAAGCCACGGTCGTCCAAGAACCGTATGAAATGGGATACCGGGCGGTGAAACTGATGGCTGAGATCGTCGCTGGCCATGACGTGCTGGCTGTGACGAACACAGAGACGAAAGTCATTCGAAAAGAAGATTTGCCGCTGCGCCCGGCGCGCAATTATGAAGTCAAGACACCATAACGTTGGCATTTGCAGCTCCTATAGAAAACGAGTAAAAAAGTGTTTTTCTTGATCGTTCCTTGTGTGCAAAGAGGAGTCAATGCGACTCTGATTTGGGAAACAGCACGTTCTATTCGAACAACAGCTTGGCAGGGTGAACGGAAAGCGGCGGAAGATGGGGGAGCGCCGTCAAAACGGTGGGGTGTGCGATGAAAATATGGATGGCTGTCGCATTCAAGTACGCCCATTTGAACGCGGCGGCGCCTTCATCGGTTCGATCAGCTTGACGTTGGAATCCGTTTTAGCTTGAAACGGCACGGGGATGGTGCAGACAACAAAGCGCTGGGGACAGCGGGGGGAAAGCCAGGATGAACATCCGCACGAAGATGCTGCTTTGTTTTACCGTTTTTTTGCTTTTGTTAAATGGAGCGGTGTTTCTTTTGTACCAAACGAGCGAAGAGATGATGAGCGATTACGATCGCCGGATGCGCCGCTTGTTGTTGCTAAATGAAGTGTCGCAACGGACGAACCGGTTGATGGAACACCTTAATGCGTACGTGTCGGAAAAAGAGGGGCGATACGCGCGCGCCTATGAGCAGGAATTCCGCTGGTTGCAGCAACATCGCCGCCAAGTTGGCGCCATCTTGCCGATCTTGTCCGACCGGTTGGCGGCAGAAAACTATGAACATATGATTGAAAGTTTGTTAGAGGAAGCGGCGCTCACGGTCTATCATTTTCAGTCTGGAAATATTGGTTTGTACTCATCCCATCTGCATGAAACGATGAATATCGCCTTATTTTTGCAAGAAGAAACGTTAAACTTCATCGACGATGAGTTAACGGCTTATCAACAGCGGTATGATGAAGTCGAGCGGCGCAACCGCTATTTCCGGTATATGGGGATGGGTCTGTTTGCGACAACACTCTGCCTCGGTGTGCTGCTCGCTGTGTTTTTCTCTGGCAGTTTGACGAAGCCGATCATCCACCTCGCGCATGCAGCTCGGGCAATCGGTGCCGGACGGCTCGATGGACCGGATGTGAGGCCGACAACGAACGACGAACTGCGGCTGCTTACGATCACATTTAATGATATGCGCCGCAATTTAAGGCAGCTGATCGAAGAAATGAAACAAAAAGCGGAGCTTGACCGGCTCGTGAAAGAACTTGAACTGAAAAGTTTGCAAAGCCAGATCAATCCGCACTTTTTGTTTAATACGCTCAACACCGTTTCCAAGATGGCGTATTTAGAAGAGGCTGAGCAAACATCAAGGCTCATCGAAGCAGTGGCGGCGATTTTGCGTTACAACTTAGGGGACTTGCAGCGGACGGTGGCACTTGCTGAGGAGGTATGCATCGCTCGCGAATATTTCTTCATCCAACAAACGCGCTTTTTTGATCGGATTAAGTTTTCCATTGAGGCGGAATCGGCCTGCCTTGATCAACGGCTTCCGCCGCTTACATTGCAGCCACTGATTGAAAATGCATTCATTCATGGCATCGAATCGTACGAACGGGGAGCCGAATTGACCGTATCCATTTGTGAAAAACATAATCGGGTCGTCATCGAAGTGAAGGACAATGGCGTCGGCATGGACGAGCGGATGAAAGCGGAACTCGAGGCGTTTATTCGCGGCGAAGAGACGTCGGCGCGCCGTGAGCAAGGGCGCGGCCATTCGACCGGCATCGGTCTGCGCAATGTCATCCGTCGGCTGCAATTGTTTTACGGAGTGACGGACGTGGCGGAAATTGAATCAGCGCCGGAAAAGGGGACAACCATTCGGTTATTATTGCCGCGATGGCAAGGAGGGATGAGCAGTGAAAGTGGCGATCGTGGATGATGAAGCGCTCGAACGGAAAGCGTTGCGCAAAATGATCGGCAGCCATCTCCCGCATGCTGAAGTCATAGCGGAAGGCGCCAACGGGCGTGAGGCCGTTGAGATTGCCAAACAATATCGCCCCGATGTGATGCTCATTGACATTAAAATGCCTGGCCTCGACGGGCTCGGGGCGATCGAAGCGATCCGTCAGTTCGATTTGGACATTTCTTTTATCATCGTTTCTGCCTTTGATTTGTTTGACTATGCTAGGCAAGCCATGCGCTTTGGTGTGAAGGAATATTTAGTAAAGCCAAGCCGAAAGGAGGACGTCATCTCCGCACTGCAGCGGGTGAGCGAGGAAGCGGCAGCCAAGCGGCAAGCGGAAGAGCAGCACCGTCAGCTGGCAGAACGATTTCACCGTTTGCAGACGCTCGTTGAAAAAGAATGGTTGTCCGTATTGATGATCGAGGATGTGCCGGCAGATGAGTGGAAACGGTGGGAGGAGTTGCTCCCATTTTCCGTCGTTTCAGGGATGTTTCTCGTCATTCAGTTTCCTGCTGGCAACCGGGCGGAAGAATGGAAGCGATGGGTGGAGGAACGGCTCAGCGAACAGACGCCTGTTCGCTATATGACGGGCTGGATGGCGAACGGACGCTTGCCGGTGCTGTTGTTCCAAAGCGATCATGATGCTGCGATCGCCTGGCGGCCGGCTGCACAGTCGTTGGCGCTCGAACTGGTCAGCCAGTTCGCCCTTCGCTATAATGATACGCTTTATATCGGGCTTGGCTCCCCGGTTTTGCACCTTCATGAGTTACGGTCATCGTATTACGAGGCGCTGTCGGCTGTCCATTATTATGCTAAACGCCAAAAAGCGCGGGTTGGGTTTTTGCCTGCGGAAGCGATGCGTCCGGAAAGGGAAGCCGAGCAGGAAAAACAGTTGCTTGAGGCGGTGCGCCTTGGTGACAGCGAACAAGCACGAATGCTCAGCTTCGCTTATGTCGATGAGCTTCTCTCTTCCTATTCTCTCTCGGCGGCATGGCGTAAGATGGATGAGCTGTTCGTTTCGCTTGCCCGTTTTCTTGCTGAGCTAGGTGTTCGTTATGAACGAACTTCTTCGTTTTCCTCCTGCGGTTCAGAGGAGGAATTGAGACGAGCGATGGTTGATGAGCTTGACCGCATCGTCATACAGGTGGAAGTATGGCGCCAGCAGCAAGCCCACGGCAAAATCGGCAAGGCGAAGGACTACATTGACCGCCATTATGCCGAGCCGCTGACGCTTGAAGAGGTGGCCGAACACGTTGGGATGAGCCCGCATTACTTCAGCAAACTGTTCAAAGAGCAGTTTGGCATCACGTTTATCGATTACGTGACGAACGTGCGCATCGAGCGGGCCAAAGAAGCGCTCGTTCGCACCGATTGCAGTTTAAAAGAAATTTGTTTTTCCGTTGGCTACAATGACCCAAACTATTTCAGCCGCGTGTTTAAAAAACAAACGGGCTGGTCGCCGAGTGAATACCGGAAAAAACTGCAGAGGCGGTAGCCGGTGCAGCCTCGCCTACATCGAGAAACCTATGGGCCTGCCCTGAATTGGGCGGGCTTTTTTAGTGTTGTGCGCCCGCTCTCCCGTTGAGGGGGCAAACGGCTTGAAAAGAAGGGAGGCCGATGAGGCAGCTGCCGTGACTTGTCAATGATCCACCACTTACATTCTACTATTGAAACAGAGCGTTCCTGCGTGAATATAGAAGGCCGGTGAAAAACGGCTGTCACGAGCAAATCAGCGGCATTTTGCTAAAAAAGAAAGCTGATCCCGCAAGGTTTTTCTAATTGAGAAACAGCTGGAACTAGCAGTATTTTGCACGAAATCACCAGCCCTATAGATAGAAGACGGTTGAACATCAGCTGTTTGCCTTCCAGCGATTTTGAGAAACATCGGGGGCATGGAGTTTCTCCAATGGAGAAACTCCATGATTCATCCTCATTTTCCGTTGCCTCACCCGTCTCATCGACAAACCGCTTTTCGTTTTTGCTCCACAACAAAAAAGTGAAGAAAAACGCAAAAAAGTGAAGAAATCGAGTCGGAATCAGAGGAGTGGTGCATGATACAATCATCGTTGAAAGGGTTTTCAAAAGAGAATAAAGGGGGAGGAACATGCGAAAGAAAGCATCCGCATGGCTGGCGTTGGCGCTTGGCGTCGGGATGGCGCTGTCGGGCTGCAGCTCGAGCTCTTCTTCATCCGATGACGCCAACCAAGGCAGCCAAAAAGCAGGAGAGAAGCTGGAGATTTTCAGTTGGTGGACGGGAGCTGGTGAGGAAGACGGTCTCAAAGCGCTGATCAAGCTGTTCCAAGAAAAATATCCGGATATTGAAATCGAAAACGCGGCGGTGGCCGGCGGGGCCGGGACGAACGCCAAGGCGGTCTTAGCGAGCCGCATGCAAGGGAACGACCCGCCATCGACGTTCCAAGTGCACGGTGGGGCGGAGCTGAATGAAGGATGGGTCGCTGCCGGCAAAATGGAGCCGCTCAACGACTTGTATGAACAAGAAGGCTGGATGGACAAATTCCCGAAAGCGCTCATTGACATGGTCAGCAAAGACGGCAACATTTACTCCGTTCCGGTGAACATTCACCGCGGCAACGTCCTTTGGTACAACAAAAAAGTATTTGCCGACAACGGGCTTCAGCCGCCAAAAACGTTCGACGAGTTTTTCCAAGTGGCGGACCAGTTGAAGGCAAAAGGCATTACACCGCTTGCGCTCGGTGATAAAGAACCGTGGACCGCGACGCATTTGTTTGAAACGGTGTTGCTTGGCACGCTCGGAACGGACAACTACCAAAAACTTTGGACCGGAGAACTGTCGTTTGATGATCCGAAAGTGAAACAGGCGGTTGAGACGTTTAAGAAAATGCTCGGCTATATTAACGAAGACCATAGCTCGCGCAACTGGCAAGACGCGGCTCAGCTCGTCGCTGAAGGAAAAGCGGCCATGTACGTGATGGGCGACTGGGCCAAAGGCTATTTCGTCAACGATCTAAAATTAAAAGTGAACGAAGATTTCGGCTACGTACCGACACCGAACACCGATGGCAAGTTTATGGTCATCACCGATACGTTCGGCTTGCCAAAAGGCGTGAAAAACTCGGACGATGTGAAGAAGTTTTTAGCGGTGCTTGGTTCAGTCGAGGGGCAAGATGTGTTTAACCCGCTGAAAGGCTCGATCCCGGCTCGCATTGACGCCGATCCGTCCAAGTACGATGAATACGGCAAGCAAACGATGCAAGACTTCAAGACGGCGGAGCTGGCGCCGAGCTTAGCGCACGGTTCGGCAGCGCCGGAAGGGTTTGTCACGAAGGTCAATCAGGCCGTCAACATTTTCGTCACGCAAAAAGATGTGAATTCGTTTACGGACACTCTTGTTTCGGCAGCGGCGGAACTGAAGAAGTAATGAATGGAAAGGGGACGGGAGCCATTCTCTTCCCCTTTTCGTCATCATGAGGAGGGATGATGGTGGAAACGGTCAACGTCACAACGGCGGAGAAGGCAACGGCGGTCCCGACGGTGCGGAAAAAGCGAAAATGGACGGCCGACCATTGGCTGGCCGCCGTGTTTTTGGCGCCGTCGGTCATCTTGATTTTCCTATTTGTGTATGGATTTATCGGCTGGACAGGATATGTTTCGGTCAGCAATTGGAATTCGCTCGTTCCGGATTGGTCGTTCGCTGGATTGAAAAATTACCAGTATTTGTTCCAAGACTTTCGCTTTCAAGCTGATTTGCGCAATACGCTCGTATTTACGGTGTTGTTTATCGCCGTCGTGATTGTGCTCGGCCAACTGCTCGCGATTTTGCTTGACCAAAAGCTTCGTGGGGAATCGCTGTTTCGCAACATTTTCTTTTTCCCGATGGCCTTGTCTTTTGTCGTCACCGGGGTGGTGTGGCAATGGCTGTTCAACCCGTCAACGGGCGTGAACTTGTTCTTAAAACCGCTTGGCTTGGATTCCAAATGGTATACGGATACAACGATTTTGGGCGGATTTCAATGGGGCAAAATCGAATTTGGCGTCCCATTGGCCATGATTGCGGTGGTGGTCGCAGCAGTCTGGCAAATGACCGGTTTTGCCGTCGCCATGTATTTGGCTGGCTTGCGCGCGATTCCGGATGAGGTGCGTGAAGCGGCCCGGATGGACGGGGCGACCGAGTTTCAATTGTATTGGAAAATCGTTTTGCCGCTGTTGCGGCCGATTACGGCCAGTGTCATCATCATTATGGCGCACATTTCACTCAAAATTTTTGATTTGGTTTATGCTATGACCGGACCAGGGGCGAACTTTGTCACCGATGTGCCTGGGGTGTATATGTTTGAAACGACATTCCGCGGCAACTATTATGCGAACGGGGCGGCAATCGCCATTGTGATGCTGCTGTCGGTCGCGATGTTTATCGTTCCGTATCTCGTCTCGAGCCGCAAGGGGGGATCATAATGGCGAAACCGCTATGGGCGCGGCCGTTTTTGTATATGCTCGCACTGGCGATGAGCGCATTTTTTCTATTGCCGGTATATGTCATGATCGTGACAAGCTTAAAACCGCTCGATGAAGTGACGTTGGCGGACATGTGGAAGTTGCCGTCAACGGTCGATTGGAGCAGCTATGCGACCGCATTTGAAAAGCTGGCCCCGAACTTTTGGAACTCGATTTTGCTCGTCGTGCCGGCGACGCTGCTGTCCGCGCTGCTGGGGGCGCTCAACGGCTACGTGCTGTCGAAGTGGAAGTTTAAAGGGGCGGACACGTTATTTACGCTCATTTTGTTTGGCATGTTCATTCCATATCAAAGCATCTTAATTCCACTCATTCAGTTTTTGCGCGAAATCGGGCTGTACAACACGATTCCTGGGTTGGTGTTCGTTCATGTCGTCTACGGCATCCCGATTACGACGCTGATGTTTCGCAATTTTTACGCCGCAATACCGGATGAGATGATTGAATCAGCGAAAATCGACGGCGCTGGGTTTGTCCGCATTTTTCGTGATATTATGCTTCCCTTGTCTATCACCGGATTTGTCGTTGTGGCAATCTGGCAGTTTACGAACATTTGGAACGAGTTTTTGTTTGCCGTGACGATTACGACCTCGGACAAACAGCCGATCATGGTCGCCTTGCAAAATTTATCCGGCAGCCAAATCGTGCAATGGAACGTACAAATGGCAGGAGCTCTACTCGCCGCCTTACCGACGTTGCTCGTCTATATCTTCCTTGGCAAATATTTCGTCCGGGGACTGCTTGCTGGCTCAGTAAAAGGGTGAACAGATGGGAAAGACAACTTGGGCATGATCGGAGGAGCTGCTTTGTTGGCGGCTCTTTTTCATTTGGCACAACGTTTTCCGCTTGCCGATGATATGGCCTTTTCTGTCATCAGGGGATAGGAGGGAGAGGGGCGAAAGAATGGCCAGTCGTGTTGACCGGTGATGGCGGAAAAAGTGCGACTGATGCACGTTTTCTGCTTGTCGTTGAGTCTTCTTCGTCTTTCGATTAAGATAAAAACAGAATAGGTAAAGAAAGTGAGGCGTACCGCATGGTTTTAGGAGCGATTGAAGCCGGGGGCACGAAAGTTGTCTGTGCCATCGGCGATGAACAAGGAAACATCCATGAACGGGCGGTGTTTCCGACGACCGTGCCGGAAGAGACGATGGCTCGTGTCATCGAATTTTTCCGTCCGCATGGTATTGAGGCGATCGGCGTCGGGTCGTTTGGTCCGGTCGATTTGCGTCCGGACAGTCCAACGTACGGCTATATTACGAGCACGCCGAAACAGGCGTGGGCGCAGTTTGACTTTGTCGGCACGCTGAAGCAACATTTTCCGGTGCCGATCGGCTTTGATACGGACGTCAACGCGGCGGCGCTCGGCGAGCTGCGCTGGGGAGCGGCGCAAGGATTGGATAGCTGCCTATATATGACGGTCGGCACCGGCATCGGCGTTGGCGCGATCGTTGAAGGCCGCTTGCTGCATGGGCTGCTTCATCCGGAGATGGGCCACATATTGGTCCGCCGGCATCCGGATGACGCGTTTGCTGGCATATGCCCGTACCATGGCGATTGCTTGGAAGGGATGGCGTCCGGCCCGGCGATCGAGCGGCGCTGGGGGAAAAAAGGGGCGGAGCTGGCTGACCGCGATGAGGTGTGGGAGCTTGAAGCGTTTTACTTAGCTCAAGCGATTGCCAACTATATTCTCGTTCTATCGCCGGAAAAAGTGATTGTCGGCGGCGGGGTTATGAAGCAGACGCACGTGCTTCCGCTAGTCCGCCGCTATGTGCAAGAGCGGCTTGGGGGGTATATTCAGCACGAGGCGGTTCTCCAACACATTGATCAGTATATCGTCCTTCCGGGGTTGGGCGACAATGCTGGCATTTCGGGCGCCTTGGCGCTCGCGGCGGCGGCGCTGGAATAAATGGAATGGACGGCGGTCTGTGGTCTTTTGTCAGGCCATGGGCGGCCGTTTTTTGTTGGCGGTTGGCCTCTTTGACTGTTTGTTCAAAAAATATTTATATTTTTTGACTGATTGGTCAAAGAAACATCGCTTTTTCGTTGCATAAATTTATAAATGTTGTTTATAATATCGTTGACTACTCGGTCATAGGTGTATGGAGGCGAGGACAATGGTCGATATCCGGCAATTGATTGAACGGCTGCACCAGCGCGGAGTGCGGGCCGGTTTTGTGAAGCCGCGCTCATTGTTGCCATCGTATCCGCAATGGGAAGCGGCGAATGGGAAGGGGATGGATCAGTGCCATGGATGAACGGCGCGTTCAATTTATCGAAATTGCGATGAAGCTGTTTGCCGAAAAAGGGTATCATGCGACATCGATCCAAGATTTGGTGGAAGCATGGGGCATTTCCAAAGGAGCGTTTTATCATCATTTTTCTTCAAAAGAGGAGCTGTTGCTGGCGGTGTTGCAGCATTACAGTGAGAACATGATGGCCGATTTGACAGCAGTGGCCGGCGGCGGGTCAGAAAAAGAACAGTTCATCCGCCAGCTGGCTGCTCATTTTTCTCATGTTCGCCAATACAAGGAGTTTTTGCATATGGTTATGTCGGAACAGCTGCCAAAAGTCAATCCGGAGATTGAGCGGTATATGTTCCGTCAGCACGGCCGTCTTTTTTTATGGTATTGCACCCGTCTTGAAGAAGTGTATGGGGAGGCGATTCGGCCGTATGTGTATGATGCGGCCATGATGGTGAACGGCATCGTGCGCCAATATTTGTTTTACTTTTTCTTTCACCAAGAGACGTTTAACGCGGAAGAAGCCGCTCGTTTCCTCATGCGCCGCTTCGACGCGATCGTCGACAGCTTTGCGGCAGGCGAACGTCCGCTGTTGACGAAGGAGTCACTAGCCCCATGGATGGAGCTGGAAGAGCGCGAGCGGCAGAGACAACGGGAACGGCTGGCTTCGGCGTTTTCCGCCGTCCGGGAGGCGGCGAAGGAACTTGGCGCAAAGCAGATGGATGATGTGCTTGAGGCGGTGGCTGCGCTCGAGGAGGAGCTGCTCGGACGCCATGAACCGCCGCGCGTCTATCTAGTCGAGGCGCTGCTTTTATATTTGCGTCATCAACAAGCGCCTTCGCTTGCGGCGGCCTTGGCCGCGCTCAGTCAAGAAATGGAGACATATCGACAATTGAATGGATGGGAGAGAGGAACATGGAAAAGGCACTAGCGGCGCCGGCCAGCACGATTCGGCATCGCCCGCTGCTCATTACAGGACTTATTATCGCCATGTTGTTTGCGGCGCTCGACGGAACGATCGTCGGCACCGCGATGCCGCGCATCGTCGGGGAGCTCGGCGGGCTTGGGGTGATGACATGGCTGACGACGGCGTACATGTTAACGTCGACAGCGGTCGTGCCGATCGCCGGGAAGCTTGCCGACGTATTAGGGCGTCGAATCGTATATGTGAGCGGACTCATCATTTTTATGGCCGGCTCCGCGCTTTGCGGCATGGCGAACGATATGACCCAGCTCATTATTTACCGCGGCATTCAAGGAATCGGCGGCGGCATTATGATGCCGATGGCAATGATTGTCGTTGGTGACGTGTTTACGGGGAAAGAGCGGGCGAAATGGCAAGGAGTGTTCGGTGGTCTGTACGGTCTCGCTTCGGTGCTGGGCCCGCAAATCGGCGGCTTTATCGTCGATCATTTGAACTGGCGTTGGGTGTTTTATATTAACTTGCCGGTCGGCATTTTAGCGACCGTGCTGATTGCGATGGGGTTAAGCAAATATAAAGCTGAAGGGCCAGTGAAATTCGACGTTGCCGGGATGGCGACGCTGACGGCAGGTGTCGTCAGCTTATTGCTTGGGCTGACATTTGGCGGTGACCAATATGCGTGGGGCTCATGGCAAATCATCTCGCTGTTTGCGGCGGCGGTGATCTTTTTCGCCTTGTTCGTTTGGGCAGAAAAGCGGGCGGAGGAGCCGATCATTCCGCTTTGGCTGTTCCGCAACCGGACGTTTACGTTGTTGAACGGCATCGGCTTTTTCATGAGCGTCGGCATGTTCGGAGCCATCATGTTCGTCCCGTTTTTTATGCAAGGGGTGGTTGGGGTAAGTGCCACAGAGTCAGGAACGATTATGACACCGATGATGATTACGATGATTATCGGCAGCGTCGTTGGCGGCCGACTCGTTTACCGAATTGGTGTGAAAACACAGCTGATCGTCGGCATGGCCATTATGTTGTCAGCGTTTGGCTTGCTTGGCACGATGGATGTCGATACGTCAAAATGGACGGCAACGCTGTATATGATCGTGCTTGGACTCGGTACAGGGCTCGTGATGCCGATTTTAACGCTTGCTTTGCAAGAAAGTTTTCCGAAATCGGAGCTTGGCGTGGTGACATCTTCAAGCCAATTTTTCCGCTCGATCGGTGGGACGTTTGGCATGACAGTGCTCGGGGCCATCATGAATCACCGTTCGAGCACCTTGCTTGACGAACGGCTCATGCCGAAGCTCGAAGCGCTGCCGGCGCAGGCGAAGGGGGCTGTCGACCGCTTTGCGGACATGCTCCATGACGATCCGCAAGGGCTGTATTCCGTCTTGCTCAGCCCGGAAGCGATGAAGAGCATTCCGGCTGCACTGCGCGATATGTTCGTGCCGGTGTTGAAGCAGTCGCTCGTTGATTCATTGCAATCTGTCTTTTTGTTTGGGCTTGTGTTTATTGCGGTCGGCTTGTTGTTGGTGTTCGGTTTGAAACGGATTAAATTGTCGGCTCGGACAGGGGAAGAAGTACACATGGACACGACCGAGTAACGGTTCTCATGATCAAAAACCCAGCGGAACGCGCCTCACTTCATCAGGCGGCGGTCCTGCTGGGTTTTTCGACGCGGCGGAACATGACGTATCCCCTGTATTGGGTTTAAGGAATCGGACGGTTGGCACAGCCGCTATGCTTCTTCCGTCCCGGCGCTCTGTCCGAAGACGCGCGAGCGGGTGAGAAAGCGGACGCCTTCCGGACCTTCGAGCGAAAACATGCCGCCGCGCCCGGGAACGACGTCGATGATCAGTTGCGTGTGCTTCCAATATTCGTATTGCGCCTTGGCGATGTAAAACGGGCAGCCGCCGATTTCGCCAAGCAGGACGTCAGAATCGCCGACAATCAGCTCGCCGAGCGGATAGCACATCGGCGAGCTGCCGTCGCAGCACCCGCCCGATTGATGGAACATGAGCGGGCCGTACTTTGCTTTTAGCTTTTCGATTAATGCCAACGCCGCTTCGGTGGCGATTACTTTCGGTTCATCGCCCATTACGTCCCCTCCTTATGCATTCGATTTCCGTTTTCGACATTGACGCTCGCCCGGCGGTCCGCCGAAGCGGGACAACAGCGGTGTCGCCAAAGGCAAAAGAGGGTGTCCCGAAAAGATCAGGACACCTTGTCAAAATGCTGGGCGCTTCGCCTCTAAACGAGGAGGCGATGAAAGAGTGGGTGGATGAATATTAGAACAAGCCGAGTTTTTTCGGCGAATAGCTGACGAGCAAGTTTTTCGTTTGTTGGTAATGGTCGAGCATCATTTTGTGCGTTTCGCGGCCGATGCCGGACATTTTGTAGCCGCCGAATGCTGCGTGAGCCGGGTAGACGTGGTAGCAGTTCGTCCACACGCGGCCGGCTTGAATGCCGCGGCCGAACCGGTACGCCGTGTTGATGTCGCGCGTCCAGACGCCGGCGCCAAGGCCATACAGCGTCTCATTGGCGATGGCGAGCGCTTCATCGTTGTCTTTGAACGTCGTGACGGCCAACACCGGCCCGAAAATTTCTTCTTGGAAAATGCGCATTTTGTTATGTCCTTTGAAAATCGTCGGCTTGACGTAATACCCGCCGGCGAGCTCGCCTTCAAGCATGTTCCGCTCACCGCCGATCAAAAGCGCGGCGCCTTCCTGTTTGCCGATGTCGATGTATGATAAAATTTTCTCAAGCTGCTCCGACGACGCTTGGGCGCCGATCATCGTTTCCGTGTCAAGCGGGTTGCCTTGTTTAATTTGTTTGACGCGTTCAAGCGCCCGTTCCATAAACGCATCGTAAATCGATTCGTGGATGAGGGCGCGCGACGGGCATGTGCAGACTTCGCCTTGGTTTAAGGCGAACATCGTCAACCCTTCGAGCGCTTTATCGAGAAACTCGTCATCTTTGTCCATCACATCAGGGAAGAAAATGTTCGGTGACTTGCCGCCAAGCTCAAGCGTAACCGGAACGATGTTTTGCGAGGCGTATTGCATGATGAGCCGTCCGGTCGTCGTTTCGCCGGTGAACGCCACTTTCGCCACGCGCGGATTTGAAGCGAGCGGTTTGCCGGCTTCCAAGCCAAACCCGTTCACAACGTTGACGACGCCAGGTGGAAGCAAATCTTCGATGAGTTCGATGAGGACGAGAATTGACGTCGGCGTTTGCTCCGCCGGTTTTAAGACAACGCAGTTGCCGGCCGCAAGCGCTGGCGCGAGCTTCCAGGCCGCCATTAAAATCGGGAAGTTCCACGGGATGATTTGCCCGACGACGCCGAGCGGTTCTTTGAAGTGATAGGCGACCGTGTCGTGATCGATTTCCGAAATGGTCCCTTCTTGGGCGCGAATGCAGCTGGCAAAATAGCGGAAATGGTCGATGGCAAGCGGAATGTCAGCCGCGAGCGTCTCGCGGATTGGCTTGCCGTTTTCCCACGTTTCCGCGACCGCGAGCCGTTCCAAGTTTTCTTCCATCCGATCGGCGATTTTGTTCAACAGGCGGGCGCGCTTGGCGGGTGACGTGCGTCCCCATTCCTCTTTTGCCGCATGGGCGGCGTCAAGCGCCAGTTCGATATCGGCGGCTTTCGAGCGCGGCACTTCGCAATACGGCTGCCCGGTGATCGGCGTGATGTTTTCAAAATACTCGCCGTCCATCGGCGGCACCCATTTGCCGCCAATAAAGTTTTCGTAGCGCTTTTTGAACGTGACAAGCGCCCCCGACTGGCCTGGTTGTGCGTAAATCATCCCCGATTCCCCTTTCATTTGAATATTTGTACACGCTTTCAATAGAAGGAATATTAGAAAAATTCCTCCCGATGATTAGATTAGCATGGCTGGACAATACTGTCAAATGGGAAAAGCGCTAGCCAGAGAAATCGGTCGGAGGCGGCCGTTGGGGATGAAAAAGGACATTCGGCTCGAGTGCATAGGGGGCCAAAAGGCCATGAGCCCCCTTTTTCACTGCTGTATATGCTTATGGAACGGATTTGTAATTGCATACCTTATGGTTGCACTAGAGAGAAGGCGCCCTTTTGAATCAGCCCCTTGCTTGAAACGGCCGACTAATCCACCTCAAGCCCCTCAAGCCAGCGGCTTGCGTATACGCCGCAAAGGTGATGGAACACCTCGAGCAGTTCGTTCGGATCGGCGGCGAAAAATGTACAGGCGGCCGATTCGTTTTCCTCCCGGCCGAATTCGATTAAAAAATCGGTGGCGATCCGGTTGAACAAGAGCAGTGCGCTGTAAGAGCGCTCCAGTTGGCGTTTCCGTTCTGCCGCATCATCGATGTCTGCAAACGGGCGTCCATACCGCTCAACAAGCCCCGGAAGGCGGCGGCGGATCGCCTGCTGGGCGTCAGTCAGCATCGCCTCGATCGTGCCTGGCGATAAAAACGTCTGCTCGCGCAGCATATAGCCCCAAATTTGTTTTAACGCGTGCGCCGATTCACTCGCAAAAGCGATATTGCTAAGCAAATCGTTCATATACCGTTCCTCGTCGGCTGCTTGAATGCGCAGTTTCATAATGATTTCAAGCACATCGGAATGGACTTTTTCTTTCCGCCATGGCTTCGTCAGTTCGTGAAGCAAGATGGAAAGCAAACGAGCCGCTTCGTCTCTTGTCATCATCAGTCAATCCTTTCGTCGCAAAGTCATCGCTTTCATTTTACCATGACCGCTCACGCGCCTCCTACCCTTGAAACAGTCGGGGATGCGGGAATGACTGGCAGAGGGAAAGAAAGGGCGATCGTTCCCTTGGCGAAGCGCTGGAAAGAAGAGGTTTCTGGAATCGGCATTGCTGAAAGACCATCGTTCACGTATGATGGTAAAGAGGAACATCGTCTAGAAGGCTGGTGATTTCGTGCAAGACACTGCTGATCCCAGCTGTTTTTCAATGAGAGAAAGCTTGCGAAATTTTGGGCCAAATGCGGCCCATTTGCGCGCGGCAGCCGTTTTTTACCGTCCTTCTAGAAGGCTGGTGAAAAACAGCGATCGCCCCTAACTGACGTTGGATGACATGAAACGATAAGCTGATGCCACAAGGTTTCTCAATTTGAGAAACAAGGCGGTGAAGCAACCTGCTCCGTTAATCACCATCCTTCTAGAGGAATGGTGATCTCGTGAAAAAGCCGTAGAAAACGGTCCTGTTTCGAGTTGAGAAGCCTTGTCAAAACTGTTCCTCTTATCAACTGATAAAGAATGAATAGGACGGAATCAGTCATGTTTCACCGGTTTTCTAGAATATCCGGGCGAAAGAGAGGCATATTCGAGCGCGCCTGGCATATGCTCGAACAAAGGAGAGGGAAGGAGAGAGAGGCATGAAACCGTTGCGCCTGCGCGGCCATCATTTGCTTTGTGTGCACGGGTTCCGCGGCATGGGCTACAGCCCGTCGTTTGTCGAAAAAATGTGGGAGATCGTCAAGCGAATTCGCGATGAGGAGGACGATTTTCCGATTGAGGTGGTGGCGGCGCTTGATGAGGCGTGCGTCGCCTGTCCGCACCACGGCGAAACGACATGTGAAGCCGGCCCGAATTCGGATGACCACGTGCGTTCACTTGATGGAAACGTCATTCGCCATTTAGGCTTAGAGGCGGGCAAGGTGTACCAAAAGTCGGAATTGATCCGGCGGACGGCGGAAATGGTTGAACCGGACGATTTGGACCATTTATGCCGCCATTGTTCATGGCTTCCGTATGGCGTCTGTAAAGAAGGAATCGCCAATGTCCGCCGCGGGAATATTGCCCAAATATAAATGATTTCGGTTATCACCGGCGTCGTTGCTCCGAATCGGCAAGGATTTTTGTTGTTCGCGGAAATTTCTAAAAAATGAAGGATTCCACGAGCTGAAAAATGTGATATGATAAACAATTATAAAGACTTTCGACAGAAAGGGTCATGGAACATGAAAGTAGCCAAATTCGGTGGAAGCTCGGTGGCGAGCGCCGTGCAATTCCGCAAAGTGGCTGATGTTGTCAGTTCGGATATTGAACGCCGCATCGTCGTCGTATCGGCGCCTGGAAAGCGATACAAAGACGATGTGAAAGTGACGGATATGCTGATTCGGCTGGCTGAGCAAGTGTTGGCCGGTGAACCGTACGAGGAAACGATGCAGACGATCGCGAAACGGTACGCTGACATTGCCGATGAGCTCGAACTGGAAGCTGACGGTTTTTTGGCTGAACTTGCGGATGATTTACAGTCAAAAATCAGCGCCTATCGGAACGAGCCGGCCCGCCTGCTGGATGCCATCAAGGCGAGCGGGGAAGATCATAATGCGCGGCTGATGGCGCTCTATTTGCAAGATGTTGGGCTCGAAGCGAGCTATGTCAGCCCGCTTGAGGCCGGCATTGTCGTGACGGACGAACCAGGCAACGCCCAAGTGCTTCCGGAGTCGTACGAAAAGTTGCGGCAGCTGCGCGAACGCCGTGGTGTGCTCGTGATCCCGGGCTTTTTCGGCTATTCTCCATCCGGCCATATCGTCACCTTCCCGCGCGGCGGGTCGGATATTACCGGTTCGATCGTTGCTGCGGGCGTAAAAGCTGATGTATATGAAAACTTTACTGACGTTGATTCGATTTATTGCGTCAACCCTTCGATCGTCGCCGACGCGCGCAAATTGAAGGAAATTACGTATCGGGAAATGCGTGAGCTGTCGTATTCCGGCTTTTCCGTCTTTCATGACGAGGCGCTCGAGCCGGTATATCGGGCCGGCATTCCGGTTTGCGTAAAAAATACAAACAACCCGGCCGCCCCAGGCACATGGATCGTCGCCAAACGCAACCATATCGATGAACCGGTCGCCGGCATTGCGAGCGACACCGGCTTTTGCAGCATCAACATCAGCAAATACTTAATGAACCGCGAAATCGGCTTCGGCCGGCGCGTGCTGCAAATTTTAGAAGACGAAGGCATTTCATATGAACATACGCCGTCAGGCATCGACAACATGTCGGTCATTTTGCGGGCCAGCCAGCTTGCCGACGGGAAAGATGAGCGCATTTTAGCCCGCATCCGCGAGGAGCTCGCCGTCGATGAAGTGACGATTGAGTATGGATTGGCGCTCATCATGGTCGTTGGCGAAGGGATGGAAAAAACGGTCGGAATGGCCGCAAAAGCGGCAACGGCGCTCGCTAATGCCAACATTAACTTGGAGATGATCAACCAAGGGTCATCGGAAGTCAGCATGATGTTTGGTGTCAAAGAGGATGTCGTCAACGAGGCGGTTCGCGCGCTATATCACGCCTACTTTCAAGAGCTGACCGTCAGTCAGCCGTCATAAGGAAAAGGATGTCCGGGCTTGCGGGCATCCTTTTTTCATTGTTCGTACGTTTGTTTCCGCCATTGCTGTTTTTCGTACATAGGGAGGAACGATTCGGAAAATACTACCAATGTACGCAAATAGCGATGGAAAAGGAGGAAACAACGGTGAAAAAATGGCTCGTTATGGCTGTTTTCGCGGTGATGTTGGCTTTGTCCCCGGTCAGTGCAGCAGCTGCCATCAACCGAGCAGAACTCGAACAGTACGCGGAAAGCGTCGGCTGGACGGTAAGCGATTTGCTCACTTATTTAGATCGGTACGGGCTGACCGTTGCCGATTTTCACTCAATGGGGGAGTTGCAACAATGGCTTGGCACGCCGCTGACCGATGAGCGGCTCCATGCTGTGTTGCGCCGGCACGGGCTGACCGTCGAGGAGCTCGAAGCGCTGCTTGGGCAGTTTGGCGAAACGGCGCAAGATTATACGTTCGTGGAAGACTTGGATCGCGCCATTCGTTTTTACTCCAAGCATAACGCCGCCATGCAGCAAATGAACGATTTGCTTGGGGCGCTCGGAATGACGGAAAAGGAAGTGCGCGAACTCACTCGTCATATCGCCTCACTTGGTGATCCGCAGCTGCCTGGGCAGCTAGCAGCGCTTCGTGAACGGCTGCGCCCGTTTAAAGAGACAGAGGGGCCATGGACCAACGAAGCGCGCCGCGAACTGCGGGCGATTTGGGACGAGGCGCTCGCCTTGTTGCAGCTTGAGGCCAAGCTTTATGTTGACGGGCGAGAAACGGGATGGTCAGCGTCGGCTGCGGCAGCCGATACAGAGCCGATCGTCGTCAAATTGTATAACCGCCAAGGTGAGGAAATCGCCGATATTGCCATCACGAGGGAAATGTTGACATCTGGTTACATCGTCCGCGCTGGGGAGAAAGGGATTGATGCCGGGGTGTTGGCGCTTGAGATGAAAGGGATGATGTACGGGGAAAAACTGCCGGATACCGCGTCGCCATACGCGGCGCACGCTCTCGCCGGACTGCTGCTCGCATCGGCCGGTTTCTTTCTTTATCGGCGGGTGGGGCGGCTCAAAGGATGAGGGTGGTGGGGCACAAGCAACGTACGACCCGGCTTCCTTGGCAACAACGGGCTGCTTGCTGCGCGGCGTTCCTGCTGATGGCCATCGGGATCGCAACAGCTGGCTGGAACGGGTATTGGTACACCGTTGGCTGGAAGGCGGCAAAGCAAGACGGCGAAGCCCCCGCCACGATGCGGCATGCGCCCGGGCCGAAAGCGAAAACGCCCCCTCAGGCCGCCCATTCTTCCGGGAGTGGCGAAGCCTCCTCGCCTCCGCCGCTTGGCGCCTACCTCGGCGAACTCGCCATTCCGAAGCTCGGGACGGCGATTCCTGTGTATGAAGGGGTTCGTGAACAAGAACTGCGCCGCGGTGTCGGCCATTACCCGGCGAGCGCCTGGCCGGGCGGCAACGGGCATGTCGTGTTGTCCGGTCACCGTGACACCGTGTTTCGTCGCTTCGGGGAAATCGATATCGGTGACGCGCTCATCATCCGAACGAACGGCACAGCCGTCCATTACCGCGTCGTCAATATCCGCATCGTCGACGACGACGACCGCACGGTTTTGGTCGATAAAGCGCGGCCGACGCTGACCGTCACGACGTGCTACCCGTTTCGTCTCATCGGTCCCGCCCCTAAACGTTATATCGTCACTGCCCGCCCAGTCCGGATTGACACCGCCGCCCGCGCGACTGTGCCGAGGCGTTAGACGCTTAATGGAGTTCTGAAAGAAGTCCTTCTTCAAGCAAAGTGAGGTGCGAGCAATTCACAATCGGACATCAAAAAGAAAAGGCTAGAGAGTGCGCTCCCTAGCCTTTTATCTTTCCCGGTTGCTATGTGTTCTCGCGCTATGCCGTTCGTCCATTTGCTGGCGAAATTCCTTGAGCAGCGCTTCGCCTTGCAGCCCTTTCTCGACAAGGCCGGCCAGCACGACTTCAGCCAAGTGGGTCCGCCTTGGGATCATCAGCCCTTCCATTAGGACGCTAATATGGCCGTTCATTTTTGTGATCGAGCGGACGGCGACAAGCATGTTCGCCGGATCGTTGCCCGGATTGGTGATCGTCACTTGCAGCTGAAATTCTCGTTGTTCTTTCAAGCCGGCAAACATCGGCTCATAGTCATCATCCAAATACGCTTCAACAAGCCAGCGGTTTTGGCCATCCTCTTTATTGATAATCAAGCCGTCAATAAACGGGATGTCCCGGCGGCGCATTTCCCCATCAATGACCGAGAGCCCGACAAGCTTGAACGTTTTCATCTCGCCCACCTCATTACCGTTGTCTTACCCATGATTATAGCATAGGCAACTAGGAGAAGAAAAACCGGATGATGCACCCACAGCCGCAAAAGCTATCCACATTTTTTTGCCGTGGAATGACAAAAACACTATTTTGCTGCATCATTGTTGACGCAACTTTCGCCTTTTTCGACGATTGTATGTATAGATTGCACAGAAAAATGCAAAAATCGCGATTTTACGGCAAAAAACGGGATCGTTTATGATAAGAGTGCGGTGGACAGAAAGGGGGAATGCAACGGAACATGATCAATCAAGTCGTACTTGTCGGCCGGTTGACGAAGGACCCGGAGCTTCGCTACACGGCCGAGGGGGCGGCCGTGACAACCGTTACGCTGGCGGTAGCGAGAAATTTTCGCAACGCGGAAGGGGGGATCGATGCCGATTTCGTTCCGTGTGTTTTATGGCGGAAAACGGCGGAACATACCGCCAATTACTGCCGAAAAGGATCAATGGTGGCGGTAACGGGAAGAATTCAGACGCGCCGCTATGACAATAAAGATGGCCAGCGCGTCTATGTGACCGAAGTCGTCGCCGATTCCGTTCAGTTTCTTCACTCCGGCAAAGCGCGAGAATGGCCGGAGCATGTCTAGCTGTTTCCCCATTCATGCCTTTCTTAGCGAATCCCCAAGAGAAAGAACGTTTCCTCACAACTTCCCCAATGATGGCGCTAGCAACCGATGTTAGCGCTTTTTTCTGCTGGGCATGGTTGGGCAAGAGGGTGTCAGCCGATGGCTTCGGCACACTCCTTAATGATCGTCATCAACATCGTTTCGACATGTTTTCGCTTTTTCTCAGGCAATTTCGTCAGCGTGTACATCGCTTCGCTCATATCTTGGTTTTGCAGCAAATAGTCAATCGCGGCGAGCGTCTTTTCGTTTATTTCCGTTGTTCCGTAAAGCCTCTTGACTTCGCGCAGCACTTCCTGCCGCTGCACCTCGCTGCCAATTAGAAAATCCGCACTGACATGAAACAAACGGCACAACTTTTCAAGCGATTGGATATCAGGGAGCAAGCTGCCGTTTTCCCACTTGCTGATTTGCGAGCGGGATACGTTTAACTGCTCAGCCAGCTGCTCTTGGGTCCAGCGTTGCTGTTTCCGCAGCCTTTTCAGCATCTCGCCGAGGTTTTTCATCGTTTGTCACCACGCTTTATATCATTATCTTAAAGATAGGAAAGCGCGGTGGTGAATTTTGTTCCTTTCCAGAACGTTAACTATATACGTTCAGGATTAGAACGATATTGCATTTTCTACCAACGGTCGACATCTTTTTTCCTTCGGTTAGACATAGTACAATAAGTAAAAAAGGGTAAATATTTACTATTACTGTAGGAAAAAGAGGGATCGAAGTGAATATTTATCTCGCCGATTTCATTGTCCGTGAACGAAACGAAGCCAAACAAGGGAAAAAAATGTACCGCATATTCATTAAGGAAATGAAGAATCCATTCTCCATCCGATTGAAAACGATTGTCCCTACCAATTTCACTGATTCGCTCCGTTGCCTAAGAATCGAAGAAGAGCCGGGGCGTTTTTCATTCGAAGGCGAGGCGTTGTTCCGCACGGTGGCTTGCTCGGATGAGGCCCAGCTTTATTTTGTGTTTAAATGTGTCAGCCAGCTTTACATGTTTATCGTCAAGCTTGATCTCCGCCTAAAAAAATTAGCTGTTGCCCTCTACGAATGGAATCAGCTCCAACAAAAATACATGTTGATCCGCACCAATGAATGGCTGGCCATGGAACGGCAGCTCATTGATGAAATTTTACAGTCGATCTATATTTGTGATCACCGCCGCATTTCCTATTTGTTTACATGTCCAGCCCGGAACAACCGTGAAAAGCGATAAGGGATCATTGAGCCATCATTCATCCCTCCATTTCCCAATGAAAAAAAATGTTTCCTCCCAAGGTATATGTTCGTTATACTTAAAGCAAAGGGGAAAACGTCGGTTTTTGCCGGAAAGTGTGCTCGATTTGTCGGTTTTCGCCGCAAAGTGGCGCACTGGGCCAACGCCGGCGGCAGAAAGAAAACGATCGAAACCAGGGAAGGGAGAGGGAACGAAAGTGAAGTCAAGCCATATCGTGTTAGCCACCGCCTTTGCCTCTGCGCTCTTTTTGGCGCCGGACGACGGGGAAGCAGCGGAATGGAAAGAAGGCATGAGTTCCCCAAAGGTGAAAGAGTTGCAGCAATTATTAAAGGAAAAAGGGTTTTTTTCTTATCCGCAAGCCACGGGCTATTTTGGGCCCATTACGGAGGAGGCGGTGCGGGCGTTCCAACAAGCTGTCCATCTGCCAACAACCGGTGTCGTCGATGATGCGACTTACGCGAAGCTGCGTGCGTTCGTTCCAACGGCTCGCGCGTTGTCCGTTGGCATGCGCGGCGACGATGTGAAAGTGCTTCAACAGCGGCTCAAACAGCTCGGTTATTTCCAATACCCACAGATTACCGGTTATTTCGGGACGATGACCGAAGCGGCCGTGAAGCAGTTTCAACAAGCGAATGGGCTTCGCGCCACTGGAAAAGCCGATGCCGTGACAATCGAACGCCTTCGGCAAGCGGCCAGCCAACGGACAACCGCCACATCGTCTTCATCGGCGACGCTCAACATCGGTTCAAGCGGTTCCAAGGTCAGCGAACTGCAAAACAACTTAAAGCGCCTCGGCTATTTTACCTACCCGAAGATTACCGGCTATTACGGAACCGTGACAGCGGACGCCGTCCGCCGTTTCCAGAAGGACAACGATTTGCCAGCGACCGGTTCGGTCGACCCAACAACGTTCGGACGCATTGAAGATGCAGTCAAGAAAAAAACAGCCCCACCGGCTGAAGAGGATCGCTCTTCCCTTTATTTGACGATCGGTGCGCGCGGTGAAGAAGTGAAGCGGGTTCAGGCCAATTTAAAACAGCTTGGCTATTTTACCTACCCGGAGATCACCGGCTATTACGGAACCGTGACAGCGGACGCTGTCCGCCGTTTCCAAAAAGATGCCAAACTTCAGGCGACTGGCATCGTGGATGACGCCACGTACGAGCGCCTGATCGGACAAGCTCCAGCACCTAAAGGACAAGCTCCGGCGTCCAGTCTCGACGTCATCGAACTTATTGCTGATGCGGCTGAGCTGCTTGGCACGCCGTACGTTTGGGGCGGCGAAACTCCGGAAGTCGGCTTTGACTGCAGCGGTTTTCTTACATACGTGTTCAAGCAACAAGGTGTTTCATTGCCGCGGACGGTGGCGGACATCTGGAGCGTTGGGAAACCGATCTCTTCTCCAGCTGTCGGAGACATCGTGTTTTTTGAGACGTACAAAAAAGGCCCTTCCCACGCTGGCATTTACATCGGCAACGATCAGTTCGTCCATAGCGGCGCTTCAACAGGTGTGACGATCAGCCAATTGAACAACCCGTATTGGAAAGCCCGCTACTTAGGGGCGAAGCGGTATTATTGATCTTGCCGCCAAGCCTAGCTTTTATTAGCAATACAAGTGGCAATGCTGCGTCATGAGCAATAAAGAGCAAAAACTGTGCCGATATCGTCCTGTGACGGTGAGGAACCTTTTATTTACGTGTTGATTTGGTTGGACAACAAGGACTTTGACGATTGATGGCGAAAAAAGTATACACTTTTCTTTTTTTCTTTGGTTGTTCTCCTCTCTATAAAAGTGGCTGGCAAAAAAGAGAGAAAATGCTTTAATTTTGTCGTGTATTGTCCGATAAAAAAAGTAGAAAGGACGGCAAGTGACAGTTTTTGTCGTTTAATAATCAAAAAAAGAGAGAAGTAGGTGAGAGGAAACCGATGAAGAAAATGGGGAAGGCTATTGCCTTGTCGACCGGTCTTTTATTAACATCAGCGAGTTTTTCTCCTATTCCCTGGAACGTGTCAGTTGTCGAAGCGGCGAGTACTGTTAAAATCGCCCCAACAGTCTACGAAACGACAGCGAATTTGAACATGAGAACGGGGGCGGGAACGAGGTACAAAGTCATCATGACGATTCCCAAAGGGAAACCCGTCACCGCGACAGAAAGGCTCGGAAACTGGTATAAAGTATCCTATGAATATACGGTTAAGGGGCGGAAATATACGAGAGCTGGCTGGGTGAGCGGAAGTTATTTAAGGAAGGCGGCATCCAAATCGGCTGCAGAGAGGACTGTCAAGACAGCCGCTGCTGCCCCAACAGTCTACGAAACGACAGCGAATTTGAACATGAGAACGGGGGCGGGAACGAGGTACAAAGTCATCATGACGATTCCCAAAGGAAAGCCCGTCACCGTGACAGAAAGGCTCGGGAACTGGTATAAAGTATCCTATGAATATACGGTTAAGGGGCGGAAATATACGAGGGCTGGCTGGGTAAGCGGAAGTTATTTGAAGACGTCATCCCAACCGACTACAGGGAATACGGCCAAACCAACAGCGATCACGAAAACTACTTACCAAACGACAGCGAATGTAAATCTAAGGACAGGGGCAGGAACAAAGTATAAGGCGGTCGTTACCATTCCAAAAGGGGGAACAGTGACGGCAACGGAAAGGTTAAGCGGCTGGTATAAAGTATCGTACCAATATTATTCAAAAGGAAAGCGGTACATAAAAACCGGCTGGGTAAGCGGCAGTTACTTGCGTGAATACGATCAGTATAAATCCATAAGCGGCACGTATTTCTTTACCAAAAAAACTGCTTTTCTTTACAGTGTCGCGAAACAGCGGGGAAACGCAGTTCAACTGGCGGGCGGAAACGGCTTGTACTCGACGCGGATGGTCCTTAACAGCATCGGCCAAACGTGGTACGAAGTGACATTCAATGGCAAGAAGTTGTATGTCTCGGCTAACGATGTCACAAAAGTAAACCCGCAACGGTTTAGCGAAACGAAATACGAGGCGGCGGAAGACGCTGGATTGTACGCGGCGCCGGGAAGCGCGCACATTCGTTTGGCGACGATTCCAAAAGGAGCGGTTGTCTCGATAACCCTTCGCATTGGCGACTGGTACGAAGTAATTTATAGAGGAAAAAAGGGGTATGTGGATATTTCTGGGTTCAAAAAGTATATTCCTGCTCCGCCAAGCAACCCGTCCAGTTCGGCTCCGGGGCAGAAAGAGCAACCAAACACTCCCCCGTCTTCTCCGGTTACAGAGCGAGAACTATCCGGACGGACGTTTGCCGTTAGAGTGAATTTGAGTGTTCGTAAGCAGCCAGATGTCAACGCTGACCGCCTTGCAATTATTCCAAAAGGAACGATTGTCGTGCCGACGCATCAAACGGCAAACGGTTGGTACAAGCTGGAATACAATGGGGAAATAGGCTATGTGTCCGGAGACTATATCACAGAGGTCAAAACGGGTGCTCCGCTTGACGGTCAGCGCGATGGCTATCAGTTTATTGATCTGCGTACGCAGGCGCCGATCGAAGCCTGGCAAATTAACAAATACATTCAAGGTTATGTTCAGTCGACAGGCAAGCAAAGTGTTTTAGTCAATCAAGGTCAAACGTTCATTAATGTCGGGAGAGATTATGGGGTTAACCCGTTGTATTTAGCGGCTCATGCCATTCACGAGAGCGCGTTTGGCACATCAAGGCTAGCGCTCACTAAATATAACTTATTTGGCTATGGGGCTTATGATGATGCCCCCTTTGTCGCGGCATACCGCTTCTCATCCATTGAGGAGTCAATTGAGTACGTGGCGCGAAAAATCAAATCGAGCTATTTAAACCCTTCCCATCCTCTCTTTAAAGGAGCGTTCCTCGGGTTTCGGACGAATACACTTCAAAACATACGGGTGGATGAAAGCAGCGAAGGGATGAACTTTTATTACGCAAGCGACCCGTACTGGGGACAAACAATTGCCCGCCATATGGCTAATATGTTGTCATATGACAACAACTATTATAAATCAGCTCGCATTGATACGTCTGTTCCTCCCGCTCCGTCCATTCCGCCGGGATCTGACTACTTCCCGACGGGGATTGTTGCCGTTGCTAATAGCTCTATTCCGCTTTATGACAAAAAGGGAGGCAAACAGATTGCAGTCTTGGCGAAAGGTGCCACCTTCGCGCCGCGTGAGAAAACGAATGATTATTGGTTCCGCTTAGAATATAACGGTCGACAATACTGGACGAATGCTATTAAACTATATGATTATGCAAGGTATATAACGGTGAAAAATTTAGGAAGTGTGACAGCGGACACATTAAATGTTCGGTCGACCCCAATAATACCAAAAATACGAGAAGAAAATGTCATAAGCAAATTGAAAATGGGGCAATATGTCTCCCTGAAATTAAACAGTGATGGGACTATTGAACAACAAGGCTCATGGTATAAAATTGTTCTAGATGATGGACGAACTGGTTGGGTGTCTTCTACATGGATTATACGTGAACTGAAATAACTCGTTCCCTGTAGCCCTAGGCATTCAGCTTGGGCTGCAGGGGGATTTTTATGTGATGAGATCATCCTTCCGTCCTCCTGTTGTACCCAGTCTAAGTGTTTCCGCAATAATGAATTTAAGAATAATGTCTCTTGTCAAAAAAATCGGTGAATGATTATAACAACAATCTGTCGAAAATGCTATTCGTTAAGCCTAGAAGGCTGGTGAAAAACAGCGGTTTCTTTTAATCGATGAGTGAATATGTGTGATGTTGCAAGTTTTTGCTATTTCAAAAACGATGCTGAAAAGCGGTATGCGCTATCTAATCAACGGTCTTCTAGACCAACGTCCGTCGTCGTTATAACAATGCACCTAAGATGAGCAGAGCTGCTTTATCGCAGAAACGGTTTGTGATGTTATTATGCAAGTGGGTGAGCAAGGTTGAACAGGGGATGGCTATTTGAGGGCTTATGGATTTTGACGATGTTTGTTGGACTTTCAGTGGCTAATTTTCTTTCAGTAAAGGAAATATACGGCGGTATACACTATATGAATTTTGTTATATCGGATATTGCCCTTTCTCCATTTTGCTTAGCACCGTTAGTATCAACGAACAAAAGGCGGAAGTTCATCTTTTCATTCCTTTTGTATTTAGCTGCCAATATCATTATCTATAGCGATGGGGTTTATGAGCGGTATTATGATGAAATTTTTTTCATTAAAATGATTACACAATTAACTCAATTGGATCCCGTTGCTGATTCGTTTTGAACGCTTATAAAACCATAGAGATAATCTTTATTTTTTGGTTCTATTCTCCTTGCGCCTGTGAGACCGTGCTATTTCAGTTAAAGAGCCATCAAAATAATCTAGCTATTGGGGAGTGGAGAAGATCCTTTTTATGGATTTTTTGCTGGTGGGTAAGAGTGTTCCATTTCATTCTCTTAATTTCTTTCCAATGATCGCTTCTCGTTGGAAATTTTTTTTGTGAAAAGAAATTTTCCATCTTTGGGTACAAAAAAGGGGGGTAAAAAAAGATTGATTTACTCATTGTATATGGTAACATAAAGGTGATGTGTGCTTACCGAGATGATTTTATAAAGCCAAGGTGATTGCTCATGAATATCGAAGCATTTGCGGCATGTGTCGCTTCATTCCTAACAGTATTGACCATCACCCCGTTCGTCATAAAGCTGGCCATCAAAATTGGTGCGGTTGATCGGCCGAACGGGCGCAAAGTGCATACGCGAGTAATGCCAAGGCTCGGGGGATTGGCCATTTTTATCGGTGTGGCTGTCGGCTATTTCGTTAGCGGCGTTTACCAAGAGCAAGTGACAGCCTTGACCGTTGGTGCCATTATTATCGTGCTTGTCGGGATGCTCGATGATTTGTACGAGCTGTCTCCAAAAGTGAAGCTGGTCGGACAGTTATTGGCGGCGTTTATTGTTGTCGCTTCCGGGTTGAAGGTCGATCTTTTGACCGTCCCGTTTGTCGGCACGTTTGAGTTGGGGTTCTGGAGCTATCCGATTACGATATTTTGGATTGTGGCGATTACGAACGCCATCAATTTGATCGACGGATTGGATGGATTGTCCGCTGGCATTTCCGCCATTGGGATTGCGGCCATTGCTGTTATGGCGGGCATGGCGGGCAAAACGCTCATTTTTACCCTTTGTTTGATCATCCTAGGTAGCGTCATCGCTTTCTTGTTTTACAACTTCCACCCGGCGAAAATTTTCATGGGGGATACTGGTGCGTTGTTTTTAGGTTATGCCATTTCCGTTCTGTCGGTGCTAGGTCTTTACAAAAGTGTGACACTCTTCAGCTTCATCGTTCCGGTGATCATTTTGGGCGTGCCGATTTTCGATACGACGTTTGCTATTATCCGCCGTATTGTGAACAAACGACCGATCTCGACGCCCGATAAGTCGCATCTTCATCATCGGTTGCTCGCTCTTGGTTTTTCGCACCGCAACACGGTCTTGTTGATTTATGCGTTTGGCTTGATGTTTGCGGTCAGCGCTATTTTGTTCTCCGCCTCGACGTTATGGCAGTCCATTCTCATCGTTTTTGCCTTGATCGTCTTCGGGGAACTGCTTGCTGAGCTTATCGGCTTGGTCAATGATCAGTATAAGCCATTTATGACTTTTATACGCAAACTGTTGCGCGGAGGACGGAAAGTGTACGGGAACGATCAGTAAAATCTCATATTGTTAGTAAAAACAGGCCGTTTGTGTCGCTAAAGTGACAAACGGCTTTTTTGAGGGATGGTTTGTCTCTAGGAAATTATACCCGTTTTTTTCTTGTTTTATACAGCAGACGAGCGCATCTTTCCATGTTTAACGTTGCTTGCCACGAAACTTTCATTATATATTGACGTAAATGTGATAAACTAAACATGTTTAGGAGAGAATCTTTTAGGGTTTGGAGGAACTCATAATGAACGTGCCAATGTTGGATTTAAGCGAACAGTATGAACAATTGAAGCCGAAGATCATGCGTGTATTGGACGAGGTGATGCGTTCTTCCCGCTTTATTTTAGGCGACTATGTAAAGAAAATAGAAGCGGAAATTGCCGCTTATAGCCGGGCGAAACACGGAATCGGCTGCGGCAACGGAAGCGATGCCATACATATTGCTTTGCAAGCGGCCGGCGTCGGGCCAGGGGATGAAGTCATTACCACATCCTTTACGTTTTTTGCGACAGCTGGAGCCATCGCGCGGCTTGGCGCCAAACCAGTGTTTGTCGATATCGATCCGGTGACGTTCAACATCGATCCTGCGCAAATTGAAGCTGCAGTAACAGAGAAAACGAAAGCCGTCATCCCGGTGCATTTATACGGGCAAATGACGGATATGGAGGCGATCGCTGCGATTGCCAAGCGGCATGGATTAGTTGTCATCGAGGACGCCGCCCAGGCCATCGGCGCGAAATACAATGGGAAATGCGTTGGCGAGCTGGGGACGGCAGCGACGTACAGCTTCTTCCCGACGAAAAACTTGGGCGCCTATGGAGATGGCGGCATGATCATTACAAACGATGATGAATTGGCGGAAAAATGCAGGGTGATCCGCGTTCATGGCAGCAAGCCGAAATATTACCATCATGTGCTTGGCTACAACAGCCGTCTCGATGAGATGCAAGCAGCGATTTTAAGCGTCAAATTCCCGCATCTGGATCGTTGGACGGAACAGCGTCGCAAGCATGCGGCGACGTATACGCGCCTGCTGCAGGAGGCGGTCGGCGACCTTGTCGTGACGCCGAAAGAGGTCGAGGGGCGCTATCATGTGTTCCATCAATACACGATTCGCGTGCCGAAGCGCGACGAGCTGCAAGTGTTTTTGAGAGAACAGGGGATCGCGACGATGGTGTACTATCCGTTGCCGTTGCATTTGCAGCCGGTGTTTGCTTCGCTCGGGTATAAGGAAGGGCAGTTGCCGGAGGCGGAAAAGGCAGCAAAAGAAGCGCTGTCGCTACCGATGTTCCCAGAACTGAAAGAGGAGCAGCAACAATACGTCGTGGAGAAAATCGCCGAATTTTACCGTCATTTCGTTTGATCGTCCAACCTGTCAAAGGAAACGGCACTTGCGCACAGCAATGGCGTTTTCTTTGGCGTTGGATCGTTTGTTTTGTTCACAACACTTTGTTATTTTATGATAGGAGATGGTGACCAGATTGGCAGTGGAAAAATGCCGAATTGTACCATACGTATATTTGACAACGAAAACGGTGGTTTCTTCTCGTGCCGCTTGCGACGATCGGCCTTGTCCTCGGCCTGTTTTTGATAGTCGTTTGGTTGACGCTTTGGAAGTATATATTGGGAGGAGGGACTATTCTTAATGATCCGTTTTGCCATTGTCGGGATGGGGCATATCGCGAAAAAACATATCGATGCCATTGAAAAGGCGGACGGCGCTGAGCTGGCGGCCGTGTGCGACACGAACTCGGAACGGCTGCGCGACGTGTCGGATGTTCCTGTTTACACTGACATGGAGACGATGCTAAAGGAGAACGAACATATTGATGTCGTCAACATTTGTGTTCCGTCGGGATTGCATGCACCGCTCGTCAAGCTCGCGGCCCGCTATCGCCGTCATATCATTGTGGAAAAGCCGATGGCGCTCCGCACGAGCGACGCTGAAGAGATGATCCGGGCGGCGAAAGAATACGACGTGAAGCTCGCGGTCGTTCATCCGAACCGCTTCCGTCCGGCCATTCGGAAACTGAAAGAGGCGATGGAGCACGGGATGTTCGGAAAACTGAGCCACGCGAACGCCACGGTGCGTTGGAATCGAAATCAAGCCTATTACGATCAGGCGGCGTGGCGAGGGACGAAAGCGTTCGATGGCGGCGTCTTGATGAACCAAGCGATTCACAATTTGGATTTGCTGCTTTGGTTGATGGGGCCGGTCAAGGCGGTGCAAGCGATGGCGGCGACCCGTCTGCGCAAGATTGAGACGGAAGACGTCGCGGCGGCGGTCGTGGAGTTTGAAAGCGGAGCGCTTGGCGTCATCGAGGCAGCGACGACGATTTACCCGCAAAACTTAGAGGAATCGATCGCTATTTTCGGCGAAACGGCATCAGTGAAAATCGGCGGCCGGACGGCGAACTTTATCGAAACGTGGGAAGCGGAAGGTGTCAGTGAGGAAGAGAGAGCAAAGCTCATCGATGAGATCAACGCCGACCCGTTTGGCAAGCCGGGGCACCAATGGATCATTGAAGATATGGTGCAAGCGATTCGCGAAAACCGCGAGCCAATCGTCAATGGTTGGGACGGACTGGCTCCTGTTCGGCTGATCGAAGCCATTTTGCGTTCGGCGGAAACCGGGACAAGAGTGCAATTATCTGAGTAAGGAAAGGAATGAGAAGAATGAACTGCGCGGAACGGCTGTTGCAAAAGTTTGAGAAACGCGACGCGGTGATCGGGGTGGTTGGGCTTGGCTACGTCGGGTTGCCGCTAGCAGTCGAAAAAGCAAAAGCAGGGTTTCATGTCATCGGCTTTGACATCCAACAAAAGCGCGTCGATCAAGTGAACAATGGGATCAACTACATCGGCGATGTCGTCGATGAAGATTTACATGAGATGGTCAAGCAGGGGCGACTCGTGGCCACAACGGATTATGCCCGGATTACCGAAGTCGATGCGGTGGCGATCGCGGTGCCGACCCCGCTTGATGAGCATCATCAGCCGGATACGTCATACGTCGAAAAATCAGCGAAGGAAATTGCTAAATATGCTCATGAGGGGATGCTCGTCGTTTTGGAATCGACCACCTATCCGGGCACGACGGAAGAAATTGTGAAGCCGGTGCTGGAGAAAAAAGGGCTTGTCGTCGGGGAAACGGTGTTCGTCGCCTATTCGCCGGAGCGGGTAGACCCGGGCAACAAGCAGTTTAAGACGAAAAATACGCCGAAAGTCGTCGGCGGCGTGACAAAGACGTGCACGAAAGTGGCGGCGGCAATGTATCGAGCCGTGCTTGAAGGCGATGTCCATGAAGTGTCGAGTCCAGCGGTGGCGGAAATGGAGAAAATTTTTGAAAACACGTTCCGCCATATCAACATTGCGTTAGCGAACGAAATGGCCATTTTGTGCGAACGGATGGGCATTGATGTTTGGGAAGTCATCGATGCAGCGAAAACGAAGCCATATGGATTTATGGCGTTTTATCCGGGCCCGGGGCTTGGCGGTCACTGCATTCCTATCGACCCGTTTTATTTGACATGGAAAGCTCGCGAATACAACTACCATACGCGCTTGATCGAGCTGGCTGGTGAAATCAACAACGCCATGCCGGAATATGTCGTCAACCGCGCGATGCTCATTTTGAACGAAGAAGGGAAGGCGCTGCGCGGTTCAAAAGTGACGGTGCTCGGCGTCGCCTACAAAAAAGACATTGATGATGTGCGCGAATCGCCAGTGTTGAAAATCGTCGAGCTGCTCGAGCAATACGGAGCGGAGTTTGCGGTCGTCGACCCGTATGTTCCGTCGTTCCGGGCGTGCAACCGGGTGGTGGAGACGGTCGAGCTGACGCCGGAATTGCTAGAGCAGTCGGATCTTGTCTTGATTACCACCGACCATTCCAACATCGACTATGAAATGGTCGCTCGTCACAGCCGCGTCGTGTTTGACACACGCAACGCCATGAAAGATGTGTCGAAACCAGCCAAATACGTCAAATTGTAAGCGAAGGAGACGAAACGATGCATATTGTCGATCCCTCTGTTGTTTGCGGTGAATGTGTCGAAATCGGCCATTTCACTGTCATCGAGGCGAATGTAAAAATCGGGAATGACGTTAAAATCGGCCATCGCGTCACGATTCACGAAGGAACGGTCATTGGGGACGGCGTGACGATCGCCGACGGAGCGGTGCTCGGCAAACCGCCGAAGCCGGCGAAAACGAGCACCGTCAAGCTGTCGGGTGAGCTGCCGCCGCTTGTCATTAGCGACCATTGCACGATCGGCGTCAATGCTGTCATCTATCGGGGAGCGACGATCGGCGCCTACACATTAATCGCTGATTTGGCGAGCGTGCGCGAAAACGTGCACATCGGCCAATATGTGATCGTCGGGCGCGGGGTGTGCGTCGAAAACCACGTCCAAATCGGCGATCGGACGAAAATCCAGTCGAACTCCTACATCACGGCTTACACGACGCTCGAAGATCATGTGTTCATCGCCCCGTGCGTCACGACGACCAACGACAACTACATGGGGCGGACGGAGGAGCGATTTGTGAAAATCAAAGGGGCGACCATCAAGCGCGGCGCGCGTGTTGGGGGAGGAGCGATTTTGCTGCCAGGTGTGACGGTGGCGGAAGAAACGTTCGTCGCTGCCGGAGCGCTCGTTACGAAAGATACGGAACCGAAAACCGTCGTCAAAGGATTCCCGGCGCGTTTCAGCAAAATGGTGGACGAGCGGGAGTTGTTGTAAATTGTTCGCAGCATTCAAGCATTTAGGAGCGGATTCGCTTCTTTGCTTATTCAACTGCTAAAAGAATTGGTGAGGTGTTTTGTCCATTTTAAAGACTAGGAGTGTTTAAATGTGAAAATTGTTACGGTATTAGGAGCAAGACCACAATTTATTAAAGCAGCTCCTGTTTCACGTGTGTTGCGAAAAGAATGCGAGGAAGTGTTGGTCCATACTGGACAGCACTATGATCCGAATATGTCGGCCATTTTTTTTGAGGAGTTGAACATTCCGACACCTGACTACTATCTTGGGGTAGGCTCAGGCAGTCATGGAAAGCAAACCGGAGAAATGCTCATCAAAATTGAGGAAATCGTTCTGAAGGAAAAACCGGATTATGTGCTCGTCTATGGCGATACCAACTCGACGCTCGCGGGCGCTCTTGTCGCGGCGAAGCTCCATATTCCCGTCATCCATGTCGAAGCCGGACTGCGCAGCTTCAACAAGCAGATGCCGGAAGAAATCAACCGCATTATGACCGATCATGTCTCCGAGCTCTTATTTTGTCCAACGGAGACAGCCGTAGAAAATTTACGCAAAGAAAACATTACGCGAAACGTCTGGAATGTCGGCGACGTCATGTATGACGCCATTTTGTACAACAAGGAGCTCGCACAGCGCCAATCGACGATTTTGGCTGATTTGTCGCTGGCGGAACAATCCTACTACTTGATCACCATTCACCGAGCGGAAAATACCGATGACCCCGACAAATTGAAAGCCATTTTGGCTGCCTTTGCGGACATCGACGGCACGAAAGTGTGGCCGATTCATCCGCGGACGCGGCATAAGCTGGAAGAATACGGGTTGGACGTCTCAACGATCCCCGGGCTTCGGCTGATCGATCCGGTCGGTTATTTGGACATGCTGAGGCTGGAGAGCGGCGCGAAAAAAATCATCACCGATTCAGGCGGCGTGCAAAAGGAAGCCTATTTCCTGCGCGTGCCTTGCGTAACGGTGCGCGAACAAACCGAATGGGTGGAAACGCTCGAAGGGGGAGCGAACATCTTAACCGGCACGGACCGCGAGAAAATCGTCGCGGCGGTTCACAAGGAAGTCGCCCCCGTTTATGCGGACGTCTTTGGCGATGGGCACGCGGCGGAGAAAATCGTGGCGGCGATCGGGCAGCGATAAGTTAGGCATGCTATATGTTGCAATTGGTTGGGCATCTTTATTGCCCCTGTGCTGTTGTTTCGTATTAGGGTTTTTTTGGAAAATAATGAATATTTCATTGCTTGTGTTTTGTATACGGATATCTGAAGCTCTTAATTTAGGAATGATCATGACGAAAAGCAATCCATGAAAGCAGGAGGGAACGATTGCTTGATGAGAAGCAGTAGTGATCAATTAAGGGAGAATGACTTTAACTATGTCCGTGAACATCGTCGTTAGATGAAAAATATGTTTTGCATAATCTGCCTGTGCTAATGGTTTTTCAAATCGAGAACAGTAGCTTTGTGTTTACAAGGCTGGGCAGCGATGTATATTCAGTTGTGGGCGTATGCATGACTTGTTGTTACTTGTATGCTTCGCTTGCTGTCGCCATTAGGAATTCATGATAAACAAGAAGGCGGTGTGGAATGAGCTATGAGAATCATTTACCTATGCCAACACTTCCCACCGGAAACGGGCGCACCGCAAATTCGTGTGTATGAGGTGAGCAAAGAGCTGATCAAACGGGGGCATCAAGTGGAAGTGCTCACGGCATTCCCGCATCATCCGCACGGCGTCATCCCGGAGCCATACCGCGGCCTGTTTTATTTGTTTGAACAATGGGACGGCATTCCCGTTCATCGGACATGGATTTATCCGTCGCCAAAGGGGAGCTTTTGGAAACGACTCGCTTCGTATTTTTCATTTACGTTCAGCTCGTTTTATTCATTGCTGGTGAAAGCGAAGCCGACGGATGTGATCATTTGCAATTCCCCGCCGTTGTTTTTAGGGATCACCGGGTACGTGGGCGCAAAGTTGAAACGGGCGAAGTTTGTTTTCAACGTCGCTGACATTTGGCCGGAATCGGCCGTTGAGCTCGGCATTTTGAAAAATCGGCTTTTTATTCGAATGGCGAGATGGCTCGAGCTGTTTTTATACCGGAAGGCTTGGAAAATCGCCGCCGCGACAGAAGGCATTCGCGATTATATGATTGAACAAGGGAAGGCGCCCGAGGATGTCTTTTTATTGCCGAACGGCGTCAACACGGATGTGTTTCGCCCGCTGCCGAAAAACAAAGAGTTGCTTGCGGAATTAGGGCTCGAAGGAAAAGTGGTGTTTACGTACGCCGGAACGATGGGATACGCCCAAGGGCTCGATTCGGTGTTGCGGGCGGCGGCCATCGTCAAAGTTAAAGATGAACGGGCGCATTTCCTGTTTGTCGGCGATGGCCAAGAGCGAGAAAAGTTGATGGCGTTAAAAGAAGAGCTTGGCCTTGACAACGTGACGTTTTACGGATCGGTTCCGGTTGAGAAGATGCCAGAGATTTTCTCCATCACCGATTACAGCATCGTTTCGTTGCGCAATATCGATTTGTTTAAAGGCGCAAGGCCGTCGAAAATTTTCCCGGCGATCGCCACCGGAACCCCGGTGCTGTATTGCGGCGAAGGGGAGAGCGCAGAGATTTTAGAAACATACCATTGCGGAAAAATCGCTCCTCCAGAAAATCCTAAACAGATCGCTGCAGCGGTTCTCGAGTTGCTTTGCCTTCCGAGCGAGAAATACGAAAAGATGGTGGAAAATGGGCGCAAGTTGGCGGTGGAGCAATATTCTTGGAAGCGAATTGTTGATGATTTGCTCAGTAAATTAGGAGAGCAGTGAGAAACGGGTATATCCACATAAAAGGGGAGAATGATTTTTCTCGTGAGGTTTCCGGGTTTTATTTATGTCATTTATATCAAATAACCAACCCCCTTTGTTTCTATGAGACCGACCAAATTATGTGAGATTTTTTCATAACGTGACTTTCCAGGGTTCATCACCAAAAGATGTACTCGACTTTTAAAGGCAAACATGATAACAATGTTGTCCAAAGAGATGCATGGAATAAAAAGGGAGAAATGCTGTTTTGGTTTTGATCATCATAATCATCTTTCTTTGTCAAGTACACTTTGTGGTGAAGATCCCTTTCCAGTATATATTGTTCGATTTTTTCCTCTGCATGGGATTAGTTAAAAGCAAAGGGATACAAGATTTTCGAACATAAGACTATTATGAGCGGCTGGCGATAAGGTGTTGCCATTTGAATAAAGATAGTAGGGAAAGAGACAGTGGATTTTAAAAGGCAGAAACGAATAAAAAACACGTCTCTTGTCAAGATTAATTAAAAAATAAAGGAGTTATTAATTTATGCGTAAGGAAATTGATTTGGTGGAATTAGTACGCGTTATTTTCAACTATAAATGGGTAATTATAGGTGTTACGGCCATTGTGGTTTTTGTCACGGCGCTAGCAAGTTTTGTTTGGATAAATCCTGTTTATTCAGTTAGAGCTACTGTTTCTGTAAATAACGGATTAGCATCAGGAAAACCGTTACAAGAAACGGACGTTTATTTCAGTGAAATGCTGACACCAACCGTTTATATGGAATATATAAAATCTCCTCAGGTTATTGAGGAAGCCATACAAAAAGTGGACTTCAACATTATAATATCTCCCAAGTTCAATCGAATTTAATAGTTGAAAATCCACAAAATACAAATTTAATAAATATCACTTTAAGAGGCTCGAACCCTTCAGACGTAAAAGAAATGCTCGATGCTATTTTATTGGCTTCTAAAGATTTGTTATTGAAGGAAATGAAGGATAGAGTTAAAGCAGATAATACGAAGCTTGTGATGCAGGTGGAATTGCAAAAGAGGAATTGCAACAGTTGATTACAGATTATTACCATAAGGCGAATAGATGGAATTTGCCGTTGCCCTTTTGCTTGATTCATTAGTTTCTGATAATAACCAATATGTACTGAATTTGGATAGCAAGTATCTAGGTAATCAAAACCATATCCCAGAGAAAGATTTGATTGCATTAGGTAAGCTGATGAATGAAATTAAGACATCTGCTAATGTATATCGTGAACGTCTGTCTAAACAACAGCAACTCAATTTATTTTTGGAAACTTTAGATATTGATAATAAAATTGTGACTTTGTCTAAACCGGTTGAACCAACAAGTCAGGATTCTCCGGATCCACTATTAAACATTATAGTTGCATTGATCATAGGTGTTGCTTCTGGAGTAGGTCTTGTGTTTTTGTGGCATTATTGGCGAAAAAATTTAAGGGGGTAGGGTAACTCTAAACATGGTTGCCAAGGTTGCTGGACGCTAAAATGATTTCGATGAAATCCCAAACCGGCATGCGGTGATGTTCATACCTGAGGGCAAGAGGCTGCCCATCATTCTCTTCTAAGTAAGATGCGCTCGTCTTTCATATCAATATATAATCTTGAAATGGATGAGTATACTATGCAGAATGGGTTTGTCAAGAATAGTTTATTGAATTTTAACAGGAATATAATAACGATTTTATTGGGATTTGCATCAGCGATTATTGTCGCTAGGGCTTTGGGGCCAGAAAAACAGGGCATTTACGCTCTTATTGTTTTATTGCCGAACATGTTGTTCACATTTCTAAATATAGGGATTAGTTCCGCCAGTGTTTATTATATTGGGAAAGAGAAATATTCGTTGGAGACTATCGTCTCCACAAATGTTTTTCTAGTGCTAATGATTAGTGTGGTTTCGATAATCGTAGGTGTATTAGGTATAAGTTTATTTAAAGGTATCTTTTTTAAGGATGTTCCCACTATTTATCTGTTTTTGATTTTAAGTTCTCTCCCATTTTTATTTGCTAATTCGTTTTTGCAAGCGATTTTTCAAGGATTACAGGCGTTCGGAATATTTAATTTGGTTTCAATTTCCGGGAGTATAGTGAATTTAATTTTCTTGGTAGTTGGAGTGCTTTTTTTAAAACTTGGTGTAATAGGAGCAATAGCTGCTTTTTTAGCAAGTGTTATCACTCCTTTATTACTAATAATTTTCTTTTTGAAAAAAAGACATATTCCCATTGATGCAAGATATGTGTCTACGGAATTTATAAAAGACTCCTTAATATACGGATACAAAGCTCACTTGAGTAATATTTTGGCTTTTCTGAATTATAGGATTGACATACTAATTATTTCCTATTTCCTATCCCCTATAGCAGTGGGGGTGTATAATGTCGCTGTAAGCATAGCTGAAAAACTGTGGATAGTATCTCAGCCGGTTTCTTCTGTGCTATTTCCTAGAATTTCTTCAGCTAAAGATGATACAGAGAGAAATGGTCTTACTGCAAAAGTGGCAAGAAATGTGCTGTTCTTGTCTATCATTGTGGGCATAGGTTTATTTTTTGTTTCTGATCTATTGATCAGTATCATGTTCGGAGAAAAATATCAAGAAGCTGCAAATCTTATCAAGATTTTGTTGCTGGGAATCACTTTGTTTTCGGCCGAACGAATTTTATCGAATGACTTAGCAGGAAGAGGAAAGCCAGAATTAAATTTATATACTTCTTTGTTTACGGTTGTGATAAATATTATTCTGAATCTCCTTTTTATTCCAAAATGGGGCTTTTACGGTGCAGCAATCGCGACATCTGTAGCATATTCTCTTACATTTGTCTTAAAAGTTTGGCTTTTTTGCCGTACAACTGGGGCAAATGTGCTTTCCTTGCTGTTGATCACCGGAACGGATATAGAACTGTATAAGACATTTTCGAGCAAACTGATAAGGTGGGGAAAAAATTGAGAGTATTAATTGTTCCCTCTTGGTACCCAACCAAAGAGAAGCCCAATGCAGGGATCTTTTTTAAAGAACAAGCTCTTGCCTTGCAGGAAAAAGGAATAGAGATCATTATTGCATATCCAGAAATTCATAGCCTTAAGGAGTGGGCAAAGTATAAGTCGCAACGAGGCTTTTATCATAAGATAGAGGACGGTCTTGACACATATAGGATTAAAGAATTTAATTTTTTACCTAAAATACCGGTTGGATCAGGTATTGTGTACTATTTTAAGTTAAAAAAGATATTCACTAAATTGGTTAAGGAAGGAAATAAACCGGATATCATTCACGCTCACTCTGTTCTCTGGGGTGGGTGGGCTAGTTCAAAAATTTCTAAACAATGGAATGTCCCGCTGATTATTACTGAGCACTCCACTGCTTTTTTAAGGGGATTGATTAAGAAGTATCAAATTCCTCTTATTAAAGAAGCCTTTGATCAAGCGAAAAAGATAATTGTTGTTGGTCCTGGTTTACAAAAGGAGCTAAAGAAATATACAGAAGGACAAAAAATAGAGCTTATTCCTAATATTGTTGATACATCACGTTTTAAGCAGAATGCGTTCATTGAAAAACCAAATAAATTTAGATTTTTTAGTTTAGCTTTTTTAACATATAAAAAAGGCTTTGATATTTTATTAAAGGCTTTTGCAAAAGCTTTTAAAGGAAACGAGGAAGTAGAGCTAGTTATAGGGGGAGATGGAGAGGAAAGGGTTAATTTGGAAAATCTAGCAATAGATCTTGGTATTGAAAAACAAGTCATTTTTTTAGGCGAGCTGTCAAGGGAACAAGCAGTGACAGAGATGCAAAGATGTGATGCATTTGTGTTAGCAAGCCGTTTTGAAACATTTGGGGTTGTATTCATTGAAGCTTTAGCATGTGGTAAGCCGATTGTTGCAACGAAATGTGGTGGGCCAGAGATCATTGTTAATGAGAAAAACGGGTTATTAGTGGAAGTTGAGGATATTGAGGCTCTGAGCAAAGCTTTAATTAATATGAAGTTAACTTACAACCAGTATAAGGCGGAAGAAATTGCTTTTGATTGTTATGAAAGGTTTGGAAAAAGTAAAGTTACCGAAAAAATAATCGAGCAATATCACAAGATAATAGAGAGTGTGAAGTAATGATGAGACGATCTTATGCAATAATGGTAATGATAGCAATAGCGTTTTTGTCATTATTTGACTTTTTATTCGTACGCATTCAAATGGGGCCTCTTACTATTACTGCACTAAGGGTAATATTATTGGGGTTGTTTTTGACTTTGTTGGTAAAACAAATAAGAGCGAAAAAAATGCTTATCAGCAACTCTACCTATATCAATTGTGTTTTGCTTTTCTTTATTATTTGGATTTTATACGGAGTGTTACAACTTACTTGGGCTACGGATAAAATTTCTGCTGTGAAGCAGGTCTATTACCTTTGTTTGTTTTTTACTTTAGTATATGTAATGTTAGTGACTATAGATTCAATGGATATATTTGTACGTTTGAACCAATTTATCTATGGTATAGGGGTATGGTTGATTATATTTGGAATAATTGAATTAAATTTTGGGATTCATTTTCCAACTTCTAGGATTGTTATAGAGCCTGAGATATATCACAATGTCAAGAGGGCAACTGCTGTCTTTTATAATGAAAATGATTTCTCATTTTACTTAGTTCTCATCTCCCCTATGTTTTTGTTAAATACGTTTTATAAAAAGGGACTCTGCAGCAAGTTGTTAAACATTTTGTTTTTTGTAATGATTTGTTATATTGTAATGGCCAATGATTCAAAGTTTTGTATGATAGCTTTGGTCGTTCAAATAGGAGCTTTGTTATTTAGAAGAGACATTATAAAAAAAGCAAAATATCCTTTTATTTTATTAGGAGGAGGTTGTACCCTTCTTATTACATTTCAATGGTCATACTTACAGAGCGCATATGAGTTGATCAAATACCAGTTGTCTATTGGCTCAGGATCAACAGCAATTAGAAAAGAATTATTGTTCAAAGGGCTGGAACTTCTGAAAAATTCGTATTTTCTGGGAGTTGGTCCTGGCAATTTTGAAGAGAATATTCATAAGATTACGTCCGGCCGAGGAATAGACGGGATTTTTAATGCCCATAATTGGTGGATGGAACTTTTGGCGAATTATGGGTTAATTGTTTTTTGTCATATGTAATAATATTCGTATTTTTGCTTCTTCATTTAAAAAAAATAAGAAAATGGGGTTCAGGGACATATTCTTACTATGCTTTGTATTTCTTTTTGAGTTTTATTGGTTTCATTTTTGCAAGTGCAAGTTCAAGCAGCATCTTTTATATGTGGTATCAATGGTTGCACTTTTCTTTAGCTGTATCATTTATTAATATATATTATATGAGTACGCAAACGATGACATTGTCAACAAGGATGTACTCTCTGTAACAAGCGTAAGCATTGGCTCAGGACCTGACGTTGATAGTTGATAGATGTAGTTTTACAGGGCGGGCAAATAGTTTATATGGATATTGTGTGCAATTTGGTTGGAGAACAGGTTTAGGGGGATTTGATCGTATTCTCGAATTGTTATGAGCAAGACGAAAAAGTTAGTCATCTTATATATACTTTGGCTCTCTTTGAGGGGTATATTCGGCATATTAGATGGGATTTTTAAATCACTTTATTATGACATAGGGGGATCAATAATTGAAAGACGTACTTTTTATCGCTTATTTTTTTTCGGAATCGGATGGAGTAGGAGCTCTTCGTTCAAGAAGCATGGTTAGATTTTTAAAAGAAAAAGGAGTTAGTGTAGAGGTCATGGCTAGGGATTCATTCCGAGGTATTGGTAAAAAAAACTTTTATGTCTGGACTATACTATGCATTTTTAAGTTGTTATTTTCAAAACAAAAAAATGTTTACATTTCATGTGGCCCATTTAATCATCTTTTACCTCTTTCATTAGCTTGTTTTATTAGAAAAAAAAACTGATTGTTGATTTTAGGGATCCTTGGTCTATAAATATAAAAACGGGATATGGAAAGTCGGGAGCTAAAATAAGCAAGTTTAAATTGTTTGTTTCTTCTTGGATTGAGCAACTAGTATACAAAATATGTAGACACTTTATTGTGTGTACAAAAGGTATGAAGAGTTATTATCAAAAATTGTTTGGGAATGATACAAAGATTAGATTAATAATGAATGGATATGATTTTGATATAGGGGAAGTGGATAAGTATAAGGATAGTCATATTAAAAACAATGGAGTGTTGAAATTTGTATGTCTAGGCAAATTTGCTGAGTATGATGAACAAAAAGCTCATGAGGCAATTTCAAAGATAAAAGATATTAAAAATGAAGGTTATAGTGTCCATATCTATTTTGTAGGTACGAATAAAGAACCCACTTTATCAATTTTAAAGCAATACAAATTAGATGATTGCTCAACCTTTTATCCAAGAATGCCTTATAAAGAGGCTTTAAAAATAGCTATTAATTGCAACATAGGTATGCTAATAGTAAGAAATGAGGAAATCGAGTATGGAACGAAAGTATTTGATTATATAGGATTGGGGTTGCCAGTTTTAGATATCTTTGACCACTCCAATAACTTTTATAAGGAGTTTAAGAATATATTAAATCTTTCACAAAGTTTTAGTGAAATTCCAAAGGATATCAGATCTTTATATTCTAGGGATAGAAACTTTGCAGCTATCTTACATTTACTTCATTAAAAATACTATATTTTTCCGTGAAAATGCGCCGCCTTAATCCTTCATTTTCATGCCAGGATGGGGAGCAAGGCTTGCTCATGAATCTTTTTTGAATATCCTTTACTTCTTGAGCATTAAAGAAAATAATATGGGAGATGATTTTTAATGAGGATTTGCTTTCTTGCAAGTGCTTCCTCTATCCATACAGTTAGATGGGTTAATGCTATGGTGGAAAGAGGGCATGATGTCCATCTAATTACAATGCATAAACCACATCCACATAAAGACAAAATTGATGGTAGAGTGAGTGTTTACATGTTACCATTTAGTTCACCTATCGGTTACTATCTCAATGTATTTAGAGTGAGAAAGTTATTAAAGCAAATTAAGCCAGACATTTTAAATACGCACTATGCAAGTGGATATGGTACTCTTTCGAGGTTAGTAAAATTTGAACCCACACTGTTATCTGTATGGGGGAGTGATGTTTTTGATTTCCCTTATCAAAGTAAAATGAATAAAAAAATATTAAGAAAAAATTTAAATGCTGCAACTCAAATAGCCTCAACGAGCCTTGTCATGAAGAAACAGATAGAAAAGTTCGTCTCTCCTCGTCTCCCGATCGAAATCACTCCCTTTGGAGTTGATATGAATTTGTTTAAACCCAGCCAAATTAAAAATGAACAATCTGAGCAAATTACTATTGGCATTGTCAAAAGTTTAGAGGAATGTTATGGTGTTGAGTATTTGATAAGGGCAACTGCCGTATTGATTAAAAAATTAGAGAGAAACCAGTTAGATAAAGAGGCAAAAAAAGTTAGACTATTAATTGTTGGGGAGGGGAGTCTACGGGATCACTTGCAGAATATAGCAAGGGAACTGGGGATATCAGATATTACAATTTTTATTGGAGCAGTTCCTAATACACAAGTGCCTTACTACCTAAATAAAATGGATATTTTTTGTTTGCCAAGTTTACAGGAAAGTTTTGGCGTAGCTGCTGTCGAAGCGTCGGCTTGTGAGTTGCCCCTTGTTGTTTCTAATGTCGGGGGACTTCCTGAAGTTGTAAAAGATGGCGAAACAGGGTTTATTGCTGAATCTAAAAATATAGAAAAGTTAGCGGATCGATTATATGATTTAGTGGTAAATCCTGAGCTCCGATCGAAAATGGGGAAAAATGGGCGGCGTTTCGTTAGTTTATTTTATAACTGGGAAGATAATGTGACTAAAATGGAAAGTGTTTATAATAATCTCGTTAATAGAAAGGGTAATAATGGATTATCTTAATTCTCACATTTTGCACCCTCTCGACAACAATCGGGAGGATTTTTTTATCTTCATCTCATATTTCGCAACCTTTGCATAATATACAAAAAATGACCAAAATATTCGCATAAAAATAAACTTTTATGCAAATATTGAAAAATAAATAATTTTTAGGTTCATCACCAAAAGATGTACTTGCACCTGCCATTAAAGTATGTTAGCTGTTTCTAGACGAACCCGCCATGCAAAACGCTGGATATTTCGGTATCCGTATCCCCGACGTTTGATTAGTTTGATCTTGTTATTCGTTCCCTCCATTTTTCCATTTGAATAAGGTGACAATATGCACGATATGACTTCATCTGTTCGTTTGACAAGCGATTTTGCGATGGCGCGTACAGCCGAACAAGGGCAGCATACATATCGGTGAATCCAAGCCGCCAAACGTCGTTTCGCCTGTTGCTCGTCTTTGCTGTTGGACACATAGCGAAAATGTTGGAGCGATTGGTAGACAGACTTTAAGTCATCGCTTTCCTTACACCATCTCCGTACGGTTTGACGTTCTTCCTCCGTCAATTTCTGTGGACATTGGCTCAATAAACGACAAACGTAGCGAACATGTCCGTGTTTCTTGCCTCCTTTGTCCAAATATTTGCGACAACGTTCTAAAGCATCTGTAAACAGTTGAATGACATGGAAATAATCAACCACATGTGTTGCTTCTGGGCAAACCCCTTGAATCGCTTTTTTCATCGCTGGAGCCAAATCACTCACGACATACTGAACAGAACCAGACACATGAGCCAATGCGCGTCCAATGGCTTCCTCGTTCTTTCCTGCTTCGATGGCATACACTTCTCCCGTTTCGGCATCCATGATCGCCACTCCGTAGTCATGCCCTTTTCGAAAAGCAAACTCATCGACACAAACCGCCTTTGGTTGGATATCATTCGATAAGAAGGAAGGGGCATGGGTATAAAACCAGCGTTCAACGGTCGTGTAAGGAAGCTTGAGCATACGAGCCACCGCCTGAATGGATGTTCCGATGCAAGATTGCGCTACCCATTGTTGAAAAGCATCCGTTGCCACACTTCGAGGAGAGATTCTTGGATAAGACGTGCTGAATGTCATGTCACAGGTACCACAGCGTCTGCGCTCGACAGGAAGTTCAATCCAAAAAATCCCGATTCGTTGAGCATAGCCATGCATCCATTGTTTCTTTTTGTCTGTCATTTTGATCGTGCGCTTCAAACAGACAGGACATAACGGACATTGCTCGGGCAGAGAAAGTTCGAAAATCCAACGTTCTCCTTCTTTTCGCACCTTTTGAATCAAAACATCTGGTAAATCGATGAGTTCTTTGATAAACTGAGAGTACATGCGAATTTTCCTCCGATGGTTTGGTTTGGTCACCTTTACCATACAGGAAAATTCGCATTTTTTGTACCCTCTATTTTCTCTATGCACACCGATCTTCAATGATCAAGTACAACTTGTGGTGAAGAGCCAATTTTTATTCGATGAAATCAGGGTTATTTTGAATTTTTATTCAAGGTGCGAAATGTGAGCTTCATGTCGAATGAATCCTTGAAACACAAGGAAAGCAAAGGAGTTTCTCCATCATGCTCACATTTCGCAACCTCCCGAGCAGAATCGGGAGGATTTTTTGAGGGGGATGCCGAATAAGTCCTTGATACACCGAGAAAGCAATGTTTAGTGCAAAATAAAAGTAGCGCATTATGCAAGATAAAAGTTTAGCAGTTTATAAAATAAAAAAATCATTGTCAGCACCCCTATCCCACCACTAACCTTCTAATTGGACAAAAAGGACAGTTAGAAGGGGAAGAGAAAGGATGCTTACAATGATTCAACAACATCATATCAAATATTTGTATGAATATAAAGGGATTGGTATTATGTCAAGAAAATAGACACGTAAAATCGAGAAAAATTTTAAAACCCTACTACCGCATTTCGTTTGGTGGCCTCTTGAGAAGGAGAACGGTTTGGTAAACCCTTCCCCTTCTCAAGAGGAAAGATGCCCCTTATATCGTGACTTTGTGGAGAGAAGAGTTCACTGCTTTTTGCCTTGCTGATGCATCTTCTCATACGCCATCGGAGACATGTACTCATTGACGGAATGAATTCGCTCGGCATTATAAAAACACTCAATGTATTCAAAAATCCGTTGTTTCGCTTCTTTCCTTGTCGTAAAGGTTTCGTGGAAAATGAGTTCCTTTTTCAGGATGCTGTGAAACGATTCCGCACATGCGTTGTCATAACAGTTTCCCTTTCGACTCATGCTCGGCTGGATTCCGTATTGCCTCAACATGGCTTGGTATTCATTCGATGCATACTGGCTCCCTTGATCCGAATGGTGGATCAGACCAGGTTGAGGATTTCGCCGATGGATGGCTCGTTGGAATGCTTTGATCACTAACTCCTTTGTCATGCGCTCGGAAAGATGCCATCCTACAATTTTACGAGAAAACAAATCCATGATGGATGCGAAATACAGCCAGCCTTCTTTCGTCCAAATATATGTGATATCCGCCACCCATGCTTGATTCGGCTCATTCACTTCAAACTGCTGATTCAATAAGTTGGGGTACACAGGCCAATGATGCTTCGAGTTCGTGGTTGCCTTGTATTTTTTCTTTGTTTTTGAACGAATGTTCCCATCTTTCATGATTCTGGCGACCGTTTTTTGAGATACCTCGACTCCTTGTTTCTGAAGGATTTTTGTGATTTTTGGACTGCCATATGTTTCTCTTGAATTGATATGAATCTTTTTGATTTGCTTTTTCAACGCTTCCTGTCTTTTCTTTTGTTGGCTCTCCGGCCGTTTGATCCAAGCATAGTATCCACTTCTTGAAACGCCTAAGACTTCACACATCTTCGCCACGCGAAACTCCTTTCTATGCGTATGAATGAATGGATAAATTACTTCTGGTTTTTGGCGAAGATGCTCATGGCCTTTTTTAAAATAGCGTTTTCCTCCTCAAGGTCACGGATGCGTTTTTGGAGTTCGCGCTTTTCTTGATCTTCTGGTTTGAGGTTTCCACTTCCTACAAAACTATGTTCGGCATCTTTTTTATAATCTGCGACCCATTTATGAAGAGTTTTTGGCGAAATATCGAGTTGTCTTGCGGTTTGAGAGACCGCTTTTCCTTCCTCGACCACTAATTTTACTGCATGTATTTTGAATTCTTTATCAAAACGTCTTGTCATTATAAACACTCCTTATGATTGATAGATTTACTATACATTTCTCTATTCGTTGTGTCTATAATCTAGACTAACATCACATTGCCGAGTACTATTCCATAATTGAAGCAAATACCCATGAAGAATTTCTCGTACAACTATTAGCACTGGAAGTCGAACATCGACGGGTGACACGGAAAAATCGCTTACTCAAACAAGCCAATTTTGATGTGGTGAAAACATTTCAAGGATACACGTTTGATCATATCGAGTTTCCAAAGCAGTTATCCGTCGAAGAGCTCAAATCAACGAAGTTTATCGAGCGAAAAGAGAATCTAGTTTTATATGGAGGTGTAGGCACAGGCAAGACGCATTTAGCGACAGCGATTGGTGTAGAAGCCTGTAACCAAGGGAAAAGCGTGAAATTTTATCGAACAGCCGCGTTGGTCAATGAACTGATTGAAGCAAAGAATACAGGAAATCTCCACAAGCTGATGAATCAGCTCGAAAAAATCGATTTATTGATCTGTGATGAATGGGGCTACATCCCTGTAAGCAAAGAAGGAGCGCAGCTCCTTTTCCAAGTCATTGCAGGATGTTACGAAAAGAGAAGTATCATTATTACCACCAACTTGGAATTCAGTAAATGGAATAGCATATTCCATGATGAACGATTGACTACGGCGATCATTGACCGCCTTGTTCATCACAGCTATCTCTTAACATTTACAGGAACTAGTTATCGACTGAAACATTCTTATATGAACTTATAAAAAGACTTAGGGTGCTGAAAAAATCTTGCGTTTTGCTTAACTTTTTAGTTGCAGAAAACAAACGTCCAACAAGGGACCAAGTGAATGGGGAGAACTACTGGGGGATCGAGCGATCAATACAGCCGTATTAGATAGAATTATTCATCGGGCAGAGGTGATTCATTTAAACGGAGACAGCTATCTCATGAAGCATAGAATTTCCATTTTCAGCGATGAAACTGTTCAAAATTAATGAGCAAAAAGTGTTCAATTTTACTTGACGGTTACAGCAGTCATCGATATAGGCGATCAAAAACGTTTTTTGGGCTTTCCCATTGACTCGAATCGTTGGTCCATGGGATAAGTCCCCTTGCCAAAGCTCATGGATCTGGTCATACGCAAAGCGTTTTCGCTCCGGCATGGGCAAAATTTCTTTCCCGACAAGGTTGTGTTTTTTCAATAATCGGTATATAGTAAAGTAAGAGGTATGGTTTTCTGGGATTCCCCCTGCTCGATGAGGTGTTCGTAGAACACCGTCACGGGCATGGTGGGATGTTCTTTTCTTAGGGCTAAAATATGATCCTCATCATCGGGCGACAGACGCCTTGAGTGGCCGCGGTCCGAACGGCGCTTCGGCTTTAAGGCGTCAAAGCCCCCCTTTTTTGTATCGGGTGCACCAATCGAGGATCGTCTTGGCTGCGATTCGCTTGCCGCCCTGGTGGGGAACATGGTGCACTCGCTCGCTCACCTCTTTCAGATACGTCTTCGGTTCCACCTGCCCATTCACCAACGGAGCGATTAGCCCGTACCGAAACAGGGCCGTGTCGTGTCTCATCGACTCATCCATTCGAATCTCCTCCTGGTCTCACTTGGAATCAGGACCGTTCCGGTCCTCCTGCCCTTATCGTACCGAATTGCTTTTTCTCCGTCGATAGGAAAGGTTTGTGGGAACCTCAATTATTTCTAATTTAGGATATGTATGTAAAATCAGGATCCCATTTAATTCGCAAAAGGGGGTCGGAATCCGTTCTCCCACATCTCTCTGATGACCGAATAGAGACCGTGTTCCTCCAACGTCCGGATCCACCAAGAAGCCTGTTCCTTTTCTTTTTTCATGATAGGACCTATGATTCTCCACCGCCTCGCAAAAAAGCGATGAAGGTTTGATAGGTTTCGGTAGAACCGTCGGACATAAAAGATGATGCCGTCCTTTGTCGGGAGGAACGGAGCCTGGTTCGTCCCCTCGGTCAATCCCAACTGCTCTTTCACCACTTGCCATACGGCGGACAACGTATACTGAAAATACGGGAGGAGAAAGGAAGGCAGCACACTCACCGTCTTCAAGCATTCCCGACAGCGATACCGGACAATCCAAATGCGATAATCACCCCATGGGGGGTCAATGCGTTTCGCTCATAGTAACCGTGGCGGTGCAACGGGCGCTTGGCCCGGCAATGCGGACACTGTGTCAGAAGAGGGAAGTCGTTTTCTTTTCCACGCTCTGCATACGTTTGGACGTCAATGCCAAAGTCATGAAATTGAATCACGTCCTCCTCTCCTCCTCTGAACCGATGGATTTTCTCTTCCGAAATAATTCACAAAAAATTTAGCACACTCTTTCAGAAAAGGGGAGAGGGCTTTCTGAAAGAATGTGCAAAAAAATGGCTCTTTTGTTCCGAAATAAAGTGATAATTTACATCATGACCATTCGGATTCAGGCGATTTATGAAAGTTCTTATCTTAATATAATCAGTGCCATCACCAAACAGCTCGGCCTCCATCAGCTGATTGACCGGATGGTTCCGGTTGATCCCCAATGCCAAACCCGGCCGAGCGATATCGTCCTCCTGTTGTTGCTGAATATTTTTAGCCGCCGGCAAGCTCTGGTTCATCTGGAAGGGTGGGCGCATGAAATGGATCTCCCGAAGTTGATTCGTGAAGGCGTTCAGCCTTCGCAGTTCAACGATGATGCGATAGCCCGCCATTTGGATCGCCTCTATGATGCGGGGATCCATTCCATTGTGTCGGAGTGCTTGCTTCAAATTTACCAAAAAGAACGCATCCCTCTTCGGGTGTTCCATGCGGATACGACCAGCTTTTCTCTTTACGGGGCGTATGAATCCGCCTCTTCGAAAACATTGAACATCACCTATGGCTACAGTCGGGATGACCGCTCTACGGGGAAACAAATCCAATTCGGACTGGTCGGCAATGAAGAGGGGCTCCCCCTCTACGCCGATGTGCATGATGGCAACCTGTCCGATAAAACATGGAATCCATCGGTTCTTTCCCGCGTTCATGAACAACTCCAGCGAGCGAAGCTCGAGGGGGAGTGGGTATATGTTGCGGAGGCGGGTTCGCCAGTTCGTTACTCCGGAGCGTCCATTAAAGGGCGCTGGGGGGGCGCAAACTGACTCGTCCGACCGGCCAGGCGATCTTCCAGTTGTTGGCGTACGTCAAAGTGGTGGTACTGGAGCTGCCTGATGGGCAACAGCAGCGATCATTGGGTAAACCACTGACGTACGAACAGCGAAGAGGATCCTGCAGGGACTCGGGATGGACGAAGGGATTTACGTCTAAACGCGATAAGGAACGACGAGCGATGGTAAAAAAAGGGTTGCCATCGCTTATCGTGTTGGGTCGGAAATTATTTTTGAAAAGTAAATAAAAAATCCTTTATCCTTGGGATGGTCTGGATGCGAAATGTGAGGTTCATCACCCCGGAACGCCCATTAAAGGGGGAGGGAGGACGGAAACGGACCCGACCGACGGGACAAGCGATGTTTCAATTGTTTTGGTACGTCAGGGTCGTCCTGTTGGAACTGCCGGATGGACGAATCCAACGCGCGTTAGGTCAACCGCTCACGTACGAGCAGCGAAGGATTCTGCAAGGATTAGGGATGGACGAGGGGATTTACGTCTGATGGAATAAGGAACAACTAGTTATGGTAAAAAAAGGATTTCCATCGCTCGTTTTGTTGGTCAGAAAGTTATTCTAAAAAACGAAAGAAAAATCCTTTCTTTCAACCTTGTTAGGGTGCGAAATGTAAGGTGTGCCTATGAAATTCAGCGTTTTTTTCTAGGATCCGCATCGCGAAATCCTTGATATAACAGCATTTTGGCCATTTTTATTTGGCTAAAATGGCCTCAAAACTGTCGAACCCGGGAGAAGCAGCTGGTGCTTATATAGCGATGAGAGCGGGGCCCAGTCCTTTTGGGACACCCCCTCTTCGCTTCAATGCTTTAATTGGTACGTTGTCCTAATGGGTGATCGTTTTGAGTAAAGGATGTGTCCGTTCCGGTAAGGGCTTGATGCAATGTTTCATTAATTGAGCTAACCGATTGCTCATCCGGGATATAGTAGTACACGCCGTCGATCGTTTCGTCGTATCCTTTTAAATGTAAATTTTCGATATCTGTGTTTTTCATTTTTTGATAGACATAGATGAACGACAATAAATCGGACGGAGGAATGTTCGTCCGCACGTGATCTCCTAAATCGGCGATGACATCGTCGAGCTTCGGCAATGAGGTGATCGATGTGCTTTTGTCAATAATAGCTCGGATGACTTGTTTTTGCCGCTCGTTTCGGCCAAAATCGCCGCGGGGGTCGGATTTTCTCATGCGCACATAGGCGAGCGCTTCATTGCCGTTCAACTCTTGTTTGCCTTTATGGAACGTATGCCATTTGAGCGAACCTGTCAGTTGGGCTTTGAATGTGAACGGAACATCCACCGTGACCCCGCCTAACGAATCGACAATTTTTTCGAATCCTTCAAAATCAGTCGTCACGTAATAGTCGATCGGTACATCGATCAGCTCATTGACGGCTTCAATTGTCGATTGAATGCCTCCATGACTGTAGGAGTGGGTGATTTTGTCTTTCCGCCCTTCGCTCGGGATGTAAACGCGCGTGTCGCGCGGAATGCTTAACAAATACACTTTGTTCGTTTTCGGATTGACGGTCAACAACATGACGACATCAGACCGTCCCTCCTCGTCGTGGTACTGGTTTTCGACCCCAACCAACAGTACGGTAAACGGATCTTTGTGCATTTCGATATTCTTCGGCGGCTTACCTGATGGATCGAGAGCTTGATAAATTTTGCTTGACGCTTGTTTCGTCTCGGAATAAATATTGTAGCCAAAAGCGCCGACGCCCCCGAGCAAAAGAAAAAACACGAGCAAAAAGAATCGGCGGAGCCGCTTTTTTTTCTTCCGCTTTTTCATCGTTTTTCTTGTAGGATTCATCGTTTAACCCTTCTTTCCTTTACGGTGTCGTTTTAGGCAGACGGAAGCAGCCGCTCGGCATACTCCATCGCTCCCGTCTGAATGTCCGCCCTTCCGTTCGTTAATTCAGTCACCCATTCATCGAACGGAAGCTGGCTATCCTCCGGAACGAGAACGTCAAAGGTGACGCGGTCGGCATAATGGATATTTTTTATAGTATATACGGAAGAGCGCAATTCATTTTCCACTTTCCCAAGCCATGTATAGTCAATCGTCACGTTCATGATGCGCATGAGACGGCGCTCGACGATGCCTGCGGCGTTCAAGCCTTCGGAGACGGCGCGGCTGTAAGCGCGCACCAATCCGCCCGCACCGAGCTTAATGCCGCCGAAGTAGCGGGTGACGACTGCGACGGTGTCTTTCACCCCTTTTTTCTTCAGCACCTCAAGCATCGGCACCCCTGCGGTGCCGCTCGGTTCGCCGTCGTCATTTGCCTTTTGGATTTGATCATGCTCGCCGATCAAATAGGCGGAGCAGTTGTGTGTCGCATCCCAATGTTTCTTTTTGATTTGTTGAATAAACGCGACCGCTTCCTCTTCCGTTTCAGCGCGGTTGATGTAGCAAATAAACCGTGATTTTTCAATCACGATTTCCCGCTCACCGTATCCTTTGACGGTGTAATATTTTTGTAACAAAGCAAAACACCTCGATCATTAAAAACGTGGAAACGGTTTACTTTTGTTTATTTTTTGCATAAACAGCTAGCACTTTGCCTTAACTATGATAAACTGAAGATAAAAGATTTATAGATAGGGCATGCTTTTACTATTATAAATCGACAACTTTTTTCCTTCAAATAAATTTTGTTGGCGCCCATGCACACCGCTTGGCAGCGCTGCTGGAGGTTGGCAAATGGAAGGGGAAAAACGTTGGGATGTAAAGCAGTTGGATGAAATTGTCGAAAAAATGATCGACACCGTTCAACATAGCAAAGATGAAATTTTCCATATCGGCGAGCAGTCGCGCCAGGAGCAAGACCGTTTGTTGCGCGAGTTAGAAGAGGTGAAGCGGCTGACCGTGCAGACGATTGAAGAGGCGGATCGGCTCGAAGCGGAAGCGCGCCAGGCGCGCCGCCGCTTGTCGGAAGTGAGCCAACACTTTTCGTCCCATTCAGAGCAAGATATTCGCGAGGCGTATGAAGCAGCGCATGAACTGCACATGAAGCTGGCGATGGTGCGCGAGCGGGAAAAACAATTGCGGCTGCGCCGCGACGAGCTTGAGCGGCGGCTGGCGAGCCTGTTGCAAATCATCGAGCGCGCCGATCATTTGGTCGGGCAAATTACGGTTGTCCTCAATTATTTAAACAGCGATTTCCGCCAAGTCAGCGAGATCATTGAAGGGGCGAAACAAAAACAAGAATTCGGCCTCAAGATCATCGAAGCCCAAGAAGAAGAGCGGCGGCGGCTGTCGCGGGAGATCCATGACGGCCCGGCGCAACTGCTCGCCCATGTGCTCCTTCGGTCGGATCTCGTTGAAAAGGTGATGAAAGACCGAGGGACTGAAGCGGCGATTGCCGAAATTCGCGATTTTCGCAAAATGGTGCGCTCCGCCTTGTCGGAAGTGCGCCGCATTATTTACGACTTGCGGCCGATGGCGCTCGATGATTTAGGATTAGTTCCGACACTTAAAAAATACTTGCAAACGACCGAAGAATATAATAAGGGAGTCCATATTTCCTTTGTACATATCGGCGAGGAAATTCGACTGCCGTCGCGGATGGAGGCGGCGGTGTTTCGGCTTGTTCAAGAGTCGGTGCAAAACGCCTTAAAACACGCCGAAGCGCGCCACATTGACGTCAAAATGGAAGTGACATGCCGCCAGTTGCTTGTCAGTGTGAAAGACGACGGCAAAGGGTTCGACCCATCCGTCAAAAAAGAAAATGCGTTCGGTTTGATCGGGATGCGGGAGCGGGTGGAGCTGCTTGGCGGCACGTTGGCCATCCGCTCAAAACGCGGCGGCGGCACAACCGTATTCATCCGCGTCCCGCTTGACCGTTCGGCTTTAGAAACGAACAAGGAGGAGAGGAAACAATGAAAACACGCATCGCGATTATCGATGATCATTCGTTGTTCCGCGAAGGCATTAAGCGGATTTTAGAGTTTGAAGGTGATTTTGAAGTTGTGGCTGAAGGGACCGACGGGAGCGAGGCGCTTTCGATTGTCGAAGAGCACCGTCCGGATCTGGTGCTGATGGATATTAACATGCCGGATACAAACGGTGTAGAAGCGACGAAACAATTGGTTGAAGCATACCCGGACACGAAAGTCGTTGTCTTGTCAATCCACGACGACGAAAACTACGTCATGCGCGCCTTGCAGACGGGGGCGACTGGGTATTTGCTCAAGGAAATGGATGCCGACACGCTCATTGAAGCGGTGAAAATTGTCGCTGAAGGCGGCTCGTATTTGCATCCGAAAGTGACGCACAATTTGATCCGTGAATACCGCCGACTGACGTCGGAAAGAGGCGGCGGCGTAGCGGTCAAACAAGAGGTGCGCCGTCCGCTCCATTTATTGACGCGGCGCGAATGTGAAGTGCTCCAGCTTCTGGCTGACGGCAAAAGCAACCGCGCCATCGGCGAAACGCTCTACATTAGCGAGAAAACGGTGAAAAACCATGTCAGCAGCATCCTGCAAAAGTTAAACGTTAATGACCGGACGCAAGCGGTCGTCGTGGCGATCAAAAACGGTTGGGTCGAAGTGCGCTGACTGCGGGCCTTCGTCTCTATTTGGCGGGTCAGGCTGTGTTGCCGTCCATAGCGGTGCGCGCCTGCCGCGGCGATGTCTCGTTCTGCGGGCGGGACAACCATCGGGAAGGGTGGGGGGTAGCTGATTATAATGATCCGTTAAGCCCTTTCCTAACTGAGATCGTTCTTTGTGTGCGAGAGCGTTGCATGGGAGAAACTTGTAGCTTGTCCCCTCTGCTTAGTGGCGGGTGACAATCGTTGTTTCTTGACAGCAATGATTTTGGAGAACGGCAAGCACCAAGGTTGATTGATTAGAGAAACGCCTTTTTTTGCGCTTTTCTTTTGATCACATGCGGTTTTTCTAGCGATTCGCGGCCGTCAGTCTGCCCTTGTTATCGTGATATTGCCCGTTTCGTTTATGAGTGGTGGGCGGCTAACCGTTTTGGTATAATGGAGGCAAACCCTGAATCAGGAAGGAAGGGTGCCAGTGAAAACGGCAATTGTCACAGATAGCACGGCTTATCTCCCAAAAGAGGTGCGTGAGAGGCTTGGCATTCGCATGATTCCGCTTAGTGTCATCTTCGGAGAGGAAGCGTACCGTGAGGAAGTCGATATTACCGCGGATGAATTCTTTGCCAAGGTAAAGCAACACCCGACTTTGCCGACGACGTCCCAGCCAGCCGTCGGCGAGTTTGTCGACCTGTTCACCGCCCTTCGGGAGGGAGGGTATGATGCGGTCATCAGCATCCACCTATCAAGCGGCATTAGCGGTACGTATCAAGGGGCGGTCACAGCGGGGGCGATGGTGGACGGTTTGCGCGTCTATGCGTATGATACGGAAATCAGTTGCATGGCGCAAGGGTTTTACGCCATCGAAGCGGCCGAAATGGCGCGGGCAGGCCGCACTCCGGAGGACATCATCGCCCGTTTAGACGAAATTAAACAAACGTTGCGCGCTTATTTTATGGTCGACGACTTGTCCCACCTGCAGCGCGGCGGGCGGCTGACAGGCGCGCAGGCGTTCATCGGCGGTCTCTTGCAAATTAAGCCGCTCCTTCGCTTTGAAAACAAAGTGATCGTGCCGTTTGAAAAAATCCGCACGCGCAAAAAAGCAATGAAGCGCATCGAAGAACTGTTCGCCGAAGACGCGGAAAAAGGTGTGCCGCTGAAAGCCGCGGTCATCCACGCCAATCAGCCGGATGAAGCGCACCGCTGGAGCGATGAGCTGTCCGCCCGCTATCCGCACGTCGAGTTTCTCATCAGCTATTTCGGCCCCGTCATCGCCACCCACGCCGGCGAAGGTGCGATTGGGCTAACTTGGTATCAACCGTAATGACCGCAGGTTAGCGGCTTCGTCTGCAACCAGCCATTAATCAACACAACGGCAAGGCGGTGCTGTTCTCGAGGTAGTTCATCCTGCACCGCCTTGCGCGGCGGCGAATGGCCGTGATTCCATTTGTTGCGTTTGGCTTTTTTCTTTTGTCATGCTTCTAGAAGGCTGTTGAAAAACAGCGATCGCCCCCCTAACTGACGTCAGATGACGTGAAACGAGAAGCTGATACCATAGGGTTTCTCAATTTGAGAAACAAGGCGGTGAAGCAACCTGCTCCTTTAATCACCAGCCTTCTAGGATTGTGTAGGAAAGATCCTCATCATGATCCGCAATTTTCTTCACTTGGATTGCCACAATTTGTCGAGACGTTTTTATTCTCCGGAAACATTGTCAATATTTCCTCGGGAATTTTGTCGAAAAAGGCTAATTGCCGCAAGAATACCGCCCATATGTCGAACGAAAAGGAGGGACCGTGATTGTCTATTTCCTCACCGCTTATGGCATGGCTATACGGCCAGCGGCTTCCACGAGAACAACTCCCGTTTTCCCAGGACGATATTGATGCTGCCTTGCACGCCAGCTGGCTTCACGAACAGCCTGGACTCATCAAAACATCACAGGGTTGGCGATGTGTGCGCTGCGGAAATGACGATCGGTCAAGGTTTGCTTCATTTCCGTGCGCTCGCTGCGGGACGGATTGTTGCTATTGCCGCAAATGTTTGTCGATGGGGCGCATCAGTTCCTGCACCCGCTTGGTGCATGTGAAGAAGCCGCTTCCGTCAGAACAATATGCAGCGCCGCTCGATTGGAACGGAACGCTGTCCGCTGCTCAGGAGAAGGCGGCGATGGAGGTCAAACAGGCGGTTCTAAATGGACGGGAGCTGCTTGTGTGGGCCGTATGCGGGGCAGGGAAAACCGAGCTGTTGTTTCCTGCCATCGCCGTTGCCCTCGAGCAGGGTTGGCGCGTTGGCCTCGCCACGCCGCGGACCGATGTTGTTCGCGAACTGGCCCCCCGCTTTCGCCAAGCGTTCCCGCGTGTTCCTCTCACGGTTTGGTACGGAGGAAGCGAGGAGCGCGGGCGAATCGCCCCGCTCGTTCTTTCCACTACCCACCAACTGTTGCGTGCGTATCGCGCATTTGATGTGATGATCATCGATGAAGTCGATGCGTTTCCGTACTCGGTTGAACCGATGCTCGAATATGCCGTCAGTCAGGCGCGAAAAGAACAGTCGAGCCTCATTTATTTAACCGCTACCCCCTCCCGTGCTTGGCAACTCGACATTCGGCGCGGCAAGCGGCAAGCCGTCGTCATCCCTGCCCGCTACCACGGCCAGCCCCTTCCCGTTCCGTCATTCGAATGGTGCGGAAACTGGCGCAAGCGGCTCGAACGCGGCCGTTTGCCCGAAAACGTTCTCGCTTGGGTTCTTCGTCGTTTGGAACAAGGAAAGCAAGCGTTTTTGTTCGTCCCACACATCGATGAATTGGAGGCGGTCACCCACTTGTTGCAGCAGGTGGATAATCGTATCGTTGGCGTTCACGCTGAAGCCCCAGACCGCGCTGAATATGTACAGGCGTTTCGCGATGGGAGCGTGCCGCTGTTGGTGACAACGACGATCCTTGAACGGGGGGTGACGGTGCCGAACATCGATGTCGCCGTCCTTGGCGCGGAAGACCGCATTTTCACAGAAAGCGCCCTCGTCCAAATCGCGGGCCGCGTCGGAAGAAGTGCCTCGTTTCCTGATGGGGATGTCCGCTTTTTCCACCATGGGAAAACAACGGAAATGGTGCGGGCGCGCCGCCATATCCTCCGTATGAATGAAGAAGCGAAGAAAAGGGGGCTGCTGCATCGATGAACTGCCTTCTTTGCCATTCACCGTACAACCCGATCGCCAGCTGGCGCCAGCTTCTTTTCCTCGAAGACGTGGACGTCCTTTGCCCGCATTGCCGCGGTTCGTTTGTGCTCATTGACGGCTGTCTTTGCGAGATGTGCGGCCGCCCGCTTGACGAGTCGGCGCCCTCGCCGTGCGCCGACTGTCTCCGCTGGCAAGAAGATGAACAGTGGGGAGGGGGGCTTGTCAAAAACCGCTCGGTGTACGTATACAACGACTGGATGAAAGAAGTCGTCACCTTATGGAAATTTCGCGGCGACTACGCCATCGTCGATGCCTTTCGCCGCCCGTTTGCCCACGCGTTTCGCCGACATTTTGGCCAAGACTGGCACATCGTGCCGATTCCGCTAAGCCCCGAGCGCCTGTATGAACGCGGTTTCAACCAAGCCGAAGCGCTCGCCCGCCTGCTTCCATTCCCGTCCTTTCCCTGGCTTGCCCGCAAACATTCCGAAAAACAATCGAAAAAATCGCGCCGCGAGCGGCTGGAGACCGACAACCCGTTTTTTCTCTCCGGACATCTGCCGATCCATGGGAAGCGAATAGCTCTCATCGATGACATTTACACGACAGGCATCACCGTCCGCCACGCGGCCCGTGTGCTGCTTGAGGCGGGGGCGGCGGAAGTTGGGTCGTTGACGTTGGTCAGGGCGTGAGTAGGCTAAACATTTGCCCATGGGATGCCGATATAAACAGTAGCAACCGATCGAGCGGAGAGTGAACGGAGATGGAAATTCGCAACATTTTTATGAAACAGACGACGATAGCACCTGACCAGCCACTTGTGTTGCAAAAAGGTGAAACGTATGACGCGGGGATCAAGGAGAAAAAAGGCGACGAAGCGGTCGTCCATCTCAAAGGAACGGATGTGCGGGTTCGAACAGAAGGGGAGTGGCCACAGAAAGGCCGTGTGACGATCAAGATCATCGGTGAACAAGAGGGGGTTCCTGTGGCGCGAATCGTTTCCCGCCCGCCACAAGAGGCGAATGAACAAGCGGTTCGTTTTTCTGCCTCTGAACCGTTATCGACCGAGCTAAGGCAAGTCGAAGCTTGGCTGCAAAAACACGGGCAACCGCTCACGAAAGAGACTGTTTCCACTTTGCGAACGTTTTTCACCGAAGTTCCAGGCACCATAGAGCAAAAATTAGATACCGTTCGCGCTGTCATCAATAAAAAACTGGAACTGACGAGCACCCACCTTGCTGCTGTTCATGAGGCACTGCATGGAAAACCGTTAGGGGAGCAGTTCGCTGAGATTGCCAACCAACTCGCCCCTACCTTTACATTGGCCAGACGAGAAGAACAAGATGTGACGAAAGAGGTACCGCAGAATCCAACTGTTGCGGCCGATCAATTCGAGCGCCAAGCGGGACGGACGGGAAGGGCGCTGGCCGACGAAACGGCCCTTCTCCTCCAACAAGTGCGTGAACAAGCCGCCCGTGAGCCGAACTTGTCCAAGGCGGTGGAATACGTCCGCCAACAAGTGGTTCACGCGCCGAATGTAGATCGGAACGTGGCGGAGCCAGTGGATCGCGCGTTGCGTGAGGTCGTTCAGCTGCAGCGGCAAGGGCGCGAAGGGGAAGCGCGGGCGCGGTTGAATGAGGCATTGGTGAAGGCGGAACAATCCGTTCGCACTTCGGAAACGACCGTCCGATCCGTGAATGACGTCTTCCAACCGTCGCCAGAGTTAATGAAGCAAATTCGGTCCATCCGAGCGGAAGCCGTTCGTACACCAAATTTGTCGCATACGCTGTCCCAGGTTCAAAAGTTGCTCGCTGAACACAGCGAGTTGCCAGGGGATATCCGTCAAAAAATAGAAACGGTGTTAAAAGAAACAACGTGGCTGCAACAAGCTGGCCAACATGCGGCAGCGAGAACCCATCTTGTCCGCCAACTAGCCCAAATCGAGTCGATCGCAGCTACAGTTAATGGACAATCGTCGGTTGTCCAGCCGCCATCTTCTGTTAATGAGACGACAGCTCCATTCAAGATGACAGCGGTTGACCCTATATCGGTTTCATCGGGGATGACAGCAGGGAGAGGACAGGAAGGAACTTCACGGCGTTCCGCCGTTCCACTGTTGGAGCAATCGGGTGATATCGATGCTATCGGAGACGGATTGCGGCATGCCGCTTCTCTGGCGAACAGCCTAAACGAAGTGGTAGATGATGCGGGAAATGTCGATCAACCGATCGAACAACTGCATGAAGCCATTCGCCGAGCGATCAAATCGCTGCAGCAAGAGCCCCACTTGGAAAAGGCGTTGGACGCCGTTGCAGCGGATATCGCCGAAGCATTCCGCGCCCACCCTCACTGGGAACAAGCATGGGCCGACTCGCTTGCCAGTGCGCAAACGCTGATGGAAAAAGGGCGAGAGTTCGCCGCGAGACAGACGGTGTTAAAAACGTTAAATGAGATCGAGGCGTCGCTCCCGTCCGCGTCTACCGATCGCCCGCTGGATGTCGACACCCTATTTGATGGGCCATGGCAAGCGGCTTTGTCGCTTGAATCGAAAAACTTTCTCGTACAAACAGTCACGAAAAAAATGGCACAGGCCGCGCTTGATTTTAAAACCGTGAAGCGCGATGTGATGCGCCAGCTAGAGACGGTGACGCAGTTGACGGAAAACAACAGCCCCGCCGCCCGCTTGCAAGCTACATCGGTATTGGAAATGGCGATCAAACAATTGGACAACGCCATTTTAAAAAGCGACATCATGCTGTTTACCGATATGGCGACGGAAAAACAGTTGATGAAAGCCAGCTCCGCGCTCGCCGAGGCAAAAAAACGGCTGCGCCAAGGCGATGCGGCTGGGGCGCGGAACATTGTGAACGAAGTAAAGAACATGCTAGCGAATATCGTGTTTAAACCGTCCGAGGCGAAGGTGAAACATTTTGTGAGGATGCAAGGTGAAACAACAGCCGATTCATCCAAAGCGTTTCTTGAGCAAGTGAACCAGGTGATGCAGCCGCCAGCCGATGGGCCATCAGCAAGGCACATGTTTGACACGATTCGCCGCCTCGGCTTGACGCATGATCATGAAGCCGCCGAATGGCTCGTATTGAAGGGAAACCAAGAAGAATCGGCGTTACAAAATATGAAGGAAGTGCTTTTGCGCCTAGCGCAAGGCGGAAGTGAATCGGTTGCTAGGCAAGCAGAGCAGGCGTTAACGAATTTGACCGGACAGCAGCTGCTAAACAAATGGGATGGCACGGCGGGGTGGCAAAGCTTTTTCTTCACCTTGCCGCTGTTATGGCAAAGCGAAGTGCAGAACGTTAACGTCTATATCAACGCCCGCCAACATGGCGAGCGAATCGACTGGGAAAACTGCCAATTGTATTTCCTGCTAGAAACGAGAAAGCTAGGAGATCTGGGCATTTTGCTTCACGCGAATGAGCGGAATTTATCGATTACGCTTCGCAACGACCGTGACGATTTTGCCGACAAAGCGAAGCCATTTATCGACAAGGCAAAAGAGAAATTGGAAGAGATCGGCTATCGGGTGGCAGCGGTGAACGTGACGAAGCTGACAAACGATGCCCAGCGGAAAGACGAACAACCTTCGCCAGCTCCATCGGCCCGCCCGTATCGACGATTTGCTGAAAGAGGGTATGATGTGACCATATGATGTCAGCCTATTTTAACCAAAAAAAGCGAAAACAAATGAACGGTCCAACGGCGGCGGTTGTTCGCTATGACGAAACGAACAGCCAGGCGCCGACTGTCGTTGCCCAAGGAAGCGGGCATGTGGCGCAAAAGATTATTGAACTCGCCAAACAACACCACGTTCATATTCAAGAAGATCCGCTGCTTGTACAACATTTAGTGCAGCTTGATCTCGGGGATCGCATCCCTCCGCAGCTGTACGCGGTCATTGCAGAAATTTTGATTTTGATTGGAGAAATTGAAAAAAACCATTAAACACTGGCTGATCGATGACCGATATAAATGACAGAGAGCCAATGGGGGTGCAGGGTGTTGGACTTTTTAACCGAGGAATGGATTTACCAGAAAAACTCGCAGCAACTGACGGCGTTGTTATATGAAGGACTGATGGAATGTTTGGAAGAGGCCATCGCGGCCATGAAACAAAAAGACCATTGGAAAGCGAACAAACAGCTGCAAAAAGGAAACGACATCCTTCGCCGCCTTGGCGCTGGGCTGCGCTATGACGCTGGCATCATCGCCCATCAGTTGGATGCGCTCTATAACTATATGGCGGAGCGCCTCATTGAGGCCAATATGAAAAAAGACGTCACAGTTGCCCAAGAAGTGCTGCAACTGACGACCACGATCGCCACGGCGTGGAACGAAGCGCTGCAAAACAGGGCTTTATCTGCGCAGGCGTCACCTAAACAAAAAGCAGCTGCCTACGAACAGTTCATTACGTATGGGGAATAAGAAGCAAAGGGGCGGATTTTCGTGCGAATCAATCATAACATTCAAGCACTCAATGCTTATCGCAACTTAGCAGCTAACCAGTCAAGCATTTCGAAAAACTTAGAGCGCCTCTCGTCGGGATTGCGCATCAACCGTGCGGCTGATGACGCGGCGGGGCTCGCCATCTCGGAAAAAATGCGCTCGCAAATCCGTGGCCTGCAAATGGCAGAACGCAACGCGCTGGATGCCATCTCATTGATCCAAACGGCAGAAGGGGCGTTAAACGAAGTCCATAGCATCTTGCAGCGGATGCGCGAACTGGCGGTGCAAGCGGCGAATGGTACGAACCAAAGCACGGACCGAGAGGCTCTTGACAGCGAGTTTCAACAGTTAATTGAGGAAATCGATCGTATCGGTAAAGACACCCAATTTAATAAGATGAATATACTTGCTGCTAATCAGTCGATCAGTATCCAGCTTGGTGCAAATAATGGACAAACATTGACCATGTCCTGGAATCAACAGTTGAAAACCTCTCTTGGCGAGGACAATGTCAACATCAGCACTTTAAATATCAAAACGGTTACTGACGCCCAGAATGCGATCAGTTCGCTGGACAATGCTATTATCTCTGTTTCAAAATCCCGCTCCAAAATGGGCGCCTATCAAAATCGCCTGGAACACACAATCAACAACTTGACTACCGCCAATGAAAACCTGACCGCTGCCGAATCCCGCATCCGCGATACGGATATGGCGATGGAGATGGCGGAGTTTACGAAAAACAACATCTTGACGCAAGCGGCGCAGGCGATGCTCGCGCAATCGAACCAGCTGCCGCAAGGGATTTTGCAGCTGCTAAAAAGCTAATGGAATCCGCGTTGGGCGGGGCAATAAACGCCTCGCCCTTTTGCTATGATTGTGCGATAATGGTGGTAACAAGAGGTGATGACGATGGAAGTGCAAAAAGTGACGCGCGCTGGGTTGGCGAACGTCAGCCGCAAGGACGACACGGCGATGGAATCGGTGTCATTCACTGAGGTTATGGCGAAGACGCGCCGTGAGGTGATGTGGGAGCGAATCAACGAGCAAGTCCGCCAAATCGAAGAACAAGGGAAAAAGTTGGCTGACTCGCGGACCGTTGAAGATTTGCGCAAATATAAGCAGCTTGTTCGATCGTTTTTGGATGACGCGGTGAAAAACGGCCTCCAGCTGGAAGAACAGCGCGGGTTCAGCCGAGGCGGACGGGCGCGCATCTATAAACTAGTGAAAGAAGTCGACCAAAAGTTGATCGAATTGACGAACGAAGTGTTGAAACACGAACAAAAAGGGCTTGACATTCTACGGCTTGTCGGCGAGATCCAAGGGCTCATTATTAATATTTATACGTAACCGTTTGATTAGGCAATCGGGAGGGGAAGACGGTGGCGGAATTATCGAACTGTGCCAAATGCGGGCGGTTGTTTGTCAAACTATCGACGCGTGATGTATGTGAATCGTGTTATCAAGAGGAAGAGCGGCAGTTTGAGCGCGTTTACGCCTTTTTGCGCAGACGGGAAAACCGAACGGCGACGATGCCCCAAGTTGTCGAAGCAACGGGTGTGGAGGAGAAGCTGATCATTAAATGGATTCGTGCGGGGCGCCTGCAGCTCGTTCATTTTCCGAATCTCGGCTATCCGTGCGACTCGTGCGGGGCGATGATCCGCGAGGGGCGGCTGTGCGCTAACTGTTTAGGCAAGCTGAAAGCGGACTTGCGTCAGGCGGAGACGGAAAAGGAACGAAACCTCCGTTCCCGCCACGCCACTTATTACACCCAAGATCATAAGGAGCGCTAAACATTTCCGCCAGTGTTCCGATATAAACAGTAGCACGATGTGAACAGTGTCGGTTAAGCGAGGTGAACGCGATGAAAATCCACCCTATCGGTCCGATGAACGTCAACCCGTATCAACGCCAACTCGCCAAAACCGAGCGGCTAGCGGCGGGGAAGGGGCCTGGCGACCAAGTGGAAATTTCCAAAGAAGCGAAGGAGCTGCAAGAAGCGGCAAGCTGGGAACAGGCGCGGCAGACGAAATTGGATGAGCTGCGCCAACAAATCGAAAACGGTACGTATACGGTCGACCCGAAGGCAGTCGCCAAACGGATGATCGACTATTACCGAAATCACCGATAAAGGAAGCGGTTCGCGATGACATTTGCCGAACTCATTCACCTATTGCGGGCGCATGTCGAGCTGCATGGAAGCTTGTTAGCGCTGGCGCGGCGGAAGACGGAAGCGTTGAAGAAAAACGACATCGGGTCGCTGTCCGCGCTCTTGGCTGATGAACAAAAACACCTTTTCGCCATCCGTCAACTGGAAGAACGGCGGCGGCGCTGGCTGAAGGAAAAGCTTGGCGACGAGACGGCGACGATCGCCGCGTGCCAAGCGATGGCGAAAGGGGAAGAGCGCCAACAGTTGCGTGAGTGTGGAGAGCGGCTGATGGCGGCGGTGAACGCGTTGGCCGAGGCCAATGAGTTAAACCGCCAGCTCATTGAGCAGTCGCTCCAGTTCGTTACGGCCATGATCGAGACGTTCGCCCCAACGCCGTCCACCTACAGCCGCACACAAGAATACGCGCCATCGCCAGACCGCCCGCTGTTTGAATCGAAAGCGTAAGGGGGAGAACGATGCTCTCGACATTCCATGGACTAGAAGCCGCTCGGCGCGCCATGATGGCCCAACAAGCGGCGCTATATACGACCGGACATAACATCGCCAACGCCAATACGGAAGGGTACACACGCCAGCGCGTCCAACTCGAGGCGACGCCCCCGTTCCCGACGCCTGGGCTCAATCGCCCGAACATTCCAGGGCAAATGGGGACAGGAGTGGAAGCGAAATCGGTCGAACGGGTGCGCGAATACTTTTTGGACATCCAATATCGCGGCGAAAACAGCAAGCTCGGCTACTGGGAAGCACGCGCCGACGCGGTGGCGAAAATGGAAGACATTATGAACGAACCGTCCGACAGCGGGCTCGCGAAAACGATGGATCAGTTTTGGCAAGCCCTTCAAGACTTAAGCACCCACCCGGAAAACGAAGGAGCGCGCTCTGTTGTCCGCCAGCGCGGTTTGGCGGTTGCCGAGACGTTTCACTATTTATCAAATTCACTCACCCAAATCCGCACGGACCTTGGCACGCAAATCGGGGTGACGGTGACGGAGGTCAATTCGCTTTTGAAGCAAATCAGCGATATCAACGCCCGAATCGCCGAAATTGAGCCGAACGGTTATTTGCCAAACGACTTATATGACGAGCGCGATCGGTTGGTGGATGAACTCTCGACGTTCATCGACATTCAAGTGGAGAACCGCCCTGTTGGCGGCAACGCCTCGAAAGCGGCAGAAGGCATGTACGATGTATACATCCTCAATGGCAACGAAAAAGTGTATCTCGTCCAAGGGCGAAACGCTTCGTCCCTTTCCTTCCCGGACGGCAGCGACGTGGACGGCGATAACGTAAAGGAAGTGCCGCCTGATACAGGCGTTGGGGCGCTCAACATAGGTGGAACGACCGTTTCGGTTTCCGCCCTTCCGAACGGCAAGCTGCGCGGGCTTGTGGAAGGATACGGCTATAAGAACGGAACCGACGCCGACGGACAGCTGATCGTGACAGGGCTGTATCCCGAGATGCTCGCCAATTTGGACAAGCTCGCTTATACGTTCGGCACGTTGTTTAATACTGTCCACGAACAAGGCTATGGCTTGAATGGAAATACGGGGCTTTCATTTTTTACCGGACTCAATCAAGTGAACGGCGCGGCGAAAACGATCGCTCTTGCTTCCGGTATCGATGATTTGGCCAACATCGCCGCGGCGACGAAAGCAGGACAATCTGGAAACGGCAACAACGCCATCAACCTCGCCAACGTACGGAGCTTGCTTTTATCCAACACGACCGTTTCACTGCAAGATGGGATCGCGGTGAATCTCGCCTCGCTTCGGTTGCCGCTTGCCTCAGGCACGGTCGAAACGAACTATCAAGGCTGGATCGGCCAGCTTGGCGTCGCTGGCGAGCAGGCGAATCGAATGAAAAGCAATAGTGAAACGCTGCGCCAGTCGGTGGAGGAAAAGCGGCAGTCGGTCAGCTCCGTGTCGCTTGACGAAGAGATGATGAACATGATCAAATTCCAGCACGCGTATAACGCCGCGGCAAGGCAGATTACGGTGATTGACGAAATGCTCGATAAAATCATCAACGGCATGGGCGTCGTCGGAAGGTAGGGGACGAGGATGCGCATTACGCAAAGCATGTTGGCGAATAATATGTTGAAACAAATCACTCGAAGCTATGAAAGGTTGGATCAATATCAAACCCAATTGTCGACGGGCAAAAAAATCACCCGCCCGTCGGACGATCCTGTCGTGGCGATGAAAGGAATCGCCTACCGCTCGAATTTGGCCGAAGTCGAGCAGTTTAAACGCAATTTCTCCGAAGCATACAATTGGGTCGAAAACTCGGACTCGGCGCTTGACAAGGCGACGCAGGCGCTGCAGCGCATCCGCGAGCTCGTCGTCCAAGCGAGCAATGATACGTACGAAGAGACGCAGCGCCAGGCGATCGCCAAAGAGGTGCGCCAGCTGACCGAACATTTGGTCACGATCGCCAATACGAAAATCGGCGACAAATACATTTTCAACGGCGCCCAAACGACCGACCCGCCCGTCACGGTGAATGCGGATGGAACGATCACCGTGTCAACGAATGACCAACAGTTGAACATCGAGCTGGCCAAAGGTGTTTACCTCCCTGTCAACATTCCGCCCAGCACGGCGTTTGGGGCGGGCAACGGATTGTTTTCCGACTTGCAGGATCTAGCTGCTTCTTTGGAAAACGCGAGTACGACAGGGGATGAACTAACGGGCTATTTGGACAAGCTGGATGACCATTTGACCCATTTGCTTGGCGTCCGCGCCGAGCTTGGCGCGCGCATGAACCGAATCGAGCTGATGGAAGACCGCATCGACAGCCAACAAGTGATTGCGGAAAAAATGTTGTCGGACAACGAAGACGTTGATCTTGAGAAAGTCATCATTGACTTAAAAACGCAAGAAAGCGTCCACCGTGCGGCGTTGGCGGTCGGCGCGCGCGTCATTCAGCCGACGTTGGTTGACTTTTTGCGCTAAACTAACGGTTCGCTAGCTTTTTTCGCCCGACGGGCTGTCTAGTTCTTCAAGCCGGTCTAACGGCCACCGTTTCTTTTCGCGCGGTGGTGTCTATCCAGCCTTCGAAAGGAGGAAAGACATGCGCGTGCCACAACTGAGGATGGAAGCGACGTACGCGAGGCTAGCGATCTCGACGACACCCGCGCGGCTTGACATCACTCAACCGCCCGCCGAGCTGACGATTGAACAGCCGCCTGCGGAAATGCATATCACTTCCGTTCCTGCACGCTTGACGATCGATCAGACCGAGGCATGGGCGGCGGTGAACAATAAGCATGTATTCGAGCTCATTCGCGATGGCGTTGAAGACGGGCGGCAAGCGGTGCTCAATTTCATCGAGCGTGCCGCCATCCAAGGGGATGAACTGATGCGCATTGAAAACGGCGGCCACCCGCTCGCCGATCAAGCCGCGGCCAACAGCGAAGGCCCGCCGCTTGAGTTCAACATCGCCCTCGTTCCGCCGTCGTTCAGCGTCAAGATTGGCTACGAACCGGGGAGGTTGGCGATCGACTGGATCACGCACGCGCCTCGCATCGATGTGAAACCACATGAGCCGATCATCCGTTACCAACGTGGAGCGGTCCAAATCGATCTTGCCCAACGTCCGTCGCTTCACATTGATGTCGTCATTTGACAAAGCAGGAGGAACGATTCATGAACATCGACACGAAATACCACAGAACCGTGGCGGTGAAGGAAGAAGACATCATCCATTTCCCCCACGGTCTGCCAGGATTTGCGGACGAGAAGCGGTTCGTCCTTCTCCCGCTCGCGGACACGCCGTTTGTCATCTTGCAGTCGGTCGAGACGCCTACGCTCGGGTTTGTGTTGATCGAGCCGTTTTCGTACTTTCCAACATACGAATTTGAGCTCGACGAGACAACTGTCGAACAGCTTGGCATCGAAAGCGAACGTGATGTTGCAGTGTATGTCGTCCTTACTGTCGCTGATCCGTTCGACCATACGACCGCCAACTTGCAGGCGCCTGTAGTCATCCATGTTCACAAACGGCTCGGCAAGCAAGTGATCTTAACGAACACCGCGTACCAAACGAAACATCGCCTCTTCCCAGATAAAGTGGCGACATAAAGGAGGCGGCCCGATGCTTGTCCTGACGCGCAAAATCAACGAAGCGATCCAAATCGGCGATGACATCGAAATCACCGTCCTCGCCATCCAAGGCGATCAAGTAAAGCTTGGCATCAACGCGCCCAAGCACATCGATATCCACCGCAAAGAAGTGTACCTCGCCATCCAAGCGGAAAACAGCGCCGCCTCCGAAGCGCCCGAAGCGTCGCTCGCCGCACTGACCGCCAAGCTGAAGCAGTGGAAACAGCCATAACCCCTAAGCGCCCAAGCGGCGCTTTTTTCGTCCCGATGAAAAAATTTTTTCTCTTTCCCTATTAAACTTCTAAAAAACGCGCCGATATAAACAATGAGCGCGGCATACGGCGAAAGGCGGCCGACTTTCGCCCCATGCCAGCGCGTTCCACAAGGATGTGGAAAAAATTCATTCAAGGAGGAAGAAAGCATGCGAATCAACCACAACATCGCGGCGTTGAATACGTATCGCCAACTGACGATCGGTCAAGGCGCCGCAGCGAAAAACATGGAAAAACTGTCTTCCGGTCTGCGCATCAACCGCGCGGGCGATGATGCGGCGGGTTTGGCGATCTCCGAAAAAATGCGCGGGCAAATTCGGGGGTTGGAGATGTCATCTAAGAATGCCCAAGATGGTATCTCGTTGATTCAAACGGCAGAAGGCGCTTTAAATGAGACCCATTCCATTTTACAACGGATGCGGGAGTTGGCAGTTCAAGCAGCAAGCGATACGAATACGGCGACGGATCGTGCTGAACTTCAAAAAGAAGTGGATCAACTTTCGCAAGAGCTTTCCCGTATTGGAAATACGACGGAATTTAACACTCAAAAACTTCTTAACGGTACATTTTCGGGAACTTTCCATATCGGAGCAAACGAGAATCAAAACCTAGCATTGCAAATTTCTGATATGAGAGGCTTTGCGCTAGGAGTTGCAGACAACGTCACTTATACGGATACGGCTACATTGACTAACACTAATGGCATCCAAGACATTGCAAACGGCACATATACGGTTCGAAAAAATGACAGTACTGGTAACTATGAATTGATCAATAGCGATGGTTTAGCCGTAGCAACGAGCGCCGATGGTAAAACTTACACAGCGGTTACGGGAGATGACCAGTATACATTCAATGATGCCGTCACCAGTGGGACAGTCACTATTGATTATACAAATTCGAAAGCGACAGGGACCGCAGCAGTTACTAATAATGGCCTGGAGGCAGGAAAGTATACGTACAATTCTACAAGCGGTGAGCTGAAGAATGCTAGTGGACAAGTAGTAGCGACATCAAGTGATGACAAGACTTTTAAAGATGCGGCTGGAACTACTTTGTTTACACTGGGGGCAGCTTTGACTAGTGACACAACCTTTGAAGTAAAAGGTATTAACATTTCGACCCAAGAAGCTGCTAATAAGGCGATTACAACCATTAATACTGCCATTGAAAAAGTTTCTGCTGAACGTGCTAAACTTGGCGCTTATCAAAACCGTCTTGAACACACGATCAACAACTTGGGCACGGCAGCTGAAAACTTAACCGCGGCAGAATCCCGCATCCGCGACGTTGATTATGCCTTAGCCGCTTAGCGGCGACAGGCACAGTCGTCCTAGCTGGAAACGGCTGGGATCATGACCGGGTGAATTGCTGGGAAGCCCTGAGAGCCTTTGGCGCCACAACGGAGCTGGAAACGGCAGACGTGACGGCGGAAAAAGCTAAAGGATTGGGCAATCAGCAGCCAAGCTCCTATCCCGAAAGGGTGGAGAAGGTTCAACGACTAGGGCATACCGCCTACGGCTCGTGCTATGGCGATGAAGCCCGTAGGGTGAAGAGGATTTCCATCGTCCTCGCTCATCCGAAGCGCCCGGCCCCTAACAGGTGAAGCTGAGGGTGAAGAGGTAGTCTTGTCCCGCACCGAAAGGGCGGGTGGCACGATGGCCAAAGAAATGATGGAATTCACGAAAAACAACATCTTGACGCAAGCAGCGCAAGCGATGTTGGCTCAATCAAACCAACTGCCGCAAGCGGTGTTGCAGCTGCTTCGGTAGGCTGGTTTGGCGGGCGTCTTAGCTGGAAACGGCTAAGAGGATGACTGGGTGAATTGCTGGGAAGCCCTGAGAGCCTTTGGCGCCACAACGGAGCTGGAAACGGCAGACGTGATGGCGGAAAAAGCTAAAGGATTGGGCAATCAGCAGCCAAGCTCCTGTCCCGAAAGGGTGGAGAAGGTTCAACGACTAGGGCATACCACCTACGGCGAGTGCTATGGTGATGAAGCCCGTAGGGGAGGCCGATGCCGAACCGAAGCGCCCAGCCCCTAACAGGTGAAGCTGAGGGTGAAGAGGTAGTCTACACAACGTTCGAAAGACGTTGAGGCATGGCAAGCCAACCAACAACCGCAAGGGGTATTGCAATTGCTTCGTTAGTCATAAACCAAGAGACCTTAGGGCGGCCTAAGGTCTCTCTTGTTTATTGAGGTGTTCCACAGCGCATAAATACACGACTTCGCTTACTGTTAAACCCGCACTCTGCCTGCAGGCATGGATAGATCGAAGATGTTCCTCAGTCAATGTGATTTGATACGGTTTGGCTATGGCTTTGTTTATTTTCAATGCGGAAATCTTTTCTATAAACCATGTTCTATATACGACCCTGTCTTGCAACTTGTTGTATATGATTGGAAGTTGCTTTAACATGTGATGAATCTCTTGAGTTGGTCGGGAAATGTGGATACTGCTTGGCAAGTAAATCGTTGTTCGTTTCTTCTTCGGGACTTGCTCTGGGAAGGAAGGAATGGTAATTTTCCGGCTCATGCTTTCATGTACGAACGGTTCGATTAAACGGATGAAGTAAACGATTTGCGGCTTGTCGTAAAGGACGAGCCTGTTATGCTTGTCCAATTTGAATGTCAATCCGTATCGTTTTTTGATGAGTTTCATCAATGTCTCGTTCTCGGTTGTTGTAAATCCATCAGTGGATAAAATGATTTTTTTGATCTGGTTGTTTTCGGTTTTCAAGTGGCCATCATCTTGATACCACCACGCGAGACAAAGGGGAGTAAATGACGAAGACAAAAATTCAAAAGGGATCATTTTTCGGTTGTTTGGATACCATAACGTCTTCAGTTGCTGAACGATTTCGCATTTGCGCGACTGGGTGTAATAATTCTCTGTAAATCCGTTTTTTGTGCGAGGGTCTGACACTTTACGGTATTTTGGCTTTGAGAGAGGAAGATAGTTGCTCAGTTGTTTATAGCAATGAAAAAACCAAGCTTGGTCGTGAAGGGAATGAGAAAAGCGAAACCGCGGGCTGCGAGTCTTTTCGATACTAATGTTGCCGTCTCCAAGCAATTTTCCGTTGATCATACTTAATGCTTGTACGGGGAGTTGGCGAAGCATGTTATTTCTCCTTTCCTATAGGAACATTTGTTCTGAATTTTATTATAAATGGGGTTGTTGGTCAAGAGTATCGGTTTATCATCAAAAGATGTACTTGGATTTTAAAGACAGGCATGATCAGGATGTTGCGCAAATTGATTTTGGATACAAAAACATTCATGAGCAAGCCTTGCTCCCCACGCAGGCATGAAAATCAAGGCTCGCCGATGTATGGTTTTCACGGAAACCGACCTTGGTGCGGTCGACGATGCCGTAGGCCGTTGGAACGAGCGGAAAAAGCGATTTATTTCTAAGCGTCACATCGCTAAAGTGTTGGCGTTTTTGTGTCAGGTCAATGTGTTTGGCTAAGCGATTTTAGCTGCTTCGGAGATTATACATCACTCTCTCCAAGCCACCTTTCCCCCAAATGAAATTCCCCTTCCCCCCTTCACACTTCCTGCCTTTCATCCGATATAAACGATAGAAAGCGTCCAAAACAAAGGAGCGGATCGTATGACGATTGAACGTGTGTCTTCTTCGTTTCCTTCTTATGAACCGATGCGAAATGACCAGGCGAAGGCGAACGCTGGGGTGTCGGCGGTGCGGCCGTCAGAAGGGGAGGAGTCTGCTTCTTCTCCTGCGCGGTTGTTTTCGAAAGATGAGTTGGAGAATGTGGTCAATGGGTTGAATGAATTGCTGCAGCCAAGCCATACATCGATCCGGTTTGAGCTGCATAAGGAGCTGAATGAGTATTACGTGCAAGTGGTCGATGAAAAGACGCATGAGGTGATCCGTGAAATTCCGCCGAAGAAGCTGCTGGATACGTATGCGGCGATGATGGAGTTTGTCGGGTTATTGGTGGATCGAAAAATTTAACGGTGGTGAAGAAACGTGGCAGGGAATTTGCGCATTAGCGGTTTGGCGAGCGGAATGGATATTGACCAAATCGTCAAAGATTTGATGAAAGCGGAGCGGATGCCGCTGGATAAGCTGCAGCAAAAAAAGCAGCTGCTTGAGTGGCAGCGCGATGACTACCGGGCGATGAACACGCTGCTGCAAGGGCTGGATGATTACTTGTTTTCCAACATCACCCTCCAAAGCAGCATGCTCAAAAAAACCGTCTCGAGCTCGAATGAAGCGGTCGTGGCGGCGACGGCAGGGTCGAGCGCGGCGAACGTGGCGACGACGATTCAGGTGAGTCAAGTGGCCACATCGGCCGTCTGGCTGTCCGATGCAGGGACGAGGGTGGACAAGGCGAGTTTTTCCGTTGATGCCGATACGACGCTGACGATCAATGTGACGAACGGGGATGGAAGCACGAAGCAGGCGACGATCACCGTGAAACAAGGAACGACGTTAGACGGGTTGATCGCCCAGCTCAACGGCGATGCCAACCTTGGCGTCAGCGCGTTTTACGATGAACAAACCGGGCGGATTTCGATTATGAAGAAAGAGACAGGGGCGCAGGCGAGCTTGGTGCTCGCTGATCAGGCGACGGCTGACTTTTTCGCGCAAAAGCTGGGGTTCACGGGGGCCGCGGCAGGGCAGGATTTGACGGGAAAAACCGCAGGGCAAGATGCACAAGTGACGATTAACGGCTTGACGACGACCCGTTCGTCGAACACGTTTACGATTAATGGCGTGACGTATACCGTGAAGGGAACGGGGACAGCGACGGTGTCGGTTTCGACCGATGTCGACGCGATGGTGAACGCGATAAAAGGGTTTGTCGACAAATACAATGACGTGATCGCCAAAATCAACGCCGAGCTGAAAGAAGAGCGCTACCGCGACTATCCGCCGCTCACGGATGAGCAAAAAGAGGCGATGACGGAAAAACAAGTGGAGCTGTGGGAAGAAAAAGCGCGGAGCGGCATGCTTCGCGGCGATTCGATTTTGTCCAGCGCCTTGAGTCAAATGCGGATGGATTTGTACACGAAAGTGGAAGGGGCGAACATCCCGAGCGGGTTTTCACAGTTGGCGCAGCTCGGCATTACGACGTCGTCGAACTATCTAGACGGCGGAAAGCTGATCATTGACGAGACGAAGCTGCGCGAGAAGATTAAAGAAAACCCCGAGGCCGTGTACCAGCTGTTTAATCAAGACGGCGCGACGGATGCCGAGAAAGGGATCGCCCGCCGCCTGCGCGATACGATTAAAGAAACGATCGGGAAGATTGAGCAGAAGGCGGGGAAGACGATTTGGACGAATCAACAGTTTGCGATCGGGCGCGATCTTATCCAAATTAATGACCAGATTGACCGGTTTGAGGATCGTCTGAAATTGATCGAAGACCGCTACTACCGGCAGTTTACGGCGATGGAAGAGGCGATTCAGCGCGCCAATCAGCAAAGCATGTATTTGATGAACGCCTTTGGCGGAGGCATGCAAGGGTAATGGATCGTCGGGAAGGCTAAGGCCGCCATCGCGGTGATAGTGGGTGAAGCGGCGAACCTGCTCATGATTGGCAACGAATAAAGGACGTTCGGCGCTGTAAGCGGTGAACGGGATCGACGCGGCCCGTTGCGCTGAATGAGTTGCTGGCTTTGCGATGGGGTGAACATCATAGAAGAGGAGTGGATCGGGATGGCAACGAACAACCCGTATCAACAATATCAAACGAACGCCGTGCAGACGGCGTCGCCCGGTGAGCTGACGCTCATGTTGTATAACGGTTGCTTGAAGTTTATCAAGCTCGCGCGCCAGGCGATCGAGACGGGCGATGTGGCGGCGCGCAATGAGAACTTGATTAAAGCGCAAAACATCATTTTGGAACTGATGAAGACATTGAAGATGGAGTATGACGTCGCGAAATCGATGATGACGATGTATGACTACATCTACCGCCGTTTGGTTGAGGCGAATGTAAAACAAGATGCGGCGATTTTGGATGAGGTGGAAGGGTATGTCGCGGAGTTTCGCGATACGTGGAAGCAAGTGATTCAGCTCCATCGGCAGCGGCAATACGCGGAAGGCGGACAGGTGTAATGGGCGTGGTGCATGACGTTTGGCTTGTCACGAGGGAGCTGCTTGAAGCGACGGCGCTGCCGTGGCCAGCCGAGGAGCGCGAGGCGCGGCTTATGCAAGTCGATGAGCTGCTTCGGCGGCGCGAGGCGCGGCTTCGGGAGTTGCGGCCGCCATACAGCGAGGAAGAGGAGCGGCTTGGCCGCGAGATCGTCGCTTGGAATCAGGAGATTGAGGCGCGGCTTCGTCAGGTGCGCGATGAGATTCGCGGCGACTTGCGGATGGCAGGGGCGAAGCGGCAGGCGAATGCTCGTTATGTTCACCCGTACGAGCAGCCGCTTTCGTTCGATGGGATGTTTTACGATAAACGGCGATAGGTGGGATGCGGGATGACGGAATTGACGAGCACGGCGTTGGACATCATCCGCCAATACGCGGCGCTGCTTGAGACGGTTGGAGAAGGGCTCGACTATGTGGAGGCGAGTTTTTCCGACCCGCGGCGGATGCATGCGGATGTGTTGCTGGCGGATATTTTGTTGGCGCTTGGGAAAATCGGCGAGACGAACGTGTATTTATGCCAGCTGTTCGCTGGCGAGAGCGATTTGGTCGGTCATATCGAACGGTTTGCGAATGTGTTGGAAGCGGCAGCGGCGCTTGATGGACAGCTTTCCGATGCGGCGGCGAAGGAGCGCATTGTCTGCGAGCGGTTGTCGCCTGCGTTTCAGGCGTGGAAACTTGCGGTCGAGGGCGGCTTGCGGCGGTATGTTGTCCAATGAGGGTGGATCCATTGGTGAAGGGGAGGCCGTCGGTTAGGGGGAAGAGGCAGCCCGTCGGCAGCCCCTTCAAACGCAGGGCGGGGACGATCATGCGCCAACTTCGTTTGTTGTAGGGAGGCATGGCATCCACTCGGCGCCACGCGATCGGGAATGAATGATCAACGGATGACTGGCGCGGGATGCTTGGGAACGGTAGGTCATTTACGGTGGCTGTTTCTTTTGGTGTGCGGGCGGCTGCGGATCGTTGAGAGAGACGGGAAAAGGCAAGGACAGCGCAGGCTGTTCTTGCCTTTTTAAATGGCTTTGACGATCGTGATGTTCATTTCCTTGCGCAGGTCGATCTCATACGGGCTTTTCAGCTCTTCGCCCGCACGGTTTTTGAGGACGCGGACGACAGGGCGGAGCGGGAAGCCCGGAAATACTTGCGAGACGACGCCGACTTCTCCAGTGTTGAGCTTGACGGTTGTGGCGACCGGGTAGATGGCGATGTGAGAGAGGAACAGCTTGATCAGGTCATAGTCTAAAATACCGCCGGCGGCGGATAAGTATTCGGCCGCCTCGTGTGGCGAATATTGCTTCCGGTGGTAGCGCGCCGATGTCAAGGCGTCAAAGACGTCGGCGATGGCGACGATGCGGGCGTATTCGTGAATTTCATTGCCCGATAAGGAGCGCGGGCAGCCGCTTCTGTCGCACCGCTCATGGTGCTGCAGGGCGCAGTGGGCGGAAAAGAGCGAAATGCTGCGTTGACGCCGCAGCAGCTCGAAGCCGAGATACGTATGGCGGCGAACAATTTCCTTTTCCTCTTCTGTCAAGACCCCTTTTTTTCGCCAGAGCCCGTCAGGAAGCTGGGTCATGCCGATGTCAAACAACAGCGCGCCGATGCCAAGGTCAAGCAGCTGCTGGGGGCTGTAGCCTTTGGCGATGCCGATGACACCTGCAATGGTGGCGACGTTGACTGAGTGATGGAAAAAATATCCGTTTGAAATGACCAAATCCGATAAGTTGATGAGCAAATCTTCTTGTTTGAGCAGATAATCCAAAATATCTTTGAACACTTTTTCGTACTCTTTTCCTAAATCGAGGGAAGACACACGGCCGAGCAGCTTTTTTTGCTCGATCAAAGCCGTCATCGTCTCGTACACTTTTTTCACCGCCTGTTGGCGCACGGTCGCGCTGATCAATGGCAGTGGGCGGATGTCATATGTTTGTTTGTCGTCAATATAAATGTATTGAACCCCTTTTTGCGCCAAAGAGCGGATGTAGCTGCTTGTCAGCCGCACGCCGCGCGACAAAAGGACGCTGCCGTTGGCGGCGAACAAGTCGACAGCGAGCACATCACCGCTTTTGGCATGGGAAATATGGACTTTCCACATTCGTTCACACACTCCGTACTTTTCACAGCATAAGAATAAACACCTATGTCTATCTTACCATATTTCTTGTGCTTTTCACAAAATCTTCAAAAATATTTTTGGTTGAAACATGGATTGGATGGGTAATAAAAAAGTGTAGGGATTTATAGTTTTAAAGATAAGGAGTGGTCAGCGATGATGTATAACGTTCGCGGAGAAAACATCGAAGTAACGCCAGCGTTGCGCGAGTACGTGGAGAAAAAAATCGGGAAACTGGAACGCTACTTTGATGGCACCGATGACGTGCATGTGCACGTCAATTTAAAAGTATACAACGATGGACAAGGGAAAATCGAGGTGACCATTCCGATTCCTCATCTATTGTTGCGTGCTGAGGAGCGCCACAATGATATGTATGCGGCCATCGATTTAGTAACCGATAAACTGGAGCGGCAAATCCGCAAACATAAAACAAAAGTTAATCGAAAACTGCGCGATCGTGAGAAAGAAGCGAAGCTGGCTGCCCCTGTCTCGATCGGTGCTGCCGCGGCGGAGAGCGAAGATGAATTTGAAATCGTCCGCACGAAACATTTCAGCTTAAAGCCGATGGACAGTGAAGAGGCGATTTTGCAGATGAATTTGTTGGGGCACAACTTCTTCATTTTCACCAATGCGGAAACGAACCGGACGAACATCGTCTACCGCCGCAAAGACGGAAGATACGGGTTGATCGAGGCGAATTGAACAGCCTTCTATGCGCATCCCCTGCTTTTTTGAGCAGGGGATGTTATAATGGTATGGGAAAAATCAAAATGGGGGAGGGCCATGGAGGAACTGCTGCGTCAAATCTTGTCCAAGTTGGACAACATGGAGAAAGGATTTTTGGCTTTTCAAGACGAAACTCGCCAACGCTTTGAGAAGATGGGAGACCGTTTGACGGAGATGAGCGGACGCCTCGTCGGCCTTGAACAAGAAATGAGTGCGGTGAAAGAGCGATTAGACCGTGTAGAAACGCGGCTGAACGGCGTGGAGGCTCGGCTGGATGGTGTGGAAACGCGGCTGAACGGCGTGGAGACCCGGTTGGATGGTGTGGAAGCCGAATTGGCGGAAGTGAAAGAAACGCTTCATCGCGTCGAAGCGCAACTGGTGGATGATGTGCAAATATTGCTTCGCAAAATTCATGAAAAAGTGGAGGAGAAACGTTTTGAAATTTATGCGCTGAATCGGTGCCTTCACCATGCGGAAGCGGCGATTGAGCAGCTTCAGTCCAAGGCGTGATCCCCTCTCTTGGACATGCCCCTCTCTAAGCCTGTACAACAGTTGTCACTGATCCCTGTAAATGATATGATGAATAAGTAAGTCCATTGAAAAACAAGGAGCGTTTCCTATGCTTGGAGTCTTAAAAAAAGTATTTGACCCGAACAAGCGCCAGTTGGCAAGGCTCGAGAAAATTGCGGATCAAGTTGATGCGCTCGGGCCGGAGATGGCGCGGTTATCGGATGAACAGCTGCGGCAAAAGACCGAGGAGTTCAAAGCCCGCTACCAACAAGGCGAATCGCTCGATGACTTGCTTGTTGAGGCGTTTGCCGTTGTGCGTGAAGGGGCGAAACGTGTTCTCGGCTTGTACCCATATAAAGTGCAAATTATGGGCGGTGCTGTCCTGCACGAAGGCGACATCGCCGAGATGAAAACCGGGGAAGGGAAAACGTTGACGGCGACGATGCCGGTCTACTTAAACGCCTTGACGGGGCGCGGGGTGCATGTGGTCACCGTCAACGAATATTTGGCGTCGCGCGACGCGACGGAAATGGGTGAGCTGTACAAGTTTTTAGGGTTGACGGTCGGCTTGAATTTAAGCGGCATGTCGCGCGAGGAGAAACAGGCGGCGTACAACGCCGATATTACGTACGGGACGAACAATGAGTTCGGCTTTGACTATTTGCGCGACAACATGGTGCTGTATAAAGAGCACATGGTGCAGCGCCCGCTTTATTTTGCCGTTGTTGACGAGGTCGACTCGATTTTGATCGATGAGGCGCGGACGCCGCTCATCATTTCCGGGACGGCGCAAAAGTCGACGAAGCTGTATGTGCAGGCGAACGCGTTCGTGCGCACGCTTCGCAAAGATGTGGACTATACGTATGATGAAAAGTCGAAAAGCGTCCAGCTGACCGAGGAAGGGATGAACAAAGCGGAGCGGGCGTTTGGCATTGACAACCTATTTGATTTGAAACACGTCACGCTCAACCATCACATTCAGTTGGCGCTGCGGGCGCACGTGACGATGCAGCGCGATGTCGATTACGTCGTGCAAGACGGCAAAGTGATCATCGTCGACCCGTTCACCGGGCGCTTGATGCACGGCCGCCGCTACAGCGACGGACTCCATCAGGCGATCGAGGCGAAAGAAGGGCTCGAGATTCAAAACGAGTCGATGACGCTTGCCACGATTACATTCCAAAACTACTTCCGCATGTATGAAAAATTGGCGGGGATGACCGGGACGGCGAAAACGGAGGAAGAGGAGTTCCGCAACATTTACAACATGCGCGTCGTCGTCATTCCGACGAACCGTCCGGTCATTCGCGAAGACCGCCCCGATTTGATTTACCGGACGATGGAAGGGAAATTCCGCGCGGTCGTTGAGGACATCGCCGCCCGCCATGCGAAAGGGCAGCCGGTGTTGGTCGGCACGGTGGCGATCGAGACGTCGGAACTATTGTCGGAGATGCTGAAAAAACGCGGCATTCCGCATAACGTCTTAAACGCGAAAAACCATGCGAAAGAAGCCGAGATCATCGCGCAAGCGGGGCAGAAAGGCGCGGTGACGATCGCGACGAACATGGCTGGGCGCGGGACGGACATTAAGCTCGGCGAAGGGGTTAAGGAGCTTGGCGGGCTTGCCGTCATCGGCACGGAGCGGCATGAAAGCCGGCGGATTGACAACCAGCTGCGCGGCCGTTCGGGACGCCAAGGCGACCCGGGGGTGTCGCAGTTTTACTTGTCGCTTGAAGACGAATTGATGCGCCGCTTCGGCTCCGAGAGCCTCATGGCGATGATGGATCGGCTCGGCATGGACGATTCGCAGCCGATTCAAAGCAAAATGGTGACACGGGCGGTCGAGTCGGCGCAAAAACGGGTGGAAGGCAACAACTTTGACGCCCGCAAACAGCTGCTTCAATACGACGACGTTTTGCGCGAACAGCGGGAAATCATTTACCGCCAGCGCTTTGAGGTCCTTGATTCCGACAATTTGCGCGGCATTATTGAAAACATGATCCGCTCGGTCATTGAACGCGTCGTCAACGCCCATACGCCCAAAGAAGACTTGCCGGAAGAATGGAATTTGAAAGGGCTCATCGATTATCTTAATGCCCATTTGCTCCCGGAAGGCGATGTGACGGAAAGCGACTTGCGCGGCAAAGAGCCGGAAGAAATGAGCGAGCTCATTTGGGAGAAAGTGAAAGCGCGCTATGATGAAAAAGAGACGCACATTCCGTCCGAGCAAATGCGAGAATTTGAACGGGTCGTCGTTCTGCGCGCCGTCGACATGAAATGGATGAACCATATCGACGCGATGGAACAGCTCCGCCAAGGCATCCATTTGCGCGCCTACGGACAGGTTGATCCGCTCCGCGAATACCAAATGGAAGGGTATGCGATGTTTGAAAACATGATCGCGTCGATCGAAGAGGAAGTCGCGACGTATATTATGAAGGCGGAAATCCACCATAACCTCGAGCGCCAGGAAGTGGCGAAAGGCGAGGCGGTTCATCCGAAAGAAGATGGCGAAGAGCCGAAGAAAAAGCCGGTCCGCAAGACGGTGCGCGTCGGCCGCAACGACCCGTGCCCGTGCGGCAGCGGAAAAAAATATAAACATTGTTGCGGAAGAGCGGTATAACCGTTTATAAATAATAAGGGAGGCACCGCCTCCCTTTTGAATGGCAAATACAAATCAGGCGCATACGATATTCATGATGAGGTGAAGACAACATGATCGATTTGGTGGAAATTAAGCAAGAGTTAGAGAAAATGGCTAAGCGATTAGCGGAAATCAGGGGGTCTCTTTGACCTCGAAACAAAGCAGGCGCGCATTCGCGAACTAGAAGAGCAAATGGCCGCACCAAATTTTTGGGATGACCAGAAGGCGGCGCAGGCGGTCATTTCCGAAGCGAACGCGCTCAAGGAATTAGTGGGCGAGTTTGAATCGCTCGCAGAACGGTTTGAGAACTTGGAAGTGACGTACGAGTTGTTGAAAGAGGAGCCGGATGACGAGCTGCAGGCTGAGCTTGTAGCAGAGGCGAAAAAATTGACGAAAGACTTCAGCGAGTTTGAGCTGCAGCTGTTGCTCAATGAGCCGTACGACCAAAATAACGCCATTTTGGAGCTTCACCCGGGCGCGGGCGGCACGGAATCGCAAGACTGGGCGTCGATGCTGTTGCGCATGTACACGCGCTGGGCTGAGAAAAAAGGGTTTAAAGTCGAAACGCTTGATTATCTCCCGGGCGAGGAAGCCGGGGTGAAAAGCGTCACCTTGCTCATTAAAGGGCATAACGCGTACGGCTACTTAAAGGCGGAAAAAGGGGTGCACCGGCTTGTACGCATCTCCCCGTTTGACGCCTCAGGCCGCCGCCATACGTCGTTTGTGTCATGCGAAGTCGTGCCGGAGATGGACGATAACATTGAGATTGAGATTCGTCCGGAAGAGCTGAAAATCGACACGTACCGTTCAAGCGGCGCGGGCGGGCAGCACGTCAACACGACCGACTCGGCGGTGCGCATCACCCACTTGCCGACCGGGATTGTCGTCACGTGCCAGTCGGAGCGGTCGCAAATTAAAAACCGCGAGAAAGCGATGAATATGTTAAAAGCGAAGCTGTATCAAAAGAAAATGGAGGAACAGCAAGCTGAGCTCGCTGAGCTGCGCGGCGAGCAAAAAGAAATCGGCTGGGGCAACCAAATCCGCTCCTACGTCTTCCATCCGTACTCGCTCGTGAAAGACCACCGGACGAATGTGGAGGTCGGCAACGTGCAAGCGGTGATGGATGGGGAAATTGATGTGTTTATTGACGCGTATTTGCGTGCGAAGTTGAAGTAAAGGGCGATCATCGGATCGTCCTTTTGCGTTTCAAAAATCATTTTTCTGATTTTGACGCATCTGCACCCCCGAGGTATGCTGAAGGTAACGAAAGGAAAAAGGAGGGCGATGGCTTTGGCTGTGCGCAAACAATTGCTTTACGAATTGATCGACCGGTTGGATGAAACGGATCATCAAACAGCGTACGATTTTTTAATGTACTTGCTTGATCGGTCCAGAAAGGAACGAATCGTATGGGAGCGGATTGACGAAACAGATGAAGAAGAAGCGTTGACGGAAGAAGAGCGCCAGCAGCTGCAAAGCGATGAAGGATATATCACCGGGGGAGAAGCCAAGCGTGAATTCGGGCTACAAGTTGATTTACCGTAGGGCCGCAGTCAAATTCATCGCTAGGCAAGAAAAAGAGGTTCAAGAACGGTTGGCCTCTGGGTTGCAAGGTCTGCTTGCGATCCCACCGCAGGGGGATATTAAAAAGTTTAAGGGGCAGGATGGATTATATCGGCTGCGAATCGGAACATATCGTGTGTTGTTTCGCATCGATCATGAAGAACGAATCATCTATATTGAGGCGATCGGCAACCGCGGCGATGTGTATTGAGATTTCTTTGAATTTTTTTATTTTTTCTAAGGCGATCTCATCTGGTCGTCTTTTTTCTTTGTTATGGTACATCAATAACGCGTTAATCGGCTGTCATTTACTTGCCAAAACGGGCATGCTATACTCACAGAGGAAGGTGGGGAAGCATGCGGAAGCGAAGAGAGAAGACCATGACTCCGGCGGTGGAGGCGGCTTTGGAGTACGTGTATGTGCTTGTTGGTGCGGCGATTGTCGCCGTCGCGTTTAATGTGTTTTTGCTGCCGAATCGGATCGCCTCTGGCGGAGTGAGCGGCATCAGCACGATTATGCACGCATTGGTTGGCATTGAGCCAGCTTACGTCCAATGGGCGCTCAACATTCCGCTCTTTATCGCTGGCGTTGTGCTTTTGGGCCGGCAGTTTGGCATCAAGACGTTTGTCGGAACGGTGTTTTTGCCGCTTGTCGTCTATTTGACAAAAGGGATGGAGCCGGCGACGGCGAATCCGCTTCTTGGCGCGTTGTTTGGCGGCATCGGCGTCGGGCTTGGCCTTGGTATTGTGTTTCGCGGCCGCGCCTCGACGGGCGGCACGGATTTGGCGGCGCAAATCATCCATAAATATACCGGGCTGTCGCTTGGGATGTGCGTCATTTTAATTGATGGCTTGATCGTGTTAACCGCGGCGTTCGTGTTTGATATTGAACGGGCGCTTTATGCCTTGATCGCCTTGTATGTGACAAGCAAAACGATCGACCTCGTCCAAGTCGGGCTTGGGTATTCGAAAATCGCTCTCATCATTACAAAGGAAGAAGAAAAAGTACGCCGCGCCATTTTGCATGAAATCGACCGTGGGGTGACGCGGCTGCCCGCGTATGGCGGCTATACGGAACATGAACGGCCGGTGCTGATGTGCGTCGTCGCTCAATCGGAGTTCACAAAATTGAAACAAATTGTGCGAGCTATTGATCCGACGGCGTTTGTCGTCGTGGCCAACGCCGCTGAAGTGCTTGGAGAGGGATTTCAACGTACGTAAAACGGAAAAAAATCGGTTATAATAAATAAGGGTTGAATTTTTGTTTCTAGGGGGAGTTCACCATGAAGTGGAAGTTAGCTGCTCTATTTCTCGGCGCTTCGCTGGCGCTTGCAGCATGTGGCGGCGGTGATGATAACGCCGGGGAGCAAAACGGCGGCAATAACAACGGCGGAGGGGATACCGTTGCTGCTGCTGAACAAATTTATCAGCAAAACTGTGCATCATGCCACGGCCAAGACCTTTCGGGAGGGGTCGGTCCGAACTTACAAAAAGTAGGAAGCAAATATTCGGCAGATGAAATTAAAGATATCATCGTCAACGGCCGCGGCGCTATGCCTGCAGGGATCATCCAAGGCGAAGACGCCGACAAAGTGGCAGAATGGCTCGCCGCGAAAAAATAAGGCATGAATCAAGCACCGTCCAGTTTCCTTTCAGGAGCTGGGCGGTCTTTTTTGTCGATGTGACAGACGGGCTTACGTTCCCTCCTCCCCTAACGGACGCTTCTTCCTATAAGGCCGGGATCAACTGGAGGCTGCACACAAGGAAAAGCCGATATAACGAGATGTCAATATGGCCCGAGAATAGGATGGCTCATTGCCTCACCCACTTTTGGTGGCGCAGTTGTCGATGACGCCGACAAGGCCGCTGGGGAAAGGGCTGCAGCGGTTACGGTGTGCAGCGCGGTCGGGAAGTTGCCCCTTCCTTCCACATGTGTGTAGAACTTTTCTCCTAGTTTTGCTATTGTCTCCTATTTGAAATATAAATGTAAAATTCGACAGCAAAAAATCGTGCTATAATAAACCTTGCGGAATTTTGCATGATTGATTCGAAACAGCTCGAGAAATGACAGCAAGCGAGTCGAAAAATAGGTGATTATGATGATTGAAATGCAGGATGTGTACAAGACATACCCGAACGGAGTCGTGGCGCTAAACGGCGTCAACGTCCGCATCAAGCAGGGGGAATTTGTCTATGTCGTTGGGCCTAGCGGTGCGGGCAAATCGACATTTATTAAAATGATGTACCGTGAAGAAAAGCCGACGAGCGGTAAAATCATGGTCAATGGGGTGAATCTCGCCAAAATCAAAGAAAGCAAAGTCCCATTGCTGCGCCGCAACATCGGCGTTGTGTTCCAGGATTTTAAGTTGCTTCCGAAGCTCAACGTCTATGAAAATGTGGCCTTTGCCTTGGAAGTGATTGAAGAATCGCCGAAAGTGATCCGCAAAAAAGTGATGGAAGTACTCGATCTAGTCGGTCTCAAACATAAAGTCCGCTCTTACCCGAACGAACTATCCGGCGGCGAACAGCAGCGTGTCTCGATCGCCCGCTCGATCGTCAACTCCCCGAAAATCGTGATTGCTGATGAACCAACAGGAAATTTGGATCCCGAAACATCGTGGGACATTATGCAGTTGTTTGAGAAAATTAACGACCGGGGCACAACGATTGTGATGGCAACCCATAATAAAGAGATCGTCAATGCCACCCGTCGGCGCGTCATCGCGATCGAAAACGGGAAAATCATCCGTGACGAGGCGAAGGGGGAATACGGCTATGACGCTTAACACGTTCAAGCGCCACGTTCGGGAGAGCGTAAAAAGCCTCGGCCGCAACGGCTGGATGACGTTTGCATCCGCGAGCGCCGTCACGGTGACGCTATTGCTTGTCGGTGTCTTTTTTGTTGTCATGTTCAACATTAACTATTTTGCAAAAAAAGTGGAAAATGACGTCGAAATTCGCGTTCATATCGATTTGACCGCTGACAACAAAGAGAAGGATGCGTTGCGCCAGCGAATTGAAGCCATTCCGAACGTAAAAGAAGTTCACTATTCGTCAAAAGATGAGGAACTGAAGCGGTTGATTGACAGCATGGGTGAGGAAGGCTCATCGTTCCGCCTGTTTGAGCAAGACAACCCGTTAAGCGATGTGTACGTCGTGAAGGCCGCTCAGCCGCAAGATACCGTCCGCATTGCGAAGCGGATTGAAACATTCCCGTCCGTTCATAAAGTCAATTATGGACAAGGGACGGTGGAAAAGCTATTTGATGCCCTTGGGGTCATGCGCAACGTCGGGTTGGTGCTTATCTTTGGGCTATTGTTTACAGCAATGTTTTTAATTTCTAATACTATTAAAATTACGATTTTTGCCCGTCGCCGCGAAATTGAGATTATGCGGCTCGTCGGGGCGACGAACGGGTTCATCCGCTGGCCGTTTTTCCTTGAAGGGCTATGGCTTGGGGTGCTTGGTTCGATCGTTCCGATCGTCGTGCTGGCGCTCGTCTATTACAATGTGTACCGTCTGTATGAACAGCAGTTTTCGCTGCAGCTTTTTGAACTTTTGCCGTTTTCCCCATTCATTTGGCAACTGAGCGCCTTGTTGTTGGCCATTGGTGCTGTGATCGGCGTTTGGGGAAGCGTCATGTCCGTGCGCAAGTTTTTGAAAGTATAAAAATCAGTTTGAGAGGGAGAGGGGAAAAGCGATGAAGAAAAAGAAAAATATGCTGGCGCTCGCTGTCGCGGCAACGCTCGGGTTGAGCGTTCTTCCGCCGGCAGCGGACGCTGTCAGCAATCGCGATATCGAGCAAAAACGGAGCGAAATCGATGCGCTGCGCTCCAAACGGTCGGACGTCGAAGAGAAAATCAGCGAGGCGCAAAAAAACATTGAGACTCTCCAATCGCAGCAAAAACAAGTTGCCAATGACATTGAAAAGCTCAATATCGCCATTGACGAGACGAGCGGCAAAATTCGCAACGTCAGCGCGGACATCGATGAGACCGAACAGGCGATTGACAAGCTGAAACAGGAAATCGCCGAGATTCAGGAGCGGATTGAAAAGCGGAATGAAATTTTAAAAGCGCGCCTGCGTTCGCTTCAAGAAAGCGGCGGGGCGATCAGCTACTTGGAGGTGCTGCTTGGCGCCCAAAGCTTCAGCGACTTCATCGACCGCATGAGCGCGGTGACGACGATCATGGAAGCTGACCAGCAAATCATCCGTGAGCAAGAAGCGGATAAAGCGCTCAAAGAGAAAAAAGAAACCGAACTGACGGAAAAGCGGAACAAACTGCAAGCGGACCTACAGGAGCTGAAACAGCTGCAAGCCCAACTCGCCGCCCAGCTTGAACAGAAAAACCGCTTAATGTCGGATTTGAAGCAAAAAGAGGAAGAAGAGCATGAGCATAAAATGGCGCTTGAAGAGGAAAAAGAGCTGATCGCCAAACAAGAAGCAGCCGTGAAGCAGCAGCTCGCTGAACTGGAGCGGCAAAAACGGGCTGAGGAAGAAGCAGCGAAACAGCGTGGACGTACATATTCACCGCCGACTTCGAAAAGCGGTGGGGAAGCGCCATCCGGCGGCAGCACACCGCCGGTATCCAGCGGAGCGTTCACCCGTCCGGCCAACGGACCGATCACGTCCGGTTTCGGCTACCGGTTTGGCGGTTCGGATTTTCACCCGGGAGTTGACATCGGCAAGCGGGCTCCGGTCGTCCCGGTTGTGGCAGCTGCCGATGGGGTCGTGTTCCGTTCCTACTATTCTAGCAGCTACGGCAACGTCATTTTCATCAGTCACGTCATTAACGGCCAAGTGTATACGACCGTTTACGCCCATCTCGAGGCGCGGTTGGCGGGAGAAGGACAGCGCGTCCGCAAAGGACAAGTGATTGGCTATATGGGCAACACCGGGCGTTCATTTGGCCCGCACCTTCACTTTGAATTGCATCGCGGCGGGTGGAATGAGGCGAAAACGAATGCGGTCAATCCACTTGACTATATTCCTTTCTAAAAGGCCGGTGAAAAACGGCTGTCACGAGCAAATCAGCGGCATTTCGCCAAAAAAGAAGGCTGATTTCGCAAGGTTTTTCTAATTGAGAAACGGCTGGAACTAGCAGTATTTTGTACTAAATCACCAGCCTCCTAAATTCCGAACGATAGGTGGCATTGCGCAACTTGTCTGTCTTTTGGCAGGACAAGTTGCGCATTTTTTTTGGTTCATGGGACATCATCGGCAAGCAAATCCCCTGCCCATTCCACTTTGAGCTCATTTTTCGCAACCTTTGCATAATATACAAAAAACAACCCCGGATATTCGCGTGAAAATAAAATTTTATACAAATGTTGTAAAATAACTAATTTTTATTCACCAAAATCAGGCTTATTTCGAATTTTTATTCATGGTGCGAAAATGTGAGTTTGATTCTATTTTGGCGGTGACGAATGTGGGAAATCCTCCTCAACCCGCTGGGAATGAAAAAAGAAAAAGATTGTGGCCATCGCTTGCCTGTGATACGATTAATGTAAACTTTTATTTATTCTTGGTTTACAAATAGTAGTGAAAGGGGGAAATATGCGATTTACGAGATGAGAAGATAAAGGTGAAGGACCGAAGCTTGGGGGGAACCAACTAGCGCCCCAGGTTGGTTTTGTACATGACAGCGCAAAGCGTATGGGGCATGATCGAGAAACAAGCGACCGCTTGATTTAATCTAGTTTCACATCTACACGCCGTCCGTTGGGGAAGGCGCTTTCTGTCTTCTCCTGAATGATGCTTGTTGATGAAGCAGCAGCTTGACGGGTCGCTTGAACCAATGGCTGTGCCGGAAGATTAGGGGGGATCCGATGAATATCGTCTGCATTCCGGGATGGGGAATGAAAGCGGGGGTTTTTGCCCCGCTGCTCGATTCGTTATCACTAAGCGGAAACGTGACAGCCGTCGAATGGAAGGGAATTGAAACGATCCATTGCTTTCGAAAACGAGCGGAACAGGCGCTTCAGGAACGTGCAGCAGTCATCGGCTGGTCGCTCGGTTCGCTTGTGGCGCTGGAGTTGGCCCATGCTTACCCCGAGCGGGTCTCCCGCCTTATTTTGATCGGCGGCACGAGTCGTTTTGTTGCTGAAGACGGTTATGAAGCCGGATGGCATCCGCGGATCGTCAAGAGGATGAAAACACAGCTGCAAGCACGGTCGGCTGACACGATCGCTGCGTTTCTTGCTTCATTATGGTCCAAAAGCGAAGAGGGCGATATTTCCGCATTTTTTTACTGCGATCGGGTTGATGAACTGCTGATCGGGCTTGATTATTTGGTCGAGGCCGATGCACGTCCGTTTTTGCCGGATATCTCCGCCCCAATGCTGGTCGTCCACGGCGAGCAAGATGTAATTTGTCCACCCGCTGCAGCGCGCTATATCGCTGAGCGTGCTCCCAACGCCACCATGGCGTTGTTGCCTGATACAGGGCACGTTCCATTTTGGACCCAAACCGAGACATGTGTTCATCTTATTCAAACATGGGTTGGTGAGACCGATGATTGACAAGCAGCTCATGCGAAAGCGGTTTAGCGAGCGTGCGAAAACGTATGACCAGTTTGCTAATGTCCAAAAAATAATGGCCGATCTATTGGCTGACTGCATTGGCATACGTCCCCACAACATTTTAGAAGTTGGCTGCGGCACGGGCTACCTCACTGAAAAACTGTGCCGTATGTTCCCGCACGCGCGCATGACCGCAGTCGACATTGCGCCAGGCATGATCGCCGTTGCGCAGGAACGGGTTTGCGGCGAAGATGTGACATGGATATGTGCGGATATCGAGGATATGACATGGAATGAGCCGTATGATTTAATCATTTCCAATGCAACGTTTCAATGGCTGAATGACGCCGTCAACACAATCGCCCGCCTCCACCGGGCGTTAAGTGAGGGAGGGTGTCTTGTGTTTTCCACTTTCGGCGCCCGTACGTTCCACGAATTGCATACTTCCTTTTCGTTGGCGCTGAAAGCTGAGAACATCCATGAACCGTTTCGCATCGGCCCTGCTTTTCCGACCCTAGCGGAATGGATCGCCCGCTGCCAGCAAGCTGCCCCTGCTGCCCAAATTGATGGGTTTGAATGGATGGAAACGGAGCGATTTCCATCTGTCCGTGATTTTTTTCTATCGCTGCGCCATATCGGTGCTACGAATAGCATGGTTGGCCGCTATTGCCAACGTCCGTCTGTATTCAAAGCCATGATGCGCGAATACGAACAGCGCTTTTTGGTGCACGGGGAGATCACGGCTACTTACCATTGCCTATTGATTCGCATGACCCGCTGTTAAGGCGGGTATTTTTTATGGTTTAGGGCGTTGCTCGGCCAATCACCAAGAGAATGGCTTTGCCGCATAACATTCTCCCACTTGACTCTGTACCTTAGTCCATCGTTTATAATGTTGAGCAAAGACGGTCCCCCACCCCGTCATCGAAAGGATGGAGAAAGATGGAGATGGCCAAAAAAACGTTTTGGGCCGTGCTGGCACTGCTCAGCTGCCCGTGCCATCTGGTGGTGATTCTGCCGCTGTTGGCCGGAACAGCGACCGGCGCCTATTTGATCCAATACCAGCGCCTTGCCATCGGCTTTTTTGCGGTTTTGTTTTTTGTTTCGCTGATGATAGTTGGAAAGCGAAAGCCGACGCGGTCGGACAAAACGGATGGCTGTTCCTCGGGGAAAACGGAAGACGGTCATGGAGCGTGCTGCGTTCCTTTCCGAATAAATCACGAGGACGAATGATATGGATTTTCGCGATCGATAGTTCGTACAAAATAGGCAAGACATTTTGCGGATAAGGAGTGTTTTTCATCATGAAAAGATATCGGATGACCGTTCAAGGCATGACATGTACCGGTTGTGAACAACATGTCGCCGCAGCGCTGAGCGCGGTTGGGGCCAAGCTGATGGATGTCAGCTTCCGGCGCGGTGAAGCAGTATTCGCGCTGCCCGAGGACGCCGACGTTGACATGGCGAGACAAGCGGTCAAAAACGCTCATTACGAGCCGGGGGACATCGAGGAGATCTCCGCGCCGGCCAGCCCTGCCATCGCTGGCGAAGGAGAGTATGACTACATCATCATTGGTTCTGGCGCGGCAGCCTTTTCCTCGGCGATGGAAGCGGTGAAATATGGGGCGAAAGTCGCCATGGTCGAACGAGGAATGGTTGGGGGGACGTGCGTCAATATCGGCTGTGTTCCATCGAAGACATTGCTTCGGGCCGGGGAAATTCATGCGTTGGCGCGGAATCACCCGTTTCTCGGGCTCCATACATCAGCCGGTCCGGTCGATTTGGCGCCGTTAGTGAAGCAAAAAAATGAATTGGTCAAGCAGCTTCGCCAAGCGAAATACGCCGATTTAATCAAGGAATACGGGTTCGACTTCATCCAAGGGGAAGCTCGATTTGTCGATGGCCAAACGATTGAAGTCAACGGCCAAACGCTGTCGGCGAAACGGTTTTTGATCGCCACTGGCGCTTCCCCTGCCGTGCCGAACATTTCGGGGCTTCATGAAGTCGACTACTTGACGAGCACGACGTTGCTTGAGTTGAAAAACGTGCCGAAGCGGCTTGCGGTCATCGGTGCCGGATATGTAGGGCTGGAACTCGGGCAGCTGTTTCACCAACTCGGTTCAGAAGTGACGCTCATGCAGCGAAGCCCGCGATTGTTGAAAGAGTATGATTCGGAAATTTCCGAAGCGGTGACACAGGCGCTCATAGAACAAGGCATCCGCGTCATCACCGGCGCTTCATTTGAACGGGTTGAACAAGAAGGGGACACGAAAAAAGTGTATGTGAACACCGATGGCCGCATCCGTGTTATTGAGGCGGATGAACTGCTCGTAGCTGCGGGGCGGACACCAAATACAGCGGCGTTGAACTTGGCGGCGGCCGGCGTCAAGGTTGGGGCGCGCGGGGAAATTTGGACCGACGAATATACGCGGACAACGAACCCGGCAATTTACGCGGCAGGCGATGTCACGCTCGGCCCGCAGTTCGTTTATGTCGCGGCCCATCAAGGCGCCGTTGCCGCAGCTAATGCCGTAGGCGGGCTAAATCAGCGATGGGATACGGCCGTCGTTCCGGCGGTGACATTCACCCGCCCGGCGGTCGCGACGGTCGGTTTGACTGAGCAGCGGGCAAAAGAAAACGGGTATGAGGTGAAAACGTCCGTTCTGCCGCTTGAGGCAGTGCCGCGCGCCATCGTCAACCGGGAAACGACCGGCGTAGTGAAACTCGTCGCCGAGGCGAATACCGGGAAACTGTTAGGCGCTCATGTCGTCGCTGACCATGCCGGTGAGGTCATTTACGCCGCCGCGTTGGCCGTTCAGTTCGGTTTCACGATTCACGACCTCCGCAAAACGCTGGTTCCGTATTTGACGATGGCGGAAGGGCTGAAGCTGGCGGCGCTTACGTTTGACCAAGATGTCTCGAAACTGTCGTGTTGCGCAGGGGAATGGTTTGGCTCAGAAGGCCGTTTCGCCATTCATGACGGGCCGCTTCGCTCTAACTCCGGCGGGGGACATTGACAGAACGGAGTTATTCAGGTTGGGGGGATTTGCTTCCTTCACCAGTCAAGGAAGGTAGGGTTTCGTCCCCCCTTCCCCTTTGTGACCGTGCACGGTGGATTCTTTCGGTGAGGTGGTTGGATGAGAACATATCGTACTAGCGAAGTGGCAGCGAAATGCCATATCAATAAGGAAACGCTCCGGTATTACGAGCGGAAAGGGCTCATTCCAGAAGCCGAGCGGACAGAAGGCGGATATCGGTTGTATACGGAAGAAACGATCCGGCGAATCCAGTTCATTAAGCGGCTGCAAGAACTCGGGTTCACCTTGGCGGAAATTGATAAACTGCTTGGCGTTGTCGATCGGGATCGCGATCGATGCAAAGACATGTATCGCTTTGTTACGCAAAAGATCGAGGAGGTTCAAGCCAGCCTTCGCGATTTGAGGCGGATCGAAGCAATGCTCCAGCGGTTAAAGGAATGTTGTCCTCATGAAGACAATTTATATAACTGCCCGATTATTGATCTGCTGCTCGAAGAACGGCCGGACGAGGAAGGGCAATGAAAGCAAGTGGGCGGATGAAGCTCTGACGAAAAGACGGCTGCCCTCATTCGCCGGTTTTTCGGGCTTTCGGGCAGCCGCTTGTCCATTCAAGGAGCCGTTATTCGTCACTAGCGTCATCTGGGCTGTCGCTGTTCTTGCCATCGTCGTCTTGATCATGGCCTTCATCATCATCTTGGTCATCGTCATCCTGATCATCATCGCCAGGCTGTCCCGTGGTGTTCCCTTTGTCGGATTGCTTGACGGAAAGTTTCCGCGTCCGGCCGCTTCCGTACTTCCACTCGAGTTCGAGACGGAACGGGGTATCAAGGGAAAAGAGAGTTTGGATTTTGGTGATGACTTGATCATTTGGCAGCGATGGTGATGCTTGCAAGTCATTAATGAGCGCTTGAACATCGCTTGCCGTCACTTCGCCTGTCTGGTCTTTCATGTGTAAATGGGAATGGCGTTTAGACCAATGATAGCCAACTTTAATCGTTTGGTTAGCCGCCGTTTTGATTTGCAGCTCCAGCTTTTGGACGACATTGCTTAGCTTCGCTTTTCCTTTCTTTTCCGCTCCGTCTTTAACGCGGTCGTTGTCGCTGTCGGCATCTTCTGGTTTAGTGCCGAGCGCCACTTCGGCGCTGTTTGTCAGCCCATCGCGGTCGGTATCTTCGTCCCCATCTAATATTTTGTCTTTGTCTGTGTCTGTTTTCGTCGGGTTTAAACGGAGGTTGTATTCCACTCGGTTTGTTAAGCCGTCGCGGTCCTTGTCTTGGTTGGCGACATTTTTCCCTAAGCCGAGTTTGTACTTCAGTTCCCAATCGTCTGGGATGCCGTCTTTGTTTTTATCGGCCCATTTTGGTTTGGATTGCTGTTTTCCCTTAGCCTCGGCCACCGCCCACCCTGGCGAAAAAAGCAAGGCGGCCGCGAAGCAGCTGATCAACATTCGCTTCATGTTTCTCTTCCCCCTTCATCAACGATAACGATGGATTGTGAAGATACGTTCGGCAGCTGGCTGGCATAGCGTCTTGCGCCGTAGCCCCTTTAGCTTTGCGCCGCGCCGTTTCCAGCGCTTTGCCTTTTCGCCGTATCCTCCCGCAGGAGAAGATGCGGCGGTATCTATCCCTACTATAAGCTTCCCTAGCTCCTAAGGTAAATCATCCATTTGTCCCATTTTTTCGCTTGCCTTTTCCCCTTTTATTTTTTTATAATTATCTCGAATTCAAGAATTATTCATTAGTAGTATTGGGTGCCATTATGATGAGTCTTGGTTTACTCGTCATTCGGACCGTCTTCGGATTGACGTTTGCTGTGCATGGAGCGCACAAATTGTTCGGAACGTTAGGAGGGGATGAGTTGTACGGAACAGCTGGGTGAAGCCGCTTGGGATGAAACCTGGAAAAGTGATGGCGGCGGACGGCTTAAGTGGACTGGCCGGCGGGCTGTTGTTTGCGATCGGAGGGTTGACACCGCTGACGGCGCTTTTCATGATCATCCCGATGGCTGTTGCGATCGTGAAGGTGCATGGGCCGAACGGGTATTGGGTGACGCAAAACGGCTATGAATAAATATAGCCATTATCGCTGTAGCGCTCGGGGTGGCGCCCGCTGGACCAGGGCGGTACGCGCTTCATGCTGTATGATTTCAATAATGAATAAAGGAGAGGAAAATAATGATCCGCATTGACCGGGCTTCGTCCCGCTATCATGCCGACTACGGTTGGCTGAAAACGTACCATAGCTTTTCGTTTGGCGAGTATTACGACCCGAACAACATTCAGTTCGGACCGCTGCGGGTGTTAAACGACGATTTCGTCGCGCCGCTTGCTGGCTTTAGCGCTCATCCGCACCGGGAGATGGAAATTGTGTCGATCGTGTTAAAAGGGTATTTGCAACATGAAGACAGCACAGGACATAAGGCCGTGACGACGTTTGGCGGCGTGCAGCGGATGTCTGCCGGCACCGGCATCGTTCACTCGGAAGTGAATCCGTCGGCGACCGAAGAAGTGAACTTTTTGCAGCTTTGGTTTTTGCCGGAAGAACACGGGTTAACGCCTTCGTACGAGCGAACCGAGTTTCCGATCGAGAAGATGACAAATGCGTTGCTGCCCGTCGTGGCGAAACAGCCGTCTTCTCCGGGAATCGCTCACATTCACCAAGATTTGACCATTTATCTTTCCGACTTGGAAGCCGACTATGAACTGACGTTTACCCAGCCGGAGGGACGGAAAATCTTTGTCTTTGTCATTGAGGGGAACTTGTCACTAAACGGTGAGGCCGACTTGCAGCGACGCGATGCAGCCCGCATAACGGAAACACCGACGCTTCGCCTGTCGACGAACGAAGGAGCGCGGTTCATGCTCATTGACTTGCCAAACTAAAACTTAAAGGAGGGGGCATCTTTCGCCAATACGGCGGGGATGCCTCTTTTTTCCGTGTCCGTATGAGTTGAGAAATCAAAAGGGAGCGTGTAAACTAATAGCAGGGATGGACGGCGATTCCCCTATGGCGAGAACGGGGAAGCATACTCAGTACAAGCCTGACATATGATGGAGATAAGGGCATGGCACGGCGTTAGGCGGTGCTTTTCCTTTATGTACAGGGTGAGGAGGAAACAACGTGAAAAAAACGACGACGGCCGTATTGATGGCCATATCGATGCTCATCGGGGCCGGCGGGACGTATGCCGGTTTGCAGTGGGCCGGTGGGGCGGAGGACGGTCCGATGTCGGCGGTCATTTCCGCTGAACCGTCCAAAGCGGCAAACGATAACGAAGAAATGAAAAAAATCCGCCAGGCGTATGAGCTGATCAAAAGCCGATACGTGGAAAAAGTCGATGAGGAACAATTGACGGAAGGCGCCATTCAAGGGATGATTGGCACGCTTGACGATCCCTATTCCGTCTACATGGACGCGGAAACGACTGAACAGTTTAATGAGTCGCTCGACTCGTCATTTGAAGGGATCGGCGCTGAAGTGAGCATGATCGACGGGAAAGTGACGATCGTGGCGCCGATTAAAAACTCACCGGCGGAAAAAGCGGGACTGAAACCGAACGATCAAATTTTGCGCGTCAACGGGGAAAGCCTTGAAGGGCTCGATTTGTATGAGGCGGTGCTGAAAATCCGCGGCAAAAAAGGGACGACAGTGGAGCTGGAGATTCTCCGCCCAGGCGCGAAACATGTCATGAAAGTCAAAGTCGTCCGTGACGAAATCCCAATCGAAACGGTGTATGAGGCGGTGAAAACGCATGACGGCAAAAAGGCCGGCTATTTGCAAATTACGTCGTTTTCGGAAAACACGGCCGCTGACTTTAAAAAGAAACTAGCGAAGCTTGAAAACGAGAAAATCGACGGGCTTATTATCGACGTACGCGGCAATCCGGGCGGCTATTTGCAAAGCGTCGAGGAAATTTTAAAAGAGCTCGTCCCGAAACAGAAACCGTATGTGCAAATTGAAGAGCGCGATGGCGACAAACAAAAATTTTATTCTGAGTTAACGGCGAAAAAACCGTATCCGATCGTTGTGCTCATCGACCAAGGCAGCGCGTCGGCGTCAGAAATTTTAGCCGGCGCGCTGAAGGAAGCAGGCGGCTATAAGCTCGTCGGCGAGACGACGTTCGGCAAAGGGACGGTGCAGCAGGCCATCCCGATGGGCGACGGCAGCAACATTAAGCTGACGCTCTACAAATGGTTGACGCCGGATGGGCATTGGATTCATAAAAAAGGAATCAAGCCGGATGTGGCGGTTGCGCAGCCTGAGTTTTTCCACGTCGCTCCGCTCCATGTGGAAAAACCGTTCGTTTATGATATGAATGATGAACAAATTGCCAACGCGCAAAAAATGTTAAAAGGGCTCGGGTTTGACCCGGGCCGTACGGACGGCTACTTCAGCAAAGAAACGGAAACGGCGGTGAAAGCATTCCAAAAAGCAAATCAACTCCCGGCCACCGGACGGATCGATGAAACGACGGCTGACGTACTGCAAGCGAAAATTATGGAAGCGATCCGCGACCCGAAGCACGACGTACAGTTGAAAGCAGCGTTAGACGTGTTATTCCCATAAACAGCGGTGGAGCTCCCAGCCTAGGGGGCTCTTTTCTATGAAAATCCCGCGCCGGTGAGTGGTGATTTTCATCCCCGGGTGGAGGGCAAACCGTTGCCTATGGCTCTTTTCTATGAACATGCGCGCACCTTGATCCGTCGCTGTTAAGTTTCGGGGGAAAGCAAACGTCGCCCATAGAACTTTTCGCCGGACATGCGTCTTTCTTACGCCGCTGTCATGGGGATGTCCGGATGGAGCGCGAACGTTTTTTGCAAAAAAAAAAAAACGCCCTGCACAGGGCGGAACGCCTGGGACGTCAAGCAAACAACCCCATCACCCGCCCGAGGCCGCGCCGTTTCCGCTTTGGTTTGTCCGGTGTTTCATGGGAGGAAGGCGGCCGATTGTTCAGCTGCTGTTCGAGACGGGCGACAAGCTGTTCGAGGGCGGTGAGGCGGGCAGTGATTTCTTCCATTTCCCGGCGGTGATGAAGAAGCTGAATCGAAACAACGTCATCCGCTTTTTGTTCTAATTGTTGTTCGAGTTGATCAAGGCGCGAGGCTACCCGGGTTAATTCTGGTTCGACATATTCTTGAAACAAAGCGTCAATGGGAACGTTCCGCGGCGGTGTCGAGGGACGGTCAGGAGCCGGAGGCGCTTCGAGTGCCGCGCCTTGTTCAAATTTGACCCGTTCGAGCAAGGCGACTGTTTTTTCGTCAAACAAATAGTGGCCGGCTTCGTTTCTTCGCAGCGGAATGTCATATTTCCGCACCCAGCGTTGAACCGTTTTCGGCGAGACTCCAAGTCGGGCGGCGACATCAGTCGTTTTTAATTCCATCGTTCCACTCCTCCTTTTTCATCTTCTGTTATATCCTTTTTCGATCTCCATTGAAAATCCTGCCTGGCCGACAAAACTAGTGCCGATTCGGCAAAGAAAGTGGAAAATGGCGCAAATTCGCCATAAGCAGCAAAAAAGATTACGACAGGCATAGGATTTGTCTGTGCCATTTGGTAGAATAGAAGATAAAGACTCGTGAACGAAGCAAGGGGGGAAGCGGATGGCAGCATGGGGGTTGGAACTGCTTGAAGGCATCGCGGCCGTAGGGCGGCAGCCGCTCCTTTATTATGGCGCCCTTTTAGCGATGGTCGCCGGCTGGCGGCGGGTGAAGCGGGAGCGCGGCGATTTTCATGTGCGCATCCATCATCCGTGGCGAGAATGGCGCGGGCTCTGGACGTGGGGATGGGCAGCCGGCGCGTTGTTGTCCGCGGCGGCGATCACCGTTGGGATCGCGTTGCCTCGCGAGGCGGTGTGGATGGTGACCGCGCTGACCGTTGTCATCGGCTTAACGATGGAGGCGCGCCTATTGTCGCCGGCGTATACGGTTGGCGGTGCGCTCGTGCTGCTCGGTTTAGTCGGGCAAAGCGGGATGGTGGGCAGCATATTCCCTGATGGCGCAACGGCGGGGACGTCTTTGGCTTTGTTGCTTGTGCTGTTGCTGTTAGCGGAAGGATGGCTCATCCTCCGCTCGCGGAACGGGGCCGTCTCACCGCAGCTTGCCAAAAGCAAGCGGGGGATGACGGTCGGCATGCAATGGGCGCAGCGCTTTTGGTTTGTGCCGCTCGTGCTCCCGATATCCGGCGGTGCGCTGCCGCCGGTTTCGTGGTGGCCGCTCCTTCCGGCCGGGGACGACTATTCGCTCTGGCTTGTGCCGTTTCTTCTCGGGTTTTCGCAACGCCGGCAGCACGTCATGCCGTCGGAAGCGGCGCGGGAGGAAGGACAGCGTGTGCTTCGGCTTGCGCTTCTTGTCACTCTGCCGGCTGTTTTTAGCGTGTGGTACGCACCGCTGGCGTTTGTGGCGGGGGCTATGGCCATCATCGGCCGCGAGTGGATCGCTTTTTCCGGGCACCGCGCTGACCGCGCCCGCCCGCCCCGCTTCGCCCGCCATCCGCAAGGGCTGGTGATTGTCGGCGTGCTTCCTGACTCGAAAGCGGAGAAAATGGGGCTGCAAATCGGGGAAATCATTATGAAAGCGAACGGCGCCCCTGTGCGGACGGAGGCGGAGTTTTACGAAGCGCTGCAGCGCAACCGGGCATTTTGTAAACTTGATGTCGTCGGGCATAACGGCGAAGTCCGCTTTGTCCAAGGGGCGTTGTATGAAGATGAGCATCATGAGCTGGGCTTGCTGTTTGTGCGCAATCGGGGCGCGTCGGCGTCCGAAGCTGTTTCGTAAAGGAGACTGAGCATATGTGGTTTCTCGCGGCACTCATCATTCCGTGCCTGCTTGTCTTGTTATTTGCACGGGTGACCTACAACCGGTACATCGCGTTGTTGTTGACGATCGCGTTGCTTGTCGCTTCGTATGTCAAAGGGTATACGGACGAACTGCATGAAATTGTCGCCGATATTGCCTCGACCATCACCGGCTTCTTGTTGGCCGGCCGGATGTTGGACAATATAAAAAAGTGACGGACAGGCGGGCTTTGAAGAGGCCCGCTTTTTCACGTTCTGTACGCGGGCAAATGAAGAGATGACAATGGAAATCGCTGCGTTGATTGGCACGAATATCAGTTCGCGTTTTTTGTGCATCCGTCAAGGGGATGTGATACAATGGGGAGAGATGGATCGGAGAAGGAGGAGAAACGGTGGACGACCGTTTTCAATTAGTGTCATCGTATCAACCGCAAGGTGATCAGCCGCAGGCGATTGAAAAATTGGTTGACGGCTTAACGCGCGGAGTGACGCACCAAACGCTGCTCGGGGCGACGGGAACGGGCAAAACGTTCACCATCTCGAACGTCATCGCCCAAGTGAACAAGCCGACGCTTGTGATCGCCCATAACAAAACGCTCGCTGGACAATTGTACAGCGAGCTGAAGGAGTTTTTTCCGCACAACGCCGTCGAATATTTTGTCAGCTACTACGATTATTATCAGCCGGAAGCGTACGTCCCGCAAACGGATACGTATATTGAAAAAGATGCGAAAATTAACGACGAGATCGATAAATTGCGGCACTCGGCGACTTCGGCGCTGTTTGAGCGGCGGGACGTCATCATCGTCGCCAGCGTGTCGTGCATTTACGGCTTAGGGTCGCCGGAAGAATATCGCGAGCTTGTTGTTTCGCTGCGCGTCGGCATGGAGATCGAGCGCAACACGTTGTTGCGGCGGTTGGTCGATATCCAGTACGACCGCAATGACATCGACTTCCGGCGCGGCACGTTTCGCGTCCGCGGCGATGTCGTCGAGATTTTCCCGGCGTCGCGCGATGAGCATTGCATCCGCGTCGAGTTTTTTGGCGATGAAATCGACCGCATTCGCGAAGTCGACGCCCTGACGGGTGAAGTGCTCGGCGAGCGTGAGCACGTCGCCATTTTCCCGGCGTCGCACTTTGTCACGCGTGAGGAGAAAATGCGGCTTGCGATTCAAAACATCGAACAAGAGCTCGAGGAGCGGCTTGCCGAGCTGCGCGAACAAGGGAAGCTGTTAGAAGCGCAGCGGTTGGAGCAGCGGACGCGCTATGATCTTGAAATGATGCGCGAAATGGGCTTTTGTTCCGGAATCGAAAACTACTCGCGCCATTTGGCGCTCCGGCCGCCGGGTTCAACGCCGTATACGCTGCTTGACTATTTTCCGGACGATTTTTTGATCATCATCGATGAATCGCACGTCACGCTCCCGCAGCTGCGCGGTATGTACAACGGCGACCGGGCGCGCAAGCAAGTGCTCGTCGACCATGGCTTTCGCCTGCCGTCGGCGCTCGATAACCGTCCGCTCACGTTTGACGAGTTTGAACAAAAAATTAACCAAATTATTTATGTCTCCGCGACGCCGGGGCCGTATGAGCTTGAACATAGCCCGGGCGTCGTTGAACAAATCATCCGCCCGACCGGGCTTCTCGATCCGACGATTGACGTTCGTCCGATCGCCGGGCAAATTGACGATTTGATCGGGGAAATTCGCGAACGTGTTGAGCGGAACGAGCGGACATTGGTGACGACGCTGACGAAAAAAATGGCGGAAGATTTAACGGATTACTTGAAAGAAGCGGGATTGAAAGTCGCCTATTTGCACTCGGAAATTAAAACGCTTGAGCGCATTGAAATCATCCGCGATTTGCGGCTTGGCAAATATGATGTGCTCGTCGGCATCAACTTGCTTCGCGAAGGGCTCGATATTCCGGAAGTGTCGCTTGTCGCCATTTTGGACGCCGACAAAGAAGGATTTTTACGCTCGGAGCGCTCGCTCATCCAGACGATCGGCCGCGCGGCGCGCAACGCGAACGGCCATGTGATCATGTACGCCGATACAGTGACGAAATCGATGGAAATCGCCATTCAAGAGACGAAGCGGCGCCGGGCGATTCAAGAGGAATACAACCGCAAACATGGCATCGTGCCGCGCACGATCCAAAAGGAGATTCGCGATGTCATCCGCGCGACGTATGCGGCCGAAGAAACGGAAACGTACGAGGCGAAGCCGGCGGCCGCCAGCATGACAAAACAAGAACGGGAAGCGCTCATCCGCCAGCTGGAAGCGGAGATGAAAGAAGCGGCCAAAGCGCTCGACTTCGAGCGGGCCGCCCAGCTGCGCGATGCGATTTTCGAGTTGAAAGCGGAAGGATGATGGCCGGGTGAACGGAACGGATAAAATTATCGTCAAAGGGGCGCGTGCCCATAACTTAAAAAACATTGACGTTGAAATCCCGCGCGGACAGCTCGTTGTGTTGACCGGGCTGTCCGGGTCGGGCAAGTCGTCATTGGCGTTTGACACGATTTATGCCGAAGGGCAGCGGCGCTACGTCGAGTCGCTGTCGGCGTATGCCCGCCAGTTTTTAGGGCAGATGGACAAACCGGATGTCGATGCGATCGAAGGGCTGTCGCCGGCCATTTCGATCGACCAAAAAACGACGAGCCGCAACCCGCGCTCAACCGTCGGCACGGTGACGGAAATTTACGATTATTTGCGGCTGCTGTTCGCCCGCATCGGCCGGCCGTTCTGCCCGACGCACGGCATCGAAATTCAATCGCAGACGATCGAGCAAATGGTCGACCGGCTGCTCGCGTACCCGGAGCGGACGAAAATGCAAATTCTTGCCCCGATCGTCTCGGGAAGAAAAGGGACGCATGCGAAAGTGCTTGACGATATCCGCAAGCAAGGGTATGTGCGCGTCCGCATTGACGGCGAGATGCGCGAGTTGACCGAAGACATTGAGCTGGAAAAAAATAAAAAACATTCGATTGATGTCATCGTTGACCGGATCGTGATCAAAGACGGCATCGCATCAAGGCTCGCCGATTCGCTTGAGACGGCATTGAAACTCGCCGACGGCAAAGTAATCGTTGACGTGATCGATCAAGAGGAGCTGTTGTTCAGCGAAAAGCACGCCTGCCCGTACTGCGGCTTTTCGATCGGGGAGCTTGAGCCGCGCCTCTTTTCGTTCAACAGTCCGTTCGGCGCTTGTCCGGACTGCGACGGGCTTGGGGCGAAGCTCGAAGTGGATCTCGATTTGGTCATCCCGAACAAGGAGCTGACGTTAAAAGAGCACGCCATCGCTCCGTGGGAGCCGCAAAGCTCGCAATATTACCCGCAGTTGCTCGAAGCCGTGTGCCGCCATTACGGCATTCCGATGGACGTGCCGGTGAAAGATTTGCCAAAAGAGCAGCTCGATAAAATTTTGTACGGCAGCGGCGGGGAGCCGATTTATTTCCGCTATACGACCGATTTTGGCCAGGTGCGCGAACAATACATCACATTTGAAGGAGTCATTCCGAACGTTGAACGCCGTTACCGCGAGACAAGCTCCGATTACATCCGCGAGCAAATGGAAAAATATATGGCCGAACAGCCGTGCCCGACGTGCAAAGGCTATCGGCTGAAAAAAGAAAGCCTGGCCGTCTTGGTCGGCGGCAAACATATCGGTGAAGTGACCGCGATGTCGGTGACCGAAGCGCTCGCCTTTTTTGAAGGGCTTGAGCTGACGGAAAAAGAAGCGCAAATCGCCCGTCTCATTTTGCGTGAAATTCGCGACCGGCTCGGCTTCTTGCAAAACGTCGGCCTCGACTATTTGACGCTCAGCCGCTCGGCGGGAACGCTTTCCGGCGGCGAGGCGCAGCGCATCCGGCTGGCGACGCAAATCGGCTCGCGGCTGACGGGGGTGTTGTATGTGCTTGATGAGCCGTCCATCGGGCTGCATCAGCGCGACAACGACCGGCTGATCGCGACGTTAAAAAGCATGCGCGACCTTGGCAATACGCTTATTGTCGTCGAACATGACGAAGATACGATGCTCGCGGCCGACTATTTGATTGACATCGGCCCGGGGGCGGGCATCCACGGCGGCGAGGTCGTCGCGGCCGGCAAGCCGGAAGAGGTGATGAATGATCCGAACTCGCTCACCGGTCAATATTTATCCGGGAAAAAATTTATCCCGATCCCGGCCGAACGGCGCCAGCCGGACGGGCGGTGGCTCGAGGTCGTGGGCGCCCGCGAGCACAACTTGAAAAACGTCTCGGTGAACATCCCGCTCGGCACGTTCGTCGCCGTCACCGGGGTGTCAGGCTCAGGCAAAAGTACGCTCGTGAACGAAGTGCTTTATAAGGCGCTCGCGCAAAAGCTGCACCGGGCAAAAGCGAAACCGGGTGAACATCGCGATATCCGCGGGCTTGAGCACCTTGACAAAGTGATTGACATCGACCAGTCGCCGATCGGCCGCACCCCTCGGTCGAACCCAGCGACCTACACCGGGGTGTTTGATGACATTCGCGACGTGTTTGCCGCAACGAACGAAGCGAAAGTGCGCGGCTACAAAAAAGGGCGCTTCAGCTTCAACGTCAAAGGCGGGCGCTGCGAGGCGTGCCATGGCGATGGGATCATCAAAATTGAAATGCATTTTTTGCCGGACGTATACGTCCCTTGTGAAGTATGCCACGGCAAACGGTACAACCGCGAGACGCTTGAAGTGACATACAAAGGGAAAAATATCGCCGACGTGCTGGACATGACGGTCGAAGATGCGCTTGACTTTTTCGCTTCGATCCCGAAAATTAAGCGCAAGCTTGAGACGTTGTATGATGTCGGCCTCGGCTATATGAAGCTCGGCCAGCCGGCGACAACGCTCTCCGGCGGCGAGGCGCAGCGCGTCAAGCTCGCTGCCGAGCTGCACCGCCGCTCGAACGGCCGGACGCTCTACATTTTGGACGAGCCGACAACCGGGCTTCACGTCGATGACATCGCCCGATTGCTTGATGTGCTTCATCGGCTGGTCGACAACGGTGATACGGTGCTCGTCATTGAACACAACTTGGACGTTATTAAAACGGCTGATTACATCATTGACCTAGGACCGGAAGGCGGCGACCGCGGCGGGCAAATTGTCGCAGCCGGCACGCCGGAACACGTGGCCGGGGTCGAGGCTTCCTACACCGGCCGCTATTTGAAACCGATTTTGGAGCGCGACCGGGCGCGCATGCAGGCACGGTATGAAGCGGCAAAGGCGTAACGCTTTTGCCGCTTTTTTATCATGTTTGAAGAAGACGGTGAACGCCACGCCTTTTTTTGCCGGCAGCAGGAAACTTTTCCCGGCGGCTGTCGTATATACAGGTAGAGAAACAGGGAAAGGAGATACCGAATTGTCGACCAATAAAGTCCTATCCGCCCTTTGCTATTTCAGCGTCTTTTTCGCGTCGTTCATTTTGCCGATCGTTGTGTATTTTGTCGTAGAGGATCCCGATGTGAAGCACCATGCGAAGCGGTCGCTCGTCTCCCATTTGATTCCGGTGATAACCGTCTTGCTGTTTATCGCGTTGGCGTTTGTTCCTGTTTTGTTCGGTCAGTGGGGAGAGGAATCGTTCTTGTTTAGCGGCGGCCTCGTTTGGTTCGGGTTTTTCGTGGCTGGATTGGTGAACCTCGTTGTTGTCATTTGGAATGTCATCAAAGGAATTCAAGTGTTAAAATAAAAAAAGAGGGAATGGGTGTGCCTTTGGCGTAAGCGGATCGACGAAGCGCGGCGTTGGTGGTGCACGGTCATGACGCAATGTTTGGCTTGTTTTAGGCAACATAAGAAAGACAAAGATGCCGCCGCGGCTTGAAAAACGATCTTACAGCAAAGATGGTGATGGGATGCTCAATTGGTTGATTGGCGTTTTTATTAATACGGTGTTGCTTATGGCAATTGACGGTTATTTTGACGACATTCATTTCAGCGGCATCGGCGCCGCATTTTTGGCGAGTTTGATTTTGGCGGTGTTAAATGCCGTTGTCCGCCCGGTGCTCATTTTATTGACGCTGCCAGTGACCGTATTGACGCTCGGGTTGTTTTTGTTTGTCATCAATGCCATCACGCTGATGATGACGGCGGGGCTTATGGGCGATGCGTTCCAAATCGGAGGGTTCGGCACGGCGCTGCTCGCTTCGATCGTCTTGTCGTTTTTTCACCTGCTCGTGCAAAAAGCGATTATCGAACCGCTGCGCGATCGGTCATAATGGAGACGGGATGGACCGTCTCCATTTTGTTTCCCCCGATGTTTTCCATTCAACGGCGAAACGAAACATGCTACAATGGAAAAAGATGAGGAAAGGGGGGAAAGGCTGATTATGCCAAAAGTGCGGACAAAAGACATCATCGAACAGTTCCAGCTGGAGCTCGTCAGCGGCGCCGAAGGTATTTACCGCCCGATTACAACAAGCGATTTGTCGCGGCCGGGGATCGAGATGGCCGGCTATTTCGCCTATTATCCGGCAGAGCGATTGCAGTTGCTCGGGAGAACCGAGCTGTCGTTTTACGAAACGCTGACTCCGGAAGAAAAACGGGCGCGAATGGAGCGGCTTTGTACCGATATTACGCCTGGGATTATCGTTTCCCGGGGGCTTGAGGTGCCGCCCGAGCTGATCGAAGCGTCCGAGCGCCAGTCGGTGCCGGTGATGCGCTCGACGATGAAAACAACCCGGCTCTCGAGCCGGTTGACCAACTATTTGGAAAGCAAGCTTGCCCCGACAACGGCGGTGCACGGCGTGCTCGTCGATGTGTACGGCGTCGGCGTATTGATTACAGGCAAAAGCGGCGTCGGCAAAAGTGAAACGGCGCTTGAGCTTGTAAAGCGCGGCCATCGGTTGGTCGCCGATGACTGCGTCGAAATCCGCCAAGAAGATGAAGATACATTGATCGGCAGCGCTCCGGAGCTGATTGAGCATTTGCTTGAGATTCGCGGTCTTGGCATCATTAATATGATGACTTTGTTTGGCGCCGGGGCGGTGTTGCCGCACAAGCGCATTTCCTTAGTCATCGATTTAGAGCTATGGGACCCAGAGAAGCAATACGACCGGCTCGGTTTGGAAGAAGAACGCGTGAAAATTTTAGATACTGAATTGCCAAAATTAACAATTCCGGTTCGACCGGGGCGCAACTTGGCCGTCATCGTCGAAGTGGCGGCGATGAACTTCCGGCTGAAGCGGATGGGGGTCAACGCAGCCGAGGAATTTTCAGCGCGGCTGAGCGATGCCATTGAAGAAGAGGAGCATGATGAAAGCCGGTGATGTTTTTTGGTTTCTGTCGCCGTTGATTTCTAACAATTCAAAACATCAAACGTTTCTCAACAGGAGAATGTCTTTTTAAGCTGTCTATTTGATTCAATCACCGGCCCTTTCAGATGAACAAGGAAATTCCGATCAGGATGGCCATTGACAGAAGATCGAATGATGGCAGCGGGGCTGCGTCGGCCATCCGTCACCGCAAAGGAGGCGTTCAAGATGGAATCGGCAATTGAGCCGTTGGACCGTGTGTTTTTGCAGCTTGGTCCGATCACTATTTATTGGTATGGAGTCATTATCGGCACCGGGGTGCTGCTCGGCTTATGGCTGGCAACGCGCGAATCGGTGCGGCACGGTTTGCCGAAAGAGACATTTGTCGATTTGGTGCTGTTTGCTGTGCCGATTGCCATTGTCTGCGCCCGAGCGTACTACGTGCTGTTTGAATGGGATTACTATTCCGAACATTTGGAGGAGATCCCGCAAATTTGGCAAGGCGGTCTTGCTATTCACGGCGGCTTGATCGGAGGGGTGACGACCGCTATTGTCTTTGCCCGGGTGCGCAGGCTGTCATTTTGGAAGCTGCTTGATATTGCTGCACCGAGCATCATTTTAGGGCAGGCGATCGGGCGCTGGGGCAATTTTATGAATCAAGAGGCGCACGGCGGCCCGGTGTCGCGCCAGTTTCTTGAACATTTGCATTTGCCGGATTGGATCATCAATCAAATGTACATTAACGGCCAATATTGGCACCCGACCTTTTTGTACGAGTCGCTTTGGAACCTCATCGGCTTTTTCTTGCTGCTTTGGCTGCGGAGCGTCAATTTGCGGCGCGGCGAGCTGTTTTTGTCGTACTTGATTTGGTATTCGATCGGCCGCTTTTGGATTGAGGGAATGCGCACAGATAGCTTAATGCTTACCGAACATTTGCGTATGGCGCAAGTGATGTCCATTGCCCTCATTGTTTTTGCCGTCGCCTTGTGGATCGTGCGCCGGGCAAAAGGCTGGGCGAGCGCACGGTATCAAGATGAATAGTGGCTCCGGTTGGTGTAAGACGGATGAGAAAAAGGATGCCGTGTTTGGGATCACGAGAATCATGGCTTCGCTGCACCGCGGCATGAAGACAAGCAAAGGAGAGAGAAGAACATGACAGGAACGTTGCAGCGCGGCGTGCTCGCCGGACTGAAGACGTCATGGGCGCTCGGCAAAATCATTTTTCCAGTGACGCTCATTCTGGCGCTGTTGCAGCCGACGCCGCTTTTTTCGTGGCTCATTAACTTTGTCACCCCGTTCATGAAATGGTTCGGCTTATCCGGCGATGCGGCCGTGCCGCTGGTGCTCGGCAATTTGCTTGGACTGTACGCGGCGATTGGGGCGATGCTGACGATCGAGTTTACGGTGAAAGAAGTGTTGATTTTGGCGATCATGCTCTCGTTTTCCCATAACTTGATCGTCGAGTCATCCGTCGCTTCGCGCACGGGAATGAGCGTTTGGCTCATGCTCGCCGTGCGCATTAGCTTGGCCGTTGTGTCCGGGCTGTTGATCGCCCATTTCTGGGACGGCGGGCAGGAAATCGCCCAGTACGGCTTTATGCCGAAGGAAGACGCGCCGCCGGTCGGCTGGATGGCGATCGCGTTGGCGGCGTTGAAAAAAGCCGCGACTGGCATCGTCCAGTTGGTCGCGATTGTCATTCCGCTGATGACGGTCATTCAAGTGTTGAAAGAACGCCACTGGATTGAGACGTTTTCGCGCTGGATGGCACCGGCGACGAAGATGCTTGGCATGAGCGCGAACACGTCGCTCACGCTCGCGGCCGGGTTTGTGTTCGGCCTCGCTTATGGCGCTGGTGTCATGATTCAAGCTGCGAAAGAAGACGGCGTCTCCAAACGCGACTTAACGTTGGCGTTCATTTTTCTCGTCTCATGCCATGCGGTGGTGGAGGATACCCTCATTTTCGTTCCGCTCGGCATTCCGGTATGGCCGCTGCTGGTGATCCGCTTAGTGACGGCCGTATTGCTGACGATGGCGGTGGCGTTCCTTTGGCGCCGCCTTGAACAACCGAAAAGAAAGGAAGCCGCTTCATGACGATTCGCACGATTTTATTTGACCTTGATGGAACGTTGATTGATACGAATGAGCTCATCATCCAGTCATTTTTGCATACGCTGGAGAAATATTATCCGGGCCGCTACGGGCGTGAGGACGTCTTGCCGTTCATCGGGCCGTCGCTGTACGAGACGTTCAGCTCGCTCGATCCGGAACGAGTCGAGGAGATGGTGAAGACGTACCGCACGTTCAACCATGCCCGTCATGACGAATTGATCCGCGAGTTTGACACCGTGTATGAAACGGTTGAAACGCTGCACCGCCATGGCTTCCGCCTTGGCGTCGTGACGACGAAAATACATGACACGGCGCTCATGGGCTTGCGGAAAATGCGGCTTGAGCCGTTTTTCTCGTGCGTTATCGGTCTCGATGACGTCAATCGTCCCAAACCGGATCCTGAACCGATTCATAAGGCGCTTGAGGCGCTTGAATCGACACCGGACGAAGCGCTGATGGTCGGCGACAACTACCACGACATTTTGGCCGGCAAAAACGCCGGCGTGAAAACAGCCGGCGTCGCCTGGGCGATTAAAGGCCGCGAGTATTTGGAACAATATGAACCGGACTATATGTTGGAAAAAATGAGCGATTTGCTGGCCATTGTCGGCATCAACGAACGGAAGGAGGAATCGCTCTCCCGGTGAGACGAACGACCAAATACCCCGTCCACGGGGCGAATTCGCTCTGGCAGTTGTATCGGACCGTCTCGTTTTGGAAAGTGTTGAAAAACGTCATCATCATTCAAATCGGACGCTACACGCCGTTTTTGCCGCTGAAAAATTGGCTGTACCGCACGTTTCTCGGCATGAAGATCGGCGAGCAAACGGCGCTCGCCTTTATGGTCATGCCAGACATTCTCTTCCCAGAAAAAATCCATATCGGCCGCAACTGCGTCATCGGCTACAACACGACCATTCTCGCCCACGAATATTTAGTGGACGAATACCGCCTTGGCGATGTGGTGATCGGCGATGAGGTGATGATCGGCGCCAACTCGACCATTTTGCCCGGTGTGGTGATCGGCGACCGCGCCGTCGTCGCCGCCGGCACGGTCGTTCATCAAGACGTCCCGCCCGGGGTGATGGTCGCGGGTTGCCCGATGCGCATCGTCCGCACGAATGAACCGCCTTCCGAGTAACGGGGGCGGGTTTTTTGTTTGCGGAGAGAAAGGATTCTGAAAAAAATGGTAAAATGAATGAACAAACTATTTTTATGAAGTAAGAGTTCCCTGTTCCACGACGAAAGTTCTCTTTCGTCTCCCGGAGCATGACTGCTCGTCGCCCTTCGACGATTCGGAGTTCTTTTGCGCCTTGGAGATTTCGGAAGCAGCTGCATGCACAAGGTGGAGCGAGATGGACAGGCATTTCTTCGTTTGGAAGAGTCCTTGTCCATTTTGTTGTGGATGGCGCGTTTCCTCTTGACGTTGTGACCGCAAAGGAGTAAACTACTAATAACTTCACTTCTCTACCATATTAGCAAACTAAAGCATTTTGATAAAGGGCGTGGGAACATGGCAAAAAGGCTGTTCATGTTTGAAAAACCGTTAGGCATGCGCGATACGCTGCCATTTTTATATGAAATGAAAAAGCAAGTGCGCTCGGTGATGGCGGAAGAAATCGAGCGCTGGGGCTATGAGTTTATCGAGACGCCGACGCTTGAGTATTATGAAACGGTCGGGGCGGCGTCGGCAATTGATGATCATCGGTTGTTTAAGCTCTTGGACCAGCAAGGGCACACGCTCGTACTGCGGCCCGATATGACGGCGCCGATTGCTCGGGTGGCGGCGTCGCGCCTATATGAAGACGGCAACCCGCTCCGGTTGGCGTACAACGCCAACGTGTTTCGCGCGCAGCAGCGCGAAGGCGGGCGGCCGGCGGAGTTTGAGCAGATCGGCGTTGAGTTGATCGGCGACGGCACGGTGGCGGCCGATGCCGAGGTGATCAGCCTGATGGCCGCGCTGCTGAAGCGTGTAGGGCTTGGCCGCTTTTCGGTGGCGGTCGGCCATATCGGCTATGTGAACGCGTTGTTTTTAGAAATTTTAGGAAATGAAGAGCGTGCGAGTGTGCTGCGCCGTTTCTTATATGAAAAAAATTATGTCGGTTATCGCGAGCATGTGAAGGCGCTGCCGCTTTCGTCCATTGATCAAAAACGTCTTCTCGATCTTCTTTCCTTGCGCGGAGGCAGCGAGGCGATCGAGGCGGCAAAAGCGCTGGCTTCGAGCGAGGAAGGACAGCGAGCCGCTGATGAGTTGACCGCGCTGTTAGCAGCGCTCGAGACGTACGGGGTGACTGAGGCGGTGAAACTCGATATGGCGCTTGTGAGCCATATGAGCTATTACACCGGCATTTTGTTTGAAGTGTACGCCGAGCAAGTGGGATTCCCGATCGGCAACGGCGGGCGGTATGATGAGTTGTTGGCGAAGTTTTCCCGACCGGCGCCGGCGACGGGATTTGGGCTGCGCGTCGACCGATTGATCGAGGCGGTTGGCGAGACGGATGTGCGCGGGGAGATTGAGTGCATCGTCTTCAGCCAGGAGCGGTTGGCGGAGGCGGTTGAGCTCGCCGAGGCGAAGCGGGCGGAAGGCAAGCGCGTCGTCTTGCAGCATATCGCCGGCATTCGCGATATTGATGCTTACAGCCAGCGCTACCGGTCGATCGTCTATTTGCTTGGCCGGAGCGGACGCGAGGGGCAATGAACGTCACGACGTGGGAGAAAGCGGACAACAGCCATTCAACCCGTTGGTTCGCGCGCTTACGTCCGAGCGTGCCGCAACCATCAAAGGGATGGCGGCTTGACTGGAGGGCGCGCGTCAACGAGCGCGGGGGTTGGCGCTGACGCATGACGACAAGCAAGGAGGAAGAGCGATGCTGACAATTGCGATGCCGAAAGGGCGCATTTTTGAAGAGGCGGTCGAGCTGCTGCGGCGGGCGGACTATGCGCTGCCGCCGGAGTTTGACGAATCGCGCAAGCTCGTCATTGACGTGGTCGAGGAAAAGATGCGCTTTATTTTGGCGAAACCGATGGATGTGGTGACCTATGTTGAACACGGGGTGGCGGATTTAGGCATAGCGGGAAAAGATGTCTTAATGGAGGAAGAACGGAACGTCTATGAGCTGCTCGATTTGCACATCAGTCGCTGCCATTTGGCCGTCGCGGGGCTGCCCGGCGCTGCGATGAATGAAATTGCGCCGAGGGTGGCGACGAAATATCCGAACATTGCGTCGACGTATTTTCGCGAACAAGGGGAACAAGTAGAAATCATTCGCCTAAATGGCTCGATTGAACTCGCTCCGCTCATCGGCTTGGCCGATCGGATTGTCGATATCGTCTCGACAGGAAGGACGTTGAAAGAAAACGGGCTTGTGGAGCTTGAGCGGATCGCTGACGTGACGTCGCGCCTCATCGTCAATCCGGCGAGTTATCGGTTAAACGGTGGGGACATTGAACGGCTGGTCGAACGATTAGCGGCGGTCATTCCCCAGCTGTAGGAAAAAAGGTGCGACAGAGCGGAACGGGCGGTTTCCCACGGATGATTTGGTGGAGCCTCGGCCTGGCGTTGCCCGCTGGCGGAGTGGCGTTCGCAACGCCGAGGAGGTTGCCAATGGACGAAAACCGATGGACGACACAGAAAGGGGAGCGAACGATGAAAATCGAACGGATTCGAGGCGGCGTTTCGCTGAGGCGGACGATTGAAAGCGGAACGGACGAGCAGCGCCGCGCGGTTCTTGATATTATCGCCAATGTGCGCGCGCGCGGCGATGCGGCGCTGAAAGAATATACGGAACGGTTTGACGGCGTCAAGCTGGATTCGCTTCGGGTGACGGAAGCGGAAATGGAGCGGGCGCATGCGGCGCTGAGCCCGGAGATGCTGGCGGTGATTCGCGAAGCGGCGGCCAACATTCGCGCCTATCATGAGCGGCAAAAGCGCCAATCATGGTGGATGACGAACGAAGACGGCACGATTCTCGGGCAAAAGGTGACGCCGCTTGATGCGGTGGGGCTGTATGTGCCAGGCGGGACGGCCGCCTATCCGTCGTCCGTGCTGATGAACGTCATTCCCGCGCAAGTGGCGGGAGTGGAGCGGATTGTCATCACTTCGCCGCCGAATGAAGACGGTTCGCTTCCTGATGGCGTGCTGGCGGCGGCGCATGAACTTGGGGTGACGGAAATTTACAAAGTTGGCGGCGCGCAGGCGATCGCGGCGCTGGCGTATGGAACGGAAACGATTCGGCCGGTCGATAAAATTTTCGGACCGGGCAACATTTATGTGGCGTTGGCGAAACGGGAAGTGTTCGGGCATGTGGCGATCGACATGATCGCTGGACCGAGCGAAATTGTTGTGCTCGCTGATGAGACAGCCCATGCCGATGAAATCGCGGCGGATTTGTTGTCACAGGCCGAGCATGACGTGCGGGCGTCGGCCATTTTAGTAACGCCGTCAATGAAACTTGCCTTGGCGGTGGCGAGCGAGGTGGAACGGCAGCTTGAGACGCTGCCGCGCCGCGAGATCGCCCAAGCGGCGCTGGAAACCTACGGGGCCATTTATGTGACCGAGACGCTTGATGAGGCCGTTGGTGTGGTCAATGAGCTGGCGCCTGAGCATTTGGAAGTGATGACGGCAGAACCGATGACGCTATTAGGGAAGCTTCGCCATGCCGGGGCGATGTTTTTCGGCCGCTTCAGCTCCGAGCCGGTCGGCGACTATTTCGCCGGGCCGAACCATGTGCTGCCGACGAACGGGACGGCGAGATTCTCAAGCGGCTTGAGCGTCGATGAGTTTGTGAAAAAATCGAGCGTGATCGTTTACAGCGAAGCCGCATTGACACAACATGGCGACAAAATCGCCGCGTTGGCCCGCCTCGAGGGGCTCGAAGCGCACGCGCGCGCCATTGAGGTGCGGCTGAAAAAAGAAAGAGGGGAACGATAATGGCGAGAGAGGCGACGATCGCAAGAACGACGAAGGAGACAAGCATTCAGCTGGCGTTTTCGCTAGACGGTGAAGGGAAGACGGAGCTCGAGACCGGGGTGCCGTTTTTGACCCATATGCTTGATTTGTTTGCGAAACACGGCCAGTTTGACTTGCTTGTTGACGCGAAAGGCGATACGCATATTGACGATCACCATACGACCGAAGATATCGGCATTTGCCTCGGGCAGGCGATCAAAGAAGCGCTCGGCGACAAAAAAGGAATCAAGCGGTACGGCAACGCGTTTGTGCCGATGGATGATGCGCTGGCGCAAGTCGTGATCGACTTGAGCAACCGCCCGCATTTGGAATTTCACGGTGAATTTCCGGCGTCGAAAGTCGGCACGTTCGATGTCGAGTTGGTTCATGAGTTTTTATGGAAACTGGCGCTGGAGGCGCGGATGAACTTGCATGTCATCGTCCATTATGGGCGCAATACGCACCATATGATCGAAGCGGTGTTTAAAGCGCTCGGACGGGCGCTCGATGAAGCGACGATGGTCGACCCGCGCGTCAAAGGCGTTCCGTCGACGAAAGGCATGCTCTAACCGATCGAGGGCGGCGCTCCCTGCGGGGAAAAGCTCCGCGGGCGCAGGGAAGGCGGTCGGATCGAGGGCGGCGCTCCCTATGGGGAAAAGTTCCGCGGGTGCAGGGAAGGCGGCCGGTCGCCAAGGAGAGGTTTGCGCATGAAAGGAGCGCCGTAAAAAAAGCATGCCGTCATACCGTTGTTCATTGAACAAGGGGATGGGCATGGATCAGCGAAGAAAGGAATGGGATGACGATGATCGGGATCATCGACTATGGCATGGGCAACTTATACAGCGTCAGCAAAGCGCTCGAGCGGCTCGGCTGCCCGTATATCGTGAGCGGCGACAACGAGGAGCTGGCGCAGGCGCGCGGGCTCATTTTGCCCGGCGTCGGCTCGTTCCGCGATGCGATGCACATTTTAAATGAAACAGGTTTAGCTGCTTTTATCCGTTCAGCGGCTGAAGGCGGCACGCCGTTGCTCGGCATTTGTTTAGGGATGCAGCTGTTGTTTGACGAAAGCGAGGAAAACGGGCCGACCGAAGGGCTCGGGCTGCTTCGCGGCCGCGTCGTCCGCTTTCCGGGTGTGACGGAAGCCGGGGAGCCGTACAAAGTGCCGCACATGGGCTGGAATCAGCTTCGCTTCCATCGTCCGTCGCCGCTTCTTGACGGTGTCGAGGAAGGGCATGTGTATTTTGTCCACTCGTACTATGTCGTCCCGGGCGACGAAGAGGTCGTGCTCGCCAGCAGCGAATACGATGTCGACGTCCCAGCGGTCGTCGGGCGCGGCAACGTGTTTGGCACACAGTTTCATCCGGAAAAAAGCGGCGCGGTCGGCATGCGCATCTTGAGCAACTATGTCGGCATCGTCACAGGAAGGGAGAATGGCTGATGGCATCGTTTACGATTTATCCAGCGATCGATATGCGCGGCGGCAAATGCGTCCGCCTGCTGCAAGGCGATTACAGCAAAGAAACGGTGTACGGCGATTCACCGGTCGCGATGGCCGAACAATTTGCCGCCCAAGGGGCGGAGTGGATTCATATGGTGGACTTAGATGGGGCGAAAGAAGGGCGGCGCGTCAACGATCGGTTTGTGATTGAAGCGGCCCGCCGTCTTCCGGTGAACATCCAAGTCGGCGGCGGCATTCGCACCGAGGACGATGTCGCCTACTATTTGGAGCGCGGCGTCGCCCGCGTCATTTTAGGAAGCGCGGCGATTGCCGACCCGCCGTTTGTGAAAAAGATGCTACAAACATACGGCCGCCGCATCGTGATCGGCATTGACGCCCGCGATGGCTTTGTGGCGACAGAAGGCTGGCTTGCGACATCAAATGTAAAAGCGGAAGAGCTCGGCCAAATGCTTGCCGAGGCGGGGGCGGAGACGTTTATTTTCACCGATATTGCGACCGACGGCACGCTGTCGGGGCCAAACATCGCTGCTTCGGTCCGTTTGGCTGAGGCGACGGGAAAAGAAGTGATTGCCTCCGGCGGCGTGCGCTCGCTTGACGATTTGCGTGCGCTTCGCGAATACGTCGGTCAAGGCATCGGCGGGGCGATCGTCGGCAAGGCGCTGTACACAAATCAATTTACGCTCGCGGAAGCGTTAAAGGCGGTGAACGAGCGGTGATTACGAAACGCATCATCCCGTGCTTGGACGTAAAAGACGGCCGCGTTGTCAAAGGGGTGCAGTTTGTCCAGCTGCGCGATGCCGGCGACCCAGTCGAACTCGCGAAAGCGTACGATGAGCAAGGGGCGGACGAGCTCGTCTTTTTAGATATTTCCGCCTCGCACGAAGGGCGGAAAACGATGGTCGATGTCGTCGAGCGCGTCGCCGCCCAGCTCGCCATTCCGTTTACGGTCGGCGGGGGGATTCATTCGCTTGACGATATGAAACGCATGTTGCGCGCGGGCGCGGACAAAGTGTCGCTCAATACGGCGGCGGTGCTTCACCCGTCATTAGTGACCGAAGGGGCGGACTTTTTCGGCTCGCAATGCATCGTCGTCGCGATTGATGCGAAATACGATGACACGCTTCAGTCATGGCGCGTCTATACGCACGGCGGCCGCAACGCGACAGAATGGGAAGTCGTCGCCTGGGCGAAAGAAGCGGTGCGCCTTGGCGCCGGGGAGATTTTGCTGACGAGCATGGATGCCGACGGCGGGAAAAACGGTTTTGACCTCGAGTTGACGCGGCGGGTGAGCGAAGCGGTCCCGGTTCCGGTCATCGCCTCGGGCGGCGCCGGCAAGGCCGAGCATTTTCTGGAAGCGTTCGAAAAAGGAAAAGCAGACGCGGCGCTGGCGGCGTCGATTTTCCATTACAAAGAGACATCGGTCGGTCAAGTGAAGGCGTACTTAAAAGAGAGAGGGGTCAACGTGCGATGACAACAGACATTCGCTTTGACGACAACGGGCTGGTGCCTGCGATCGTTCAAGATGCACAAAGCAAAGAAGTGCTCATGCTCGCCTATATGAACAAAGAGTCGCTCGAAAAAACGCTCGAGACGGGGGAAACGTGGTTTTACAGCCGCTCGCGCCAAGCGTTGTGGCATAAAGGGGCGACGTCGGGAAACGTGCAGCGGGTGGTCGACATCCGCTACGACTGCGACGCCGACACACTCCTCGTGTTGGTGGAGCCGGCGGGTCCGGCGTGCCATACGGGGACGTATTCCTGCTTTTCCCGCTCGCTTGACGGCGCAGCGCGCACGCCGGCGGCCGACCGGTTCGCGATTTTGCATGAGCTTGAACAAATCATCGCCCAGCGCGACGCCGAACGGCCGGAAGGAGCGTATACGACGTATTTGTTTGAAAAAGGCGTCGATAAAATTTTGAAAAAGGTCGGCGAAGAAGCGGCCGAAGTGATCATCGCGGCGAAAAACCGAAGCCATGAGGAGCTGAAATGGGAAGCGGCCGATTTGTTGTACCATTTGCTTGTGCTCTTGCGCGAGCAAAAGCTGCCGCTTGACGCGGTGCTGGCGACGCTTGCTGAGCGGCATGCGCAAAAAACAAAAGCAGCCGAACGGAAAGGATGACGAGCGAACGGGAGGACCGTTCGCTTTTGGAGTGAAAAGAGGATGCCCGTCACACAGCTGCTGGATCCATAGTCTGTTTCCATAAGCGGTGTGCAGGGGCATCCTTTTTGATCGTGCAAAAGTTTATTGCATTGCCGGTGGCTGTTTATAAGAGGAGCGGGCAGGGAAACCAAGCCGATGGTCAGCTCCCGATGCCATTGCCGTTGCCAGGTGCTCCTCCTTTGTCGTCCGATGAATGATTGGTCGGTCAGGCCGAGGCGCATGCCGTTTCATCGACTAGTATCGCATCACGAACATTCGCGCCGTTCGATGATCGGATTGGCAGGCGCGTTGGGTTGAAAGTTTTTTACTTGTTTCCGCCGCCAGTGTGGTATACTGTTGTTCGACGAATGTTACGGACGACGGAGGACAGAATGGGAAAACAACTGAAGCGATCATCACGAAAAGCAACGATTGTACCGTTCATCCAAAGCGGGGACTATTTTTTCAAAAAAGGGATGAAAGCGTACGAGCGCGGCGATTTCTATAAAGCAAGGAAATATTTTGAACGCGCTGTCCGGCTCGATGAGCGCGACGCCTCATTCGCTCTGCAGCTCGCCCTTGTATTGTCCGAGCTTGGTGAATATCAATTTTCCAATCAATGGTTGTTCAAAATTATCCACGATTTAGACGAAACGATGCATGATTGTTTTTATTTTTTGGCGAACAATTTCGCCTGTCTTGGCTTGTTCCGTGAAGCGGCGCAATATGCGGAACAGTATTTGACATATGAACCGGACGGGGAGTTCGCTGATGACGCCGCCGATTTGTTGGAGCTGCTCAAACTCGACCGCCACGATGTAAGCGAAGAGCAAGAGCAGTTGATCATCATGCAAGAACGGGCCCGGCATTTGCTTGAGCAAGAGCAGTTTGCGGAGGCGATCGAGGCGCTAGAGGCGATCGTTTCCCGATACCCGGAATTTTGGTCGGCGCACAACAATTTGGCGCTTGCTTATTTTTACAGCGGCGACGTTGAAAAGGCGAAGCAAAAGCTGCTTGACGTGCTGAAGCGTGACCCCGGCAATTTGCATGCGCTTTGCAACGCGCTCGTTTTCGCCTATCATTTGCATGATCGGGAACAGGTGGCCGCTCTTTGCGAGATGTTGGCTTCCCTCTACCCGTTTTTCCGCGAACACCAATATAAGCTTGGGGCCACCTTTGCTCTTGTCGGGCGGTTTGATTCGGCGTTTCGCTGGTTGTATCGCCTGTATAAGAACGGTTTTGAGGGTGACGGCCCATTTTACTACTGGCTCGCTTACGCCGCGTATCATACTGGGCATGAATCGCTAGCCCGGCAAGTATGGGAGACGCTTACTGCCCTTCATCCGGAAAAGCGCGGCGAGGAGCCGTGGGCCGCTCCGACGCTGTTCGATGAAACGCTCCTCCGCGTTGTTCAGCTGTTTGAGAAGGAGGAGCTCGCTGACCGGCTGTCCGGATTGTATTTGTTCAGCCGCTCGCCGCAAGCGGAAGAGACAGCGTTGTCGCTCGCTGTCTGCCGTCTCTTGCCGGCCGATCCGCGTCTGCGCCCGTTTATCGATTCCTTTTTGTTCGGGTTGGATGACGGGCGATCCGCTTGGGCGGCGAATATTGGCCGCATGATCGATGTGCTTTTGGCAAATAATGAGGAAAAGGAGGCGCTCTGCCGCTTCGCCTTCGCCGTGGCCGTTCATCCGTCGGCCCAAGGCGAACCGTTTGCGAACGGCGCTGCATGGGCGGCGGCGATCGAATATGTTTGGCGCCAGCAACAAGGGGAACGTGTGACACAAAAAGGAATGGCGGCGAAATACGGCGTTTCCGCGGCGACCGTGCAAAAGTACGCGCAAAAAGTGCGCCGGCTATGGTCGTGAGCAAATCAATAGACGCCGTGCACGGACTTTTATACGATGGAGATGGAGTGATTTTCGAGCGAAGGAGTGGACGTTGTGGCAGACGAAAAAATCTATGACGTCATTATTGCCGGAGCCGGGCCAGCAGGGCTGACGGCGGCTGTATATACGTCACGCGCCAATTTGTCGACGCTCATGATCGAGCGCGGCGTCCCGGGCGGGCAAATGGTCAATACGGAGGAAGTCGAGAACTACCCGGGATTTGAAACGATTTTAGGGCCGGAATTGGCGACAAAAATGTTTGAACATGCGAAAAAGTTTGGGGCAGAATACGCCTACGGCGATGTCAAAGAAATCATCGACGGCGAGGCGTACAAAACGGTCGTTGTCGGCGATAAAGAGTATAAAGCGCGCGCGGTCATTATCGCCACCGGCGCCGAATACAAAAAGCTCGGCGTGCCAGGGGAAGCGGAGCTTGGCGGCCGCGGCGTCTCGTATTGTGCGGTTTGCGACGGGGCGTTTTTCAAAGGAAAAGACTTGGTCGTCGTCGGCGGCGGCGACTCGGCGGTCGAAGAAGGCGTCTACTTGACGCGCTTTGCCAATAAGGTGACGATCGTTCACCGCCGCGATCAACTGCGGGCGCAAAAAATTTTGCAAGACCGGGCGTTTGCCAATGAAAAAGTCGATTTTATTTGGAATCATACAGTGAAACAAATCAATGAAAAGGACGGCAAAGTCGGCAGCGTGACGCTCGTCCATACGCAGACTGGGGAAGAGCGCGAATTCCCGTGCGACGGCGTCTTTATTTACATCGGGATGGTGCCGCTCTCCAAGCCGTTTGCTCATCTTGGCATCACGAACGAAAACGGTTATATTGTCACGAACGAGAAAATGGAAACGAAAGTGCCGGGCATTTTCGCTGCCGGTGACGTGCGGGAAAAAACGCTCCGGCAAATCGTCACGGCGACCGGCGACGGCAGCATCGCCGCGCAAAGCGCCCAACATTACGTCGAGGAACTGAAAGAAAAATGGAATACGCAAGGGGTTAGCTGAGCCGGTAATCAAACCGCAACGAAACCGTAATGGTTATTTAATCCAGCTGTAACACGAATGCAACACAGTTGTCGTATGCTATAAGTAAGTAATTGACCCCCTTTTATATAGATCTTTATGGATTGGCGTGGGCGTTTGTCCGCGCCTCTTTTTTGTCCCCTGGCGCTTTCGCTTCCAACGGTTTGTCGGCGGGAGTGGCTTAACTATTTATGGATTTATGGTAAAATGGAAATGATGATGGATGTGTTTGTGCCATGTTTGGGGTGAAGGAATTGCAACGGGTAACGAATTGCGTATTATATAAAGACGGCCGGGTGTTGCTTTTGCAAAAGCCGAAGCGGGGCTGGTGGGTCGCCCCGGGCGGCAAAATGGAGCCCGGCGAGACGGTGCGTGAGGCGTGCATTCGCGAATATCGGGAAGAGACGGGCATTTATTTAAAACACCCGCAGCTGAAAGGGGTGTTTACCGTCGTGATCAAAGACGGGGAACGAACGGTGTCCGAATGGATGATGTTTACCTTTTTCGCGGAGGACTTCATCGGTGAAAATGTCGCGTCTTCCGAAGAAGGCACGCTCGCTTGGCACGATGTCGAGACGCTTTCGGCGCTGCCGATGGCCCCAGGTGACTACCATATTTTAGACTACGCTTTAAAAGGTCAAGGGATTATGTACGGCGCATTTGTGTATACGGAGGAATTTGAGCTGCTTTCGTATCGCCTTGATCCGAGCTAACGGAGAGGAGAGAAGGAGATGGGGCAAAACGGGACGGTGCAACCGATCCAGCTCGTGATTATTACCGGCATGTCCGGAGCGGGGAAAACGGTGGCGATTCAAAGTTTTGAAGATCTCGGCTTTTTTTGCGTTGACAATTTGCCGCCGACGCTATTGCCGAAGTTTTTGGAGCTTGTGAAAGAGTCCGGAAATAAAATGAATAAAGTCGCGCTCGTCATGGACTTGCGCAGCCGCGACTTTTTTGACCATTTGTTCGCTGCGTTGGACGAATTGTCCGAACAGGCATGGATCGTGCCGCAAATTTTGTTTTTGGACGCACAAGACTCGACGCTTGTCGCCCGCTACAAAGAAACGCGGCGGACGCACCCGCTCGCGCCGAACGAGCCGCCGCTTGAAGGGATCCGCCTCGAGCGGAAGCTGCTTGAAGAAATCAAAGGGCGGGCGCAAATCATTTACGATACGACCGGACTCAAGCCGCGCGAGCTACGCGAAAAAATTGTTCGCCAGTTTTCGTCGCATGCGCAGTCTGGGTTTACGGTCAATGTCATGTCGTTCGGATTTAAGTACGGCATCCCGATTGACGCTGATTTAGTGTTTGATGTCCGGTTTTTGCCGAACCCGCATTATATTGAGCACATGCGTCCGAAAACCGGGCTCGATGACGAAGTGTCATCGTATGTGCTAAAATGGGGAGAAACACAAAAATTTTTAGAAAAATTGCTTGACTTGTTGGCGTTTATGCTGCCATATTACCAGCGCGAGGGGAAAAGCCAGCTGGTGATCGCCATCGGCTGCACAGGCGGGCAACACCGCTCGGTGGCGCTGGCGGAATATATCGCCCGTCATTTTTCTGCCGATTATAAAACGGTTGTCTCGCACCGGGACATGGAGAGGAGAAAGGAAGCACATCGATGAGGGACGAACAAGCAGCAAAAATGGTTGTCATCGGCGGCGGCACCGGGCTTCCTGTCTTATTGCGGGGGCTGAAGCAATACGAGCTCGACTTGACCGCCATTGTCACCGTCGCCGATGACGGGGGAAGTTCCGGGCGGCTGCGCGATGAGCTGCGCATCCCGCCGCCTGGGGATGTCCGCAACGTGTTGGCGGCGCTGTCTGATGTCGAACCGCTCATTGTCGAGCTGTTTCAACACCGTTTTCAAAACGGCAACGGCTTATCCGGCCATTCGCTCGGCAATTTAATTTTAGCGGCGCTCACCTCGATCACCGGCGATTTTATGAAGGCGATCCGTGAAATGAGCAAAGTGCTGAACGTGCACGGCCAAGTGCTGCCGGCGGCGAACAAAAGTGTCGTTTTGCACGCTGAAATGGAAGATGGTTCGATTGTGTCCGGCGAATCCAAAATTCCGAATGTGGGAAAAAAAATTAAGAGAGTGTTTTTAACCCCGGAAGATATTGAACCGCTGCCGGAGACGATCGCCGCCATCCGCTGTGCCGATTTGATCGTCATCGGGCCAGGAAGCCTGTATACGAGCATTTTGCCGAATTTGCTTGTGCCGAAAATCGGGCAGGAAGTATGCAAAGCGAAGGCGAAAAAAGTATATATATGCAACATTATGACCCAAGCCGGCGAGACGCCGCACTATACGGTGAGCGATCATGTGAAGGCGCTTCATGCTCATCTTGGCCGCCCGTTTTTAGATGCGGTGATCGTCAACAGCGGGTCGATTCCGGAAGCGATTCGCCGCCGTTACGAGGAGGAGCGGGCCGAGCCGGTGCGTGACGACAGCAGCGGACTTCACATCCAAGTCATTCGCGAGGATATTGTTACGTATGAAGATGGGGTTATTCGTCATAATACAGCGAAAGTCGCCGCTCTTCTTCTTGGGCTGCTTCCCCGCCGCTAGGCACGTGCCGGGCGGTTGGGGGGGACATGAGGATAAAGCGCCGGAGTAAGGCGGCGGCAGATGGCCGCGCCGAGGTTTCGACACCTCCAACCGGCCGATATGCGGGGAATGAATGGAGGTGGAGCGATCGTGTCTTTTGCGTCAGAAACGAAAAAAGAACTGACCAATCTCGAAGTGAAGCGCTGTTGCTTGCGGGCAGAGCTGTCGGCGCTGTTGCGCATGAACGGTTCACTGTCGTTTTCCAGCGGGCGGATGACGGTCGATGTTCAAACGGAAAACGCGGCCATTGCCCGGCGCATTTATACGCTGCTGAAAAAAGGGTATGATGTCGCCGTTGAGCTGTTTGTGCGCAAAAAAATGCGTTTAAAGAAAAATAACGTGTATATTGTGCGGATTACCGATGGTGCGACCCCATTGCTTCGTGAGCTGTATATTTGGAACGGCGATTTTTCGTTCGTCCACGATATTTCTCCGGAGCTCATCAAGAAAAAGTGCTGCAAGCGTTCGTATTTGCGCGGCGCATTTTTGGCGGGCGGCTCGGTCAACAACCCGGAAACGTCCTCGTACCATTTAGAGATTTTTTCGCTGTACGAGGAACATAATCGGTCGTTATGTGAATTAATGAACAGCCACTTTTGTTTAAATGCAAAAACGTTGGAACGGAAAAAGGGGTTTATTACGTATTTAAAAGAGGCGGAAAAAATCGCGGAGTTTTTAAACATTATCGGCGCCCACCAAGCGTTGCTTCGCTTTGAAGACATTCGCATCGTCCGCGACATGCGCAACTCCGTCAATCGGCTCGTCAATTGCGAGACGGCCAATCTAAACAAAACGATCGGCGCCGCGCTCCGCCAAGTGGAAAACATCCGCTACATCGATGAAACGATCGGCCTTGATTCACTGCCGGCGAAACTGAGGGAAATTGCCCAACTCCGCATTGAGCATCAAGATGTCACCTTAAAGGAACTCGGCGAGATGGTCACGGGCGGCAAAATTAGCAAATCCGGCATCAACCACCGCCTGCGCAAAATTGACGAAATCGCCGAACGGCTGCGAGCCGGAAAGCCGGTCGATTTCCATAAATCGCTATAAAAGGGGGAGATGGAGAATGGTCGAAAAACAAGTCGAAGTGAAGCTGAAAACCGGTCTGCAAGCGCGCCCGGCGGCGCTGTTCGTCCAAGAGGCGAACCGTTTTTCGGCGGACATCTTTTTAGAGAAAGACGGCAAGCGGGTAAACGCGAAAAGCATCATGGGCTTGATGAGCCTTGCGGTCGGCCATGGCGCGATCATCACGTTGATCGCCGACGGTCCGGACGAACAAGAAGCGCTCGAAAAGCTCGCCGCCTATGTCCAGAAAGAAAAATGAGCGATGCGTCTGCGCGGACGATGCGCAAAGATTCACCGGAGGAAGGCAAACAGCAAAAGAGGCTGCTCCGTTCGTGACGGAAGCAGCCTCTTGCTTTTACTTATCCTCCAAGCGTGTCAGCACGCGGTCGATAATGCCGTATTCTTGCGCTTTTTGCGCCGTCATAAAGTTGTCGCGGTCCGTATCGCGCTCAATGACTTCGATCGGCTGGCCGGTATTTTCCGCCAAAATGCGGTTTAATTTGTCGCGCAAGAACAAAATGCGCTTCGCTGCGATTTCGATTTCCGTCGCTTGCCCTTGGGCGCCGCCGAGCGGTTGGTGAATCATCACTTCGCTGTTCGGAAGAGCAAACCGTTTTCCTTTCGCGCCAGCTGCCAACAAAAATGCGCCCATCGATGCGGCCATGCCGATGCAAATCGTCGATACGTCGGGCTTAATGAACTGCATCGTGTCGTAAATCGCCAAGCCGGCTGTGATCGAGCCGCCCGGGCTGTTAATGTAAAGGGAAATGTCTTTTTCCGGGTCTTCAGCCGCTAAAAACAACAACTGCGACACGATCGAGTTGGCCACTTGGTCGTCGATCGGGCTGCCAAGGAAAATAATGCGGTCTTTCAACAGACGTGAATAAATGTCATACGCCCGCTCCCCGCGGTTGGTCTGTTCGATGACAGTCGGGATTAAATACATGCAAAACGCCTCCTTTTCCATCTGAATGAATCCATATGTACGCCTTAATCATACATGAATGGTCAATGAAGGTCAAACAAAACACCTTCCCCCACTCATCTATATACATATTCGCGAACAGCGGTGGACATCCCTCTTTTCATCATAACCGCTTTTTCAATTTTTAAACCACTGCTTCCCTCGAGGGCTTTGTTGGCAATCACGGTAAAAAGACAGGAACGCCAACAGCAGGGAATAGCAATCCAATTTTTCCTCTTTTTTATTGCATTTTTCCTCTTGCATTTTTGCGTAATCCTGCTATAATAGAACATGCGACGGAACAAAGCAGCAAAAACAACAACAGACTATGCCCTCGTAGTGTAGTGGATAGCACGAGAGATTCCGGTTCTCTTAGCGTGGGTTCGAATCCTGCCGAGGGCGTTCCAACTATCCGACAAGTTCGGATTGAGATTCCCAAATCCCTTGATACGACCGCGTTTGCGGTCGTTTTTCATTTTTTGGGAATCCCGAAAAAACCGATAGAATCCGAAAAAATTTTGCACGAATTTTGCACGGCTATTTGGCATGATACAGCTCCTCCATCGCGAGATCGACCTGCCGGGATTCTTTTTGCTCCATCTCATCTAAAATATGCGAGTACGTTTGTAGAGTGGTTACAATATCTTTGTGCCCAAGTCGTCGGGAAACATACTTAACGTTTACCCCTTTATACAAAAGCATCGATGCGTGTGTGTGCCGGAGACCGTGGCAGGTAATGGTTTTGATGCCGACTTTTTTACATAACGCGCGCAACGTTTTATTAACTGCGTTATTCGTTACGACTTCCATCTTTGTGTTGACGAATACTAAATTTTTCGTGTTCCTTAATCCGGTTTTCATCGCTAATTCATTTTGATGTTTTCGAAGTTCCTTGAGCATATTCAGCGTCTCGTCGTCAATCGTAATCGTTCGTTTAGAGTCAAACGTCTTTGTGTCACTAAAATCGTTTTTGTCTTTGAAATCCCATGTTTTATTAATCGTAACCGTTTTGTTTTTAAAATCGACACAATCCCATGTCAGTCCGGCGATTTCCGAAAACCGGGCGCCAGTGGCGATCGCGAATAAAATGATGTATCGGGAAATGTATCGAGGTTTCATGTCCCTTTTTATCTCCGCCACCAACTTTTTCACTTCGTCGAAATTGAGATACTTTAATTCCTCCGATTTTGTCTCCACTTCCCCTTTGATAATCACTTTGTATGTCGGATCTCTAGTGATGATCCCGTCTTCGATCGCATCCCGGAGGCACGATTTGATGTACGTGTGTCGTTTCTGTACCGTCGCGGTTGAGTGGTTTTTGGCGATTTCATTAATAAACTTTTGGTACATATCCCGCGTTACGTCTTTTAATTTCACTCCGGCAAAGTATTCTTCCACCAATCGGACGGATAACTCGATATTTCGTTCATGCGCCAAGCTGTATTTCCCTTTTTTATATACTTCATACCAATTCCGCATGTATTCGGAAAATAGCTGATCCCCCGCGTTGATGTCGTATCCCTTGTGTAATTGCTTTTCCAGTTCTGCCGCTGCCAACTCGGCTTCTTTCTTTGTTCGAAATCCTCCCTTCGTTTTCGTTTTATATTTCCCGTTCTCCTTATACGACACGCGATAACGCCAACGGCCGTTTTTCATTTTTTGAATGCTGGCCATGTCATCTCCCTCCCTTTGCAGAATATATGTTTGGTTCAGAAGTCAAAATTTTTTAGATGCACCACCTCCCTAGGGATTCCATACGCCGCGGCGGCTTCATAAATGGTTGCATTAGTACCTCGATATGTATAAAGCACATCATCCGACAGAAGCAATTCCACCGCAAATTCATTTGCTTCCCGCTCCACCTTGTCCATGCAGAAAAGAGTGTGTTTTCGCAAAAATGAAGTGCTGAGTTCGGGATGCAGAACCGCATGCCCTAGCTCGTGCGCGCAGACGAAACGTTTCATAGGCTCGTCCAACTCATCATTGATGTGAATGATCTGAATCCGGCGGAACGTATGATGATACCCATAGATTTTGCCAAGCGGCTCAAACAACAGCACTATGCCTTTCTGTGATGCGATCTCGTAGGGGTTGTTCGTGCCGTGTTTTCGGATCATCTTCTCTACAATTTGTTTGATCTTTTCAGCCATAGCGAACCCCCCTAGAGATAGTTATTCTTTTCGATATTTTTTCGGCGTAAATTTTTGTTTTGCGATGCGCTTGGCGAGGCGAAGGGAATTTTCAAGTGATGCGATCAGCAATTCCCGATCCTCTTCATCGAGTTCGTCGATGTCCATCCCTCCAAAAGACGCAAAGCCGCTCCCTGTTTTAAGTCCCCTAATCAGCTTTTCTAATTCTTTTTGTATATCGCGCTCGTCCCTCTCCGTCAAGTTAGGGAGATGTTCTTTAGTATCGTCGGCGATGTAGCCTGCGGCTTGCATAAGGTCTTCATAGGAATGCCCTAGGGCTTCAGACAATTTTTTGATTGTCTCTGGTTTGGGAACCCCTCTTAATCCATTTTCAATACGTGATATTTGGGCAGAACTCACCCCTGAATATAGAGATAATTGATTGATCGTATATCCTTTTTTCTCGCGCAATTGTCTAATATAACTCCCGAACTGTTTCGCTTTCGTCATAATCAACCCACCTTTGCCAAATGGTAATACCTAAATTGATATTACCATTTGGCAAAGAGTAGATAAAGACTTTTTTGAAATAAATATTGCCAAAAGGTAATGATTATGGTATATTATAATTACCAAAAGGGAACGGAACGGAGGTGTTAAGGTGCGGGTCAAGATCAAACATGAAAAATTAAGAGAATACATGAGTGTAAATAATTGGAGTGAGAAAGATTTGGCCGAAAAAATGGGAGTTTCTTATGTAACAGTATACAGAGTGCTTCGAAAGAAAAGAGAGCCCGGAAATGAGTTTATAGCAAAACTATTAAATGTTTTGGAAGGGGCTACTTTTGAAGAGCTCTTTTATTTAGATAGTTCTGTTACCAAAAGGGAATAGGAGGTGCAAATGTAATGGATAAGATTTGGTGGTCGATGCAAGACCTCAAAAAGAGAACAGGATACAGCGAGGATTGGCTAAAGGAGAACATTCTCTTGCATCCTCGCTATCGGGAAATGCTCAACATTGAAAACGGCGGATTCGTGTACTATCCGGAGCGGAAAGGCGAACGTTGGTGTTTCATCGCCTCGAAGATGGAGGAATTTCTTCAAAAGCATTTTCGAGACATATTCACGAAAAAGGGGGATTCACATGCAAATCAAAAAGCTGTCGTTCGATGAGTTACCGAAGTGCGTTGTCGACGAGATCGCTTTCCGGCACAAGAATATTCTGCCGATCGAAGCGACCGTCATGGAATTTGAGACCATCGCAGACCCGATGTACACGATCAGTCTACTGGACACGGATCGAAATGTCATTGTTGAGCTGACGTGGATGGACGGGAAAATCACTCATGAAAATCGCATAGCGCTTCGGACAGTTTTCGAAGCGGTGAAAAAGTATCCGGAACGCTTCAGTATCAAGTGAAGGAGGTGAGAAACATGAACATGGAATGCCCGCGTTGTGGCGCAGAAACTCATTGGGAAGTAGTGGAAATCGTTGAGGGTAAAGGGTACGTTTGGGAAGCAGAATGCGATGAGTGCGGTTGGGAGGATAGCAAATACGAGTTTTGAACCTCGAATGAGTCGATTCAACCTTGAGAGAAAAAAAGGGGAAGGGCAAAGAGGGCTGCTCACCTTCTTTGCCAACTACTCCTTAGTGCCTATCGTCAGGCGCAGGATGTTGTCCTGTTTTCCCGAATTGCCTCATGTTTTTGGCCAAAGTTGTCCTGTTTCCTGCGTCTGAATATGGGCGTTAAGGGAAGGGAGGTGATTCGTTGGATGATAAAAGAAAAGCACGTATCCGCATAGGCGAGCTTCTAAACATATGCCGCAAATGTCCGTATGGAGGCCATCGCAACGGCAGTCGATATGTCAAACAATGCGGTACGTGCGATGTCTACGAAGAAATGCGTGAGCTTGGGGATTGGCTCGCCAATACCAGTAAGCGCCGGAAAAATCGAGGGATCAAGAAATGGACGGAGGAAGAACGACGGATACTGATCGACAATGTTCATTTGCCGGTCAGAGAGCTGGCGAAGATGCTAAACCGAAGAGTTTCATCAGTCAAAAATCAAATCGACTTTCTTAAGAGAAAGGGGCTGTTATGAATGGCTGTGGAAAATCCGATGACGCTTAACGTGAAATGGGAAGAACCGCGCGTGATCGGCGAATGCGCCGGGTGCTATGAGAACATCGTCGAAGGAGAGGAATTCATAGAGTTTCTCGATGGGCAAATGATTCACTATGACAATCATTGCGCGATGGCTTTTTGTCTGGAAAGTGGAGAGCGGAAAATTGCTTGGTGAAGCAAAGGGGGGAGAAGATATGAAGCTATACGAGTTAGCAGAAAACTATCGCGAACTGCTTGAAATGGCAGAAGAAATGGAATCCGATGCGATAGTAGATACGCTCGAAGCCATACGCGATGAAATCGAACTTAAAGCCGAGAACATCGCGAAGTTGATTCGGAATCTAGAATCGGACGCGAAAGCCATTCGGGAAGAAGAAAAACGGCTGAACGAGAAGAGAACCGCCATTGAAAATAAGGTGAAACGGCTGAAAACGTATCTATTCGAGCAGTTGGAACGCGCGGGCATTCAAAGAATTAAGCGACCGACCATCACGGTATACATTCAAGACAATCCGCCGTCTGTGGATGTTGTGGATATGTCGGCGATTCCGGCAGAGTTTTTGAAACAAAAAGTCGAGGTGGACAAAAAGAGCATTTTGGAGCGGATCAAAAGCGGCGAACAAATTCCGGGAGTTGAACTAAAACAAGAAAAAGGAGTGAGAATTCGATGACGAAAACAGCCGAACAACCGAAACCGCTCAATGTTTATCAAAAACTCGTGGAAATCCGAAAAACGGTCGATGTTTTCGTAAAAGATTCGCAGGGGTACGGCTATCGTTATGTATCCGGCGCGCAGGTGCTGAAAAAGATTCGTGAAAAAATGGACGAATTGGGCGTGTTGCTCGTCCCAATCGTCCTCAACCAAACCCACTCTACTTTTAATTATACCGTATGGGACAGAGAAAATAAACGCGAACGGCCAAAAACAGACTTTGTTGTCACTGGCGATATGAAATATGTATGGATCAACGCCGACGATCCGAGTGATCGTATTGAAATTCCTTGGCAGTATATGGGGCAACAGGACGACATTTCAAAAGCATTTGGCAGTGCGTTGACGTATACGGAGAGATACTTCCTTATGAAGTTTTTCAGTGTTCCGACTGACGAGGACGATCCCGATGCGAGAGATACAGCAAAACAAAACGGCAAGATTGACAAAAAGGAAAACGGGAAAAACAAAAAAGCGAGCAAAAACCAATTGGATTACATTGATGCGCTCATTTCGCGCCGAGTGACAGCGGATTGGACGAAAGAAATGCTGTACGAAAAGCTGAAAGAAACGATGGGTGTCGATAAAGAACCGTCTGAATGGACAGTCGAGGAAGCAAGCAAAGCCATCTCGATCATAACGGGGCGGTTCGAATGAAAACATGGATCAAACGGTTCGGGGAAGCATATTGGTGCTTCCTCGAAACCGATGAGGATACGGATACGATTTTAAGAGAAACGAAGCTGGGGTGGCTTCCTTACGCCGTTTCCGGCGCGATTCTCGCTTTGATTCTTATAGGGAACCATTGAAACTCGGAGATGAGACCGATTGGACACAAGAAAGAAGAAAGAGAAGGTTCAAAAGGCATTTAAAGAAGGGCTCGAATATCGAGTAGCCTTGCCGTTTTGCTACACGTGGATGGCTAGAACAGAGAAGGAATATGAAGCATATGCGACTGGATATATCAAAATCGTTCATCCCGAATTTAAAGTGATCGGTGTAGATAGAGAAAAACAAGTAGTGATTTGCGTTAAGGAAGATAAGATGCCGTAAAAGGAGAGAGCAACATGCTGACTGGACATCCCATTGTAGATAAAGTAGCAAAAATAAATCTCGCTGGGACGGTAATTCCTCACAATTGGTTTAGCACCATTACCTTTGAAAATGGAAAGCCAGATACGATTGCAATCGTTCTTCTGTCCGAAATTGTGTATTGGTATCGGCCAATGTTCATAAAGGACGAAGCGACAGGACGAATCAAGGAGGTTCGGAAACGCTTCAAAGCCGATCTTTTACAACGAAGCTACGATAGCTTCGCTGAACAGTTTGGCTTCACCAAAAGACAGGTGAGGGATGCTATAAAGCGGTTAGAAGATAAAGGCCTAATACGACGGGAATTCCGAAATATCCATGTAGATGGAATGACACTGACTAACGTGCTTTTTATAGAACTGAATCCGGAAAAACTATCAGAATTCACATACGGTATAGAGGATATGACGACAGATGAAATAGGCTCTGACGTTTCAACAGATAGGGTATTACGTTCTAACGTAACACCCTATACGATAGAGCGCCAGACAAATACAGAGATTACTACAAAGACTACTACAAATATAGATGATGATGATAAGGACGAACCGATAAACGAAATTTCGAGAGAAGAAAAAACCGAATGCAATCCTGTTACCGAATTCGAGAAAGCATTTGGTTATCTACCGCCTTCTATTTTGCAACAAGAATTTGAACAGGTCATTGAGAACGGACAATTTAAAAAGCCGGAAGCGATCATCGTCGAAGCGATCCGATTGGCGCGGAAACAAATGCCGCGGAATCCGGCACGCTACATTTCTAGCATTCTACGAAACTTCGAATTCATGGGGTTGTTCACTCTTGATGATGTGAAAGAGTACAACGAAATGTTCGAGCAAAAGAGGAAACAGGCGAAGCGCCGCCGGCAATCGCCAACCGAGATCAACTGGGACGAACTCTAGCCAAAGGGGAGAACCGGCATGACAAGAGAGCAAGTGAAGCACGTCATGAAGCTCATTTCATTCGTCTATTCAAACTTCGAGGTATCGAAAGAGAAAGTAGACATTTGGTACGACTTGTTGGCGGACGAACCGTTCGACTTGGTGCTGTCCAACGCAAAGCGACATGCCAAGGAAAAGACCTATCCGCCTACGATCGCCGAACTTTGCCATAGAGAGGAACGGCCGGCTTATTATGAGCTGTATGTTCACAACATGAACGCCGGAGAGGACTGGACACAATGAGTGTCGAGGCAGAAAAAGCAGTGTTAGGGACATTTCTTGAATGTCCCTACCTGCTCAAAGAAACGATTCTGACCGAAACGCATTTCAGTGATCCGAAGCACCGGAAGCTGTTCGCCGCCATGAAGCGGATCGCACAGCAGGGAGACGAACCGGATATTGTGACGCTTTCCACGACAGAAGATGTGGCTGACTTTGGCGGCCTCTCCTATCTCAACGAGGTATCCGCATTTGCAAACGAAACGAAATTCGACCAATACGAGGCGTTGGTTCTTGACGAATGGAAAGAACGTGAGAAGCGGCGGATTCTCGTCGTTGCGGCGCAGGAAAATTGGGATATTGACAAGATCACAACCGCGCTGACCCGTTTGAACGAAGGACGGGTCACCGACCATCATGACATCAGCGACTTGCTCCAAGAGGTTGCCGAAGCGCCATGGACGCCGACCGAACGGAAAATGGGGACGCCATCGGGCATTAACGAACTCGATAAAATGCTGAATGGTTTCAATGATGGCGACTCGATCATTTTGGCAGCGCGCCCGTCCATGGGGAAAACCGATTTCATGATTCATTTCGCGAAAAGTGCCGGGTGGCATGGATACTTGCCTATCGTGTTTTCGCTTGAAATGGCGGCCGATAAAATCCGCGACCGGCTCATCGGCTCGATTGGCGGATTTAACCGGATGAAGTTGCGAAATCCGTATCATGATTTGTCGGAAAGGCAAAAGAGTATGTGGATCGAGGTCATCGGAAAAGCATCCGAGACGCGCATGCAAATCTTTGACGGCGCCGGACAGAGCATCGCGGACATTCGCTCGAAAATCAGAAAGGCCGTAAACCGGTTTCCGGACAGAAAACCTGTCGTGTTTATCGACTATCTCACGTTGATACGGCCGGAACGATATTACGGTGGAAACATGCATTTGCAAGTCACCGAGATTTCCAGAGCGATCAAGGAGACGGCCAAAGAGTTCAGTTGCCCGATCGTCACACTGGCGCAACTGTCGCGTGATGTAGAGAAGCGAAGCGACAAGCGCCCGCTGATGTCGGATATTCGAGAGTCAGGAAGCATTGAGCAGGACGCGGACGTGATTATCTTCCTGTATCGAGACAGCTACTACAACGCCGAAGCCGATCCTCGCGTCGCAGAAGTCATCGTGGCCAAGAACCGAAACGGAGGGGTTGGGACAGTCCGCGTTTCGTACAACCGAAACACAGGGGTGATCGAAGATTTACGTTCATGAACTGATGAAAGAAGCTATTCGGGAAGAAGCCGCTTCTCTTATCTACACGCTTCACTACTTTTTGTCCACGAAGCGCTTGCGGCGCGACAGCACGGTGGATGAACTCGAAGCGGCTATGGAAAGCGCGACTGAAGAAGACAGGCGAGCCATCGCCCGTCTTGTAGAGGAAAACCCTTTGAAGGTGCGCGAAATTCATGTGTTTTCGGTGAAGGTTGGACAGGGGCGATTCGCATTTGTGTTTGCCGCAGACGAAGAAGAAGCGAAATCGTTTATTCGTCACAAATACGGCATAGAACCGAAAAACTGTTTTCAATATCCACTAGATTTCCCGATGTCGATTGGCAATCGCTTCACGACGTTTCGAGAGATGGCAAGGACGAAGAATTTGCCGTCATTGGCGGGATTTTATCAAAAGGAGGTGAGGGAGTGAGTCTCAAGGAATGGCGTGCCGTTCCCAAGAAAGTGCCGGAAAGGCGGAGGAAACGGAAAGCACCTTCGTCGAGAACAAGAGGAAGCATCAGCAAAACCGAGTACAACCGCATGATTGAAGTGTTCGGCTGTCGATGTGTGGTATGCGGCGATCCGCGCATCGAGGCGCACCATGTCCGCTTTCGTTCCCAAGGCGGCAGGGGGAAGTGGAGAAACCTTGCTCCCTTATGCCACCGATGCCATCAGGCCGTACACCAAAACCGAGCGTTGGCGGAAAGGCTGATGGCGATGAGGGAAGACATGTTCGGGAAATGGTATTGGGCGGACGAGTACGACTTGTATGAAAACGGGCTAATCAAAGAGCCGTTAAAGGAGAGCTTCGAAAACTTCATGAAGGGGGAGGAAAATGAAGAAATGGTACGTCATTGTACAGGAAAAGAAATCGGCGGATGGTGAGCGTTTGATAGAGATCAAAACCGTAGAGAGCCAGCCCAAAAAATTTGCATATGTTGTGTTTGTTGAAAAATAGAAAGCGAGGGATTGGCATGATAAACCGCGTCATTTTGACAGGGAGGCTGACGGATGATCCGCAATTCCGATATACGCCGAGTGGGGTAGCTGTTGTTACATTCACACTGGCGGTCACCCGACCGTTTGCCAATCAAAACGGAGTACGGGAAGCCGACTTCATTCGATGTATCGCTTGGCGAAAACAGGCGGAGAACATCGCGAACTACTTGAAAAAAGGAAGCATGGTCGGGGTAGATGGACGACTGGAAACAGGCAGCTATGAACGGAACGGGCGGAGGACGTATTATACGCAGGTTGTGGTGGATACGGCGACGTTCTTGGAGCCGCGCAACGCCTCGAATTCGGGCGAGAAACAGAAAGGGAATAGTGATACATCCGGGCAAGATAAAAACGCCTCTAGGAGGGCGAGAGAGGCGTTTATGAAGCCGCCGGAAGAACAAGGATGGTTCGACGACCCTTTTGCTGATAACGGAGAGCCGATCGAAATTAATGACGACGATTTGCCGTTTTGACGAAAGGGATGGTAGAGGGTGAATGAAACGGATAAAAAGTGGTTCGATGGTGAAACGTCGATAGAACCGGGAGATTGGGTGTATTGTGTCAGCGTAAATAGCGCGTATTGTGGATGGTTGGGTTACGTCGAATGGGTTAGACCGCCCGCGGCGATGGTTCGATTCACACTTGACCACGATGAAAAACCAGTCTGGAGAAGAAAACAAATGTTGCTCCGGCAATTGGCGCCTGTGGATCAATGGGAACTGACAAGGGAGAATATCGACGACATGGTCAACATCGCGTTGGATACAGGCGATCAAGAGTGGTTCGATCAATTGATTAGGATGAGAAATGAGAGGGAAAGGGAGGAACAAAAATGGAGAGAGTGAGACTGTCGACACGACAAGAACATGCATTGAAATGGCTGAAAAGAGAATATTCCGTAGAAGAGATCATGGAGAATTTCGTGAATCTAAACGACTTGAGAATGAGAAGCGAACTTGAAAAACTGGAAACACTGACGCCGGAGCAATTCGCTTTGGCGCTATGCGGATGGTATGAGGTAAACGACGAGGAAAAGAGAAAAGAAAAATGGGCGAAACTGGGACGACAAGTAAATGAGTTTAAGAGGGGCGACATTGTATACAGCAGATACCATGGGTTCGGGGTGTATATCGGGGAAGAAGAGATGATGCCGTTTGGTGAGAACGGATATAAGTGGATGCGGCCGGTCGATTTGTTCGAATTGGAGCTTATCGCCCCAGTAGAAAGTCGGTTTGATATTGAGTAACCAATAGTGACGGGAGGGAACAGAAATGGGTTCGCTCTATCGTTATGTTCAAAAAACAGGGATGGAAAAGGAGATGAAGCGCCGCAACGTGATCCAGAGGTTGCGGAAAATGGGGATCAATGAATTTAAGGGGCAACAAATAGACGAGTTCGACTTTGAGGAACTGAAATGGATTTTGGCGGTCGAGCAAGCGAAGCGGGATGAATGAGAGGGGGAACGGAGAATGAAATTGCAAAAACTTTTCGAGGCACAAAGAGAACTGGATGAACACATCGATAAGATTCATCCGCGCGAGAAAACGAGGTTGGAAGAAAAGATTTTGGCGTTGCAAACGGAACTTGGAGAGATCGCAAACGAATGGCGGCAATTCAAGTTTTGGTCGAATGATCGAGAACCAAGAACCGAGCGGCTTCTTGAGGAATATGTAGACGGTCTTCATTTTGTCCTGTCTATCGGCCTTGAGGAATCGGAACGATATGGCCAATCAGTGCCAATTCGACTTGGTTTGCCGAATGAATTGACGCCAATTTGTTATGAAACGACGATTCAGCAGTTTAATTACCTGTTCTTCGAAATCGGACGTCTATACGATAGCGTAACGCTCCATGAAGTTACGGCGGATACTGAAGTGGAAGAAGCCTACGAAAATATCGTCCGCATGTTCATAGGACTCGGCGAAAAACTAGGGTTTACAGAAAAGGAAATTGTCGAAGCGTACATGAGGAAAAACATGATTAATCACGAGAGACAGAAGAACGGATATTGAGGTGTGGTCATGAAATTTGAAAGATTCGTCGGCATCGATCCATCTTTACGGACGGGTTTTGTGGCGTTATCTCCGTTCGGGGAAGTGATTGAGGCGAAAGAGATTGAGAGAGAGGGAGATGATCCGGCGAGGATGAGCGAACTTATCCGTGCCGTAGTCGACTCGGTGCATGATACAGATTTTGTCGCGATTGAAGGATTCGGATACGCCAGTCGACGGGGCTTCCTTTTGGGCGGCATTGGATGGGGGATGCGAATGGAGCTGTACAGACGGGGCATTCAGTATGTTGACGTCGCCCCGTCCCTTCTAAAGAAGTTTGCCGGAGCGAAGGGAAACGCGAATAAGGAGAGGGTTGTGCTTGAAGTGTATAAACGATGGGGATTTGAAAGCAACTCGAATAACGTTGTCGATGCGTTCATATTGGCGCAAATCGCGAGGGCAGCCAAAACTGAAATGAAGCTCATTCAAGCGCAGAGAGAAGTGTTGAACAAACTTTTAAAAGAGAGGGAATGAAATTGCCAAAACAAGAAGACGTACGCCCAGACTATTACAAGGTAGGAGGCATAGAACCTATCGAGTATATGGAGGCGAAGATGACGGAAGAACAATTCAGCGGATTTTGTCTAGGGAACGTGTATAAATACGTTGGCCGCTATCTTTATAAAGGCGGCTTGGAAGACTTAAGAAAAGCGAGATACTACCTTGACCGATTAATCGAACTAGAGGGGAAGCGCGATGAACGAAGCGACGGATAAGGAGTTTGAGACATACACGCGGCTACACAACCGATATATCGAACAGATCCGATTTTACGAGGAACGCATGGACGAACTGACGCCGTATGAATTGTCGCGCATGGAATATCTCTACACAAAACTTGAGCAAGTGGCATGGCAAATTGCGGGATGGTATAAAAAGCGCGCGAAATACCATGAAGGAATGGCGGAAATCGCGCAAGGACAGCACTATCGCAAGGAACGCGAAAAGTCATCAGCGACCGACGCACAACATTACAGCCGGATCGCCAAAGGAACGCAATTAAAGATTGCAGGACAGTACGAAGGCGACTTCATCACATGGCGCGGGATCGCCGGAACATACGAGCGAGCCGCGAATGCGATCAAAGACATGATTAAGTCTATAACGATGGAAGAATAGAGAGGTAAGGGTCATGAAACAGTATTTAGACTTGTTGCGCGATATTCTTGAAAACGGAACTGAGAGAGAGGATCGAACCGGGACAGGAACACTGTCGGTGTTCGGACGTCAGTTGCGCTTCGACTTGCAAAAAGGCTTCCCGTTGCTGACGACGAAGAAACTTCATATTCGCTCGATCATCTATGAATTGCTGTGGTTTTTACGCGGCGATACGAACATTCGCTTCTTAAATGAGAACGGCGTGACGATTTGGGATGAGTGGGCCGATGAAAACGGCGACCTAGGGCGCATTTACGGCGCCCAATGGCGCGCTTGGAGAACAGCAGACGGTGGAACAATCGATCAAATCACGAGAGTCATCGAGGAAATCAAGCACAATCCGAATTCGCGGCGGTTGTTGGTCAGTGCATGGAATGTCGGGGAACTCGACCAAATGGCGTTGCCCCCATGTCATTACGCCTTCCAGTTTTACGTCGCCAACGGGCGGCTATCGTGCATGTGGCAACAGCGTTCTGTCGATACATTTCTAGGATTGCCGTTTAACATCGCTAGCTATGCGCTGTTGACGCATATGGTTGCCCAACAATGCGGCTTGGGTGTCGGGGAATTGATTTTCAGCGGCGGGGACGTCCATTTGTACAAAAACCATCTTGAGCAAGCCAAACTGCAATTGATTAGAGAACCGAGACCGCTGCCGAAACTCATCATCAAGCGAAAACCGGATTCGATTTTTGACTATCTCTATGAAGATTTCGAGTTCGTCGGATACGATCCACATCCGGCGATCAAAGCCCCGATTTCTGTATAAAGGAGGGCATGCCATGACCGCTGTAAAAATCGAAAAAGGCGTTGCTCAATATATCGAACATAACCTTTATTACTACTTCGAATATGTGCGCGACATTCAACGTTTAAAGAAAGATATTCTGTTCGGTCGGGCGAATTACGATGAGAACGTCGGGGGAGGGCGCGGCAATCTCCCTTCGCGCCCAACCGAGCGCCGGACAATTGAACTGATTACCCACAGACGTTTGGAGCGTTTGGAGCAAATCGTTTACGCGATTCAAACAGTATACGGATTGCTTTCGCCGGAAAAACAGAAAGTGGTGCAGTTGAAGTATTGGTCGGGGAAGAACTACACGTGGGAACAGGTTGCTAGAGAGATTGGGGTGAGTGTGCGACAATTGTACAGATGGAGAGATCAAATCATTTATGACATCGCCAAATTATTGGGGGAGGTAAATTCGATTTCCTAAAAATTCCAATATGATTAATACTCTTCTACAACGCATGTACTTGAGTAGAGAGGACTATCAAGAATAATACGACTATCCCTTTTCCGAAAAGAAGCTGTCGCAGATTGTGCGATGGCTTCTTTAATTTTATTATGATGTTTATCGATGTATTTGTTGATGTATGTGGTATAACAGATACTTTTTTGAATCACTATATATTTACCTTTATTGAAACCATAATATCTGGTATTATTGTGTCGAATAGGATTTTGAAAAAAGTGTTATTTGCTCGAGATAAGGGTGAAAAACTGTGATTGAAAATCAGATAACATTAGAAACTATATTCCAAAATATAAAAGATACTAAAAGGTTGCCTATCATATTTGTTGGTTCTGGTATAACGAAGAGATACACAGATAAAAAGTATTCGTGGGAGGAGCTTTTAAAGAGATGTATCGAAGAATACGATGACAATCCAACAAATAAATATAAGTGGTACCGACAAAAAATAAAAAATGAATATGGTATTGAAGAAAATGATTCCTATCAGATGTATAAGTATTTAGGGACATTAATTGAAAATGATTTTAATTTAAGCTATTATGAAGGAAAAATTAGAGGTCTATCTGTACCAGAAGAAGAGGAAAATCCGTTAAAATATTTCATAAAAGAGTTATTACAAACATATAAAATCGATGAAAAAATGTGTCAAGAAATAGAAGAACTAAAAAAGCTTAAAGATAAAATGGTTACAGTTATTACTACGAACTATGACACGTTTTTAGAGGATCATATTTTTGTTAATCATAAAAGACTAATAAAACAAAAAATGTTTGTTGATTCTGAATTAGGTACATTATTCAAGATACATGGTTGTGTATCTGAACCATCGTCTATCGTGTTAACTCATAAAGATTACGAGAATTTTAATAAAAAAAGCAAGGTTTTGTCGGCAAAAGTTATAAGTTTATTTGCAGAAAATCCTGTGATATTTATGGGATATTCAATCACCGATGAAAATATCCGAAACTTTCTTAAAGATATATACACTTGTTTGGAAAATGAAGAAGAATATAGAGCATTTGAAAATAGATTGATTATAATAGAATACGAAAAAGGAATACAAAATCCTATCGTGGGAAGTCACTCCATTTACTTTGATGGGGTGCAGATTAAGTTAACAAAAATAACTTTGGAAGATTTCACATTATTATACAAAGAAATGGGGAAATTGGAGGATATAGTCGAGTTAAAAGAGATACAAAGATTAAGAAATTTAGTTTATCAAATTGTTTATGATTATAATGGGGAAGCAAAAAAAGTTATTAATTTACTGGATGATGAAGAATATGATGGAAATGAAGTTGTGGTGGCTATAGGGAAAGAGTCAGATTTATTAGATTATATGGGGATAACTGGTATATCATCAAAAGATATTTTTGATGATATAGTTTTCGATTTATTGGATAGCAAACTGCGAAATAGATACAATCTTTTAGTCGAGAAGCAACTGCCACAACTGTTGCGAGGGAATATGGTATTGCCGGTTCATAAATATTTAAAGAAAACGAAAAATGAGGATATAATCATTGATGATAAAGTAAGAAAGATGGCAGAATATTCCCCGGAGGATTTATTAAATAAAAATATTAGGAAGGATAAGGAATCGTATCTGGAAAGTGGATTTTCTTCTCTAGAAGAGATCTTTAACTCAGATTTACCTAACACAAAAAAATTAAATTATTTAGTTTTAAGAGCTGCGTTACATGCTGATGATAAAGAGTTGAAAAGTTTTTTGAAAACATACTATAGAGAATTTGAAAAACATATCCATGGTCCCACAATACTTAGAAAAATGGTTTGTATTCTTGACATAAAAGCATACAAAAACAGCGCCTAAAAAGGGTGGTGTCAGTCCGACTGACACTCCTTATTAAGCGCCTATGTACATCATTATATTATAGTTTCTGCAAATTGATGTCAATAAAATCTTTCTAGACCACTGAAGAAAACGACCAGAAGAATCGTATGAATGATTTGGCTGGGGTTACAGTTATAGAAGTCAGAGTTGACGTGGGAAAATCCTTCCTTTGCCGAAATGAACCAACTAAATACTGAGAACGATAAAACGTCAAAAACATGTCAGTTTTGGCACGTTTTTTTGTGATAAAATGATATTGAACAAATGAATACCCTCTACCATGTGTACGTGAGTGGAGCAGACTGACCGAGAAGAGCCCAACCAAACCCTTCCCCGTAAAGAAGCTGTCGCAGATCGAGCGGCGGCTTCTTTTATCTATCAAGGTAACCATAAAACCGCTTCGTAAAGAGGCGGTTTTTATTTTGCGAAGGAGGAAAATCATGAAGACGGAAAGGCTTGGAAAAGGACAAAGATTTCGTCGAGGACACAGAAGATGTTTTCACCGATATGAGCATTTGGAAACGAAAAAGCAGGTTTTTGAAGATGAGGAAAGCGGCATCAAATCATGGAGACGAGTTGATTTGTTCTATTGTCAGCGTTGTTTGTGGATTAAAGAAAGGGTTTTTAAAACAATTTCACAGAATGAGCCGGACAACAGGAGAGTCCGATCAGGAGGAATCGGACATATAACCGGGTGACGAATCCGGCTAGGCTCCAATTATCATTATAGCAGAAAATGAGAGAAAAGAAGAGAGAAAAGGAGTGAAAAAATCGAAAAAATACGAGCGAAAAAGTAAAAATACAGAAACCGCTTGAAAAGGTAGCGTACCAACGGTAATGACTGTGTATCGAAATTAACGTGGTAGGTGGTCAAGTTATAATAATAATTGAACAAACCAAAAAATAAAAAATGTTCGTGAGGTGACGGCTCACGAACAAACACGCAGGAGGGTGTTTAAAAAATGAATTATGCACAAAAGTATCCTACCAAACGCTACCTAAAGTTCGAACGGATCGTGAAAGAAAAAGTCGATGCGGGATATTACCATATCCCCGAAGCTATCAGAAGTCCCGAAGACGCAGTTGACACAGTTTGTTCGGTGCTTGGCGTTCACAGGGAAACACAAGAGGTTTTCGTAGTAGCCTTGTTGAACACCAAAAACAAGGTGATTGGCCTTGAAGAAGTACACAGAGGGTCTGCGAATGCGTCAATAGTATCTCCGAGAGACGTATTCAAGATGGCTCTTGTGAGGAACGCTGTTAGGATTATGTGTTTTCATAACCATCCAAGTGGTGACCCGATGCCAAGCAGAGAGGACATAGAAGTCACCAAGCGTTTGAAAGAAGCCGGAGAAATTTTAGGAGTAGAGTTGTTAGACCACATCATCATCGGAGATGAGGAAACGTACGTGAGCTTGAGAGAGAGGGGCGTTATCTGATGTATACATCGAACTTTGCGACAGTGAGAAAGCTGCCGGCTCATTTGAAGCCGGTGGCTATCTCCATCGGAGTGCCGAAATGGTGGAACGGACCAGTGGAGAAACGACTCGCTCCTACATGGCAAATGCTAAAGATGGACAGAAAAAACTATGACCGACTGTTTAGAGAAAAACTGGCTCGGCTGAACGCCGAGGAACTGTACGAAAGCCTCGGTGAGAACGCAGTGTTGCTTTGTTACGAAGCGCACAACGATTGGTGTCATAGACGACTTGTAGCCGAATGGTTCGAGAAAGAATTAGGGATCGTCGTTCCAGAATGGGGATTTGACCGGGAAGATACGTTCCCATACAACGAATGTTGCAAAGAGAGAAAAGGAACGTTACGGAGAGAAGTGATCGCCAAGGAAAAGAACAGGGCGGAAAAAGCTGAAGGGGAAAAGGTAAAGCAACTGTCGCTATTCGAGATTTTTGATAGCAACGGGGTGTTTGAGATATGAAAACAAAAGTGAAGCAAGCTATCGAGTTTTACCAAAACGGAGACATCAAAAAAGCACTAGGGTTCGCAAAGACGTTTAGAATCGGGCTGACAAAAGAAGAACGCAGCCAATTGGTGAGAGGATATGAATGTATCATCCACCGAGCGTTCTATGAATCCATCGGGAAAAATCCAAAAGAAGAAATCGAAAAGGCCAAAGCAATATTCGAGAAGCGCATTTGCGAACCGTACGAAACAGCGAAAGGGGCTGTTTCGTGATGGATGGAAAAGTGCTGTTCGTCGGCTATGACGTTCCATTGGCGTTAGACATTAAACACGATGTACTTTTCCCGATTTTGGACATGTTGTTCGAGAGAATCGAAATTGACGGGGACACGCTCCATTTGGTGGACGACGAGAATAAATTGGAAGGCGTAAAAAGATTGGTGGAGCATTTGAATTGGGTTCACGAAATCAATATCACATTGGAATACTGAAAGACGGCACATCGCCGTCTTTTTTGTTTGTACGGAGACGAAAAAAAGATTTGAAAAAAGAGAGGGATTTTCGTGTTTGTAGGAAGCATCAATAAGGACTTGAGGGCGATTGTGAGTGAGGTGACGAGGTCGTGGGACGTAGAGGATATTTATATAGGCTGTTCGGGAAACTTCACGATAGAAAGGATTTTGAGAAACAGGGGACTCAACCTGTATGGGAATGACGTGAGTTTGTACAGTTGCACCATCGGGAGTTATCTTGCCGGCGAGGACATGAGAGTTGAAATCAAGCACGACGACTGGAAGTGGTTAGAGCCGTACATGAAGGCAGGGATACCAAGAATCGCGACTTTGCTGCTATGCACGACGATGTTGGACGGCTTGCATCGCGACGAACCATTTTTCGTCCGTAGGAGAAAGGCATATAGAGATCAGTGGGAGAGACTGCATGACGAAACCTGCGCTAAAGTGGCCAAGGCTTTGGACGGGCTGAAATTGAAAAAGTTCTTTGCGGGAGACGTTGTGGAGTGGGCGTCTCAAGTCCCTAACAACGCCGGATTTATTTCGTTCCCACCAACCTACAAGGGTGGATACGAGCGGCTGTATCGAGCGTTTGAAATGGTATTCGACTGGGATGAACCGAAATACGAGATATTCGACCGAGATCGCCTTGCATACATGGTCGAGAGGGTGAAGGAGAAAAAACATTGGATGATGGCGAGGGACGAGCCAATCCCGGGACTAGAAGGGTACGAAGTGGGGAGAGTTCAAACATCACTGCGGAGCAAACCTGTCATTGTGTATGCATCAAAGGCGAAACCAAAAATTACGATGCCTCATCAACGGACGGAAATCGTAAAACTGCCGAGAATGGGAGAACACGATGAAATTACGGAGAATTCAACAATCGCTGTTAAGAAAATCAGCCAAGGGCAGATGAACACGTTGCGAAGCTTATATCTCAACCATGGGATCGCGCCTGCGAGCGCGTCTATTAATTTGGCTGTGATAATAGATGGAAAACTGATCGGCGCAATTGGACTGTCGAAGTCAAATCACAGCATGGGAGACGCCTATATTATGAGCGATTTCGTGATACGCCCACTGCAATATAAAAGGGCGTCAAAACTAGTGTTGGCAGTGGCCGTGAGCACGGAGATCAAAAGATTAATGGAGCAAACTTTCAATGTGAAAGTCGATGAGATAGCGACAACGGCGTTCACCGACAAACCTGCGAGCATGAAATACAGGGGATTGTTTGAGGTTCACAGCCGAAAAGAAAACCCGTCGAGAGTAAACTATATCGGGAAGGCCGGAAGATGGAGCATGAAGGAGGGATTGTTATGGTGGGTAAGGAATCACAGCAAGTACAAAAAATAAACGCCAAACTGGCCGGAGGGTTTAAGTTGGCGATTGTGCCGATCGATCAATTGGAGTTTTTGGAAAAGAACGCTCGTTTCATGAAAAACGAGACATTTCAAAATTTGGTGAACAACATCAAACGCGACGGCGGACTGTCGCAACTCCCGTTTTGTTGGTTGACGCCTGAAGGAAAATACAGAATTTTGAGCGGGAATCACCGGTGTAAGGCTGCCATCGAGGCAGGACTGACAGAAGTGCCTGTCATCTATACAGACAGGGATTTAACAAGGGATGAGCAAATCGCCATACAGTTAAGCCATAACGCTATCACAGGCGAAGATGATCCCGTCATCTTGCAAGAGTTGTATGCGGAAATCGAAGACCTAGAAATGAAGTATTACAGCGGGCTTGACGATAAGGTTTTGGATCAGCTCGAAAAAGTTCAGATCGACGGGATTACGGAAGCGAGATTAGATTATTTGACGGTGTCGTTCCTTTTCCTGCCGGAAGAAAGGGACGAACTTTTTCGTGTATTTGAGGAAGCGAAGGAAACGATCAGCGACGAAACTGTGCTGGCTAGGTTAGAAGATTTTGATAGACTGCTCGAAGCGCAAAAAAAGGTAAAGCAATCATATAACATTTTCAACGGCGCGACGAGCTTAATGATTATACTGGACATTTTCGAGCGGCATTTGGAGGATTTAAGGGAAGGGTATTTGGACGAGAACGGAGAGCCGGAACACAAAAACCATGTGCCAATCGCGAGTGTTCTTGGCTCTGATGAAATCCCTGCGGAAGCGGCGGCTACGCTCAATAAGGCTATCGAAAAAGCTTTGTCGAGTGGAGAAATTGATAAAAAAGAGAAATGGAAATTGATCGAGAATCTAGCGACGAAATATTTGAGTGGTGAGTGATTATGGCAGAAGTGTGGGAGAGACAGAAGGGAGAATCAAGGAAGGCATACGAGGCGTTCAGGATATATCGAGACATGGGAGCAGAGCGAAGTTTGTCAAAGGTCTCCAAGAAGTTGGGCAAATCGACCACTCTGCTTTCTCGTTGGAGCGCGAGACATAATTGGGTGGAGAGATGCCGGCAATATGACGAGTACATGGAAAGGGAATACTTGCTTCAGCAAGCCGAGGAACGAAAAAAAATGGCGGAGCGGCACGCGAAGCAGGCGATGATGTTCCAGAACAAGATTTTGGAGCGAATGAGATCGCTCGACCCAAGGGAGTTGTCGCCAAACGACTTGATACGTTGGTTTGACATAGCGGTGAAAGTGGAACGATTGTCGAGGGGGGAGTCTACGGAGATTCAGAAGGTGGAGCACGACGGAGAGGTGAAGCAGTCGCATGAGATCGGCATCACCAACAAACTCCTTGAAGACGAAGAAGCAAGAGACCTTATCAAGCAGCTCATTAGAAAACGAAACGCTGTTAAGCGAGATTCTAACAAATCTTAATTCGCTCGAAAGGGAACTGTCCAAGGAAGATTACTCCGTTTATCTCGAATATGTGCATTTTGGACGATATATACCGTCCCGACATTCCGATTTGATTTGCGATTATCTTATGAGAGTGGAGCGCGGCGAAATCGACCGTCTCATGATATTCATGCCGCCGCGGCATTCTAAATCCATGACGGTCACCGAGACGTTTCCTTCGTGGTTCATCGGAAGAAATCCTGACAGAAGAGTCATCGAAGTCTCATACGGGGATTCTTTGGCGAGACGGTTCGGGAGAGCGAACCGACAGAAGATCGAGATGTTTGGTGAGGAATTATTCGGAATCAAAATCTCAAACGATATGGGATCGGTGACCAGTTGGGACGTCGAAGGGCATCGCGGCGGGATGATTTCCGTCGGTATCGGCGGCGGGATCACCGGCCAAGGTGCGGACTTACTCATCATCGACGACCCGATCAAAAACCGGAAAGAGGCGGATTCGCTCACGTATCGAAACATGCTGTGGAACGAATGGCAAAACACGCTATCCACCCGTTTGCAACCCGGCGGACGGGTTATTTTAATTCTCACAAGATGGCACGAAGACGACCTTGCCGGACGGCTGCTCGAACACGAGCCGGAGCGGTGGACGGTGCTTTCGCTTCCTGCGATTTGCGATTCCGAAAACGACTTGTTAGGGCGGAAAATCGGCGAACCGCTGTGGCCGGAATTTGGGTTCGATGAGAAGTGGGCGGAGGAAACGAAGAAATCAGTCGGATCGCGAACATGGAACGCCCTATACCAACAGCGGCCAACGCCGCCGAGTGGCGCGATCATCCATCGCTCGTGGTTCAAGTATTATAAACAAGCGCCTTCGCAAATGGACGAATACATCCAATCATGGGACTTCGCATTCAAAGATACGAATGACGGTTCGTTTGTGGTCGGGCAAGTATGGGGCAGAAAGGGAGCGGACAAATACCTGCTTGACCAAGTCCGCGCGAAGCTGTCTTTTACCGAGTCGATCCGCGCGATTGTATCGCTGACGTCCAAGTGGCCGCAAGCGCAGGCGAAACTCATCGAAGACCGCGCGAACGGGACGGCGATCATCAACGCGTTGCGGCATCAAATCAGCGGCATGTTGCCGGTTGTGCCGAATGGAACGAAAGTCGAGCGGCTGAATGCCGTATCGCCGCAATTTGAAGCAGGGAACGTCTACATTCCGCATCCGAGCATCGCGCCGTGGGTGCATGATTACGTCGAGGAATTGGTGGCGTTCCCGAACGCGCCGACAGACGACCAAGTGGACGCCACGTCACAAGCGTTGCGATACCTCGACCGAGCCGGAACGAAGGGGACAATCAAAGTCGACATCTTCTAATAGAAGGGAGGGAATGGAATGGGGAAACAAGCAGTGGCCAAAGCGTATGTGTTAAGCGACGGCGAAATCATCGAAGAAAGCACGCTCGAACGCTACGCCATCAAGCAGGGGGAATCAAGAGCCCTTCCAAGCGACCGTTTTGGCGGTGCGTACGGGGAACTGGGGCTTGTCGAACCGCTGTACAATCTCGAAGCACTGGCGCAATTGCTCGAAATCAACCCGTACCATTATCGGGCGGTCAAAACGAAAGCAAGGGATACCGCAGGGCTAGGGTGGTATCTCGAAGCGAAAACGAACAATCCGAGCGAACAACAGCGCGAGATCGCCATGCAGTTTTTAGAGAACCCGAACCCGTACAAGACACTGACCGACATCAATAACAATGTGATGGTGGACTATGATTCCATCGGGAACGGCTACTACGAAGTCATTCGAGACGAAGATGGAATGCTTGTCGGTCTGGAGCATATTCCGGCGCATACGGTTCGCGTTCATCAGGATATGAACCGATATTGCCAAATTCGCGGCGTGAAGAAGGTATGGTTCAAGCGGTTTGGCTTTGAAAATGACGTGGACTACGTGACGGGCGAAATCGCGCCTGCCGGTTCAATTCCGATCGAACGACGGGCAACAGAAATCATTCACGTCCACAATTATACGAGCCGGAGTGACTATTACGGCTTGCCGGACATTTTGCCCGCGCTAAGCGCGATTATTTCCGACCGGGAGCGGGCGGAGTACAACATCAGTTTTTTTGAAAATCACGCCGTTCCAGCGTATGTCGTGACGGTGACAGGAGCGGAACTCGACGAGCAAACGAAGCAATTGATCCGACGATACTTTCAACAGGACATCAAGAAAAATCGGCATTCAACCCTTGTAGTGACGGCGCAAAAGCCGCAAGGTGATTTCTCGGACACGCCAGTTGAAATCAAGTTCCAAGCGTTGTCCGTGGAGACGAAGGAAGCAAGTTTCCGTATGTTGAGGGCGGACAATCGCGATGAAATCTTATCCGCGCATGGCGTTCCGCCCTATCGCGCTGGGATTGTCGTCGAGGGGTCGCTTGGCGGCTCAACGGCGAGAGAGTCAACGGAAATCTACAAGCAATCAGTCATCGAGCCGAGACAAGACATGCTTGAAAATGTGCTGAACCGATTGCTATCCGTCGGGCTGGGAATCACCGACTGGCGTTTCCGTTTCAAAGACATCGATACGAAAGACACGCAAGCGAAAATCGAGGAATTGCGATTCCTGTTTGACATCGGTGCGTACAGTCCGAACATGATTTTGCGCGAATTGGGCAGAGACCCGATTGACGATCCGAACCTAGACAGGCATTTCATTTTTGGGCAACCGCTCGACGCTTCGCAAGAGGAAACGAATGCGATATTGAATTCGCTGAAACAATTGCACGCCAAACTCATTGACATCGCCACGAAAGAGGGCGGTAAGCATGTGTGAAGTGTGCAAGCTGTTGGACATGGATCGCGAGCTTGTCGCGTTCCTTGTTGCACATGGAGCGCTTCCTGCAATCAAGGAACAGGATGAGCGGATCGCCGAAATTGAAGAAAAATTGGCGCGCCGGTTGGTCAGCTTGCAAGTCGGGCTGGAAAGTATGTTCATCCAGCGGTTGCGGGAGCTTGGCTATATCCCGATGTCGATTCTGGAACAGGAAACGTTTATCGCGGACATTTTAGACCCCATTTTCGCGGACATGGAAGAGGAGATTGCTGAAGCCGCTGTCGAAAGTGCGGTCGTGGCGAGGCAATTGACGTTTGAAGAAATTCTTGAACAAGGGCTGGAATTGGTGTTTACGGAATTCAGTGAACGCGTTCTCGAAGAGTTGCGAGAGCGCGTTTATGTGTTTTCGGAGGATACATTCCGGCGAATTAAAGGCGATTTCCGCGCTACGCTGATTCGCGGCTATGAAGAAGGAAAAGGGATTGACGACATCGCTGTGGATTTGCGCGCCGATTTTAAAGACTTGCGCGATCATCGACTGCAAACGATCGCGAGAACCGAAGTGCAGGGAGCGCAAAACATCGGCATTTTCCAAACCATGCAAGATTACAACGTCAGGTATAAGCAGTGGCTGACGGTCGGAGACAGCCGTGTGAGAGGAAGAAACCCGAAAGACCGCGCCGATCATTATTCGCTTCACGGACAGGTGGTGCGGATGGATGAACGTTTCTCGAACGGGCTGATGCACCCGTTAGATCGCTCCGGCCGGATCGAGGAATGGATCAACTGCCGATGCCGATGCCGTCCGTATATCCCGAAAAAAGGCGAGGCGATCACTCGAACGCCTTACTATCCGTAAAGGGAGTCAACAACCCAACGACTAAAGTCGTGGGCTTATAAGCCCCATGTTGACCAGACCAAGGCTTGAAACAGAGCCTATGTTATAGATGTCATGACACGGTGGGGTGCTTCTCCAGCCCTACCCCCTGTCGTGCAAGATTAAACAAGCGTGGTGGGTAGCGCTAGTGTCTTGTACATAACAAGCATCTATAACATGGTCGAGGAGAATATTACCTGCTTTATGCAGAGGAAAGGGGAGAACCCTATGGTTTTTGTGTTAGACACAAATAAGTTTCCGCTTGCTCCTTGCCACGAAGCAGTTGCGAGAAAGCTGTTGAAACAAGGGAAGGCGGCGATTTACAAACGATTCCCATTTACCATTATCTTAAAAAAATCAGTGGACGAATCAGAAATTAAAACAACATATCGGCTGAAAATCGACTATGGAAGCAGACATACTGGATTAGCGATTTTGCGAGGACAAGAAGTGGTGTGGTTAGGGCAACTTGACCATCGCACAGACATCAAAGAAAGGATAGATAAAAGGCGTGCTTTTCGTCGAGCAAGACGAAATCGAAAAACAAGATACAGAAAACCACGCTTTCTGAACCGCAAGCAAAAAGAAGGATGGTTGCCGCCATCACTAGAGAGTCGTGTGCAAAATATCCAAACATGGGTTAACCGCCTAAAGAAGTTATGCCCCATTGGGTATATATCATACGAAAATGCCAAATTCGACACGCAACTAATGCGAAATCCTGAAATCAGCGGCATTGAGTATCAGCAAGGCACGCTTCAAGGATACGAAGTAAGAGAATACTTGCTTGAAAAGTTTGGACGGAAGTGTTGTTATTGCGGAAAAGAAAATATTCCACTTGAAGTGGAGCATATTATTCCAAAATCGAGAGGCGGGACAGATCGAATAGATAACCTTTGCCTTGCATGTCGAGATTGCAACCAAAGAAAAGGAAACCAAACAGCAGAAGAGTTTGGCTGTCCACACATTCAAAAACAAGTCAAAAAATCATTAAAAGACGCAAGTGTCATTAACGCAACAAGATGGAAAGTGTACGAAGTATTAAAGCAGGCAGGATTAGATGTTGAGTGCGGAACAGGTGCACGAACAAAAATGAATCGTATTCGTTTAGGTTTGCCGAAAACACACTATTTTGATGCCTGTTGCGTTGGAGAAAGCACACCAAGCCACTTGTACTTCAAAACAAAAGAAGTGTTATTCATCAAGGCAAAAGGGCGTGGTAGTCGTTCACGCACAAACCTAGATAGATATGGCTTCCCAAGGGGTTATCTTGCAAGGCAAAAGTTCTTCTTTGGCTTCCAAACAGGAGACATGGTTAAGGCTATTGTTCCAAGAGGAAAATACAAAGGTGTGTGGTTTGGTGAAGTGGCATGCAGGAAGACTGGAAGTTTTGACATCAAAGGAAAAGACGGTAAACGTATCGCACAAGGAATCAGCTATAAATATATTCAAGTTATTCAGCGGTTTGATGGATATGCCTATAGAAAGGAGGGAGTGGAACTTGCACAAGGCGCAATTCCTCCCCGTGCCTAAAGGCAGGGGCTTCCTTGCGTGAGTTTCGTAAAGGGGGTGATTTCATTCAAGGGGTAACTCGTTTCATAAAACGATTCCGAATAGAAAGGAGTGAGGGGATGAAGCACGAACTAACCGCGCCGGTCACGCATAAGAACGAGGAAAAGCGGATCGTGTTCGGGCCGGTTCTTGTGCCAAACGAGCCGGACAGCGACGGTGACATGGTATCCGCTGAAAAAATCGAGGAAGTAGCGCACAAGTTTTTAGAGCAATACGGCAACATCGATTTGCAACACACGCTGAACAATGTCGGCAAGGTAGTGGAATCGTACATCTTGCCGTTTGACTGGAAGGTTGACGACGAGTTGACTGTCCCAAAAGGAAGTTGGATGATGGGTGTTCGTGTTCAGGATGAGGATGTCTGGCGGGCGGTGAAGGAAGGGAAACTGACTGGATTTTCGATCATGGGCGTTCCGAAAGCGGCGCTGAAATCCAAAGAAGCGGCGAAACGTACGACACTGGCCGACTTGGAACGATCCGCCGGCGATTGGGTAGTCAATGCCGTTTCCCTTGTCGACGAGCCTGCCGTGCCGAAAGCCAAATTCATCGCGATCAAAAGCAAGGACAATCGAGAAGAAGCGGTGAAAAAGGCCATTCAAGGTTCGTTTGAATACATCAGCGAACTGTTGCGCGAAAAAGTCTATCAGACATTCGATAACGGCGCGTTTGATTCGTATGTCTATTCCATTTTCGAAGATTCCGTTGTGATCCGTGTCGATGACTTGGCGAGCGGCAAAAAACGATTCTTCCAAATCGGCTACACGATCAACGAGCAGGGAGACGTCGAGTTTGTCGGCGACCTGCAAGAAGTTCGCATCGTGGAGAACATCATTCCTGTTGAATCCCCTTCGCCGCAAAGCGTCGCTGTGGCCGCGCAGGCGGCTCTAGGAGACGAGCAAAGCGGCGGGCAAGGGGTAACCCTTTCAAGCGAAGAAAAAAGCCCACAGCGAGCGAATAAAAGCTTTTTCGATAGATTCAAAGAAAAGCTGGGGCTGAAACCATCCGAAAAGGCAGGGCGAAAAATTTCTGATGCGAACTACGAGAAGCTGAAAGCCGCGAAGGAAGTCATTGACGAACTGTTGCGGATTGCCGAAGAAGAACGAGCAAACAAATCGAAAGAAGGTGATGACGAAGTGAAAGTCGAGGACGTTCAAAAAATGATCGATGATTCGTTGAAACCCGTAAATGACAAGCTGTCGGAAATCATGAGCACGTTGAAAGGAGCGGCGCCGGAGAACGAGCCGCAAGAACCGCAGACTGAAGACGATGACCTCGAAGGCGAAGCCGCTGCCAAAAGCGAAGACGACAGCTACAAAGAGAAATACGAACAAGTCATGAAACAGCTTGAAGAACTCAAACGGAAGATCCCGTTCTCGAAACGGCTGACGGGACAAGATGGCGCGGCGGAAAAATCGAAGCCGCAAGACGAATACGACCGCGACCCGTTTGGATTCAAGCGCAAATAAATGTCGGACAAAAAATAGAAAGGGAGTGTTGAATGTATGCTGACGAACGACATGCTTCTTGGAAAATTGGAAAATGTCTTGAAAGCCATCACGACGACTGACCTTGGCGCGTCTCGTTTAACTCCGGCCAAGCAACAGCTTTTCGTGCGGACGGTTTCCGAAGCCACTCGCATTTTGGATGAAGCGCGTCGGATTGACATGACGAGCCACACGCATGATATTGACCGCATTGCATTCGGTTCACGGATTTTGCAAGCGGCGACGGAAGGAGAAGCCCCGACTGGCGAAGCGAAGCCGGATTTTAGCACGAACAAACTTGAGTCGGTGGAGGTCATTGGCATTTCCGGCATCACCGACTCGACACTCGAGGACAACATCGAACGTGAAGGGTTTGAGGACACGCTGATTCAGTTGATTGCCGAACGTGTCGGTGTAGACCTTGAAGAACTGTTCCTCAACGGCGACAAAGCGAGCAGCGACCCGTTCTTGGCGAAAACGGACGGCTGGCTCAAGAAAGCGGCCAACCTTGTTCAAGGCACGACCGATTTTGATCCGACCAATGTCGAAGCGATGTTTGACGCGATGATTCAGGCTTTGCCGAAAAAATACCTGCGCGACCGTTCACAATGGCGTTTCTATGTGCATTGGGACATTGAAGACGCCTACCGTGACGTCCTCCGGGCTCGCGGCACGGGACTTGGCGACACGGCACAAACGACTGCGACACAATTGGCATACAAAGGAATTGCGGTCGTCGATTCGGCCAACATGCCTGCCGGAACGGCGTTCTTGGTCAATCCGGCGAACCTTGTTTACGGCATCTATCGCGACATTCGCATTGAACCGGATCGCCAACCGAAATTGCGCCGGACGGATTTTGTCACGACCTTGCGTGTTGACTGCCACTTCGAGGACGAAAACGCGGCTGTCGTCGGTAAAGGATACACTGGCTGATGAGGTGAGCAGGGATGAAAACATTAAGAGTGACGAACAAAGGGAAGAAAGCTCGATACCGCCTCGGTGTCGAGTTTCCTCCTAATCAAACTGTCGAAATCACGGTTTCCAATCGTGAATATCTAACCGTGAAAGCGGTGCGGGATTTTGAGGTGGAAATCGTGAGTGAAGGCGACAAAAGCGAAACGGAACGTCGTCACGAAAGTGCCGAACCCACCGAACCTGCCTTGGACGTTCAAAGCATGACGATTGACGAGGTGCTAGAGGCGATTAAAGAAGGCAAGCTGTCCGTTGACGAAGCGTTGTCCCAAGAGAAAGCAGGCAAGAAGCGTTCCACGCTCATCGACAAGCTCGAAGCGTTGAAAGAAGAGTGATAGCCGATGCCATTGTTTGAAAAACCAGTGACCGAGGTGGTGACGCCGCAGGACGTCCTTGATTTGACGGGCGTTTCTGCGGATCACTTTGGATTTCCACCGGACGTTGGCGATCCCGAAACGAAATTGGACAGTTTGTTGTCTACATGGATTGAGCGGATTGCATCACATATCCATGCCAGGCTCAAACGGACTGTTCTTGAAACGGATGACGACTATTTGGCGATTCAAGACGTTTTATTGCGGACTGTCGCCAAAGTTGTCGCGGTCGCCCAACAGCAACGTTCCAGTCCGATTATTCAAATTGACGACTTTGCCGTCTCCATTTTGAATACATCGGACGTCACTAAGGATTTAGGGACAGAATTGCGGCCGTTTATGAAGCAAAGTATTGACGTTTTCCTTTCATCCGATGACTTTGTAGAGGCGTGATAAATATGTTTGATGCTGAAATTAGGATGGACGATTTACGGAGCTTGATTCCACGCATGAGAGCGGCGCTGAACCGTGCAACAGAGTTGACCGCGCTCGAAGTGTGGGGCAATTTGATGGAGTTTTCGCCGCAAGACCACGGGCGCTTGGCCGGATCATGGAAATTGCAAAAACGAAACGCGCGGTTCTATACAGTCGGAACGAACGTGGAATATGCGCTCGTGCAAAACTACGGTTCTGGACCATATACGATTTACCCCCGACGGGCACAAGCGTTGCGGTTTGAAGTGAACGGGGAAGTGGTTTTTGCCAAAAAGGTCAATCACCCGGGAATCAAGCCGAAACGCTTCATTGAGAGATCAATTGCCGCAGCCGAGCGGCGAATTGACGATTTCGTTGAACAGGCGTTGAGGGAAGTGAAATTGATATGATTCAAAGAAAGCCTCTCAAAGACATTCACAAGGAGATTCGGGCGAAGATTCGGGAAGTATTGGAGCAGGCGCCGGAACTCGATGAAATCAAACGGATTGTCTACGGAGAAAAGGTGAGAGTCGGGACGTTGCAAACGCCTGCTATTTGGATTGTGCCGGAGCCGTATGCCCCGAACTTGCTTGGCGGTCACACGGCCGATCACGACATACGGTTCAATTTTGTCGTCCTTGTCAAGGCGAACGACCCCGAAGAAGCGCTTGAGAAAGCACACGACTTGGCGTTGACGGTCTATGACGTACTGATGCAAGACCGGACGCTAGGCGGCACTGTGGCAGATGTACGACCGACACAAATCGACCCTGCCTACGAGATGGGCAATAACACGCAGGTCTGTTGGTCTGCGGTTCAATTTGATTTTCGAGTGAAACGGAGGGAGTAGCATGGCGAAAGTGCCAAAATACATCGGAAAAGGTGAAGGTGGCGCTGGCGTTGCTCAACTGCCGGCGATTTTTTATGACTTGATTGACGACTTGAACGAACTGCGGAACAAACAAATCGCCCTGTTGCAAAAACTTGACGCGGATGCCGGAACAGCGGACACCGACTATGAAGCTACCCTAACCCCTGCACCACTCAAGACCGTCAAAGAGTGAGGTGATGACACATGGCGATTACTCGCTACTTGATGATTGGCGAGGAAACGGAATTCGGGGTGGAAGCGGCGCAATATGCAGAAACACTTGACCCAGAAAGCGTTTCGATCGAGCCTGCCGAAGACGACAAGCTGATTTACGAAGGCATTTCCGGCTTGGATCGCGTGGCGCAATTGGGTGTGTACTCAACAGGCGGCGCGATTACGTTGCCACTTGACGACAAGGCAACGGGCTGGTTTTGGAAGTGGGCGTTAGGCGGCTATGAAGTGACAGGGGACGCCACGACCGGCTATACGCACACGTTCTATCCTGCCCGCAGTGCGCTGATGCCTTCATTTTCGGCGAAAGTCGGGAAGGACATTATGGAGCATGTGTTCCTTGGCAACGTGATTGAGTCGCTTGAATTGGAGATCGAGAACGAATGGGCGCTGCTAACGGTCAACACGTTAGGTGCATCGGACAAACGTGCGCCGTTGGCCACCAACATTCAATTCACGGAAGGGAACGTCTTCACCGCGCCAATGGCGGCGCTTGAAAAAGACGGAACGGATATGAGCGCGTCTGTAAACAGCTTGACGCTGACGGTGGAGACAGGCGCGGACATTGAGAGTGCCCAAGGATTTGGCTCTCGTTTCCCGAAAAAAGCGTTCATGGGTTCGATGGTTGTTACGTTAGAGGTTGCCCTTGGATTCGACAGCGACCAAGAGCTGATCGCCTTTTGGGGCGGCGCGGACGGTCCAAGCACTGACACATTGCAGGAATTCGGATACACGTTGCATCTAGGGAGCAATTTGGACATCATTTTCCCGCGTCTGATTTATACAGCATCGAGCCAACCGGTCGAAGGGCGGGAAGGAATTGTTCAGACAGTAACAGCGCGAGCCTTGTTTGACCAAGCGACAGGAACAGGACCCATTCAGGTGTCGCTGACGAACGACAAGGCATCGTATACAGTCGCATGAGGATAGGCAAAACGCTTATCCTCATCTGTTTTTTAGAAGGACGAAAACAAACGGAATTTGGAGGGAAAACGAATGGCTAAAAAATTGACTGCCGGTGTATTGAACGGAACAGCCTACCAAGAAACGATGACCGTGACGTGGAACGGAGAAGAATTTGAGGTGGATATTCGCCCTCTGAACAACAAAGAGGCACTGGAAGTCGAAGAACTCATGCAAGAAGGCGTGGCAGTGAAAGGAACGCCAACACTGAAAGGCAAGGTGGCACAAACACTTCAATTCGATACAAAAGCCAACCTGCGCGGCCGGAAACGGGCGGCAATCAAAGCCGTGGCATACGGGACGGTTGACCCGATGATTACAGAACAAGTAGTGGAAAACGAGTTCCCGCCGAAGTTGGTTGATGAAATCGCCAACCGAATTTACGAGATCACGGGCATCGGGAACAAACAACAAGTTCAAGAAGCGGTGGAAAACGATGATGATTCCTTTCTTCAGTCGTGAAGGAAGGAATTTTTATTTTCTCGTGAAAGAGTGTGGCGTTTCGCCACTCGACATTCCTTACATGACGCCCTTGCAACAAGAAGTGCTGATTGCACACCATAACAAGATTCAAAAAGAACGCCAAAAAGAAGCGGAGAAACTGCGTAGAAAGCTCCCTTCGCGAGTGCGTTTACGAAAGGGGAGATGATGCATGGCGGAACAAGTCGTTCAAATTGCCATTTCCGGTGTAGATGAAGTGTCCGGTATTTTGAACCGCGTCACCCGAAACGCGGAAAAGGCGTTCCAATCGGTTGAAAGTGCCATCGAATCGGTGCCGGACTTGGACATTCAAGCCGACATGTCTCCTATTGTCCGACTGGAAGGGGCAATTCGAGAACTCACTCAAGCCATCCGTTCCATGCCCTCCCCGAAAGTGGATACGTCTCAGGCAAGGGGCGAACTCAAGAAACTACAAGACGAAGCGGAGAATACGCAGAAATCGCTGAAAGACATTAATTTCGAGCCTGTCCTGTCCGGTATGGCGACAGGCGCAGGCATTTCAGCGGTTGTCGGGAAAGCGTTAGAGAGCGTGAACACGGAGACGAAAATTCACGTCTCCTTCGACGTTCCTCCCGAGTCTATCCAAGCAGTCAAAGAAGCAACAAACACGGTCAAAGCGTACGGGATTGACGCGGAAAGCGCCCTAGAAGGTGTGCGCCGTCAATTCGCGCTGAATGCTGATGCGAGTGATGCGGCAAACCGGAAAATTGTCGAAGGAGCCGGAGCGATCGCCGCCGCCTATTCGGGAATCGACTTTACGGAGCTCATCCAAGAAGTGAACGAGATTGGCAGCGAACTTGAAATGTCAGACCAGCAAGCGCTTGGGCTTGTCAATTCGCTGTTGCGCATTGGATTTCCGCCTGAACAGCTCGACATCATTTCGGAGTACGGCCAACAATTGAACCGCGCCGGATTTGAGGCGAATGAGATTCAAGCAATTTTCGCCGCAGGGGTCGAAACGGGGACGTGGAACATCGACAACCTGCTTGACGGCCTCAAGGAAGGCCGCATTCGCCTTGCAGAATTCGGGCAGGGTGTGAATGAAACGACGGTCGAACTCTTGAAAGGAACAGGCATCTCCGCGAAGCAGTTGCAGGCATGGGGACAGGCCGTCGCCGCAGGTGGTGAGCGAGGGCGGACGGCTATGCAACAGGTTGCCAAAGCGCTGATGAACGTCGATGATGAAACGAAGCGAAACGCCTTGGGGGTAGCGATTTTCGGTAAACGAAGGTTGTGCCGAAACAAAACCGGGCAAAATCGGTGGAAGCTAAGTGAATCGGCGTGAAGTTGGAGCCGGTTCATATGCCAACACCGAGGTAACGGGGAACACCACCCTGCACCGTAGAGCGTAGGCGGTGAGCGTTAAGGGAGCAATAATCCGCCCAAGAGTGTCCGGCAACCAACATTTGTTGGTTGAAAATGTACGCCGAACCGGGCTGGAATTGACCAGCCGTATCCCGTGAAAGGGTATGAGGGAAACCTCCGGAAGCAGAGGATAAAAAGCCTTTGCGATAACAAATTGACCATGTGGGAAGACCAAGGCGATAACATTGCGGAAACGCTTCTGAACATGAACAAGCACTTGGGTGACGCGAGCAAGAATCAAGACTTGTTCAACCAGACCGTGCAACAAATGAATGCTGACCCGATGGTGCAAATGCAAAATGCGTTCAACGATTTAAACACAGCCCTAGCTCCGGTGTATCGGGGGATTGCTAATGTAGTCAGCAAAGTAGCGGAGTGGATTTCGAATAATCCGAAGCTGGCGGCAACCATCGCGGCGATTGTCACGGTGATTGGCATTATCACCGGACTGTTTTTGACGCTCGCGCCGATTGTGTCTACCATCACTATGGCGATGGGCGTTCTTGGCGTCAGCTTTGGAGCGATTGCGGCGCCGGTGTTGATTGTAATAGGCGTTATCGGAGCGCTTATCGCGATCATCGTTTTGCTATGGAAGAACTGGGATTCGGTCAGTAAGTTTCTGACGAACTCGTGGAACGCAATCAAAAGCGTGGCGCAAACCGTGTTCAGCGCACTTGGAGCGTTCTTTGTGAGTGTATGGGAAGGCATCAAGAGCGTGTCCATCACGGTCTGGAACGCCATCAAATCAGCCTTGTCAACGGCGTGGAACACTATTAAAGCCGTCGCTTCTACCGTTTTTGATGCAATTAAAACAGCGATCTCGAACATTTGGAACACGATTAAAAACGTGACATCGACCGTCTGGAACGCCATCAAGTCGGCGTTGACGGCAACGTGGAACGGCATTAAAAGCGCCGTATCGACAGTATTCAACGCGATCCAGACGGTGATTTCGACCGTGTGGAACGTCATTCGCACCGTGACGACAACGGTCTGGAATGCCATCCGTTCGGCTTTGACTACTGCATGGAACGCGATTAAATCTGCGGTTTCTTCTGTTTTCAATGCAATTCGGAACGTGATTTCAACAGTATGGAACGCCATCCGTTCTGTCACGTCGAGCGTGTGGAATGGTATCAAAAGTGCAATCAGTTCTGTTATCAACAGCATTCGTTCGGGAATTTCAAGCGCGTTCAACAGCATTCGCAATATCATTTCAAGCGTATGGAACGGAGTGAAAAACGCAACATTGCGCGCATGGAACAGCGTGGTTAGCTCGGTGCGTGGCGCAGTAAACAAAGTCATTGACTTTATCAACCGCATGATTAACTCAATCAACAGCGTTCGCATTCCGATTCCGAAGATTCCCGACTGGGTTCCGGTGATTGGCGGACGCGGCGGCGGCTCGATTGGGTTCAATATACCGAACATTCCACGTTTGGCAACAGGTGGTGTCGTTGACGAGCCGACGCTAGCGATTGTCGGTGACGCCGGAGCAGGAAACCCCGAGATTGTGGCGCCGCAACGAATGTTACGAAGCATCATCCGTGAAGAACTGCAAAACAGCGGAGCACAAGGAGCAGAGCAAATACAAGTTGTCGTTCCTGTCGTCTTGGACGGCAGGGAAATTATGCGAGTGGTCACGCCTTATATCGACCGTGAACTCGGTCAACGGCGCATCGGAAAAATGAGGGCAAACGGCATAGGGGGGAGCGTCTTGTGATTACGTATGACGGGTTTGACCTTTCACCGTATCTACTCGTTCGGGACATTGGACGCCCCTTAATGCCGCCGCAAGAAATCGCATCCATGTCTATCGCCGGAAGGCATGGCGCGTATTTCTTGGAGAAGCGGCATCAGTCGGTCGTCATTCCTGTCGAGGTGGTTATCTTTGAACACCTCGACATGTCGTATTTTGAATTGAAACGTTTCTTGGCCGGAAAATTGAACAAGAGCGAGCCAAAGCCACTCATTTTCGATGATGAGCCAGACAAGTACATTAACGCCATCATCCAAGACCAAACGGAAATTGACGACTTGATTCGATCCGGTCAAGGGACGCTGAACTTTTTCTGCCCTGATCCGTTCTATTATGCAATTGAAGACGAGGTGTTTGAATTCAGCAGCGCGGGCGTGTATATCGTCAATCGGCAAAAGGGCAACGAGTATTCAGAGCCGTTGATTGAAATACAGGGAACATGCAGCGGCGGCTCAATTGGTGTACGAACGCCGTTCACATCCGTACGTTTTTCGGGAACGTTGCAACAGGGCGAAACGCTTGTGCTGGATAGCCAACTTGTCACGTCCTACATTGTCGATGGATACGGGAACAAGCGATCAGCGAATCAGCATTTAGACTCGATGGATTTTCCGTTTTTGGACATCGAGGAAAACGAGGTGGAGTTTTTCACAGAGGGAAATGCGACCATTCAGAAAGCGACCGTCTATGCTCGAAGCCGATGGATTTAGAAAAGAGGTGAAACCATGGCGCAAACTCCTTATCGAGACCTAACAAGCCAAGACATTTTGGCGGCTCATATTTCGGGCTTGCAACATGACATCAACAAAATGCAGGCGGTTTTGGAAATGCAGACGGCGCAAGAGACAGGGCACGTATTGACGCCTGTGGCCGATCAAGACGATCCGACTATTCGCTACCGGATTTATGAAGGGGCGATACGAAATTGGCTTGACAACCCTGCGCCGATTATCTACCGGAACGGCGCCCAAGTTGACCCGAGCGAATACGAAATCAGTCCGGCGCACGGTGTTGTCGTCTTTCATGAGCAACAAAATTTGAACGATACGATTGCGGCGGATTTCACGTATATCACCAACGTTTCAGCATGGCGGCAAAGCATAGACGGGAGCGTCGGAAGCATTCCATCGTTGCAACAGGCGGTGGATCAACATTCGCTGTTGCTTGCTAATAATCCGGCGGGAGTTGAGCCGTTTTATCCGTTGTCGGGAACGTATGTCAGCCATTTTCGGCGCGATTACAATCCGTTGAATGCAGACGGAACGGCGAACGTGAACAGCCACGTGCCCGCGTTTCGGATATTGGTTTACGGCAACACGATTGACGCTTTTCCTTTTCCGGTGCCGACAAAAACACGGTTCGGCAAGGCGGCGATGAAGCTGAATTCAGCAAGCACGAATGTATCGTTGCGAATCGGTATTTATCGCGATAACGGCCTGCGGCCGAGCGAATTGCTGTTTCAAAGCCCTGTCATCACCATTCCGGCGGCCGGAGGGTGGGGCATGGTGGACATTGATTTGGAGTTAGAACCGGGGTTCTATTGGATTGCAAGGCACGATGGGGCGACAGCGTACTATGACGGACTGAATCAAGTCAGTGCCATTCCTATCGTGAAATTCGATGCTCAAACGTTCCTGCAAGATTTGGCCCAACGACCAAACCCTCATACGGTTTATGGTGGCTATCGGGCGACAAACATTCCTTTTGGGGATATGCCGTCAACGTTTCCGGCAAGCGGAGCGTTGTTTCAACGAAGTTCCTATTGCTCGCCTTGGCTAGTCGTGGCGTGAGGTGACGCCTATGCTGAAATACAATCAGTTGAGAGTCGGACGGTATAACATACTCGGAAAAATTCGATACAACAGCCAACCGCCGCAACGACAGCAACCCTTGTACAATCGACTGTCCAATGCTTTGTTGGTCGTGTATGACCAAAACGGGAATCGGCTTGGCGTATTGGAAAACGCGGATGACCCGATTTTGGAACAAGAGATTGGCAGTGTTGATACGCTGACGTTTTCCCTTCCATACAACGATCCAAAACGAGAATACATTCAAAATGAAAACATCGTCGAAGTCGTCAATCAGCGTTATTTCATTCGGGATGTCTCGAAAGTGAGAGCGGGAGGACGGCTCGAACTTGTTGTGTATTGCGAAGCGACATGGTACGACCTGCAATATACCGAGCCGATGAAAGCGTTGAGTTGGCAGGACGCGACGCCGGAACAAATCATGGCGGATATTCTGGACGGGACGGGGTGGACAGTCGGGCGCGTAGAAGTGACAGAGCGTCGAAACCTTCAGTTGGAAGAAGGATTAACGAATCGGCTGAAAGCATTGAGAGAGCTTCCCAACGTCTTTACGGGCGAGTTGTGGTTCAACACAAGCAACAATACAGTCGATTTCTTGCGGCCGGAAGGAAGGGATTCCGGAGCGTCTATCGTCTATCGGAAAAACATGAAGGAAATCGAAGTGAACTACAGTACGAAAAATCTTGTCACAAAGCTGTACTTGTACGGGAAGAACAATATGACGATTGAAGACGCTCATCCAGAAGGATTGCCTTATATCGAAAACTATCAATATACGACCAAGAAGAAAGTGATGGTCGTGAAAGATGAGCGTTTCACCAACCCGTTTCATCTTTACGAGCGCGGCGTATATGCTTTGAGTATCCTCTCGCGCCCGACCGCTTCATACGTGATGAAAGTCGCCGACTTGTCAAGAATGTCGGGTTTGAGCCATGAACAATTCGCCCTTGGCGATAACGTGTTTGTGTACGACAAAGAATTGGGCATCAACGAGAAGAAGCGCATTGTTCGTTGGAAGTACAACATCAAAAAGCCGTGGGAATCGGAAGTGGAGCTTGAACGTCCACAACCGACGCTGTCTGATTTGCTGTCGGGTGTTCAGGAAGCGGCATCCGTTTTGGAATCGGAGGATACGGTAGACAGACAAGATTTGCTGAATTTGAGTGTTTTTAATTACCTTATGAATTCCCGTGCCGATGACGGATTCAACTATTGGACGAATAGTGGATGGGAGATTGATCCGGTCAACGGATACAGCGGCAACGCTTCGTTCAAGGCGACGGCCGAAGAAGGGAAAACCAAGACGCTTAAGCAAATCGTCTACCCGTCCCATCGCGATTCGTATTCCATCAGCATGCGAGTGGCGGCGGAAAACTTGCAAGTCGGGAGGGGGCGCGTCGGTGTTTACATTCGCATCAAGTACGCGGACGGAACAGAAGACGAGCCAATTTGGCTGTCACTGGCCGGAGGTGAGACGATATGATGTTCCAATTACTCAATCAAGTTATCGAAGTGAAAAACCCCGATCGGGGCGTTTCGGCGATTGAAATTGAGTTTGTCGTGGAGAATTGCCAATCGGGGCAGGTGAATGTCACCGACATCATGCTGCAAAGCGGTTCAATCGCGACTTTGTGGAAAGGGCATCCGTCGGAAACACGTTGGTCGCTAGACGGGTGATGGTATGAATAAAGGAGATTGGACGCGATTTCTCGCTACATTGACCAAATTTCAACGAAAAAAAGTGGATCATATCGAATTTGAGCTAGTCGCTGAAAACCTGCGGCGCGGAGCGATCCGCATCACTGACTTGCAATTGCAAGAAGGCGAACAGGCGACGGCTGCCATTCCGAACACGGCGGAATGGTTCCAACCTGCATACGGAACACTGGACGAAACATCAACGGCCGTTGGGGGAGACGTTTATTTAGGCGATCAGCCGCGAGTATTCGAGAATGTGAAAAATCGCTTCTACAACATTGTCGGGCGAGGACATGAAGCGATTATCGTGCCAAACGTGTACGAAACAGACTTCTCACGTCAACTGACGACTACTGTCGTGGACATCACGCTATACGCGAAAAACGACTTCGATTTGTTGCGGATTTCCACCAACTACGGAGACTATGTGGACGAATACGAGCGAGTATATCCCGACGAGCCGGAACATCCCTTAAATAAGCGATACAGCCGCGAATTTTTCTTTGAAGGCGGCGCGGCCGGAAGCGAAATTCGGTTGTGGGGCTCAAGGAACGAGGCGTCGATCAACGGCGTTCCGGCCAATCGGGCGAGCCGGAGCCTGCCTGTCGGCAACGGAACGCTCAAGATAAGGCGTCAATTGTTCATGGGCTTGCCTTATGGCTCGAACCGGATTCGCATCGAGTTTTACAAGCTAGTTAATGGGAAAATGCAAGACGTTGGCATTGGGTACTGGGGAGTTGTCGAACTCATTCAATGGCAGGAAGGGAAGTCCAAGCCATGATAAAGCTGTTATCTTGGTCGCTAAATGAGCCGTCAAACGCTGAATTTGAGCAATACGCGAGAGAAGTCTCAACAGGCTTATGGGAAATCATTGACCCGAACGCTTGGAAGAATTGGGGCGGCGATCAGCGCAACTTTTGGTACGCGTTTTTAGAACATCACGACAAAATACATGCGTTTGGTCTTCACGATTTCGGTGTATTAGCGGACGGTTCGATTTATCATTACAAGGCCGGAGAAGCGTATCCAGTCTTGACCGATGACGAGAGCGGCATTCGCTATTGGATGAGAGATTCGTTGCGATTTTTGGTGGATCACTACCCGAGTATCAAGTGGTCGTTACAAATGGTTTGTTTTAATGAAAGTCGGGTAGAGCCGATGTTAGATAACGTGAACAATGCACAAGACACGTTCATCCGACAACTGCGGAAAATCGCCGAACTCTACATGAACCGTTTCCCGAACCGCATCAAAGGGATTGAGATGGACTTTGAAAAAAGTTCGTCTCGAAGTCGCTCATATCAAGAAGCGGAAAAGTATCGCGATTTGCTTGTAAGGGTGAAAAACGAGGTTTGTATTCCGTTAGGGCTGGAATTGCGCGTGAACCTTCATGCGATGACGGGCGATTTTGAGCCGTATTGGTATCAATGGACAGACTATCGAACCGTTGCTAGCGGAAGGGATTTGAACGGAAATCAGGCTATCGACGAGTTTCAAATCATGTCCTATGATTTCTCGTCGGGCAATACTGCGCCTGGAGCATCTACCCCATTATGGTGGCTCGAACAGGTGTTAGATCATGTCCAAAATGTACTGCAACCAGAGAAGGTGTATGTCGGAACAGCCGCATATGGACGCCGTTGGCAGTTGAATGAGAAGCGGACAGGGACAATCGTCAGATATTGGCAAATTATACAATGGCAAAACGGATTGTTCAAGCATAACGCTGGCAGTAGAAACGAGAATGACGAATTTGTTTGGTATAATCAATCGTTCATTCCATATGCCGGATTCCATGATGAAGAATCATCCTACGAAAAGACGTATTTGCATGTGTATGACCGATTTGCGGTGCAGTTCGCAACGTTAAAGACGTTTAACGATCAAACCGTGATTTTCCGTGATACGTACAACGGACAGGACTACATCACAAGCTATTCGAAGCACCAAAGAGCGAAGTTCACGGGCATCAAGAAAATATTGAACGATGTGACGAGCCGGATGGGGAACACGCGAACAGGCACGACTTGGACGCCGCGTGATACACTGTCCGGCTATACATTTTACGGCTATTCAGCGCATTCGGCGGTCTACAACTACAACAAAGACCTGAACACATGCGAACCGGCAGAAGGAAACGAAGGGCAGGACGGGCGCTTGTACTACTCATTCACCCTGCCAGAAGCGGGAAGCTATCGACTGATCGCCGTTGTCTATTTCCCGTATTTAAACCCGCGGATTCCTATTAGCGTGAACGGACAGGGCTTTGTCATCGGGGAAAAAGGAAATCAGCCCGAATGGTATCCGTTTTACGTCAATCCCGACAGGCATTTCTACGACTGCGGTGTTTTTTCGTTTGGCACTTCAAACACGATTGAGGTTGGCATATGCGAAGACGATGCGCAAATTCTAGGGTTTATCGTTTGCGAGGCGTTTGAGCATGGCATGTCGGGCGGGGAAGTCGAGTATCGCGTCAATTTGCAGCCGACGTGGAAACGGGGAGAAGTGACAAACGGGATCGTTTCAAAAGTGCAGGCCTCCTTTCCGGCGAACATGACGATCACAGGCGAACTATTGCGCCGCCCTCCACGTCCGGCAATCATTTGGGAAGACCTGTTCGGACCACATGTCCGAAGCGGCATTACTGACTTGGCAAAGACGAGATACTACCTGCATGTCGATCCAAATTACATTCCGCCGGGCTCTAACCCCGACCCCGATTTACAACGATGTGTCGGCACTCCAGTGAGCAGGGGATACTCATTTGGAGCATGGCGCCCCTATGCGGCGACAAGCACCGAGGAAGCGCACGTATTCGCCGATACAAGGACACAGTCTATGCAATTGATCGTCAACCGCCAATACGAGATGAACGCCCATATCGAAGCGGATTTGCGCGCTGACGTGAACGATAGAAACGCTGTGTACGGCATTCGCTTTTGCGCCGATCAAGCCGGACAAATTGGGCGAGGTTATGTCTTTGTTGCTGACCATCGAGCCGGGCGGTTCTATTTGAAATACGAGAGCGGAGGAAGTTCCCAAGTGCTAGCGTCCGCACCTCTCACGTTGACGCTTGGACAACGCTACACATTCAAAGTTCGAGTGCACGGCAATCATATCAAGTGCATGGTCGGGAACACGGAAGTCATCGACTATCCGAGTACACAAACGTTTCCGGCGCCGCCAAACAAGGGAGCGCACGGTGTATATGCGAGTGGTTGTCGCGTGAAGTGCTATCGACTGCAAATCGCCACAAATGATCGGTATGAGCCGATGGAGAAGGTAGCAGCGATCATCGACGGCGTGGAACATGTTGCACTTGAAGAAACGCGGCCGTACAGCTATGACGAGCTAGGCTATCTTGTATATTCGGGCTTTGACCCCGATGAAGGGTTAGGCATTAAGATTTCCAATGACTACGAAAACCTCCCGATTGTAACCGTGCCGTCTTGGCAAGGGGAGAAAACCATCCGCATCCGTATGGCGGACGCAGGTGTATGGCTGCGCAATTTCTATGTCGGCGATTCGGAAGGCTATTCGATTGCGTGGAACGGCGACCTTGAAAGTTTCATCAAAGCTGCCGAATACACAATGCGATACGGTTGTAAAGGTGTGGCGATGTGGACAATCGGGCAAGAAGACCCGCGGATATTCACTTATATCCCATGAAAGGAGGTGAAGTCATGGGCATTTCACATGACGGAAACGGGGTGACAATTACACTGCGAGAGATTTATGACTCGCTAAATGGGGTGTCGTCGTCATTGGACAGACTGGAACAACGAATTATTCGTTTGGAGGAAAAAACGTCCATGGCCAGTGAAGCTGATGAGCGAAGCCGGAACGCCTTGAAAAAGGCGGAGGAGGCGTTTCAAAAAGCAAGCGAAGCGCTTGTCCTGATCCAAGAAAAAGAGGCTGAGAAAAAAGAATTCAAGAAAATGTGGTTTAGCGCGATCCTAACAGCTATCACTCCTTGGCTGTTAGGTTTTTTATTCGCGCTTATTTATCTTGTCCAGAAAGGAGGTGAGTTGTGATGAAGGATTGGAAGAAAATCATCGGGTATTTCATCCCGATTGTCGCGCTTGTGATTGCGAACATCGCGAAGGTCGATGATCCAGAGCAAATCGAAGGGGCGCTTGAAATCATCGTTTCTGGCGTTTTTGGTTTGTTGGCGGCGATTGGCGTATACCAAAGCCATGACAAAAGTGACGAAAAATAAGTGAAAAATGGAGGGGTACTATGCCTTGCAGTGAAATGCCCAAACCGATGGTTGTATGTACTGATGCTAGCTATTATACTGAAAAAGCTACTTCGATTGATGTAACAGCTTATTACAGTGGTGGGGGAATCGGAGATCCGAACAGCGACGGATTTATCGCGCCAACTTGGGATTATGTCATGGCGCTTGAAATCTATGATGGTTATTGGAAGGCTGTTGAATTGCAAACAGGATATTTTAGGCATCAAACGCCAGTTAAAAAGTTCTATCTAGCTGGAAAGAAAGAAGGACGATACAGAGTCCGTATGTACTATCAAGCCAGAGAAAATGAAGAATATACAGGGGTGATAACAACATATTCTTTCATGGTGTATCGCTGATTATCAAATGAAGGGGCGTATGAATTGGCGCTCCTTCATTTGAAAGGAGTTGAAAAATTGGTTAAAATGGTAACGACACAATAAGGCCAAGGGGGAGGGTTTGAGTTGGGCAAATGGATCTCTGGAGCAGTCGCTGTTGTTTTATTAGGGATCGGTTTTTTTGTCCTAATGAGTGAAAAAGATGACGCCAAACCTGTAAGGGCACAGCAACAATCAGAGCAGGAACAAAAAGAATGGCTGGTTGTCGGAGTTGATCCAAACAATTCTCCAGAATATAAATCGAACGCAGAACTTTACTTCGCGCACCTTAACTCAGCTATTTTCGTGGACAAAGCAAACGTGAATAATGGGGGAACGAGTTTAACGAACGAGGATTATAGAGGAATTCTAAAAGAACTAAAGGGAAATTTAGACAGAATCAAATATAACGGAGAAGAAAAAAAGGATGAGCTAGAAAAAGCAAAAGAATTGGTGAATCAAGCGATTCAGAACGACGCGAAAAAAGGTGATAAAATTTTTGACGAGATTCACGAAGTTATTCACGACTTAGATTTACATTTCAACAAAACTCACTTTGCCGATGAAAAGCTAACCGAGAAAGCTGACAATTAACCAAGAACGAATGACGCCTGTAAAGGGGCGTTTTTTTATTTGCTTTTACTACAAACCAAAGGAGGAATTGACATGGCTGACTTCATTCAAGTCATCGACCCAGGCCATGGCGGCCACGATCCGGGTGCGGTGGCGAATGGGCTTCGTGAGAAAGATTTGACGCTGAAAATCGCGCTCTATACGAGAGACTACATTCATGAGCTATACGAAGGTGTCAAGGTCTATCTCACTCGTGACAAAGATGTGTTTGTCAGCTTGAGCGAACGCGCTGATTTTGCCAATCGCTTAGGAGCAGACCATTTTTGTAGTATTCACATCAACGCAGGTGGCGGAGAGGGATTCGAGTCGTACATTTATAACGGCTCGTATCCGAGCAAGCCGAAAACGCAGGCATTGAGAAACGTTTTACACGATACCATTGTTGCCGAAACGAAATTTGTTAATCGCGGGAAGAAAGAGGCAAACCTTGCCGTTCTCCGCGAGACGAAGATGCCTGCCGTTCTGACCGAGAATGGGTTTATTGACAATAAGGATGATGCCGATTTTCTGAAGTCGGATGACAATCTGCGGAAGATCGCACTGGCGCATGCACACGGGCTGGCCAAAGCTCATGGGTGGAGAGCGAAGCCCACGTCAGAGGCAAAGCCTGCACCGAAGCCGTCGGACGGTGGGAAGGTATTCTACCGCGTGGTGGCAGGCAGTTTCGCGGATCGGGAAAATGCTGAAAAACGAGTAAGGGAGTTGAAAGAAAAAGGGCTTGATTCCTTTATTGATGTATACAGAGCCTAACTACTTTCAAACGGAAAGGAGGTGATTTATGATAAAGGTAAATACCAAATCTAGGAGGTTTTACAAATGAAACTGTACAAACCGATGATTGGTATGTTGGTCGCTGTCTTGTTGTCGGGGTGCTCTGATTCTCCGGAAAAAGAGTCGAAAGAACCAGACAAGCCTAAGGCAGAACAGACAGAACAAGAGCGAAACACGAAGCAGGATAGCCAAAGAGAAGAACAGAGCAAGGAGAAGGGGACTCGAAACGAAGAACAAAGCTCCAAACAGGAAGATAGGTCAGAGAACCAACAATCAAAAAATGCTGAGTACGAAGCTATTCGGTCATACGTTGGGCAAAAAGTGAACTGGAAGCCGGGTGTGAAAGAGAGCATTCAAAAGTTTGTCCGAGACCACCATCAATTTTATGAGGACACGCTAACCTACGGGAGAATCAAGAATGTCAATTGGGAGCAACAAAAGAAGCACGCTGATGCCTTGATTAAGGAAGCAAAAGCAATCATCCCCGAAATCACGGAACAGATCAAAACCATGGAACAGAACAACTTGCTGGATATAGTATCTATTGATGACGATCCGAGAGATTTGAAATTGGATTTTGAAGTTCTCGAGGTTGTTCTCGAAATTGCAACAAGCCAAAAAGATACAACCGGCCTGGTGTATACACATCGGATTTTGCACGACTTGGATGTTGAATTGAACGGGACGAAGACGCACAAATTCGGGATGAGTTCATACTATCATGGTGGTGAGAATCGTCCAGAACTATGGAAATATATCGAAAAAAACGGAAGAGAGCGCCCACTTTCTTGGAATGAACAAAAAAGCAAGAGGTGATAGGGAATGAATATCGTTGCAATCAATATGTCTGGAAAGCAACTGCCGGTCTATGATATGGATCTAAACCGAATCGGAACTATTTATCCTTACGAACTTTTTGGCTTGAATTATAGAGCAGGAGGGGATGGCTATGCTTTCTTCATTGTATTCCGCAATTCGAGCGGAATTCTAATAAGAGATGGGATGTTGATTGAGCCACCGGCAGGCGCGTTGGAAAATGCGTATAAATCGAAGTATCGTTATGGAACAGTAACCATTGGGGGAAGAACATATTCTACGTTCAAAATGAAGAGAACAGAGAATTTATATTCAGTGTCAGGACGGAAGATTGGTCAAGTTGCGGCTGGTCAATATGTAGCCACTGTTGATGACCCTAGCTCTGGCGATACAAACCCGCATTGGTTGCAAGTTTATTATGCTCGTGGTACTGACGGACGTTGGGACTCTCTTGCTGCGGATGGAGCTAGCTATGGATTTGTAAATATCGGCCTTGAAGATGGATCGATGTATAACACCGTTTCTTGCGATGGCTTGTGGGTGTAAATCTATAAACTTAAAAAAATCAAGGTTTCAAGGAGGATGTTTTGCTTCCTACAAAAGAATAATCATCATAAAAATCCCCTTTTTTGGGGATTTTTTTGTTATAACTATTGACAATTGTAAATAGATAAGGTATTATATAATCGAAAGGAGGTGAACAGCGGTGTGGAAGTGGTAAAGGAAATCATTCTTACGCTTGCGGCTCTCGCAACGTTGATTAAAACCATCCTCGAAATCAACGAAAAAATCGATGCGAAGCGCAAGCGCAAGAAAAAGAAGAAAAAACGATAAACTAATGAGGGGGTGGGGTTACCGCCAACCTCACCCTCTCAAGAATATTATATCCGTTCTTCCACACAAATTCCAATGAAGAAATGGTTCAAAAAAATCGAAGCGACAGATTGCTTTTTCGCAATGTTGTTCCTGTCTTGGTTGAACGAAATTGATTTCCACAACATGACGATTTTAAGATGGATCACGTTGGTGCTTGTTGCAGCTTGGGTGATCATGATCGTGATCAAATACAAATTGAAATTCGAGGGTGATGAATGATGGAATACCACTTGAAGAACCGGGAAGAAGTGGAGTGCTTCATTAAAAATGAAGTCCTCACCACTTCCGAAGTGGTTGAAATTCTTGGAGTTACTCGTCAACGGATTAGTCAAATGATTTCCGCTGGCAAGTTGAATCCGATAAAAAAATTACGTGGTGATAGCTTGTTTTTACGGCGGGATATTGAAGAAAGAAAAAAAGAACTTGAGGCATTGCGTAAGAAATATCGCCCGTATGATGAGAAATAATAGGCATTCCCTTGCCGTTTGGCAGGGGGATTTTTTTTGTGAAAATAATGTGAGTTCCAGTTGTTTATTTTCAACATTAGATTGTAAGTGAATTTTATCCATGTTTATTTTTGTGGATTGATGAAATAAATGGATATATAAAGTGATTGATTTTTCATGAAAAGATCCATGGGCGGCGATCTGCCCTCCACCCGGGGATGAAAATCTCGCGCCAGTTCGGCATTTTCACGGAAAATATTGGTACTTTTATGGACATGGTTATTATCTCTCCAGATTCATAGTTAAGATGTTAATTTTCCAGAGAGCATGTATACAGTTTTTATAGAAGATTTTTTGATGAATTGATAATATATAATTAAAAAATCATTTTTTTGAGAAGGAGTAAGTTCCAATGGTTAGAACGGAAAAAATAACTGATATGATTGTCTTTAATTTACTAAGAAAGAATGGTTATGTGGACGGGAATTTCAATCATATTGACCCAAAGGTAAAGGTATGGGCGAAGCAATCTTCTAACCCAAAAATAAAACAAGCGTTATCTAGTGCTTCTAAGAGAGGTACTTCGAAACAAGGTTATCCAGAATACATTATTCATGATGAAGTTAATGATTTAGTCATAGTAATCGAAAATAAAAAAGACTTAAACAAACACATGTACGAAGAACAGTTTGATGCGAAGATAGACGAATATGCAGTGAATGGAGCTTTATGGTATGCATCGAAATTGAAGGATGAATTTGACGTAATTGCGATTGGTATCTCCGGGAATTCGATTGACAACCTTTTGATTGATACATACGCATGGAGAAAAGGCGCTGAAACTTTCAGCAATCTAAACATTCATGAATTATCTAATATTAAAACATATAGGGAAAAATTGTATACAGCTATAGAACCTAAAAACAAATATGCACATGACTATCTTTTGATTAATAAAGAAGCAACGGAAATTAATAATTTTCTTCGGGATTATTTAGGGGTTATTGAGCACGAAAGATTGTATGTGCTAGGAGCTATCCTTTTTGCGCTAGAGCATCCCCAATTTAAAATGAGTTATTCCATTTTGAATGGAGACGAGGAGTTAGCTATAGCTATATGGCAAACAGTAGAAAGAAAAATCGAAGCCTCGAAGTTAAAAAACAAAGATATTATTGCTAACGAGTTAAAATCTACTTTACTGGGTTTAAAAGATGCCCAAAAAGAAGATGTAAAAGAGGTGTTTCCAAACGGAGCGTTATTAGAGTTGGTAAAAAAGGTTGATAACATTCTTTTTGACTATTACAAGAACAGCGAGTTAGATATTATTTCTTTATTTTTTAATGTTTTTCTCTCATATTCAACATCAGGGGGATCTGATTTAGGAATTGTATTAACTCCATCACATATAACTAAGTTATTCTGCGATATTGCTAATATCGATTTAGACTCGAAAGTTTTGGATATTTGCGCTGGAACGGGGGGATTCTTAACTTCTGCATGGAAAAAAATAGCGATGGATGAAAGGTATACAAAAGATCAAAAGGAATATTTTAAAAATAATAACCTCTACGGTGTTGAAAAAGATAAAAGTATTTACACTATTATTGCTTTAAATATGTTTTTGAATAAGGACGGTCGATCTCATCTCTATAAAGGGGATTGTTTTTCACTAGAAAATGAATTGAAGAGTTTTGGGTGTAATGTCGGATTTGTAAATCCACCTTATTCTGATTCTGTCTATCCCGAAATTCGCTTTGTAGAATACATGCTTGACGTCTTATTACCGGGATCTATTGGTATCGCTATTGTTCCTGTCAATGCTGTGTCATCTCGAACAAAGAAACATAATAGGTTAGATGAAATAAAAAGAAGAATTTTATTAAAAAATAGACTGATTGCCTCTATTCAGATGCCGAAAAATTTATTCTATCCCAAAGGTACCGAAACGATTATTCTGGTTTTTGAAACGGGACACGAGAACGACGGAGAAACGTGGTTCGCAAAATTCGATGATGGTTACGAGCTAATAAAGCATCAAAAAACAAGAACTCCCGGGCCTGATTCTGAACGGAAATATCAACAATTTTTGGAGTCATATAGAAAAAGAGAAGTTACTGATTTCTCCTTTAAAAGAAAGGTAACATATAAAGACCAATGGGTATATACGGTTTTTGCAGATTATGACTATACGGTTACAGATAAAGACTTACAAAATACTGTGAATGAATATATTGCATACTTGTTTAGAAATAACTATTTTTGAGGTGAGATTATTTTGATGAAAAAAGTTATATTAAGCGAGTACTTTGATATTATTTCGCCTAAACAAAGTGACAAAATAAATTTCACTGAGTCCTGTATGGATGATCCAGATGCCATTCCGTTTTTAGGGAGATCTTCCGCTAATAACGGAATTGTAAGCTATGTAAAAAAAGTTGAGGATTTGGTAAACGAGGGGGGGGTTATTACAATCGCTCTTGATGGAAGTACGGGATCAACTTTCTACCAGCATCATCCCTTTTCCTCGGGACAAAATATATGGATACTAAAACCAAAAGAGGAATATCTGCCTGAAGGGTTAACTCCATTAGTAGCTTTGTTTTTAGTTACGACAATAAGAAAAGCAGCGGAAAGTTATACTTATAATTTATCATTAACGAAAAAAAGGTTAAGTAAATTAAAAATTTTACTACCATTGGATATGTATGGAAAAATAGATATTAACTATATCTATAATAAAATGAGTAGTCTAAGAAATATAGATCTATTGGATAGAATTCCTAATAAAAGGGTTTTTTAAACTCAAAAAAATCATGAAAGATGACGCCTATACTGCTAAGCTTCAAAATTTATAAACTCAAAATATACAGCATAAGAGAATTTTTGTGCTTCTGATGTGACAGGTTTTTTGAGTATATATTATGATAATTGATAAAGTATATAATGAATGCCTCTCATCATTTCGAGGATTGAGAGGCATTTTGTTCATCGTAGAGGTCTTTTTTTAATTCCTTTTTGCCAATATAATTTTTTGCTCATCGATTTGGTTAATGCAGTCAATTAAAAAATCAAAAAGGAGTATTAATTTCAAGGAGTTTTCCTTGTTGCCGTAATTATTTATAGCACCATGTAATATGGCATGTCTGCTTATTTTCGAATTTACTTCCTTTCCGTGCTCAAAATGAACTAGAATATGTTTCGTATAATAGACATATAGAGCATCTTTAAAAGAATATAATTTTTCCTCATCGTTAATAAGTAAATACTTAAGATAAGTTTTTAAATCGTTAGTGTTTAGTGTTCCTTTATGATGAAATGTATCTACAATTATACCTTCAAGTTGTGGCAATAATGTTGGAATTGAAGCATGATACATCTGTTGAGTATGACATTTAATAATATTTCTCAGTATGGGCATTCTAGGTGAAAATAATTTTATTTTTTCCCATTTTAAGAGAATATGGTCTAGGTATGCTTCATCATAAATTTCGAACATCAAATCATCTAGATAACTCTTTACATATTCTTCACCAAATTCTTCATAATCAGCAACTATTCTTCGTATATCGGGTATTGCTATATCTTCGTGTGGTGGATATCCAAGTTCTACTATTATGGTTTTAAACTTTATTATGTCATCAGTGACATTTTTTAATTCTCTTCCAAGTTCATCGAGATAAGGAAAAATGGAATTACTGAATATATTGGTAATTTGTTTGCTAAGGGCATCTAATTTTTCATAAATCGGCCCCATACTTTTGGATACCATTTTATTTATTGAATCGAATTTTTTAGATAGTGATTCGACATTTTTGAAGTATGAATTGTTTAATGACATTTAATATCACCCTTCCACTTTTTATTTTTAAGAATAAGTACAATATTGTGATGCTCATAAAACTATTCTTTTAACATCAATAATACTAAAATTATACATATAGTTACATCAAAAAAGAGGAGTGAAATTATAATTGTTACGGAGATAACTTAGTCCCAAGTTCGACAGTGACTAGGCAAACAAAATGCCTCTAATCCCTTGATATCAAAGGGATGAGAGGCATTTGGGCATACTTCAGGCGTGTATCTAGGTGCGAGGGTGGATGCCTAGAATCTTCGGAGGAGGCTCCAGCCCTAGAGCTACAAAGAGTTGCGCTTGTTTGGCCGTCCGTTCGGTCGTTGACCAAGGTCGCCGTTTTTTTGAAGAAAAATGTCCAAGAATGAGACGTTCGCATTCGACTTTTACGTTCGGCCACGATTCATGATGGAGGTAAGCTAAGGTGATTCCATCGTTCTTTTTGGGTGTGACTCGTCGTGTGTACACGCCTATATTATAACCGATATTCAGCTATTTTAAAATAAGAAAGTCATGTGCCTATGAAATTCAGCGTTTTTTCCTAGGATTTGCATCGTGAAATCCTTGAAATTGCAGCATTTTGGCCATTTTCATTTGCCTAAAATGGCCTCAAAACTGTCGAACTCGGGTTAGTGTAATGAATACTATTTTTTGGAGGGATAAAACGTGTTTTCGATCATCGGCCGCCTGCGTTGCCCGATTTGTTCTGAACCGGTTCAGCCAGACGAGAAAGTGTTCCTCGACATCATCAATACTGTCATGCATCAAAAATGCTACTACAAGTTTCCGCATCACCGTCTTCCCATAAGGGATGAGGGATCGTTTCAGAAAATGCTTCTGAAGTATCCCTTCTTTCATCGAGAAGATGATGAGGAAGATTAAAAAAGGATGGAATATGAGCAACGAAAAGAAGGCGGATCGCTCCGCCTTTTTTGCACGGGATAGCAGCCGAAAATAATTTTGCACAAATTTTGCACGATACAAAAGAACGTGTGGCTCAAATATTGAAATATCAATACTTTTAGGATATGGTTATTATCCTGCCGAGGGAGCTACGCGTATAGGATCGATCATTTTTGAGTGCGGCCGCGTTTGCGGCCGTTTTTCGTTTTGATAGCTGCAAAGGGCGGGAAGATGGGGGCTTGGCGTTTTTGGTTTCCTTCGTTCGTTTGCCTGCAGGCAGCCGTCAAAAATTTCTCCTACCCCCTCCTGCTCCCGTCGTGTACAATATAAAGAAAAGGGGGGCGTGACGATGAGAGCGGAGTTAAGGCAAGAGCAGCGGCTGCAGCTGGCGCTGACGAAAGAACTCGTGCAGGCGATCGAACTGCTGCAATACTCAGCGCTTGATTTGGAAGCGTTTTTATACGAGCGGTCGTTGGAAAACCCGTTTTTGGAAATTCGCCGCAGCCGGGTGCGGCAGCGGGCTCATCGGACGGAACGGGATCAAAAGCAGTGGCTGGAGAACATCGGGGGCCGCCGAGAGACGCTCGCCGGCCATTTGCTTTCTCAGCTGCCTTCGTTGAAGCTGGCCGATCGGGACGAGCGCATCGTTCGTCATCTGATCACCGCGCTTGATGAGGACGGCTATTTGCGTGTGCCGCTGGCCGAGCTGGCGGTGCGCTTCTCCGTATTGGAACAAGAACTGGAACATGGGTTGCGCCTTGTGCAGTCGCTCGACCCGCCGGGAGTTGGCGCTCGTGATTTGGCCGAGTGCCTTCTTTTGCAGCTGGAACGCCTTCCGGAGCGCGATGAGTTGGCGGAGACGATCGTTCGCCATCATTTTGTCTCCTTTGCCGAAAAATCGTGGAAGACGCTCGCCAAGCAGCTTGGCGTCGGGCTCGGCGAGCTGCAGCGCGTCTTTGAGCTCATCCGCACGCTCGAGCCGCGTCCTGGCATTCACTATTCGAGCGACACGCCGCCTTTGGTTGTGCCGGATGTCATCGTCGCTCGAGGGGCGGATGGGGACTGGGTGGTCGCCTACAATGATGACATCCATCCGGAGCTTGGTTGGAACCGGGGGTACGAGCAGCGCATTGCCGCATCCGGCGACCGGCAGGCCGAACAGTTTATCAAAGAAAAATACCGACAGTTTGCGTGGCTCGCGAAAAGCCTTGAGCAGCGCAAGCAGACGCTGCTTCAGCTGATGGGGGTCATCGTGGAGCGCCAGCGCCCGTGCTTGGAATTCGGGCTTTCCGCGCTCAAACCGATGACGATGCGCGAGGTGGCCGAGGACCTGGGAGTGCATGAATCGACGGTGAGCCGCGCAGTAAGGCATAAATATGTACAAACGCCGTTTGGCACGGTCGAGCTGCGCCGCTTTTTTTCAAGCGCCGCGACGGCTGAGGCGGGGGAGACGGCTTCCTCTGTTCAAGTGAAGGCGATCATCCAAACGCTCATTTCCGCCGAAGACCGTCAGACGCCACTTTCTGATCAGCAGCTCGCCGATTTGCTTCGCGAGCGGCACGGCATCGCCATCTCGCGGCGAACGGTGGCGAAATACCGCGAGCAGCTGCGCATTCCGTCCTCGGCGAAGCGAAAGCAATACACGAATTTGTAAATTATGCGTAAGATGGAAGAAAGGAAGAAACCGATGCACATCCGTTTGTATACGAAAACGAACTGCCCGCTTTGCGAAAAGGCAAAAACCGTGTTAACCGAGCTGCAAGCGGATTATTCGTTCACGATGGAAGAGATCGATATTTACCAAGATGACGCGTTGCTTGAGAAATACCAGTTAATGATCCCGGTCATTGAACTCAACGGCGAAGAAATCGGCTATGGAATGATTGAAAAAGAAACGGTGAGAAAGCGGTTGCGGCAGGCGCAAAAAAGTTGAACACCTCCCTTCCTCCTGCTATAATGAAAATGGCGCGGGAGGAATTTTTTATCGATTGGTGGGACATAATATGTCACACCGGGACGCGTGATGTCCCTAAGTTCGATTGGGGAGAAAGGGCCGATGCAACCGTTATTAGAGGCACAAAAAAAATTATTGCCTGACTTGCTTGACGTTATGCAAAAACGATATCAGATTTTGCATTCCATTTCGCTCATGGCGCCGATCGGGAGGAGAGCGCTGGCCGCCAGCCTCGGCATGAGCGAGCGGGTGCTCCGATCGGAAACCGAGTTTTTGAAAGGGCAAAACTTGCTTTCCGCCGATGTGTCAGGCATGCGGTTAACAGAGGAAGGGCAGGCGCTGCTTCACACGCTTAATGACTTGATGCGGGAAGCGCTTGGGCTCAAGGAATTGGAAACGGCGCTGAAACAGCAGTTGAACGTGGCGCGCGTAGTGGTGGTCGCCGGGGATAGCGACCGTTCTGCTTGGGTAAAAAAAGAAATGGGAAGAGCTTGTGTCGCCTGCATGAAAGAGCAGCTCCGGCCTGGAGATATTGTCGCTGTGGCCGGCGGGACGACGATGGCGGCGGTGGCGGAAATGATGACGCCGGACTCGAAGCTTGGCGATGTGTTGTTCGTCCCGGCGCGCGGCGGGCTTGGCGAGGATGTTGAAAACCAGGCGAACACGATTTGCGCCAAAATGGCGGAAAAAGCGTCTGGACGTCATCGGCTGCTGCACGTACCCGACCATTTGAGCAGCGAAGCATATGCGTCGCTCGTCGAAGAACCGGCTGTCAAAGAAGTGCTCGAGCTCATTCAGTCGTGCCGCATGGTCGTCCATGGCATCGGCGAAGCGGTGACAATGGCGAAACGGCGGAAGACACCGCCTGCGGAGATGGAAAACATCATTGCCCACCATGCGGTCGCGGAAGCGTTTGGTTATTATTTCAACGAACATGGCGATGTCGTTCACAAAGTGAAAACGGTCGGCATTCAGCTTGAAAACCTCCCGCATGTTGAACATGTCATCGCCGTCGCCGGAGGCGCTTCGAAGGCGAAAGCCATTCGGGCGTACATAAAGCGGGCGCCGCATTCGCTCTTGGTGACGGACGAAGGCGCCGCCAAAGCGTTAGTAGGGGAGTAACGTCCCTTGCCGATACAATTATCCATTGTAAGGAGGAAAACACGATGACAGTAAAAATTGGGATTAACGGATTTGGCCGCATCGGGCGCAACGTGTTCCGCGCGGCGTTGAAAAACCCGAACATCGAAGTGGTGGCGGTCAACGACTTAACGGACGCGAACACGCTTGCGCATTTGCTGAAATACGACTCTGTCCATGGCCAACTTGACGCCGAAGTGTCGGTGAGCGGCAACAATTTGGTCGTCAACGGCAAAGAAATTATCGTCAAAGCAGAACGCGACCCAGCGCAATTAGCATGGAACGAGATTGGCGTTGAGATCGTCGTCGAATCGACCGGCCGTTTTACGAAACGTGAAGACGCAGCGAAACATTTGGAAGCTGGCGCGAAAAAGGTCATTATTTCCGCTCCGGCAACGAACGAAGACATTACGATCGTCATGGGCGTCAACCAAGACAAATATGATCCGAAAAACCACCACGTCATCTCAAATGCATCATGCACGACCAACTGCTTGGCGCCGTTTGCGAAAGTGCTGCATGAAAAATTCGGCATCATTCGCGGCATGATGACAACCGTTCACTCGTACACGAACGACCAACAAATTTTGGATTTGCCGCATAAAGATTTGCGCCGGGCCCGCGCTGCTGCGGAATCGATCATTCCGACGACGACGGGCGCTGCCAAAGCCGTCGCACTTGTTCTGCCGGAATTGAAAGGCAAATTGAACGGCATGGCGATGCGCGTGCCGACGCCGAACGTATCGGTCGTTGACTTGGTCGCTGAGCTGGAAAAAGAAGTGACGGTCGAAGAAGTGAACGCTGCGTTGAAAGCGGCCGCGGAAGGTGAGTTAAAAGGCATTTTAGCCTACAACGAAGAGCCGCTCGTCTCGCGCGACTACAACGGCAACCCGGCGTCGTCGACGATCGACGCGCTGTCGACGATGGTGCTCGAAGGCAAAATGGTGAAAGTTGTTTCGTGGTATGACAACGAAACGGGTTATTCGCACCGCGTTGTCGATTTGGCTGCCTACATTGCTTCCAAAGGACTATAAGGCCAGCTTGGCATTGAGTTTTCCATTCATTCAAGTCTATAATAGGAAAATGGAGGGGAGCGGGGAAATGATCCCCACTCCTTTTCCTTTGCCAAAACTGTGACCGAAGGGGGCCAGAACGATGAACAAGAAGACGATCCGCGACGTTGAGGTGAGGGGGAAACGCGTCTTTTGCCGCGTCGATTTTAACGTGCCGATGGAAGAGGGCGCCATCACTGATGACACGCGCATTCGCGCGGCGCTGCCGACGATCGAGTATTTGATCGAACACGGGGCGAAAGTCATTTTAGCGAGCCACCTCGGGCGCCCGAAAGGAAAAGTCGTCGAGGAGCTTCGTCTCGATGCGGTCGCTAAACGGCTTGGCGAATTGCTTGGGCGCCCGGTCGCGAAAACGGACGAAGCGGTCGGCGATGAAGTCAAGGCAGCGGTCGCTAACTTAAATGAAGGCGATGTGCTCTTGCTCGAGAACGTCCGTTTTTACCCCGGCGAAGAAAAAAATGATCCGGAACTCGCCCGGGCGTTTGCGGAACTGGCCGACCTGTACGTAAACGATGCGTTTGGCGCCGCCCACCGCGCCCACGCGTCAACGGAAGGGATCGCCCATCACTTGCCAGCGGTTGCTGGGTTTTTAATGGAAAAAGAAATCGAAGTGCTTGGCAAGGCGCTCTCGAATCCGGATCGCCCGTTTACGGCGATCATCGGCGGCGCGAAAGTGAAAGACAAAATCGGCGTCATCGACAACTTGCTCGATAGAGTCGACAACCTGATCATCGGCGGCGGGCTGGCGTATACGTTTGTGAAAGCGCTCGGCCATGACGTCGGCAAGTCGCTGCTTGAAGAAGATAAAATCGAGCTGGCGAAATCGTTTATGGAAAAAGCAAAAGAAAAAGGCGTCCGCTTTTATATGCCGGTCGATGTTGTCGTCGCGGATCGGTTCGCCAACGACGCCAATACGAAAGTCGTGCCGATTGACGCGATTCCAAGCGATTGGGAGGCGCTTGACATCGGTCCACAAACGCGCGAATTGTACCGCGATGTCATTCGTCAATCGAAGCTCGTCGTTTGGAACGGCCCGATGGGCGTCTTTGAAATGGAGGCGTTCGCTCATGGGACGAGAGCAGTCGCCGACGCGCTCGCTGAAGCTGCGGATACATACTCCGTGATCGGCGGCGGGGACTCAGCTGCGGCAGTTGAAAAATTTGGCTTGGCAGACAAAATGGACCATATTTCCACAGGCGGCGGCGCCTCGCTTGAGTTTATGGAAGGCAAGCAGCTGCCAGGGGTCGTGGCGTTAAACGACAAATGACCGATCGCGCCCAATGGGGCGAATGGCGGCGGACGCCGCTTAGCGAAAGGAAAGGTGAACGATGAGAAAACCGATCATTGCAGGCAACTGGAAAATGCATAAAACATTGGCGGAAGCCGTTCAGTTTGTCGAGGAAGTGAAAGGGCTTGTGCCGCCGAGAGCGGAAGTTGATTCCGTCATTTGTGCGCCGTTTTTGTTTTTGGATCGGTTGGTGCAAAATACAAACGGCACCGATTTGCAAATCGGGGCGCAAAACATGCATTTTGCCGACCAAGGAGCGTACACCGGCGAAGTGAGCCCGGTGATGCTGAAAGACCTCGGCGTTACGTATGTCATTCTCGGCCATTCCGAGCGCCGGCAAATGTTTGTCGAGACGGATGAGACGGTCAATAAAAAAGTGTTGGCCGCCTTTACCCGCGGTCTCGTGCCGATCATCTGCTGCGGCGAGACGTTGGAAGAACGGGAAGCGGGGCAGACGAACGCCGTCGTCGCTTCGCAAGTGGAAAAAGCGCTCGCGGGATTGACGCCGGACCAAGTGAAGGCAGCGGTCATCGCTTACGAGCCGATTTGGGCGATCGGCACGGGCAAATCGTCAACCGCCGAAGACGCGAATGAGGTTTGCGGTCATATTCGTTCAGTCGTCTCGCGCTTGTTTGGCCCGGAAGCGGCAGAAGCGATCCGCATCCAATACGGCGGCAGCGTCAAGCCGGACAACATCCGCGATTTTGTGGCTCAAGAGCATATTGACGGTGCCCTAGTCGGCGGCGCGAGCCTCGAGCCGGCTTCGTTCTTGCAGCTCGTGGAGGCGGGGCGCCATGAGTAAAAAACCGGTTGCGCTCATCATTTTAGACGGGTTTGCGCTGCGCGAGGAAACGTACGGCAATGCGGTTGCCCAGGCGAAGAAGCCCAACTTTGACCGCTATTGGAACGAGTATCCGCATGCGACATTGAAAGCGTGCGGCGAGGCGGTCGGGCTGCCGGAAGGGCAAATGGGCAACTCAGAAGTCGGACACTTGAACATCGGGGCCGGCCGCATTGTGTACCAAAGCTTGACGCGGGTCAACATCGCCATTCGCGAAGGGGAGTTTGAGCAGAACGAAACGTTTTTGGCGGCGATGAACCATGTAAAAGAGCATGGAACAAGCTTGCATTTGTTTGGCCTGCTTTCGGACGGCGGGGTGCACAGCCATATTCACCATTTGTACGCCCTTCTGCGCTTAGCGGCGAAAGAAGGCGTGAAGCGTGTGTACATCCACGGCTTTTTGGACGGCCGCGACGTCGGCCCGCAAACGGCGCCGCAATACATCAAAGAACTGCAGGAGAAAATCAAGGAATACGGCGTCGGCGAAATCGCGACGTTATCGGGCCGCTACTACTCGATGGATCGCGACAAACGGTGGGACCGCGTCGAGAAGGCGTATCGGGCGATGGTGTATGGCGAAGGCCCGACGTACCACGATCCGCTTGAGTGCATCGAAGACTCGTACAAAAACGGCATTTACGATGAGTTCGTTCTGCCGTCGATCATCGTCCGTGAAGACGGCCGGCCGGTGGCGACGATTCAAGACCATGACGCGATCATTTTTTACAACTTCCGCCCCGATCGGGCGATCCAAATTTCAAACACGTTCACGAACGAAGATTTCCGTGAGTTTGATCGCGGCCCGAAACATCCAAAAAATTTGTTCTTCGTCTGCTTGACCCATTTCAGTGAAACGGTGAAAGGGTACGTGGCGTTCAAGCCGACGAACCTCGACAATACGCTTGGCGAAGTGTTGTCGCAGCACGGCTTGCGCCAACTGCGCATCGCCGAGACGGAAAAATATCCGCACGTGACATTTTTCATGAGCGGCGGCCGCGAAGAGAAGTTTCCGGGCGAAGACCGGATTTTGATCAACTCGCCGAAAGTGGCGACGTACGATTTGAAGCCGGAAATGAGCGCCTATGAAGTGACGGACGCGCTGCTGAAAGAGATTGCGGCTGATCAGTACGATGCGATCATCTTGAACTACGCCAACCCGGATATGGTCGGCCACTCCGGCAAGCTCGAACCGACGATCAAAGCGGTGGAAGCCGTTGATGAGTGCCTCGGCAAAGTGGTTGATGCTATTTTAGAAAAAGGTGGAATGGCCATTATCACCGCCGACCACGGCAACGCCGATGAAGTGTTGACGCCGGATGGCAAGCCGCAAACGGCTCATACAACCAATCCGGTGCCGGTGATTGTCACCAAACATGGCATCGAGCTGCGCAAAGACGGCATTTTAGGCGATTTGGCGCCGACGATGCTCGATTTGCTTGGCTTGCCGCAGCCGAAAGAAATGACCGGAAAAACGTTAATCGTTAAATAACAAACATCGAAAAGGAGAGTGTCGATATGTCTGCGATTATTGATGTGTATGCGCGTGAAGTGCTCGACTCGCGCGGCAACCCAACGGTAGAAGTGGAAGTGTACACGGAAGACGGCGGCTTCGGCCGCGCGCTGGTGCCAAGCGGCGCTTCGACGGGCGAATATGAAGCCGTTGAACTGCGCGACGGCGACAAAAACCGCTACCTCGGCAAAGGGGTGTTAAAAGCGGTGGAGAACGTCAACGAAGTGATCGCACCGGAAATCATCGGCCTTGAAGTGACCGACCAAGTGGCGATCGACCGCACATTAATGGAGCTTGACGGCACGGAAAACAAAGGGAAACTTGGCGCGAACGCCATTTTGGGCGTGTCGCTGGCGGTCGCCCGCGCGGCAGCGGACGAGCTCGGTCTGCCGCTGTACCAATACTTGGGCGGCTTTAACGCCAAAACGCTGCCGGTGCCGATGATGAACATTTTAAACGGCGGCGCGCATGCGGACAACAACGTTGACATTCAAGAATTTATGATTATGCCGGTCGGTGCGGAAAGCTTCCGCGAAGCGCTGCGCATGGGGGCGGAAATTTTCCACAGCTTAAAAGCGGTGTTGAAGGCGAAAGGCTACAACACGGCAGTCGGTGACGAAGGCGGCTTCGCGCCGAACTTGAAATCGAACGAAGAAGCGCTGCAAACGATCATCGAAGCGATTGAAAAAGCCGGCTACAAACCGGGCGAACAAGTGATGCTCGCGATGGACGTTGCTTCTTCTGAGCTGTACAACAAAGAAGACGGCAAATACCATCTCGAAGGCGAAGGCGTCGTCAAAACATCGGAAGAAATGGTCGCTTGGTATGAAGAGCTCGTGTCGAAATATCCGATCATCTCGATCGAAGACGGGCTCGATGAAAACGACTGGGAAGGCCATAAACTGCTCACCGAGCGGCTCGGCCAAAAAGTGCAGCTTGTTGGCGACGATTTGTTCGTGACGAACACGAAAAAACTGGCCGAAGGCATTGAAAAAGGCGTCGGCAACTCGATCTTGATTAAAGTAAACCAAATCGGCACGCTGACGGAAACATTCGATGCCATTGAGATGGCCAAACGCGCCGGCTACACGGCGGTCATCTCGCACCGCTCCGGCGAAACGGAAGACAGCACGATCGCTGATATCGCGGTGGCCACGAACGCCGGCCAAATCAAAACAGGCGCGCCATCGCGCACCGACCGCGTCGCGAAATACAACCAATTGCTCCGCATTGAGGACGAGCTCGGCCACACTGCGATTTACCAAGGCTTAAAATCGTTTTACAATTTGAAAAAATAACAGAAACAGGCGTCCCTAACGGAGGGGCGCCTGTTGTTTTGATGGAGGCAAAAGGGCGCTGAATGGCTGGCGTTGATCAAGACGTTTTGATGCATTCAGGAAAGCTGCGCCTATCCATCTCCATAAGATGGAACCATTCGTCAATGATCGTCTTGTGCTGCAGGGTGCAGACCGTGAATGTCGTCTCATGATGAGGACAAAGTCAAGTGGCATAATTTGTATAAAATTATCTAATTTTTTCCAATAGTTTTTTTTTTAGAATGGAATTATAAAAAAGAATTCGCAATACTTGATGGTCAAATAATCTTTAGAAGGCTAGTGAAAAACTAGTTTTTTGCTCAAATCGGCGGTATTTGATCAGAAACGAGAACAGCTCTGAAAAGGCTTATCTCATTGAAAAAAAGAGTTAGGGTGAGTCGCTTTTTCATTAAAAATCACAGGGATTTTTTACCATACTTGATAAAAATGACTTAAGTGAATCGTTTTTTCAATAGAAAATCCAGCATATTTTGACTACAATGAGCGATTTGAAGAATTCATAGTTTCTAATCCTCAAAATGGGACTCTTCGATTGGTCAAAAACGGGAAAGTAATCAAAAAAATTAAAGTTGGAGATCATTGTAGTATAGTGAAAGCCGTTCAAAAAAAATAAACTTCGCACCTTCTTGACATAGGGAGGAGTAATGGAAGCAAGCGGTTCTTTTGTTTATAATATTTTTTGAATCATCGAAATATTAAGGGGGATGGGGATGGAACGAACCGTTGTTGAAACAAGGTGTGGGCGGCTGCGCGGGGAAACGAATGAAGGCGTTTTCGTTTGGAAAGGGATTCCGTATGCGAAAGCGCCGGTCGGCGAGCGGCGGTTTCTGCCGCCGGAACCTCCTGAGGCATGGGATGGGGTGCGGGAGGCGACATCGTTCGGGCCGGTTGTCATGCAGCCGTCGGATCCGATTTTCAGCGGATTGCTCGGGAGGATGAGCGAGCCGCCGAGCGAGGATGGGCTTTACCTCAACATTTGGTCGCCCGCGGCCGATGGGAAGAAGCGCCCGGTGTTGTTTTGGATTCACGGCGGTGCCTTTTTGTTTGGTTCGGGCTCGTCGCCGTGGTATGATGGGGCGGCGTTTGCGAAACACGGTGATGTCGTTGTCGTGACGATCAACTACCGAATGAACGTGTTCGGCTTTTTGCATCTTGGTGATTGGTTTGGCGAAGCGTACGCCCAAGCGGGCAATCTCGGTATTTTGGATCAAGTGGCGGCATTGCGCTGGGTGAAGGAGAACATTGAGGCGTTTGGCGGCGATCCCGACAATGTGACGATTTTCGGCGAATCGGCCGGAGCGGCGAGCGTTGGCGTGCTGTTGTCGCTTCCGGAAGCGAAGGGGCTGTTTCACCGCGCCATCTTGCAAAGCGGTTCGGGATCGCTTCTCCTCCGTTCGCCGGAGACAGCCATGGCCATGACCGAGCGCATTTTGGAGCGGGCCGGCATCCGTCCGGGCGACCGCGATCGGCTGTTGTCGATCCCCGCCGAGGAGCTGCTGCGGACGGCGCTGTCGCTCGGTCCGGGAATCATGTACGGTCCGGTGGTGGATGGCCGCGTATTGCGGCGCCATCCGATCGAAGCGCTCCGCGATGGGGCGGCCAGCGGCATTCCGCTTCTCATTGGCGTGACGAAAGATGAGTACCATTTGTTTACCTTGACGGATCCGTCTTGGACAAAGCTTGGCGAAAACGAACTGCTTGACCGGATCAACCGCGAAGTCGGGCCGGTTCCGGAAGCGGCCATCCGCTATTACAAGGAAACGGCAGATTCGTCAGCGCCCGCATGGCAGAAATGGCTGCGCATCATGACATATCGCGTGTTTGTCGAGGGGATGCTGCGGACGGCGGATGCCCAGGCGGCTCAGGGAGCCGAGGTGTACATGTATCGATTTGATTACGAAACGCCGGTGTTCGGCGGACAGCTGAAAGCGTGCCATGCGCTTGAGCTGCCGTTTGTGTTTCACAACCTCCATCAGCCGGGCGTCGCGAATTTCGTCGGCGCTCGTCCGGAGCGCGAGGCAGTCGCTGACCAAATGCATTACGCTTGGCTGGCGTTTGCCCGCAATGGCAACCCGAATGGCGCTCATTTGCCAGAGGAGTGGCTGGCGTATACGAACGAGCGCAAGCCGGTCTTTGTCTTTTCAGCTGCGAGCCATGTCGAAGACGATCCGTTCAGCCGCGAGCGGGAAGCGTGGCAAGGGCGAATGGGATGAGCGGGATGTGCAGCCTGCCATCTTCATCGGAACAGTCCTTAAAAGGCGGATGAAAAACGACAGATTCGCTCGACTGATGAGTCATGGCTGCTTAGTGCACGTCGATCGGGGGAAAGGGGCTGACCGCTGTATTTGAGCCACGAGCAAGGACCGTGTAATGAACGAAGCGGATATGTCTATGCAGCGGGAAAGAGGGAGTCTCACTGCATTTCGAGACCCCCTCTTCTATGTACCGTTTAATTGTTCGTTTGCGCCGCAGGAAGCCCGAACTGCTCGGCGAGCGCCGGATCGCGGTCGATCGCTTCGATGAGTTTTCGCATGACGTTGATATCAAACGTAAAATTCGACCCGATCGGCGAGGTGACGAAAATTTTCCCTTCTTTCGCTTCGCGCGCCCGTTTGAATTGATAGCCGTCAATCGCGATGACGACTCGTTCGTCTGGCCTTGCCATCAAAATCCCTCCATCGCTGTTTTTTCTTTCATTGTACTTGATTTTCGCGATGAACACCAATGTTCATTTCGTTCTCACTAGGACAAGCAGCTGGGATGTTGTACGAAAGGAAAGAGATGGAAGGGGGCGATTTCCTCCGGTTTCCCTGTTTCCCATTGAGAACCTTGGGGCGCAACTTTTTTCCATCTCCTCCCTATGGTGCGGAGCGTCTTGTTTGCCCGCCCTTCTTGATTGGCGACGGACGGGTGAGGCAGTTGCTGCAAACGGTGATCTATGGTATAGTAAAACTATTGCAACGTAGGTCGTTGGAGGTGTCAAGCATGCATGCCTTGCTTGTGACGCTGCTTGTGATTGTGTCGATTGCGCTGATCGTCGTTGTGTTGCTGCAGTCAGGCCGAAGCGCCGGGCTGTCGGGAGCGATTACCGGCGGCGCCGAGCAGCTGTTTGGCAAACAGAAAGCGCGCGGGCTCGATGCCGTGTTTCAGCGCGTAACGGTCGTATTGGCCATTTTGTTTTTCGTATTGACGATTCTCGTCGCATACGTCCAACCATCATAAGCGAAAAGCGGGGGCGGTCCTGATAAGAAACGGGCTGCCTTTTCTATTTCATCCAGAGAGGAAGGAGAACGATGATGAAAATTGTTCCGCCAAAACCGTTTTTCTTTGAGTCCGGGGAGCGCGCCGTTTTGCTTTTGCACGGATTCACCGGCAACTCCGCAGATGTCCGGATGCTCGGACGCTTTCTCGAATCAAAAGGCTACACGTGCCATGCGCCGATTTACAAAGGGCACGGCGTGCCGCCGGAAGAGCTTGTCCATACCGGTCCGGATGATTGGTGGCAAGATGTGATGAACGGGTATCAGTTTTTGAAAAACAAAGGCTACGAAAAAATCGCGGTCGCCGGGTTGTCGCTTGGAGGCGTATTTTCCTTAAAATTAGGTTACACTGTACCTATAGAAGGCATTGTGACCATGTGCGCACCGATGTATATCAAAAGCGAAGAAACGATGTATGAAGGTGTGCTCGAGTATGCGCGCGAATATAAAAAACGGGAAGGAAAATCGGCAGAACAAATTGAACAAGAAATGGAGCAGTTCAAACAAACGCCGATGAACACATTGAAAGCTTTGCAAGAACTCATTGCCGATGTGCGCGGCCACCTTGATTTGATTTACGCGCCGACGTTTGTCGTCCAGGCGCGCCATGACCATATGATCAACCCGGATAGCGCCAACATCATTTACAACGAAATTGAATCGCCAATCAAGCAAATCAAATGGTATGAACAATCCGGCCATGTCATTACGCTTGATGAAGAAAAAGACCAGCTGCATGAAGATATTTATGCGTTTCTTGAGTCGTTAGATTGGTAACGGCGGAAAGGAGGAGGGAGCCGATGGATCAAGCATTGGCCGAACGAATTTTAACGTTTATGCGCGATGAGGCGTATAAGCCGCTCACCGTGGGAGAACTCGAAGAAGCGTTTGGGATCGCGGAGGCGGACGAATTTAAAACGTTCGTGAAAACGCTCGTCGCCATGGAAGAAGAAGGGCTTGTCGTCCGGACGCGCAGCAACCGCTACGGCGTGCCCGAACGGATGAACCTCGTGCGCGGCAAAGTGACGGGCCATGCGAAAGGATTTGCCTTCGTCACGCCGGAAGAGCCGGGAATGGATGATATTTTCATCCCGCCGTCAGAATTGAAAAATGCCATGCACGGTGACACGGTGCTTGTTCGCGTTCAGGCCGACTCCGCCGGAGCGCGCCGCGAAGGGACGATCGTCCGCATTTTGGAGCGCGGGGTGAAAGAAGTCGTCGGTACATACACGGAAAGCAAATATTTCGGTTTTGTCATCCCCGATGACAAACGGATCGTCAACGACATTTTCATCCCGAAAAATGCGGCGAACGGAGCGGTCGAAGGGCATAAAGTCGTCGTCCGCCTGACGTCGTATCCAGAAGGGCGGATGAGCGCCGAAGGGGAAGTCATTCAAATTCTCGGCCATAAAAACGACCCGGGCGTCGATATTTTATCGGTCATCTATAAGCACGGTTTGCCGCTGCAGTTTCCAGATGACGTCATCGAGCACGCCAACCGTGTTCCGGACGTGATTACGGAAAAGGATCTCGAGGGGCGCCGCGACTTGCGCGGCGAGATGATCGTCACGATCGACGGGGAAGATGCGAAAGACTTGGACGATGCCGTCACAGTGACGAAACTCGAGAACGGAAACTATAAACTTGGCGTCCATATCGCCGATGTGAGCCATTACGTTGAAGAAGGCTCGCCGATTGACCGCGAAGCGTATGAGCGTGGCACGAGCGTCTATTTGGTCGACCGCGTCATTCCGATGATTCCGCACAGGCTGTCGAACGGCATTTGCTCGCTCAACCCGAAAGTCGACCGGTTGACGCTGTCGTGTGAAATGGAAATCACCCCGCAAGGCGAAGTCGTCCGCCATGACATTTTCCAAAGTGTCATCCGTACCGTCGAGCGGATGACGTATTCCGACGTCAATAAAATTTTGGTCGATAAAGACGAGGCGTTGCGTGAAAAATACGCGCCGCTCGTGCCGATGTTTGAACTCATGGCCGAGCTCGCCGACATTTTGCGGACGAAACGGATGAAGCGCGGGGCAATCGATTTCGATTTTAAAGAGGCGAAAGTGCTCGTTGATGAAAACGGCAAGCCATATGACGTCGTATTGCGCGAACGGTCGGTTGCCGAGCGGCTCATTGAAGAGTTTATGTTGGCGGCGAACGAGACGGTCGCTGAGCATTTCCATTGGCTCAACGTGCCGTTTATGTACCGTGTTCACGAAGACCCGAAACCGGAGAAACTGCAGCGCTTTTTGGAGTTCATTACGAACTTCGGCTATGTCGTCAAAGGAACGGGCAACCACATCCACCCGCGCGCCTTGCAGCAAATTCTCGAGGCGGTGCGCGGCGAACCCGAAGAGATGGTCATTTCGACCGTTATGCTCCGGTCGATGAAGCAGGCCCGCTATGACGCCGAAAGCCTCGGCCACTACGGGCTGTCGACTGAGTTTTACACCCATTTTACGTCGCCGATTCGCCGCTATCCGGACTTGATCGTCCACCGGTTGATCCGGACGTATCTCATCAATGGGCAGATGGACCGTGACACCCAACAAAAATGGGCGGAAAAGCTGCCGGATATCGCCGAACACGCGTCCAACATGGAGCGGCGCGCCGTCGAGGCCGAGCGGGAGACCGATGACTTAAAGAAAACGGAGTTTATGGAAGATAAAATCGGGATGGAATTTGACGGCATCATTAGTTCTGTCACGAACTTCGGCTTGTTCGTCGAGCTCCCGAACACGATTGAAGGATTGGTGCACGTCAGCTATTTAACGGACGATTATTACCGCTATGACGAACGCAGCTATGCGATGATCGGCGAGCGGACGGGGAAAATGTACCGCATCGGCGATGAGATTACCGTCCGCGTCATCAACGTCAACAAAGACGAGCGGATCGTCGATTTTGAAGTCGTCGGCATGAAAGGGCGCCGCCCGCCGAAAGCGAAAGCCGCCCCGGTCGTCATTGAAGGGAAAAAGCAAAAGAAAGCAAAAGCAGAAGCGAAAAAGAATCACAACACCAATCGCGGCGCCAAAGCAAAAAAGAAGAAAAAGAAAAAACGGTAAGGAAAAGCCGAGCAGGCGGCTTTTCCTTCTTTTTCATTTTTGGTACAATAAAAGCGCTACGATGAGGAGGAGGACGTGTATGCCAAAAGGGGAAGGAAAAGTGATCGCGCAAAACAAAAAAGCGCGCCATGATTATTTTATTGAAGAAACGTATGAAGCGGGTCTCGTTTTGCAAGGGACGGAAATTAAATCGATCCGCAACGGGCGCGTCAACTTAAAAGATTCGTTCGCTAAAGTCGAAAAAGGGGAAGTGTTTCTCCATAATATGCATATCAGTCCGTATGAACAAGGCAACCGCTACAACCATGATCCGCTGCGGACGCGAAAGCTCCTCCTGCACCGCCGTGAAATCAACAAGCTGATCGGCTACACGAAAGAGCAAGGGTATACGCTCGTGCCGCTGAAATTGTATATCAAAAACGGCTTCGCCAAAGTCGAACTGGGCGTCGCCAAAGGGAAGAAAAAATACGACAAGCGCGAAGACATGAAGCGGAAAGAAGCGCAACGAGAAATCGAGCGGGCGTTCCGCGAGCGGCAAAAGATTTGACGCATATTTCCATTGCAAATGCGTCTAGCCATGATATAATAAGAGTACGAAAGCCAGTTGATCCATGCTTAAGCTCCGATCTTTCTTCGCAACCGCGGGGACGATCCGGATTCGACAGGGGTAGGTCGAGCTTAAGCGGCGAGCCGAGGGGGACGTCCTCGTAAAAACGTCACCTAAAGATAACTGGCAAACAAAACTACGCTTTAGCTGCCTAATTGCTGCAGCTAGCTCCTCCCGCCATCGCCCGTGTGGCGTCCGAGGGGTTCATATGAAGCGGGCTACGCCCAAATCCACCGCCTGAGGACGAGGGAAGAGATGAACCAGGCTAGCCGCCGGGAGGCCTGTCGGTAGGCGGAACGGACGGCGAAGCAAAATATACCGACTACGCTCGTAGATGCTTAAGTGGCGATGCCTCTGGACGTGGGTTCGACTCCCACCGTCTCCATTTCCAACATCCAAACGGTTTGGATGCAAAATCGTGAAACCCTTGATGCGACCGCATTTGTGGTCGCTTTTATTTTTTCAAGAACCCGAAAGAATCCCGTAGAATTTGGGGAATTTTGCATGAATTTTGCATAGCTTTTTTATGGTCAGCAACAGGAATTTGAAAACACGCTGCGTGGGTCTTGCTCCATCATCACGGGAAGAGAAGCTGCGGCCAGCATGGACAGGGGAATTCGCCTTACGCTTGCGGCCCTGGACAGCTTGGCCGCTTCTTCTTCGTTTCCCATCAAGATGTTTTTAGATGTTGGAATGCTGGTTTTGGCGGACGATGGATTTCATTCGGTTTCCATCATAGTTAGAATATTGCAATCGTTTCGTTTGAGGGGGAAGTCATTTGGCCCATCGCAGGCTTGTGATCGCCGCTTCATGTTCGATAGAGCGTTTGGACAACACTTGCAATACTTGTTCGTGGCGCTCTTGATTCGCCTCGATCGCTTTCACCATTTCGTTCGTTTCCAACACCGCTTGCCGAATCGGAATGAGATCTTCTTTCGTTGCCATTTTCCTTTCGATTTCGTTTATTTTGCCTTGAAGTTCAGTGACTTTGCCTTGCAGTTCGGCGACTTCGTCCTTGGTGGCCATGTTGGCTTCGATGTCGCGAATTTTGGCCTGCAGTTCGGCGACTTCGTCCTTGGTGGCCATGTTGGCCTCGATGTCATGAATTTTGGTTCGAAGTTCGGCGACCTCTTCCTTAGTGGCCATATTCGCTTTGATATCGTTGATTTCAGAGGTTAGGGCGCCGATTGTCGAGTGCAATGCATCGAGGCGATGCAAAATTTGGTTTAAAACCGTTTCCATCCTCGCCATCCTTTCTGAAATGGAATAGGGTTGACACGCGCCTTCGGTAAAATCGATGCTGCCAAAGAAATTGTACCATAGATGGCGAAAACAAAGGAGAGATTTGTCGCATGACAGGAAACATTTCAAGGTGGAAGAAAGTCAAGCGGATGAGAAAATCCATCAATTTAATAGAGCAAAAAACAACAAAACCGAACGGGACGGTCGATCCGCGTTCGGTTTTGCTTCATGGCTTTCAGTGGGTGACGTTGGCGGCCTCTTTGTCCGCAGCCGCTTCGCTATGCGCCAGCGGGGCGGCGGAGTCGGCCCATTGCGGGCGCCAAGCGATGCAAAGCGCCCCGCCGATGATGCCTAAAATCGTGCCGATTAAAAAGCCGCCTAACGCGCCCATGATCGACAAGATGGCGCTGAACATGCCGATGATGCCAAACAGTGTCGACAGGCGCGGCGTTGCGTAGGACAACGCGGCCATAAGCAACACCATCCCGCCGAGGAAAAAGCCGACGAAAACGGTGCTGCCCGGGACGAGCGAAATTTCGTATAAATGCGCTGGAATCCATAGAATGATCAAGCCCGACAGCAAGAGAAGCGTCGCCCCCCAAAACGGCCGCCGCTGGCGCCAACGCCTGAACGTCTGCCAATAGGAACGGGTCATATCAACCATCCTTGCTTATTTCAGTCTCTCAAAGTATACTTTCATGCCTGGAAGCGAAACTTTTTGCTGGAACAAATAGACTGTTTTTAAGTCCCCGTTTTCGATTGAAATGCTATCGGCTCCTTGGGTGAACTCTTGTGCTGCTTTTTGAACGGGATTTTGTACATCGCCTACATAGTTTTCTTTCATCGTCAAGCTGCCGAAGGAGATGTTGCCGTTAATTTGCGTTGCTTTTTGCACTAGCCCATCGATCGATACGGTTCCGCCGGCTTCAATGACGACGCGGAGACCAAGCGCTTCGAAGTCCTTTGAAATTTTGAGTCCTTGGATGCTGGCATTTTTGATTTCGTTGACAAATACCGGCGTTTGTTTCGTCTCTCCAGATTCCGCCATCCCCCCGTACATTTTAAAGCCTTGCCCGTTAAGCTTGTCAAATTGGATGGTAAATTCACCGACCCCGCCGAGCGGCAAGGCGTACGCGACACCCGTGAGCCCGAAGATGGACAATAGGGCGCTGAGAAACAGAAACCCTCCGAGCAGTGCGGCGAGCAGCGGCTTTTTTGCCGTATGCCCCCCAATGATGACCGATTTTGTTGCCATTTCCATGGCTGTTCTCCTCCCCCTTTTTGAATGAGAATGGTTGTAAGCGTTTTAGTAAATCTGTTTAAATTTTATGACAATTCCTTTTCCTATTGAAGCCCTACGTTTGTCGGATTTTTTTCTGTTCCTTCTCGGGTCGTGACGGTCAAAAGAAGGGAATGGATCGATCAAATGAAGAAGGAAGTTGGAAAATTAGAACAGGCAAACCACCAGGACGTCTGTGCCCCTCTTTTTTGTTCGCTTGATGGCGCCTGAGCGGCGTTTAGCAAAGGGAATCGAGGGCGCTACTGTTGATCCATGGCCGCCGTTTGTTGCAACAGATCGAGAAAATGATGGGCGCTTTTCGGCAAATATCGTTGTCGGTCAAGGATGACGGCGGCTTCCGCGGTCATCGACGAGTCGATGATCTCAAGCTCCTTGATGCCGGGGAGGCGAAACAAGGCCACGGTGGATTGAGGCACAATGGTGGCACCAATGCCTTCTGCGACCAAGGAAAGCAAAATGGTCGCGTCCGGGCATTCGCATAGGATGTTTGGTTCAAACCCGTGGCGTCGGCATTCCGCGACGACCCGTTCGTACTGTCCGGCACCGTGCACACGGTGGAGAAGGAGGAGCGGCCACTCCGCAAAATCGCGCATCGATAAGGCAGATCGGCTCAATGCCCAGTGCTTGGGCAAGACGGCGACATAACGGTCGCTTGGCAGCGGAATGATGTCGTAATGAGACGAATCGATCGGTAAGCGGACAATGCCGATATCGATATGGCGCTCTTGAAGCAGCTGGCAAATGGAAAACGTATCTCCTTCCCGAAGATGAAACGTCACGTTCGGAAACTGTTCATGGAATTGGTGGATCGCTTGTGCCAAATAGTAAAAGCACGATTTGACGCAGCCGACAGCCAATGTTCCCGCTGTCCCCATTTCGATTTCTTTCACTTCCGAGATGGCGTCATCAAGCTGGCGCAACAGTTGTTTCGCCTTTTCGTAAAACGCTTTGCCCGGTGCGGTAAGCTCCATTTTTTTCGCTTTCCGGTCAAATAGCGAAACGCCGAGCTCTTCTTCGAGCTGCTTCAGCTGTTGGCTGAGCGGCGGCTGAGCGATATGAAGTTTTTGTGCCGCCTTCGTGACTTGTCCCTCTTCGGCAATGGTGACGAAGTATTTCAGCTGTTTCACATCGATCATGGCCGTGTCTCCTCTCTTCTTCCATATCTTTTTCGTATAGGATGGTTGAGCATTTTTGTATTTTTCATATATGAAATCATATGTTATATTAATTTCGAACATTCTGAATGGTAGCGCTTACTTCATTTATTATACTTGAAAATAGGAGGAATGAAAATGCCGGCCAAAACAGGAAAGCAGTATATGGAGAGGCTGAAGCAGGCGAAAAGCAGCGTGTACATCCATGGGGAAAAAGTCGAAGATGTCACCGTCCATCCGGCGTTTCGCAATGTCGTTCGCTCCATGGCGGCGCTGTACGACCGGCAATATGAAAAGCCGGACAAAATGTTGTACCGGTCGCCGACAACTGGACAGTTGGTCGGGATGACGTTTATCCAGCCGACGACGATCGATGAGCTCATCGCCCGCCGCGAGGCGACGCAAGAATGGGCTCGGATGTCGGCCGGAATGATGGGGCGTTCGCCGGATTACTTAAACGCCGAAGTGATGGCGATGGGCATCGCCAATGATTTGTTTGCCGAAGACGACCCGATGTTTGCCGAGAATGCAAGAAACTATTATGAATATGCGCGGGAAAATGACATCAGCTTGACGCATACGCTCATCCATCCGCAAATGAATCGCGCCAAGGCGCTTCACGAGCAAAAAGACGCCGATGTGCCGCTCCATTTGGTGGAACGGCGAAAAGACGGCATCATCGTCAGCGGCATCCGCCTGTTGGCGACGCAAGGCGGAATCACAGACGAAATTTTAGTGTTTCCGTCTACGGTGAAAAAATCGACAGCAGGTGAAGATCCGTATGCGCTCGCCTTTGCCATCCCGAACAATACGCCAGGTGTGAAGTTCATTTGCCGCGAGGCGTTCGATTACGGGCGCAGCACGTGGGACCATCCGCTCGCGTCTCGCTTTGAAGAAGGCGATGCGATCGTTTCATTTGAAAACGTGTTTGTGCCATGGGAGCGCGTCTTTGTCTGCGGCAATTCGTCGATTTGTAACCGGACGTTCCGTGAGACGAATGCGGTCGTTCATATGTCCCATCAAGTGGTGGCGAAAAACATCGTCAAAACGGAGTTTTTGCTTGGGGTTACCCTTTGTCTCATCGAAGCGATCGGCATTGGTGAGTTTCAACATGTGAAGGACAAAGGGGCGGAAATCATGCTCGCTCTCGAAACGATGAAAAGCCACTTGTACCGGGCTGAGCATAACGCAAAGCCAGATCGTTGGGGGACGATGACGCCGGATTTTGCTGCTTTGGATGCTGCGCGCAACTGGTATCCACGCGTGTATCCACGTTTGGTGGAAATCATCCGCATTTTAGGGGCGTCCGGCTTGATGGCGATTCCGACAGAAGCAGATTTTGAACATGAGGAAATCGGGGACATCGTCCGCCGGGCGATGCAAGGGGCGACGGTGGGTGGTTATGAACGTGTCCAACTGTTCCGATTAGCTTGGGATTTGACGATGAGCGCGTTCGGTGCAAGGCAGACGCACTATGAATATTACTTTTTCGGGGACCCCGTACGGATGGGGATGGCCTATTTCGACGGCTATGAAAAAGAGTCGTATAAACAGTTTGTGCAACAATTTTTGTGTACGAAAAAAGGCGGCGTTTCGATTCCGTTGAACAGCGATCATTGATTAGAGGGGGAGAGGAACAATGACGTTTTCCATCATTCGTTGTGCTCGCGCGGTGCTGCATGTGACTGATTTGGCCGCGTCGCGTGACTTTTATGAACGGGTGCTTGGGTTTGTCGTGACGGAAGCGGACCGTGAGCATATCTATTTACGCGGGTTGGAAGAATACCACCATCATAGCTTAGTGTTGAAAAAGGCGCCCCGTCCCGCGGTCGAGGCGCTTGGCTACAAAGTCGGTTCCGAGCAAGAACTCGAAGCGCTGTACGAATGGTTTGCGGCGCAACAGCTGAACCCAAGATGGATTGAGGACGGCTCGCAGCGTGCCGTTGGACGGGCGTTTCGCGTCCAAGACCCATTAGGGCTGCCGCTTGAGTTTTTCGTGCATATGGAGAAAACCGAGCGGCTGTTGCAGCGCTATGACTTGTATCGCGGTGCCCGCGTCCAACGTATTGACCATTTCAACTGTGCGGTAACGGATGTACAGAAAGGATACGATTTTTACGTTGGCGATTTAGGCTTTGCCTGCTCAGAATATACAGAAACAGAGGATGGCAAGCTGTGGGCGGCTTGGCTGCATCGGAAGCAAAATGTCCATGATTTGGCGCTCATGAACGGGAAAGGGCCGCGCCTTCATCATATCGGTTTTTGGCTGCCGGATCCGCTTAGCCTGATCCATGCATGCGATGTGTTGGCGGCATCAGGATACGGGTCCAGCATTGAACGGGGGCCGGGGCGGCATGGGCTATCCAATGCGTTCTTTGTCTATTTGCGCGACCCGGACGGCCATCGAATTGAGTTGTATAACGGTGACTATTTGACGAGCGATCCGGATTTTCCGCCAATCCGTTGGGATTTGGACGATCCGCGGCGCCAGACATTTTGGGGGCATGCGGCGCCGGACAGCTGGTTTGAAGAGGCGTCGGACATGTTGAACGTCCATAGTGGCCAACCGATTGAACCGAACGAACCGGCGTTGCAGAAAGTGAAACCGACCTTTTTGATCTAACATAAATCATATATAATTTTATAGTTGATTTCATATATACTATTATGTATAATATTCGTAACATTAGGAAAAATCAGTCTACTAGGAGGCAAGGGGGATGACATACCGCGAGGTGAAAGAGCGGCTGCGCGGCTCGATTGCACCGGTCGTCACGCCGTTTGATGAAGAGGGAAACGTTGATTTTGCCACGTTGACGGCACTCATTGATTGGCATATAAAAAGCGGCACACACGGCATTTCGGTGACGGGGACATCCGGCGAGCCGAGTTCGCTGACAATTGACGAACGAAAACAGGTGATGGAAACAGCGAAAAAGGCGGTCACCGGGCGTGTGCCGTTTGTGCCGGGGACGGGCTCGACGAACCATGCGGAAACGATCGAGTTGACGAAATTCGCCCAAGAGATTGGGGCCGATGCCGCGATGGTCATCGTCCCGTATTACAACCGCCCGTCTCAGCAGGCACTCTATAAGCATTTTAAGGCGGTGGCCGAGTCAGTTGACATTCCGATCATCGTCTACAATATTCCAGGGCGGACGGCGGTCAATTTGGAAGTCAAAACGTTAGCGCGGCTCGCCGAGGACTGCCCGAACATTATCGGGGTGAAGGAGTCAAACAAAGATTTTGAGCATGTCAATCGGGTGTTATGGCATTGCGGGCGCGATTTTCTGCTGTTCTCCGGCATCGAGCTGTTGTGCTATCCGATGTTGGCGATCGGTGGCGCCGGTTCGATCAGCGCAACGGCCAACGTTGTGCCGCAGAAGGTGGCTGAGCTGCATGATGCTTGGTTCGACGGCGATGTCAAGCGGGCGCAAGACCTTCATTTTGAACTGATGGAGCTCAATGACGTGCTGTTCATTGAAACGAATCCCGGCCCGGTGAAGGCGGCGCTTGGCATGATGGGAAAAATCACCCCAAAACTTCGCCTGCCGCTTGATTTGCCAAGCGAAGAGCACCAGGAACAAATCCGTCGCACGCTCGTCAAATATGGGTTGTTGACTGAGGCGGCGCAACAGCCGGCGAAATAAGCGTTGTCGACTGTTCTACCTGAAGGAAGGCGGGCGGCGCGCCCACCGATCCTGACATGGAGAGGCTGTGACATTGATTACTGCGATGGAAGGGGGAGAGATGATCGTGAATGTGCGGCTGCGCCTAGCCGGCCGGCGGCATTCGATTGAGGCGGAAGTGGACTGGCGCGGCGGGACGGTAACGTTGGACGGACGGACATCGCGCATCAATGAATGGGAGTGGGAGGCGCCAGAAGTCGGCGCTATGTATGGGGTGGCGCTCAATGATCGGCGGGAATGGGAGGCGATGGCCGAGGCGATGACCGCCCCGCCGTATCGGAAGCCGCCGGAAGGTCCGGTGCTGTATATGAAGCCGGCCAATACGATCAACGCCCATCGGCGGCCGGTCGTTCTCCCGCCTGGCGTCAACCGGCTTCGCGCTGCTCCGGCTGTCGGCCTTGTCATCGGGCGGACGGCCGCGCGCGTCCGTCCTGAGGAGGCGCTCGATGTCGTATTCGGCTATACGATCGTGAATGATTTGTCCATCCCGCACGAGCAGCTGTACCGCCCGGCGGTGAAGGAGCAAGCGCGCGACGGGTTCACTCCGATCGGTCCATGGGTGGTGCCGAAAGAGGAAACCGTGCCGCTGTCGTCGCTTTCGGCGCGCGTATATGTAAACGGCCGTCTTGTTCAATGCGTCGATCTCCGTCGTTTTCGGCGCCCGCCTGAACAATGGCTCGCGGATGTGACCGAGTTTATGACGCTTGAGGAGGGAGATGTGCTGTTTTTCAGCTGGCCGGCCGACGCCTCGCTCGTTTCGGCGGGGGATGTGGTGCGCATCGAAATAGAAGGGATCGGCGCGTTGGAAAATCGGATCGTTATCGAAGAAGGAGGAGAAGGGGAATGAAGCGGGCGCGTGTCGCGTGGAACGGAACGGTGACCGAAGCCGAGCCGCTTGACAGCGGTCGCCTCCTTCTTCCGGATGGAACGATCGTCGATGATCATAAGGTGATGTGGCTTCCCCCGGTCGAGCCGCACACGATCGTGGCGCTTGGGTTGAATTATGCTGACCATGCTGGAGAGTTGTCGTTGGCCGCCCCGAAAGAGCCGCTGTTATTTTTCAAAGGGAAAAACACGTTGGTTGGTCATCTTGGCCGCACCGTCCGGCCGGCAGGGGTTGACATGATGCATTACGAATGCGAGCTCGCTGTGGTCATCGGCCGCCCGGCTCGTCGGGTGAAGGCGGAACAGGCGTATGATTACATTTTGGGATACACGATTGCCAACGATTATGCTGTCCGCGATTATTTGGAAAATTACTACCGGCCGAATTTTCGCGTTAAAAACCGGGATCGGGCGACGCCGCTTGGCCCGTGGATCGTCAGCCATGAGGAAGTTGGCGACCCGATGGCGCTGGCGTTGCGGACGTATGTCAATGGAGCGCTCGTGCAGGAAGGATATACAGCCGATATGATTTTTTCCATCCCGTATTTGCTTGAATATATTACGAGTTTTATGACGCTCGCTCCGGGCGATCTGATTTTGACCGGCACGCCGAAAGGGGCGGTGAACGTCCAGCCCGGCGATGAAGTTGTGACTGAAATCGAGCGCATTGGTCGGCTCATCAATTACATTGAATAGCTAGCATCTAACGATACGCGAACCATTCGGTTAAAGAGAGCGGGGCACTTTCAGAACGAAAGGAAGGGAGCACGATGCCGCACTTTATTTTGGAATATACGGATAATCTTGGTGAAGAGGCCGACTTTCGCGGCTTGCTGATGAAAATCAATCAAGCATTGATACGCCGGAGCGATTGGTTTCCGATCGGCGGCATCCGTTCGCGGGCCATCCGGCTTCATGAGTATTGTGTGGCGGACGGCACCCATGATGATGCCTTTGTACATGGGACGCTGAAAATCGGTGCCGGTCGCCCAGAGACGGTGAAAAAAGCAGTCGGCGATGAACTGTTTGCGATCATGAAAGACCATTTCGCCCCGCTGTTTGCCAAACGGTATTTGGCGTTGTCACTTGAGTTGTACGAATTCAGCGAGGCGGGGACGTACAAGCATAACAACATTCATGCGCGTTATCGAACAACGCCGTAGCAGAGGGGGAGACGAATGGCAACGCAACCGAACGTGCTTCATTATATCAACGGGCGGTTTGTCGAAAGCGCGAACTGCGCGTTTTTTGACAACATGAACCCTTTTACGAATGAACCGATCAATCAAGTGGCGGAAGGGAACAAAGAAGAGATCGATGCGGCGGTCCGGGCGGCGAAGACAGCGTTTGATGACGGTCCATGGCGAACGATGCCGGTCGAGGAGCGGCTTCGTTACGTGCTTCGCATCGCGGAGTTGATTGAACGGGATAAGGAAGAGATCGCCTACTTAGAGACGCTTGATACCGGCATTCCGATCAGCCAGGCGAAAAAACAGGCTGCCCGTGCAGCAGAAAACTTCCGTTTTTACGCCGAAATGGTGAAAACGCGCCTTGTCGGTGAGGCGTATCACGTCAATGGCCAGTTTTTAAACTATACTGTCTATAAACCGGTCGGAATCGCGGGGCTGATCACGCCATGGAATACGCCGTTTATGCTTGAGACGTGGAAAGTTGCCCCGGCGCTCGCGACCGGCAATACGGTCGTCTTGAAACCGGCCGAGTGGTCACCGTTGACGGCGAATAAGCTCGCAGAAATCATCGATGAAGCCGGACTGCCTGCTGGGGTGTTCAACGTTGTGCATGGATTTGGTGAAACAGCGGGTGCCGCGCTTGTTGCCCATCCAGACGTGCGCCTCATCTCCTTCACCGGGGAGACGACAACCGGCATGGAAATCATCCGCAACAGCGCCGCGACGTTGAAAAAAACGTCGATGGAGCTCGGCGGCAAGTCACCGCTCATCGTCTTTGCCGACGCGGACATGGAACGGGCACTTGATGCGGCGGTTTGGGGGATGTATTCTCTCAACGGGGAACGGTGCACCGCCAATTCGCGGTTGTTGCTGGAGCGATCAATATATGATGAGTTTGTGGAACGACTGAAACAGCGCGTCGATCAAATCGTCATCGGTGATCCGATGAATCCGGCGACCGAGCTGGGGCCGCTCATTCATCGCGCCCACTGGGAGCGGGTGAACCGCTACATTGAAATCGCCAAGCAAGAAGGAGCGGACGTTTACGCCGCAAGCGTGCCGGAAGGGTTAGAAAAAGGCAATTTTGTGCCGCCGACGCTGCTGCTTAGCTGCCATAATGGAATGAGGGTGGCGCAAGAAGAAATTTTCGGCCCGGTGATGGCGGTTATGCCGTTTACGGATGAAGAGGAAGCGATTCGATTGGCCAACGATGTGAAGTACGGACTTGCCGCCTATGTATGGACGAACGATCTAAAGCGCGGCCACCGTGTCGCTCAAGCGATCGAAAGCGGGATGGCATGGGTCAACTCGCCAAATGTCCGCGATTTACGCATTCCGTTTGGTGGGACGAAATATAGTGGCATCGGTCGGGAAGGCGGGCATTACAGCTTTGACTTTTACACGGAAGTGCAAGTTGTTCATGTCGCCGTCGGCGACCCGCCAATTCCTCCATTCGGCAAAACGAATCCCTCATCTGCCTTGTCGGTCGAACAGAAATAACTGCTAGCGAACATATATGACATAGTATATGATAAACATATGGAAACGAAAGCGAAAAATAAAACACAGTTGGCGTATGAGTATATTTTAGCCCGTATCGAAAGTGGAACCTATGGTCCAGGATACCGTGTTGTCATCGATCAAATTGCTCGCGAGCTGGGATTAAGCAGCATCCCGGTGCGTGAGGCAATCCGCCAGCTGGAGGCGGAAGGGCTGGTCGAATTTAAGCCGTATGCCGGCGCCATTGTCAGCACCATTAACGAAAAAGAATATGTCGAAACGCTTTCGGTATTGGCTGTCTTAGAAGGCTATGCGACGGCGCTTAGCTCCACCCATGTCACAAAGGAGGCGATCGAAGAGCTTGAGAGGTTGAACGAGCAAATGGGGCTAGCGCTTGAAGAGCTGGAGCTGGAACGGTTCAGCGAGCTGAACTATGCGTTCCATTCGTTGATTTATTCACACTGCGGCAATGTGTATTTAGAAGAGCAAATCAAGCAAACTTGGCAGCGGATGAAGCGCATCCGCGTTTACGGATTTACCCTTGTTCCGCAACGGGCAAAAGCTTCGATTGAAGAACATCGGAAAATGATCCGCCTGTTGCGCGAACAGGCGCCGCCGCATGAAGTGGAACAGTATGCACGCCAACATAAAATGAATACCGTCGAAGCGTTTTTGCGGCGGCGTTGACTTCCCCCGCTGAGCGGCATCCGCTTGGCGGGGAAGGATGATTGAATTGGAAGCGCTATCAAATAACAAGGGGGTCATAGAGCATGAGAAAAAGGATCTATGTCTGCTTGGCAGCATTACTAGTTCTTTTTCTTACCGCTTGTGGAAAGACAGCAACAACAGGGGAAGAAGATCAAATCAAAATTGGTGCCATTTTCTCCGCTTCTGGGGGAGCAGCCCCGCTTGGAAAACCAGAAATGGAGACCATCAAAATGCTGGTGGAACAATGGAATAAGCAAGGTGGCATCAATGGTAAGAAAATCAAGCTGATTGCCTATGATGACAAGTCCGATCAAAATGAAGCCGTATTATCCACGAAAAAGCTGATCGAGCAGGACAAAGTGAAGGCACTAATTGGCGGCACGATCAGCGGAAACTCCTTAGCCATGATCCCACTCGTTGAGAAAGCAGGCATTCCGTACATTTCCCTCGCTGCAAGCAAACAAATTGTCAATCCAAGCGATGGATCCTCGCGCCATTGGACATTTAAAACAGCCCAAGGAGACGATATTGTCATTAACAAGCTGCTTGGCTTTTTGAAAGAAAAGGGATGGACGAGCGTTGCCTGGCTCAATGTCGCCAATGCTTATGGAACAAGTGGCCATAGCGAGTTTGTGCACTATGCTCCGGATTACGGAGTCAAGGCTGTGATTGAAGAGGAATTTGAGGCGACCGTCGATGATGCGAAAGCGATGTTGACAAGAGTGAAAAAAGCCAATCCACAGGCGATCATCGTTTGGGGAACAGCGCAAGAATCGGCAGTTGTGACGAAAAATATTCGCGAGCTGGGCATTAATGTGCCGATTATTGCAAGCCACGGTGTTGGCACAAAAAGCTTTATCGATTTAGCAGGAGAGGCGGCGAACGGCGTCATTCTCCCTGCGGGGCGCATTTTAGTGGCTGATCAGCTCCCGGACAGCGATCCGCAAAAGGAGACGCTATTAACCTATAAAGAACAGTTTGAGAAAACGTACAACTATGAACCGACGACATTTGGCGGGCACGCTTGGGATGCGTTCCATCTATTGATGAATGCCATTAAAGAAGGGGGAACTGACAAAGAAAAAATACGGGGGGTGCTGGAAGAGACAACGGATTTTGTTGGTGTCTCAGGCGTATTCCATATGTCCAAAGACAATCATACCGGACTGAATGCCGATAGTTTGGTGATGGTGCAAATTCAAGGCGGAAAATTTGTGCTTGCGGAGAATTAGAAAAAGAAAGGGAATTAGGCGGCGGATTCCCTTTTGTTTCACCTAGCCAATAGGGGGAGGACAAAGCTGATGGAAGCATGGAGCCAGTTTGTGCAGCTGCTGTTTTCCGGACTGACGCTCGGCAGCATTTATGCATTAGTGGCGCTCGGATTTGTGATTACGTACAGTGTGACCGGTATTTTAAACCTAGCTCAAGGAGATTTCGCGATGTTAGGCGCCCTGATTTGTATTGCGTTGGTCAAGAGCGGCGTGCCGTTCGTTCTCGCTATCGGGATGAGCATGCTCGCCGTGATGGTCATCGGAGGGCTGTTTGAACGGCTGGCGATTCAGCGGGCACGCCATGCGTCCGTCGCTGTGCTCATTATTATTACGATTGGCGCGTCGTTCGTCTTTCGCGGGATCGCTTTGCTTGTATGGGGGACGGATCCGTATGCTTTGCGTCCGTTTGCTGGGTGGGAATCGCTTTCGATGTTTGGAGCGGTGATCCAATGGCAAAGTATTTGGGCGATCATCATTTCGATTACTAGTTTCATCGGATTGCACTTGTTCTTTCAACGGACGTATTTTGGCAAAGCGGTGGCGGCTTGCGTCATCAATCCGTTTGCCGCCCGTTTGATGGGCATTGATATTCGCAAAATGTCGATTGGGGCTGTCGCGGTTAGTGCCGGGCTTGGTGCATTGGCGGGAATGGTCATCGCTCCGATCTCCGGTGCCTCGTATGATATGGGGATCATGATCGGATTAAAAGCATTTATTGCGGCCGTTGTGGGTGGATTGACGAATGCTCCGGCCGCGATCGCGGGAGCGTTTCTTGTCGGTTTGCTCGAATCGTTTGCCGAAGGATATTTGTCTTCCGGATACAAAGACGCGATCAGCTTTGGGCTGTTATTGCTTGTGCTCTTCTTTATGCCGAATGGATTGTTTGCGAAAATGACAGGAAAGCGGGTATAAGGAGGAATGGCGGTGGAACGGTATGAACAGATCAGCGGAGGACGGAGGTGGCTAGCGCTGCTCATTTTGTTGGCTGCTTGGCTGGGGCTCCCTTTCCTTGTTTCCGGAAACAATTACCTGTTGAGCACACTGATTATCATTGGCCTTTATACCCTAGTCAGTACAGGGATGACGCTATTGATGGGGTACGCTGGGCAAATTTCGCTCGGGCAAGCCGCCTTTTATGGCATCGGCGCTTATGCGTCCGCTTATTTGACCGCCCATGTAGGATGGTCTCCTTGGCTGGCGATGGCAGTTGGTGCGCTGTTGGCCGCCTTGGTGGCATTTGTTGTTGGCATCCCGGTGTTTCGGTTGCGTGAACATTATTTAGCTTTGGCGACGCTAGGATTTGGCGTCATTATGTTTACACTGTTTAAGGAGTGGAAAGCGATCACCGGAGGGTTAAACGGCTTTTTTGGTATTCCGCCGATCAGTGCACTGGGGATTTCCTTACAGACTGATATTCAGTTTTATTACCTTGTTTGGCTGTTTGTGTTTATCGGTTTATGGTTTGCCCACAATATCGTCCGCTCCCGGGTCGGACGGGCGCTGCGAGCCATTCACGGAAGCGAAGTGGCGGCCAGCTCGCTTGGGGTAAACATCACCAAATACAAGTTACAAATCTTTATGATTAGCGCTGTTTACGCTTCAGTTGCCGGAAGTTTGTATGCGCATTATGTTACGTTCATCAACCCAGACTTATTTAGCATTGTTCCCTCTATTTATTTTCTGATTATGGTTGTCATCGGCGGGACGGCTGGGGTATGGGGTGGCCTTGTTGGTGCGGCTGTTTATGTTGGCTTAGGTGAATGGCTAAAAGCGGTTGTGCCGTTGTTACTTCCGGATGCTGGCGGAGAGTTTGAAATCGTCTTTTTTGGTTTGTTGCTTATTCTCATGCTTATGTACATGCCTAGTGGATTGACGGACGCCATGCAAAAGGGAATGAAACGGTTTTTGGCAATGGACGGGAGTCAGAAAGGAAAAGCAGCGGCGACCGACCGTCATGAGGCGCGTTCGATAGGGGGAGGGCATGGATGAACGCGATGTTGTTGGAAGTCGAACAATTGTCTAAGTCGTTTGGCGGAGTTCAAGCGGTTCAGCGTGTGTCGTTTGGGGTGAAAAAGGGAGACATTGTTGCTGTGATCGGGCCGAACGGAGCGGGAAAAACAACATTGTTCAATGTCATTAGCGGCGTTGTTCCGCCGACAGATGGTTTCGTTCGTTTTCACGGGATGACAGTCAATGGAAAACGGCCGGATGAGCTGGCGATGCTCGGGATGACAAGAACCTTTCAAAACTTGCAGCTGTTTGCTGATATGACCGTATTGGAAAACGTCATGGTCGGATTCCATCCACGTTTGAAAAGCGGGATCATAAGCGCCGGTTTTCGCCTGCCCCGTACAGTCAAAGAGGAGAAACGAGCGCGGGAAGAGGCATTCGTCTGCCTCGAGCAAGTCGGTTTGGCCGATTTGGCGATGGAACAGGCGGGAACGCTTCCGTACGGGATGCAGCGGATCGTGGAAATCGCCAGGGCAGCCGTCTCCCGTCCGTCGCTTATTTTGCTTGATGAACCGATGGCTGGGCTCAATCCGCAAGAATCAAAGCAGCTCGTTGATGTATGGCTGGCGATGAGGGAACAAGGGATGACCTTTTTGTTCGTGGAACATGATATGGAAACGGTCATGTCAGTCGCCGACCGGATTGTCGTTCTCGATTACGGACAAAAAATCGCCGAAGGGACACCGAAAGAAATCGCACGGCATCCGGATGTCATTAAGGCGTATTTAGGTGAAGGGGAGGCGGCGCCATGTTGACAATTCGCAACGTTCATGTTCACCATGACCATTTGCATGTGTTAAAAGAGGTTGATCTGCAAGTGAGAGAAGGGGAAATTGTCGCAGTCGTCGGCGCCAACGGAGCGGGCAAAAGCACGCTCCTTGGTACGATTGCGGGCCTTTATGTCCCTTCAGAAGGTGAAATTCTCTTTGAAGGTGAACCGCTTTCGTACGGAAAAGTAGAACGTATCGTCGAAAAAGGCGTTTGTCTCGTTCCGGAGAGGAGGCAAATTTTTGAAGGCTTATCGGTCAAGGACAATTTGCTCCTTGGGGCATACCGCCGTTACCGTCGTGATAGGCGCGAAGTGAAGCACGATTATGAACAAGTGCTTGAGTTGTTTCCAAAGTTGAAAACGATGCTTGACCGCCCAGGAGGATTGTTAAGCGGCGGTGAGCAGCAAATGCTGGCGATCGCCCGGGGGTTAATGGCAAAACCGAAACTGTTGATGCTTGATGAGCCATCGCTCGGGCTGGCACCACTCATCGTCAAAGAAGTGATGGAGCTGCTGAAACGACTGCGCGATCAGCTTCATACCACCGTTGTGCTCGTTGAACAAAACGTACGCGCTGCACTGCAAACGGCGGATGAGGCGTATGTGTTGGAGCGCGGCCGGATCGTGGCGCACGGAAAGGCAGTTGAATTGCTCGTGGATGAACGGGTAGCTGCGGCATACCTTGGGGCGGCGGGCCGCTGATCGCAGTTGTTATCATCGCTCCTCTCTTTCCTGAAATTCGCTATAATCGTCGTGTTTTCCTAATATAACATCAAAATGGAGAGCAGCCAACTACCGTTTTCAAGCAGAAATAAACTAGCTGCACAACCACAATTGATGAACAAGGAAAGATGGGAGAACGCATGGATGATCGCACATTTCGCAACGCGATGGGAAAATTCGCAACCGGCGTGACGGTCGTGACGACCGCGTTTCAAGGGGAAGCGAAAGGGATGACGGCGAACGCGTTTATGTCCGTTTCGCTTGATCCGAAGCTTGTCGTCGTCTCGATTGGTCATAAAGCACGGATGCATGACATCGTCAAGCAAACAGGGAAGTTTGCCGTCAACATTTTGACGCGTGGCCAGGAGGATTTGTCGCGGTTGTTTGCCGGTCAGTTGAAGGAAGGGCGGGATGTGGCGTTTGAATAGGTCGATGGATACCCGATTTTGCCAGACGCGATGGCGAATATTTTATGCAACGTGCACAGCTCGTACGTCGCTGGCGACCATACGCTCTATTTTGGAGAAGTGGCCGATATTTTGATGAAAGACGAACCGGGTGACCCACTCTTATTTTTTGAAGGAAAGTATGGGAGTGTTGACCATGCATGATGAGACAGTCGTGATGGCCGGCGAACAGCCGGCCGGATATCTACTGTTTAGTGAAATGGATGAATCCCCCAAGAACTGAGTTTGAGAGGTTCTTGCGCATGAAAGGATTTCCCATACACCCGCGTACAGAACTCACTCTTCGTCCCGCGAGAAATTTCTAGGCGAGCACTCTTTGCAGACGCTACTTTTACACCGCAGACAGGCCGATTCTGTTGTTTCAAGTGCTCCGTTTTCTCGCCCCCGAAGTTGTCTAATCCTTCTTCTGTCGTTTCGCGTGTGTTAGTTTGTCGGCTAATGAATCCTTGTATAGTTGAGTCGTGTCATGGATAGAAAGGAAACATGCGCGTTCGGGGTTTACATAAAAAGGTGAATAGAGGGGGCGGTGCTAAAGAACTGATGGTTTATGAGGGAATGCGGCGCGAAATCCGGATTTTGTCAAATAGGGGAGTTTTGCCAAACTTAAACTTTGCTTCCCTCTACAACCACGGTTTGGTCGGAAATTGTGGGGCTTTCCCCGGCCTTCTACAGGTCAATCGGAAAACAGAACTAAGGAAATAATATGATGGTTGTGAAAATATGTTTGGTGCAATATAATCATAAAGGGAAACTGAAAATAGCAAAGGAGATGATGACGATGAAGAAGCGAAAGTGGTTTACGCGTGCTATGGCTGTTCTTTCTCTGTCGCTGTTGCTCGGCGCTTGTGGAAACGGTAACAACAATGGAGGGACAGAGCAAGAAGGAGCCAACGGGAAGCAAGGCGGCGACGTGAAATTCCTCAGCATTGCCACCGGCGGGACGGGCGGAACGTATTATCCGCTTGGCGGGGCGTTTGCCGATATTATTAAAGATGAAACGGGTATTGACGCCAATGCCATCACTTCGGGTGCATCGGCGGAAAACATGGCGATTTTGGATGCGGGCGATGCGGAAATTGCGTTTGCTCAAACTGACATCGCGACATACGCGACAGAAGGAAAATTAATGTTTAAAGAGAAAATTGAAAGGGTGAAAGGGATTGCCACCCTTTACCCGGAAACGATTCAAATCGTTACAACGAAAAAATCAGGCATTCAGTCCGTTGAAGATTTAAAAGGAAAAGTCGTTTCCGTCGGGGAAGCTGGCTCGGGGACGCGGGCAAACGCAGAACAAATTTTGGAAGTTCACGGCATGACGTTTGATGATATTAAAGCGCGCAACTTGTCGTTTGATGATTCTGTCTCCGGCATCCAAGATGGCACGATTGACGCCGCCTTTATTACGGCGGGAACGCCGACGGGAGCGGTGGAAGGATTATCCGCGACGGAAGATGTCGTCATTGTGCCGATCGCTGAAGACAAAATCAATGCGCTGATTGAGAAATACCCGTACTATGCGAAAGACGAAGTGCCTCAAGGGACGTATAAGCTAGCGGAAAACGTTCCGACGGTCGCTGTGCGTGCGATGCTCGTCGCTCGAGCGGATCTGCCGGAAGACACGGTTTATAACGTGACGAAAGCGATTTTTGAAAACTTAGATAAGGTCAAACATGCCAAAGCTCAGCAAATCAAGCTGGAACATGCGCTGGATGGCATGTCAATCGAGCTTCATCCAGGGGCGAAGAAGTATTTTGATGAAAAAGGAATAAAAGCGGAATAACGATATTGTGGGAAGGACTGGCGCGTGTGATAGCGTCAGCCCTTCCTTATTTCCGCCAGCCACTAAGGAGGGCGGCTGATGCGAAAACGGGTCGTAGCAATCAGTGTACTTCTGGCGGCGGCCGCAGTCTTCTTTCTTCCTTTCCGACAGGTGGTCGCGTTTGAAAAAGAGGGCCGGGTCGCTGCGTATATCCCGATTTCTCAAGGGGACACGTTCGCGATTCGCTATACGCATTCGATTCATCGTTCAGATGTCGAAGAAACGTATCAAGTGATGGCTGACGGGACGATTGAACAAATCGCTCTCACCTATGAGGATACGGCGGTCGGGATGCCGGCGAACGCGGCGCCAGGGGAGACATTTACGTTTCGAAATGGAAAATACTATATTACCGGCATGGAGCGCAAATTTCCATCCATCTTGTTGAGCATTGGACGAGTTGTCGCCAATCATCGTGTCGTTTATAAGGGGAAGACGGTAGCGCTAAAAACAGTCATCCCTCCCGGCTCCATTGTCCGCATCAAGGTGGCACGACTATCATTGGTTCAATGCTGGAAGGGAGTGAATTTGTTTGGCTGACAAGTTTGAACAGCTATCCGCTGAGGAACAGCAACAATTGTTGGAAAAATACGATCCGGAAGCAGCGACGCGAAAACTGAAAGGGCCGCTTGGCTGGATTGTCTTTTTCGGGCTGCTTTCCTTTTCGCTCTTTCAGTTGTATGCTTCGATTTTTCAAACGCTTCCAAAACAAATTTTATTGTCGATTCATTTAGGGTTTGCCCTGTCGCTCATCTTTTTGCTGTTTCCGGCGCGGAAAAAACACCTTCATCGCGCCGACGTCGGCATTGTGAATATCATTTTGTCGCTATTGTCGATCGGGGTCGGTGCCTATTTGCCGCTCATGCTTGATGACATCGTGCAGCGCATCGGCATTATGACGCCGCTCGACTTTACGGTCGGTTTGGTCGCCGTGCTGCTTGTGCTTGAGGCGACGAGGCGGGCGGTCGGGCTGCCGATTACGATCATTGCATCGCTATTTTTGCTGTATGCGTATTTTGGGCCGTATATGCCGGGGTTTTTAGCCCATCGGGGTGTTGATTTAGAAGGGCTCGTCAAAACGATGTTTTTTACGACGGAAGGCATTTTCGGCACGCCGCTGTATGTATCGGCGACATACATTTTTGTATTTTTATTGTTTGGCGCATTTTTAGTGAAAACAGGCGTCGGCGAATATTTTAATGATCTGGCGCTCGTTGTCGCCGGGAAGAGAATCGGCGGCCCGGCGAAGGTCGCGGTGTTTTCAAGCGCGCTGCAAGGAACGATCAGCGGCAGCTCGGTGGCGAATGTCGTTACTTCCGGGTCGTTTACGATTCCGATGATGAAACGGCTCGGATATGGAAAAGAGTTTGCCGGTGCCGTTGAGGCGACGTCGTCCACCGGCGGCCAGCTCATGCCTCCGGTCATGGGAGCGGCTGCGTTTTTGATGGTGGAGTTTATCGGCGGCATTTCGTATTGGGAGATCGCAAAAGCGGCGGCGATTCCGGCGATTTTGTATTTCGCCGGCATTTGGATGATGACGCACTTTGAAGCGAAACGAATTGGGCTGCGCGGGTTGACAGAGGAAGAAATGCCAGACCGAAAAGAAGTGCTCGGAAAAATCTACTTGCTCGTTCCAATCGTCATCGTCATCGTGCTGCTGATGAGCGGAATGAGCGTGATGCGAGCCGCGCTTTGGTCGATCGTTGCGATCATTGTGGTCAGTGCGTTGAAAAAAGAAACGCGGTTAGGATGGCGCGACATCATTGACGCTTTGGTCGATGGGGCGCGAAGCGCGCTGTCTGTGGCGGCGGCGACAGCAGCTGCCGGGATTATCGTCGGTGTCGTAACGAAAACCGGCCTTGGCTTAAAAATGGCGAACGGATTAGTCGATTTGTCGAACGGCATTTTGATCTTAACGCTCTTTTTCACGATGTTGACATCGCTCATTCTCGGCATGGGGTCGCCGACGACCGCCAACTATGTCATTACGTCAACGATCGCTGCACCGGCGATCATCGCTTCCGGCGTGCCGGAACTGGCGGCTCATTTGTTCGTCTTTTACTTTGGCATTATTGCCGACATTACGCCGCCGGTGGCGCTTGCGGCGTTTGCGGCCGCCGGTATTTCCGGAGGAAAGCCGCTAAGGACCGGGGTGATCGCGTCGAAGCTTGCGATTTCCGCGTTTATCATTCCGTATATGTTTGTCTTTTCGCCGGCGCTGTTAATGATCGATACGACGCTTCCCTATTTGATATGGGTTGTCTTTTCCGCGTTTATCGGCATGCTAGCCATTAGCGCGGGGATGATCGGCTTTTGGTACCGGAAGCTTAACATTCTTGAACGCATCGTTGCGGTTGTAACAGGGTTGTTGCTGATTTATCCAGAAAAAATCAGTGACATTGTCGGATTAGGCTTATTTGCTGCCATGTTTGCCATTCAATATGCAGCCGGAAGACGGGAACGGACGCAGAAAACGGCGTCATAAAAGTCCGATTTGAACAAACCGAAAGGCAGGCGCTCATCTGGACGAGGCCTGCCTTTTTCTTGCGGTTGCGATGAGACGGTGACATCATCTGGCGCTTTGCGGACAAGCCGTTGCGTTTTCATCTATGGATGCAGGCCCGTCATTTTCTTGCGCTGCCACTAAAGAAAAGAATAGCGTCAATAGCAAAGTCGTAGCCGCTTTTTTGTGCATCAAATGGGAAACCGGTTCAGGCGATGAAAAGGAACCGGCCGGCTTTGAGCAAGGACATCTCCGACGCGGCAATGGCTGATGGCGCGTCGTCGTTGTTTCCTTGTTTTGTTTTTGCTATGATGAGGATAGATTTGGTTGGCTTTCCGGGCATCGGCTTGCTTGCAACATGCACCTAAGCGGCTGAGAACTGCCCGCCTAGTGGGCCGGTGATTGAAAAAGACCAATGTAAAAAGGTATTTCTTTCATTGAGAACGTCTATTTTTTGAGCAATAAAAAATCATTGATGGAAGGACATCGCAGTTTTTCACCGGCCTTCTGGGAGCAGCAAACAACAGCTAGATGATGAAAAGGGAAGGATGGGAGAACGCATGGATGATCGCACATTTCGCAACGCGATGGGGAAATTCGCAACCGGCGTGACGGTCGTGACGACCGCGTTTCAAGGGGAAGCAAAAGGGATGACGGCGAACGCGTTTATGTCCGTTTCGCTCGATCCGAAGCTTGTCGTCGTCTCGATTGGCCATAAAGCACGGATGCATGACATCGTCAAGCAAACAGGGAAGTTTGCCGTCAACATGTTGACGCGCGACCAAGAAGATTTGTCGCGGCTGTTTGCCGGTCAGTTGAAGGAAGAGCGGGATGTGGTGTTTGAATGGATCGATGGCCATCCGATTTTGCCAGATGCGATGGCGAACATTTTATGCAATGTGCACAGCTCGTACGTCGCCGGCGACCATACGCTCTATTTTGGAGAAGTGACTGATATTTTGATGAAAGAGGAACCGGGCGATCCGCTCTTATTTTTCGAAGGGAAGTACCGAAGCATTGGCCAATAAGGATGAGACAGGTGTACGGCAGTTCGCCGAGGCATTGGTTGTTCGGTTCACAGGAAAGCAAAGGGTGTCCCAAAAGCAGCGGGACACCCTTTTTTATGGCTGTCTATAGGGGCAGAACGATCCCATAAGACCATATTTTGCCTCTCTCTTGAAGAAAGGCGTCCTTTTCAGTCAGCGCTTTGTCATTTTTTCAATACATCGTGGTCGACGTACCGTTCGCCGTTCAGTTCGCTAATGACGTTAATGGCGACTTTGGCCCCATCACCGGCGGTGATGATCGTATGAACGCTGACGCCGGCCACCGTGCCGGCTGCCCAAATGCCGTCGATATTCGTTTTGCCGTTTGTATCCACGTCAATAACGGTTTTAATGCGCGGCTCGGTCCCCGGTTTCGTGCGAAGGCCGATTTTTTCCGCAAGGTCGGTGGCAAGACCGGTAGCGAAAATGACGTGTTTCGCTCCATACGAACCGTTGTCGGTGTCAAGCCGGAATCCGTCGTCTGTTTTTTGGATGTCCGTCACTTGTGCGGTCACCAGTTTAGCACCAAACTTGGCCGCTTGTTTTTTGCCCGTTTCGATTAAATCCGGACCGCCGATCTCCGGGACGCCGTAATGGTTTTCCACCCAAGCGCGTTTGGTCATGCCTTTGTCGTTGTCCAATACGACCGTCTTTTTTCCTGCCTTGGCGGCGAAAATCGCAGCGCTCGCTCCGGCCGGTCCGGCCCCGATGATGGCAATGTCGTACATTATTACAGCCTCCCTTTGTTTGAATATTAACACTATGAATAGTGTAGCATAGGTGGAAACAAGGTCCAAATGATTTGTTTTATAAATTGATAATTATTATTAATTTATATTTACTATAAATATGGTTGTGTGTATAATAAAAAGTAGAGGGATGATAAAGGAGAGACGGATGAATGAGTAAAACGATCATTTGTGATCAATGCCAGCAGCCGGTACGGCGGCTGAAACATTCGTTGCTTTGCCGATGTGGAATGAAATTGGTTGCTCAAAAATAGGATGGTGAACACAGACACAGTTGTGTTCAAGTTGGCAACCGGCGAATGACGCCGGTTTTTTCTGTCCTTATTTTTGTCGGCGGCGAATATATAAAAATAAAACCGCATTTTTGATGAGGGTTGGTGCCGCTGATGCACGACAAACGAGATTTGGGCGACCGCTTGGCCGCTTTTTACCGCGAGATGGTCGAGTGGGTCGGACAAAAACGGAAACATTTTCCGCTTTCGTCCCATGAAGAAAGCCGGGATCAGTTGCTCGCTTATTTATATATGAAAGAGCATATGCCTCCCGATTTGATGGAAGATCTGGAAGAGGAGGGATTGCTGCTTGACGGGCAAGAGCCTCATCTCATCGCGACAGTGGAACAGTTTTTGACTTATTTGCGCACGCCGTTTGATCGTGGAAAAGAGATTCGAACAGTGACAAGAAACGAAGCGAAGCGGCTGATTGACGAACGAACGGAAGCGATGTTTGGCCCATGCGCTCATTCCCGGCGGACGCGCATCATGGTGACGATGGACGAAGCGTGGGCCGATGAGCCGGACATCATAGAGCGGCTGCTTTTGTACGGCATGGACATTGCCCGCATTAATTGCGCCTACGGTTCACCGGAAACGTGGGAGACGCTGGCGGCTGTCATCCGCCGGGCGGAAGAGCGGTTGCAACAACAACTGCTAGGGAAGCGATGCCGCATCTATATGGATTTGCCGGGCCCGAAAATTCGGGTCGACCGGCTTGCCGTTCATACAGGGCCGGTGAAGCTGACCGTGCCGAAAAATGAATATGGGGAACCGGTTCAACCGTTGGCCGGGATCATTTCTGCGGCTCGTTTACCCCGATGAAAGCGTTCAAAACTGCACCGCTTATCGATGACGCCCAGTTTGCGGCTGCAAAGGATGAACGCGGTGTAAAAATGACGACCACATTGGCGAAAGCATGGCGCAACGTGCGGGCGGGGGATCGGCTGTATTTGAACGATGGCCAAATTTTGGCCAGGGTCGTTAAAGTGCATGGACAGTGCGTGGAGGCAAAAGTCATCGCCGATGGGGGAAAGCAGAAAACGATCAAACAAGGGACGGGCATCCATCTTCCCGATTCGTTCGTCCATTTGACTGTTCCACCGCTCACCGACCGTGATCTCGAATTGATTCCGTTCATTGCGGAGCATGCGGATATGGTCGGATTATCGTTTGTCCATACGCCGTATGACTTGCGAAAGCTTTATCGTTTGCTTTCAGAGCAAGGGGCTTCTTCCCTTTCGGTGATTGCGAAGATCGAAACGAGGGAGGCGCTCCACAACTTAGCCCGCATTGTGCTTGAGGGGTTAAAGCTCCCGGCGTTCGGGGTGATGATTGCCCGCGGCGATTTAGCGCTTGAGGTCGGATTTGAACATATGGCCGCCACCCAGCGCGAGATTTTGACGCTATGTCGAGCGGCCCATATTCCGGTCATTTGGGCGACGCAAGTGCTTGAACAGCTAGCGAAAAAAGGGTTGCCATCGCGTGCGGAAATCTCGGATGTATCGTTAGGGAAACAGGCGCAATGCGTCATGTTGAATAAAGGAGCTCATATCGCCGAAGCGGTGCGGGTGTTAGCTTCTTTATTGGAAGAAGCGCCGCACTTGTTCGCTTTGTTGGACGAAGAGGAGTAGGAGGCGGACACAGGTGGCCGCCCCTTATTTTTTGTTTATATGTAAACTTTAATTAATTTTTGGTTGACAAAAAAGAGAGGGATTCGGCAAAATAAAAACAAATGGAAAGGGGGAGGGGATCAAGTGGAAAAAGCGATCTTTATGACCGGGACGGGGACGGAAATCGGCAAAAGTGTCGTCACGTCCATTTTCGCACTGGCGCTTGAACGTCTCGGGGTGAGCGTCAACGTGTTTAAGCCGGTTCAAACCGGGCTGGCCGAGGATGGGGAGTCGTTTGCGGAACAGTATTGGTATGAGCAAATCTCCAAGTTGACAAGCGTCGAAGGTCTATATTATATGAAGCCGGCTGTTTCCCCTCATTTGGCGGCCAAGCTCACCGGCACGTCCATCGAACCGGAACGTATCGCCGAACAGCTTGAACGGTTGAAGCAGCGCTATGATGTTGTCCTCGTCGAAGGGGCGGGCGGGTTGGCCGTTCCGTGGTGCGAGCGTGGCGGGCGGTGGTACATGACGAGCGATTTTGTCCGCGACTATGAGCTGCCGGCGATTCTCGTGTCGCTTTCGGGTCTTGGCGCGATTCATCACGCGGTAACGACCGCAGCATATGCCGAGACGCAAGGTGTCCGTGTGCTCGGTTTAGTATTTAACCAATTTGACGAGCGCGAAGTGATCCATCGAAACAACGTTGAGACGATCACGGCGATGCTTAGGCTTCCTGCCTTCGCCACCGTGCCACCGTTTCCGGCTGTTACGAGGGAGGAATTGGAGGCGTTTGCCGGACAGTGGATTGAACGAAAGGAAGCGGAAGCGCTATGGGAGGTGCTTGCCGTTGAAGTATAGCTATGAGCAGCTCGAACAGTGGGACAAGCAGTATGTTTGGCATCCGTTCACGCAAATGAAGCAGTATGTGAAAGAGCGTCCGTTGATTATTGAGCGCGGGCAAGGGAGCTATTTGTACGATGCCGACGGCAATCGTTACTTAGATGGATACGCCTCGCTGTGGGTCAACGTCCATGGCCATAACGACCCGGATCTGAATGCGGCGCTTCGCGAACAATTGGAGAAAATCGCCCATTCGACATTGCTTGGCTCGGCGAATGTGCCGTCGATTTTGCTCGCTAAAACATTGATCAGCTATTGGCCGGGGATGGCGAAAGTGTTTTATTCCGACACGGGAGCGGCGGCGGTGGAAATCGCGCTAAAAATCGCCTATCAATATTGGAAAAATATCGACCCGGTCAAGTATGCGAAGAAAAACAAATTTGTCTCCCTCAAGGAAGCGTACCATGGCGACACGGTCGGGGCGGTGAGCGTTGGCGGCATGGCAACGTTCCACCGCATTTTCGCGCCGCTTCTGTTTGAGCGAATCGAAGTGCCATCGCCATATGTGTACCGTATGGAGGAATACGGGAGCGAACAAGACGTTGTCCGCTATTGTTTGAATGAGTTGGAACGTGTGCTCGCCAGCCAGCACGAACACATTGCCGCCGTCATTGTCGAACCGCTCGTTCAAGGGGCAGCGGGAATCATTGTTCACCCGCGCGGGTTTTTAAAAGGAGTGGAGGCGCTTTGCCGCCAATACGGGGTGCTCCTCATTTGCGACGAGGTCGCCGTTGGCTTCGGCCGCACCGGAACGATGTTCGCTTGCGAACAAGAAGAGGTCGCTCCTGATCTTGTCTGTCTCGGCAAAGGGATTACCGGCGGTTATTTGCCGCTCGCGGCAACGCTCGTCACAGAGGAAGTGTATGAGGCGTTTCTCGGCGAAGTGGATGAAGACAAGACGTTTTATCACGGCCATACATATACAGGAAACCAGCTGACGTGTTCCGCAGCGCTGAAAAACATCGAGCTCATAGAACAGCGCGGCCTCATCAGCAGCGTTCAGCGGAAAGCGCGCCGACTGGCCGAACGGTTGGATGCGTTATATGAGATTCCAATCGTCGGCGACATTCGGCAAAAAGGGCTGATGTGCGGCATTGAAATCGTGAAAGACCGGGCAGCGAAAGCCGTGTTTCCGCGCGCCGCGATGGTCGAGCACCGCATCGTTCTCGAGGCGCGCCAAAGAGGACTGATCATCCGCCCGCTCGGCCCGGTATTGACGTTCATCCCGATTCTCTCCATGAGTGAAGCGGAAATGGACGAGGCGTTGCGCATTTTGTTTGATTCAATCGCCTGTTTGTACGAACAAGTGCGTGTAGAGCGTTTGTAGGCTGGGGCGGCTGAGCGGCCGCCTGTTTCTTTTTGGCTGATTGGGTGCGAGCCTAGGCAACGGGGGTTGATCATACATACAGTGAGACTAAGGGCAGGCGGAAGGAGGGAAACAAGGTGAACCATCTCGAGATGACGGATGCGCGCATCTGGCGGCCGTGGGGCTTTTGGCGCCCATGGGGTTTTTGGCGGCCGTTCGGGTTTCCGTTTTTTGGCGCTCCGTTTTTTGGCGGCTTTTTAGGCGGGCTGCTGGGCAGCGCATTGTTCCCGCCGTTTTTCTATCCGTATTGGTATGGCCCGATTTGGTGGTGAGAAAGGAGCAGGGGTTGGGCGGACAGCCCACCCTCTTTTTTTGTTGTGTGCATATGAATAAAGTACCGCATCTTACTCATGAAGGAAAGGAGAAAGAAACGATGCCATTTCCAGGTTTGTTGTTTGGTGCCCCGTTCATCGGCGGGTTTTTAGGCGGATTGCTCGGCGGCGCCCTCGCTCCGCGCCCGTTTTATCCGTACCCGCCATATCCGCCGTATCCGGGTTGGTGGTATTGAACCTAGCTATGAAGAATAAGCATCCCGTCGGTGAAACAGGGATGCTTATTCGATGATTCCGGTGTCGCGGATCGTCACGTCGGCGGTGACGCGGATCGGAAGGTGGCTGTAGTTCTTATAAAAGTCGCGGTGGCGAAACTGTCGGTAACGGCTCGCGGCCAAATCGCCGAAGCCGATCGGATCGATGTGTTTTTCTTGAAAGCGGCGGAGAAGGGCCTCGGTTTTCGAACGAATTTGTTGTTCGAACGTTCTTTCGACAGACCGGCGGACATCGAATGTGAATGCCCCGCGTTTATATTCGCGCACGACTCCTTCAAGTGCAATATGAACATGAATATGCGGGCGGGTTTTTGGTCCTGAAAAGGAAATGGTCCGCTTTGTCGAGATATTTTTAATGGATACGTAGTTTTGGTGATCCAATCGGATCGTATGGGTGCCTTCACTGTAGGCATCGGCTGCGATTTTAAAGTAGAACAGATCACTCCGTCCAATCGTATCGACCATCCGATCGTTGCGAAAGAGAGCAACACCGGTCACTTGTACATCTTCACCCACCCGGCGTATATATGGCAAAAAAGGATCTTTTCCATCCGCATAGTACGTTTTTAAAAATAAATGCAAGTTTGTTTTGGGCAAATCGCGCTGCTCGATATTTTGTTTTAGTAAGTTCGAGAGATAAATGCCGCTTCCTTGCCGGCCGTAATTTCCTTCGAGCAAATGTTCAGCTGTCCCATCGACCACCGCCAAATACAGTCTCGTTCCGATGCTTGCATCGCGGTGGAATTGGTCGACAAAAGGAAAAATCCCCCGTTTGGCCAGGCGTTTTCCGTACAAGGCGGTCTCAATGTTTCCGTCGACGAGCGGCTCAGATGTTTTATATTGCAGTTCTTCGAGCACGTCTTTTGCTATGGGGGAAACGGCTGTCAACGTTTTGTTTGCTGTTTCTCCTTTTTTGTAAACCGGAATGAGAACGGTTCCCCGAATCTTGCCTTTTCCTGCTTCATCAAATCCGACCGCGCTTTCAATGTTGATATCATCCAAAATTTCTTTGCGAAGACAGCCGCAAAGGACCGCGACGGTGAACCCGATCAACAGAGCGGTTCGTATGCTCATACGTTTCCTCTCACTTTCTTCACAACATATGTGATGCCTGCCAGACAAGGAATCCATATATAGAGAAAATAAAAGCCGACTCTGTTTAAAATGGTGTTAATGAAGTCAACTTCTTTGCGGTCATGAATGAGCAACGTGCTGAAAAAACAAATGGTTGCAATGACGAGCAACGCAGTTTTTTGACGGATTGGAAAAAGCTGTTTGCATATACGTGAAGAACACCATAATCCTAAGCAGACGTTCGGCAAAATAATCAGCAGCCAGTTGGCGATGCCGATGTATTCGAAGCGTTCAACGAATGGTAATTCCACTATTTTCCACATCGTTAACGTCGGCCAAATTTGCTGCTGCAGTTGTTTTTCGCTAAAATATGCCAACGTCAATACGGTAAGCAACGCATAAAACAATGTCGTCGTCAATAAGGCGGCATGTGCCCATTTGGCGGACTGGGTTCCGCGCTTGATAAAAGGGTAAAAAAGCAAAATCGTTTCGTATCCGAGCATTGTCAATGTCATTTGTTTCGCCGCCTTCACAATGTTTGAAGGGGGATGATCCAATATCGGAAGCAGCTGGTAAAAGTCAGTGTAATCAAGGACAAACCAAAAGGTAAACAATAAATAGCTCGGAATGATCAAGCCAAAAAAGCAAATGCCGACAACGACCCGGAATCCGCCAACGGTAATGTATAGACAAAGAAGCAAAAATGCGAGTGAAAATTCCCATGTTTTCAAGTAAGGAAACATCCATACTTGAATCACTTCGATATATGTGCGCAGAACGACAAAGGCCATAGCGGCAAAGTAAAGGGCAAGCAATGACGAAAGGGCTCCTCCGGCCCAGCGGCCGAAAAGGCGCTGATGAAGGAGGAGAAAATCGCCATCTGCCTGTTGCAACAGCCAGTATAGCACGATGAGAATAAGATGGGACGAAGCGCCGGCAAGCAGGACGGAAATCCAGGCATCATGTCCGGCTGTTTTCGCGATGACCCGCTGAAATCCGAGCACTCCGATACCGATTTGCATGGACATGATTACAAAAAAGGTCATGAAAGGTGAAACTTGTAGGCGTTCGGCAACAGAAGCCATCGTCGTCCTCCTGTCGGTTTGTCATTCGTCGATGTCCCTTTTTTCTCTTGCCTTTTTCTGATCAAAGCGAATGGGCTGTTTGGTCCGCAATGTTTCCGGCCGTTTCGATTGGCTTGTAAACGGCAGGCGGATGAACGCGTCTTTTAAATCCCGCCAACGGGGCGGATACAAAGGGGCAAGGAACGGACGCCCGAGCGAAGTCAAGTAAAGCAGATGGGTCATGACAATACAAAAACAAAAAGCAACGCCAAGCAACCCCCACATCTCGGCGAACAGGATAAAGGGAAAACGCATCAAGCGAATCGTGTTCCCGATTTTATAAACCGGGGTAGTAAAAGAAGCCAGTGCGGCGAGCGCCACTAAGATGAGCAAAACATTGCTTGTCAAACCGGCTTCAACGGAAGCTGTTCCAATAACAATTCCGCCGACGATCCCGATCGTTTGGCCGACTTTCGTCGGGAGCCGCGCCCCGGCCTCCCTCAATAGCTCAATCGTTAGCTCGAGAAACAACACTTCCAAAATGGGCGGGAACGGAATTTCCCTTCTCGATGTAATCAAAGTGCCGAGTAAATCTTTTGGAATCAGTTCGTAATGATAGTTCAACGTCGCTACATAGATCGGCGTGATCAAAATGGAAAAGGTGACCGAAAACAGGCGGATGAGACGGAAAAACGATGCGATCGTCCAACTGAGAAAATAGTCTTCAAAAGATGAAAAAAATTCAACTAACGTCGTTGGACCGATCAACACGTGCGGAGATCCATCCACCATAATCGCTACTTTTCCTTCGGCCAGCACGGCAGCGACTCGGTCCGGGCGCTCCGTATCGAGCAGCTGCGGAAAGGGGGAGTGCCGATTGTCCGAAATAATTTGCACGATATAAGAGCTGTCGATCATCTCGTCAAATTCCACTTGCTCGATGCGCTGAAGAACCGTTTGGACGTTGTCGGGATTAGCAATGCCATCAATGTACACAACGGCGATTTTCGTTTTCGACAGCGTTCCGACGCTTGTCATTTTGACCGTCAAACGGTCGATCGGAATTCGTTTGCGCAATAAGTACAAATTCGTTTCCAACGATTCAATAAACGACTCTTTCGGACCGACGACGCTAAATTCCACTTCGGGGATCGTGAGTGTCCGTTCCAATGTTTTTTGCGCCTTTACGAGCAGCCCGGTTTCGTCCGTTTCATGAAGACGGATGAATAAATATCCCTCGAGCAATTTTTCCTTCACATCATTTGGGTCGCTGGAAATATATGCGTCGTCGATCGGAAGAACTTGGCGTATATCTTCTAACGATGAAAACGGACAATGAAACAAGTAAGGGAAAATCGAACGAACGACAGTTTCCATATTAATCATCGGTTCGACATACGACACCCATAGATAGAGACCGGATGTGTCGTTCCGGTACACTTTCGTTTGGAAGTCCATCGAGCTCGCTAATGTTTGCAGTGTCGCCCATACGGATGGCGGTGGAGCTGTCATCCTTCTCCCCCTTTGTGTTGAGACTTTCTGATTGTCAGACGAGAAAGAGGATGTCCGCGCGTACTAGAGGACATCCTCGCTTGCTTCCTTCACTGCAGGTGGTTTCCTTGATAAGGAAACTGGCTGGTATACCCTTGGAACTGTTGGTACGTTTGCTGGAGCTTTTGCAGATCGGCCGCTTCGAGCTTGTACCAGCCTTTTTTGAACATTAAATTGTACAGATCGCGCTGGCAGTTTTGCGTTTCTATAAAAATGTTCATTATATCTTGGTATAACGGTTGGTTGCTCGCCTCATGCAAAAACACGCTGTAAGAGAGCGTCATATATTTTTCCGTCGTCAACATATCGTTCAAAAAGTCGCGCTCATTCATTTGTGGTGTTTTCGGCACTTGCGTTTCCGGGTTTTGCACTTGTCTTGTGTTCATGCGGCTTTCCTCCTTTTACATGACCGGCGGTTGCGGCGGGTTTTGCAAATGGCGCAAAATCATGTTGTAATGGCGCTGGTGCATTTGCCCGGCGCGCTCGATCGCTTGCACCACCTCGGGATCGCGGCATTGCGAGGCGAAAAAGTGCGCCTTTTTCGCCGCGAGCAAGTTCCATGACATCATATCGGAAAAATACATGGCGTCTTTTGAGGACACCATTTGCGGCGGCTGCGGCATCGCCGCTTGCGGGTTCATTTGCGGTTGTTGCTGCATCGTTTGTCGCTCCTTTCACTCATTGTTCGCTTGTAGATTGTCCAGCGAGTGGAAAATTATACACAAATAAAAAATAAACAGCAGGGAAAAAACATATTCAATGGAGCGAAAACATGGTACAATAAGGATAGTGAATGCGTTTCCATACAAGGGGGCTTACAACTGTGGAGCAGCTGATGCGAGACTTTTTCTTGTTCCTGTCGAAAAATAAAACGTTGACAAAGTTGGCGAAGCAATACGGCCTCCGCTTCGGCGCTTCAAGATTTGTCGCCGGCGAAACGATTGATGAAGCGGTGCGCGTCATCCGCCAGCTGAACGAAAAAGGGTTGGCCGTCACGGTCGACTACTTAGGGGAATTTGTGGACAATGAGCGGGAAGCAAACGAGATGGCGAGGCACTGTCTTGAGGCGATTGAGGCGATCAGCCGGGAAAAATTAAACTCGCAGCTGTCGTTGAAAATGACATCGATGGGGCTTGATATTTCCGATGACCTTGTGATGCGCAATATGCGCCGCATTTTAGAGGCAGCGAAACAGCGCGGCGTATTTGTGACGATTGACATGGAAGATTACTCGCGCTGTCAAAAGACGCTCGATATTTTTAAGCGGTTGAAAACAGAGTACGATAACGTCGGCACGGTGCTGCAGGCGTATTTATACCGGACGGAAAAAGATATTGACGATTTAAAGCCATACCGCCCGAACTTGCGGCTCGTCAAAGGGGCGTACAAAGAATCGCCGGAAGTGGCGTTCCCGGACAAAAAGGATGTGGATGAGAACTTTAAAAAGATCATTAAACAGCATTTGCTGAACGGCAACTATACAGCGGTGGCGACGCATGACGACGCCATCATTGAATACACGAAGCAGCTTGTCAAGGAATACAACATTCCAAACAGCCAATTCGAGTTTCAAATGCTGTACGGCATCCGCCCGGAGCGTCAAATCGAGTTGGCGCGCGAAGGGTATACGATGCGCGTGTACGTCCCGTATGGCACGGACTGGTACGGCTATTTTATGCGCCGGCTGGCTGAGCGCCCGGCCAATGTGGCGTTCGTCTTAAAAGGGATGATCCGGAAGTAGGGGGGAGAGCGGCGGCAGCGCCGCCTCCGCTTTCAAGGCCGGCTTGGGTGACCGTTGCGAATCAGCGGAGACGAAACGCCAGCGGCGTTTAGTCTCCTTGCATATGATGCTTTTTGTACTGCTGGTTTTGGCTTGTCCGCTTGCCGCCGCCGTCCGCCTCAACCGTCGGGCCGGCGTTTCCTTTCACGCTGGCTGCGCTGACGCCGCCTTTGGACGGATTTTTTTTCACCCGAGCCATCGCCTTCACCTCCTTTTCCTAGTATGAACAAAAACCGGGCCGCGATGTGGGAAAAATGTGCGGCAAATATATTGCGAAAATTACCAACATACTATATATTTAAGTATAGAGAACGTTTTCACTTTTTCACTTTTATTTTTTTCGCCAGAAAATGAATGATCATTCATTCAATGGTGTGAGGGGGGAACCGAAATGGCAAAACGCATTCGGCGCGTTGCGGTGCTAGGGTCCGGCGTCATGGGCTCGGGCATTGCTGCCCATTTGGCGAACGTCGGCATTCCAACGCTGCTGTTGGACATCGTGCCGCGGGAATTGACGAAAGAGGAAGAAGCAAAAGGTTGGACGCTCGAGCATAAGCAAGTGCGCAACCGCCTTGCCAATCAGGCGCTCAAGCGGCTGCTCAAGCAAAAACCGGCGCCGCTTATGGCGAAAGACAACATCGCGCTCATCGAGACGGGCAACTTCGAGGATGACTTCCACCGGCTCGCGGAAGTCGATTGGATCATTGAAGTGGTCGTGGAAAACTTGGATGTCAAACGAAGCGTCTTCGCCCGCGTGGATGAAGTGCGGACGCCGGGGACGATCGTCAGCTCGAATACGTCCGGCATTTCGATCGCGGCCATGGCGGAAGGACGTTCCGAGGACTTTCAAAAGCATTTTTTAGGCACGCACTTTTTCAACCCGCCGCGCTATTTAAAGCTGCTTGAAATCATTCCGACTGAGCAGACAGACCCGGATATCGTCGCCTACATGAAAACGTTTGCTGAGGAGGTGCTCGGCAAGGGCGTCGTCATGGCGAAAGATACGCCAAACTTTATCGCCAACCGGATCGGCACGTACGGACTGCTTATCACCGTCCGGGAGATGATGGAAGGCGGCTATAGCGTCGGTGAAGTCGATTCGGTCACCGGGCCGCTCATCGGACGGCCGAAAAGCGCGACATTCCGCACGCTTGACGTTGTCGGGCTCGATACGTTTGTCCATGTTGCCAACAACGTGTATGAAAACGTTGAAGGAGAAGAAAAAGAGGCGTTTCGCGTGCCGGAGTTTATGAAGGCAATGCTTGACAACGGCTGGCTCGGCAGCAAATCCGGCCAAGGATTTTTCCTGAAACAGGGGAAAGACATTCTCGAGCTCAATTACGTCACAATGCAGTACGAACCGCGCAAAAAATTGGCCACTCCGGCGGTGGAGATGGCGAAGCAGGCAAAAGGCGCGTCCGCTAAGCTGCAAACGCTCGTCTATGCCGACGGCGACCGCGCTGGCACGCTCCTTTGGAGCATCATCGCGCCAACATTGCTGTACACCGCCCGCCTTGTCGGGGAGATCGCCGACGACATCGTCGCGATCGATCAGGCGATGAAGTGGGGGTTCGGCTGGGAGCAAGGCCCGTTTGAACTGTGGGATGCGATCGGCCTTGAAAAATCGGTGCGCAAAATGCAGGCCGAGGGGCGCGACATTCCGGCATGGATTACGGACATGCTTGCGGATGGCGCCGGGGCGTTCTATAAAACGGAAAACGGCCAGCGGTTCTATTACGCGCCTGGCGGCTATAAAGTAGTGGAAGAAAGCGAAAAAACCGTTCATATCCGCCGGCTGAAAGAAACGCGCGGCGTCATCAAGAAAAACGCCGGAGCAAGCCTCATCGACCTGGGCGATGACGTGGCGCTTTTGGAGTTCCATTCGCCAAACAACGCGATCGGTGCTGATATCGTCCAAATGATCAACGAAGCGCTTGATGAAGTGAACCGCAACTACAAAGGGCTGGTCATCGGCAACCAAGGGAAAAATTTCTGCGTCGGCGCGAACCTTGCGATGATGCTCATGGAAGCGCAAGACGAAAACTTCTTTGAACTCGAGCTGGCAGTCCGGCAGTTCCAGCAGGCGCTTCTTCAGATGAAATACAATCCGAAGCCAGTCGTCGTCGCGCCGTTTGCCATGACGCTCGGCGGCGGGGCGGAAGTGAGCTTGGCGGCTTCGCGCATCCAGGCCGCAGCCGAGACGTACATCGGGCTTGTCGAAGTGGGCGTCGGCTTGATTCCGGGCGGCGGCGGCAACAAGGAGCTGTACATCAAACGGTTGAACAGCCTGCCGAGCGGGGCGGATGTCGACTATGTCAAAGTGGCGGCCAAAACGTTTGAAACGATCGCCATGGCGAAAGTGTCAACATCAGCGGCTGAAGCGCGCGAGCTTGGCTTTTTAAATGACCGCGACGGCATTACGATGAACGGCGATCATCTTCTTTACGAAGCGAAACAGGTAGTGCTCGCCTTATATGAAGACGGTTATCGCCCGCCTGTAAGGAAAAAAATTCCGGTGGCCGGCGAAAGCGGCTATGCAGCCATGCTGCTTGGCGCGCAATCGATGTTCCATTCCGGCTACATTAGCGAGCACGACTTGAAAATCGCCAAAAAACTCGCATACGTTTTGGCGGGCGGCAACGTGCCATACGGGACGGAAGTGGATGAGCAATACTTGCTCGACCTTGAGCGTGAAGCGTTCTTAAGCTTGATCGGCGAGCCGAAGACGCAAGCGAGAATGCAGCACATGCTTGTGAAAGGAAAACCGCTCCGCAACTAGGGCGGACGAATGTTGAGGGGGGATTGGCGTGAGAGAAGCGGTGATTGTCGCAGGAGCGCGCACACCGGTCGGGAAAGCGAAAAAAGGGACGCTCGCCCATGTGCGGCCGGACGATTTAGGGGCGCTCGTCGTCAAAGAAACGCTAAAACGGGCAGGAAACTATGACGGGGATATCGACGATCTAATTATCGGCTGCGCCATGCCGGAGGCGGAGCAAGGGCTGAACGTCGCCCGCAACATCGGGGCGCTCGCCGGGCTGCCGTATACGGTGCCGGCGATCACGATCAACCGGTATTGCTCGTCCGGGTTGCAGGCGATCGCCTATGCGGCCGAACGGGTGATGCTCGGCCACTCCGATACGGTCATTGCCGGCGGGGTCGAATCGATGAGCATGGTGCCGATGATGGGCCATGTCGTCCGCCCGAACGCGCGTCTCGCCGAAGAAGCGCCGGAATATTACATGTCGATGGGGCATACAGCTGAACAAGTGGCAAAAAAATACGGCGTCAGCCGCGAGGACCAAGATGCGTTTGCCGTGCGCAGCCATCAGCGGGCGGCGAACGCGCTGGCTGAGGGGAAATTTGATGAGGAAATCGTGCCGGTGGAAGTGACGGTGCGCAAAGTCGAAAACAACAAACTCGTCGAAGAGAAAGTGGTCTTTACGCAAGATGAAGGGGTGCGCCCGGACACGAACATGGAGACGCTCGCGAAACTGCGCCCGGCGTTTGCCGTCAACGGCACGGTCACAGCGGGCAACGCCTCGCAAATGAGCGATGGGGCGGCGGCGGTGATGGTCATGGACCGCGAAAAAGCGGAGTCGCTCGGCCTGAAGCCGCTCGGCAAGTTCCGTTCGTTCGCCGTCGCCGGCGTGCCGCCGGAAGTGATGGGGATCGGTCCGGTCGCGGCTGTGCCGAAAGCGTTGAAGCTGGCCGGCCTTGAGCTGTCCGACATCGGCTTGATCGAGTTGAACGAAGCGTTTGCGTCCCAATCGATCCAAGTCATTCGCGAACTTGGGCTCGATGAGGACATCGTCAACGTCAACGGCGGGGCGATCGCCCTTGGCCATCCGCTCGGCTGCACGGGCGCGAAGCTGACTTTGTCGCTGCTTTATGAAATGCGGCGCCGCAACGTGCAGTTTGGCATTGTCACAATGTGCATCGGCGGCGGCATGGGGGCCGCGGGCGTCTTTGAACTGCTGTAATGTGAAGCCAACGGAAATGCAACCGGGCGGCCGCGCCGCCCGGGCAATCACGAGATTTGGGGGAGGAAACGAACGATGGCAAAAACGGTGGACAATGCGATTCAAGGCGGCAGCTTTTTAATTGAGGACATTGCGGCAACACGCGTATTTACGCCGGAAGATTTCACCGATGAACATCACATGATCGCCAAAACAACGGAAGAGTACGTCAACAACGAAGTGCTTCCGCAGCTTGAGCATCTTGAAAGCCATGAGTTTGACCGCTCGGTGAAACTGCTTCGCAAGGCGGGCGAACTCGGGCTGTTGAGCGCCGACATCCCGGAAGAGTACGGCGGCTTGGGGCTTGACAAAGTAAGCTCCGCCATCATTGCGGAAAATATGGCGCCGGCCGGCGGCTTTGCCATCTCGCACGGGGCGCACGTCGGCATCGGATCGCTGCCGATCGTCTTGTTCGGCACGGAAGAACAAAAACAAAAATATTTGCCGTATTTGGCAACGGGCGAGAAAATCGCCGCCTATGCTTTGACAGAGCCGGGATCGGGTTCTGACGCCCTTGGCGCGAAGACGACGGCGAAATTGAACGCCGAAGGGACGCACTACATGTTAAACGGCGAAAAACAATGGATCACCAACTCCGGCTTCGCTGATGTGTTTGTCGTCTACGCGAAAGTGGACGGCCAGCATTTCACTGCGTTCATCGTCGAACGCGACTTCCCGGGCGTCTCAACCGGTCCAGAAGAAAAGAAAATGGGGATTAAAAGCTCGTCGACACGGACGCTCATTTTGCAAGATGTGCCGGTGCCGAAAGAAAACGTGCTCGGCGAAATCGGCAAAGGCCATGTCATTGCCTTCAACATTTTGAACATCGGCCGCTACAAACTCGGGCTCGGGGCGGTCGGCGGGGCGAAACGGGCGCTTGAAATTACGCTGAAATACGCCAACCAACGCCAGCAGTTCAAACGGCCGATTTCGCAGTTTACGCTGACGCAAGAAAAATTTGCGACGATGGCAGCGCGCCTGTATGCAGCGGAAAGCTCCGTCTACCGCACGGTCGGCTTGTTCGACGAACGGATGGGCTTGCTCGATGCGGAAAAGGCGAAAGACGGCAAAGAAATTGCCAAGTCCATTGCCGAATACGCGATCGAATGCTCGTTGAACAAGTTTTTCGCGACGGAAGTGCTCGACTATATCGTTGATGAAGGCGTGCAAATTCATGGCGGCTACGGCTTTATGCAAGAATATGAAATCGAGCGCGCCTACCGCGATTCGCGCATTAACCGCATTTTCGAAGGGACGAACGAAATCAACCGCCTGCTCGTGCCGGGCATGTATTTGAAAAAAGCGTTAAAAGGCGAGCTGCCGCTCTTCCAAAAAGCGCAGCAGCTGCAGGAAGAGCTCATGATGATGACGGCCGCAGAACCGGGCTCCGGCGTGCTTGAACAAGAGAAATATTTGGTGCGCAACGCGAAAAAGATTGCCTTGATGGTCGCCGGCCTGGCGGCGCAAAAATACGGTCAACGGATTGAGGAGGAGCAAGAGGTGCTTGTCAATATCGCCGATATCGTCTCCAACGTTTATGCGATGGAATCGGCGCTTTTGCGCACCGAAAAAGCGATTCAAGCGGGCGGGGAAGAGAAAAACAAACAAAAAGTGTTGTATACGCAAATTTTCTGCCAAGAGGCGTTCAATGAAATCGAAGCCCATGCGAAAGAGACGCTCGTTGCTGTCGAGCAAGGCGACACGCTTCGGATGATGCTCGCCGCTCTCCGCCGGCTGACGCGCCATACGCCGATCAACGTGATCGCGAAAAAACGCGAAGCGGCGGCCGCCCTCATTGAAGCGGAACGGTATATTGTGTGATAATAGGAAGTACCAGGACTGTCCTGGTACTTTTTTTCTGTCAGAGGCGAAGGCCGAAGTGTCGACAAAGCGGGGGAGGCGCCGATAGCGGCGGCCAAGGGTGAATCCGCGAACAGTTGTAGAGGAGGGATGGCTATGGCGCTGACGTTGTATTGGTATCCGAAATGCGGGACGTGCCGGAAGGCGAAACGGTGGCTTGATGAGCACGGGATCGAGGTGCAAACGGTGCACCTTGTCGACGAGCCGCTGACGAAAGAGGAGCTGGCCCGCTTGCACCGCCAAAGCGGGCTGCCGCTTAAAAAATTTTTCAATACAAGCGGGATGAAATATCGCGAACTCGGATTAAAGGACAAGCTTGACGGCGCATCGGAAGAGGAGATGCTCGAGTGGCTCTCCTCGGACGGGATGTTAGTAAAACGGCCGATTTTAACCGATGGCGAACGGGTCGTTGTCGGGTTTCGCGAGCAAGCGTATGAGTCGTTTTTCGCCGGGCGTCTGTCGGCAGAAAGATAAAAATTTTTAACAAAATGAAATCAACTCAGTGAGTTTTTGTCGAAAATCGGTTATGATGAAAAAGAATACAATTTGTCGCAATGGAGGGATTCGATGAACACGCCAAAGGAACTTCGCTATTCTAAAGAGCACGAGTGGGTGCGCGTCGAAGGGGACAAAGTGCGCATCGGCATTACCGATTTTGCCCAATCAGAGCTTGGCGACATCGTGTTTGTCGAGCTGCCGGAAGTTGGAACGGAAATTACGGCGAATGAGCCGTTCGGCAGCGTCGAGTCGGTGAAAACCGTTTCGGAACTGTATGCGCCGATCAGCGGCACCGTCGTCGAAGTGAACGAAGCGTTAAACGACAACCCGGAATATGTGAATGAATCGCCGTATGAAAAAGCGTGGATGATTGTCATTGAACCGAAAGATTTAAGCGAAGTCGACAACTTGTTGACGGCTGAACAATACGAGGCGATGGTGAACGAAGGATAAACGTTCCTGCAATCTCCGCCTCCGGTTTCGGGCACCCTATACATACCGGAACTTGATTGAAAAGGGGTGCTCCCGATGGCGCTGCAACGAACGCGCATCGATATTACGGACCGGGTGACCGGCAAGCTGAACGGCCGCTCGCTGGACTTGTACGAGGAAGGGGAGCTCATCGGGCGCTTTCCGCTTCCGGCGGCCGTCCAGTTGAAAAATGGGTATACCGAACAGAACGGAAAAATCTATAAAGATGTGACTGCTACCGTTGAACCGGACCAAAAATATGTCGATTGCGACGGGGAGGCGGGCTGGTGTTAAAATGCAACGGTGGATAGCCGTTGCTTTTTTTCAACCTTTTGCCGGCGCAGGACATACAATATGGTATCCTTTTTGAAGTTAGGTGGGTCGGACATGCGACGGGCAGAAAAAGTGATTATCGTAGAAGGTCGATCGGATAAGCAAAAAGTGGCGGCCGTGCTGAACGAACGGGTCGTCATTATTTGCACGAACGGCACGATCAGTGATGCGCGCCTTGAGGAGCTGGCTGATGAGCTGGAGGGCCAGGATGTGTACGTGCTTGCGGACGCCGATGAGGCAGGGGAGAAGCTGCGCCGGCAGTTTCGCCGCATGTTTCCGGAGGCGGAACATATTTATATTGACCGGGCGTACCGCGAAGTGGCCGCCGCTCCGCCTTGGCATTTAGCCCAAGTGCTGCTGCGCGCGCATTTTGACGTCCGCATCGACTCGTTAATGAGAGGAAGAGGCGAGTGAAACCGATTGAACGAATAAAGGTACAACGGACGGTGAGTGAGCAGCCGCTTATGGCTCTTTATTTGTACACTCCGCTGTGCGGCACGTGCCAGCTGGCGAAACGGATGTTGACGGTGGTTGAAGAGCTGTTTCCGGCGCTGCCGTTTTACGAAACAGACGTGAATTATATTCCGGAGCAAGCAGCCGTATGGAAAATTGAAAGCGTTCCTTGCTTGCTTCTTTTTGTTGGCGGAACGATGGTCGGCAAATGGTATGCGTTTCATTCCGTCCCTTATTTGTATGAGGAAATTCAAGCCCGGCTGCCGCGCTGACCGTCCGCCTTTTTTTGACGCCGTTTGACATATTTCTTCGGAAATGACAAAAACGGCGCTCGTTCGCCACGGCGGCTGTCGAGATTTTTGTAAAGGATTCTTCCCCCTCTGTATGGAAATAAAGGGAACAAAGGGAGATGGGGGGATGGTCAATGGAAGTGCGTCAGTTAGTGGGACAGTTCATGGAACGGATGCAAATGTTGCGCCATTTATTGCCGATTTTGCCGGATGAGCAATTGTGTGTGCGCTTTGAGAGTGAAGAAGGCGTCGCTTTGCTGGCGATCGGCAAGGAGCCGGCTGCCACGGAAATCGAAAAGGATGAACGAAACACGTTAACGGTGCGCGGCTCAACGAAAGCGCTTGAGTCGTTGCTGAGCGGCGAGCTGAAGCTGCAGCAGCTCGTCCGGCTGCAGGAAGTGTACGTGTCCGGAAGCTTTCGCCATATGTTGTTGCTTGAATCGCTCCTCCATTTGGCCAAGCCGTATCGTCATGTTGGATAAAAAATTTGTTGACACCGTTCGACATCCAATGATACAATCACACTCGTAATCAATTGAATAGGCGATTGTTGCGCTCTTATCAAGAGAGGTGGAGGGATGTGCCCAATGAAGCCCGGCAACCGTCAGCGCGTCCGCTGAAAAGGTGCCAATTCACACAAAGCGGCCTGCTTTGGGAGATAAGAGACGGAATGGTAGATAATACCTTTCTGTTCTCTGCGGGCAGAAAGGTTTTCTTTTTGCGCTCCGCCGCTTTGAGAGGAAGGAAGGTGAAACGATGATTACACTCGCACAAGTGACGAAAATTTATCATGCGGCGAATGGATCGGTGACGGCTGTCGACAACGTGTCGCTCGACATTCGCGAAGGGGAAATCTTCGGCATTATCGGTTACAGCGGTGCGGGGAAAAGTTCGCTCATCCGGCTGTTAAACGGGCTCGAAAAGCCGACGAGCGGCCAGGTGATCGTCGCCGGCCGCGATATGGCGCGCATTAAAGGACGGGAGCTGCGCAAGGCGCGCCAAGAAATCGGGATGATTTTTCAGCACTTCAACTTGCTTTGGTCGCGGACGGTGCGGGAAAATATCGCCTTTCCGCTTGAGATTGCCGGCGTTCCGAAAGACGAGCGGCAAAAGCGGGTCGATGAGCTCATCGAGCTTGTCGGGCTTACCGGGCGGGAAGATGCGTATCCGTCGCAGCTAAGCGGCGGGCAAAAACAGCGGGTCGGCATTGCCCGTGCGCTCGCCAACAACCCGAAAGTATTGCTTTGCGATGAGGCGACATCGGCATTGGATCCGCAAACGACGGACGCGATTTTGGATTTGCTTGTCGATATTAACAAGCGGCTCGGGCTGACAATCGTGCTGATTACGCACGAAATGCACGTCATCCGTAAAATTTGCGACCGCGTGGCAGTGATGGAGAGCGGCAAAATCGTCGAGCAAGGCGAAGTGCTGCACGTCTTCCGCAACCCGCAGCAGCCGATTACGAAACGGTTCGTCAAGCAGTTGGTCGAACCAGAGGAAACGGAAGAAGCGGTTTCCCATTTGTTTGGCCAATACCCGAACGGGGCGATCGCGCAGTTGACGTTTGTCGGCGAGGCGGCCGGCCAGCCGCTCATCACGCAAGTCGTGCGGCAGTTTGCCGTGGACATGAACATTTTGCAAGGGAAAATTTCACAAACCCATCAAGGCGCCTACGGCGTGCTGTTTGTGCACATCGACGGCGCGGCGGATGAAATCGCCCGGGCGCTTGACTATATTCGCAGCCAGCAAGTGGCGGTGGAGGTGATTCACGATGCTCGCTAACCTCCTGCCGAACGTGCAATGGGAGACGATGTGGGCGGCGACGGTCGAGACGTTGTACATGACCGGAATGGCGGTCGCGGCGACGTTCGTCTTCGGGGTCGTTCTCGGACTGCTTTTATTTTTAACGGCAAAGGGAAACCTATGGGAGAACCGTTTGGCCAATATGGTCATTGCCGCGTTTGTTAATATTTTCCGTTCTATTCCGTTCATTATTTTAATTATTTTGCTTATTCCATTTACCAAATGGCTCGTCGGGACGATGCTCGGAGCCAACGCGGCGCTGCCGGCGCTCATCATTGGCGCGGCTCCGTTTTACGCCCGCATGGTCGAGATCGCCCTCCGCGAAATTGACAAAGGGGTCATTGAAGCGGCGAAGGCGATGGGCGCCTCGACGTGGACGATCATTTGGAAAGTGTTGCTGCCTGAATCGCTCCCGGCGCTTGTCTCCGGGATTACCGTCACCGCTGTGTCGCTTGTCGGCTACACGGCGATGGCTGGCGTTGTCGGCGCCGGCGGGCTTGGGAACTTGGCGTATTTGGAAGGGTTCCAGCGCAGCCATAACGATGTAACGTTTGTCGCGACCGTTTTGGTGCTCATCATCGTCTTTGTCATTCAGTTGATCGGTGACTTTGTCACTTCTAAAATTGATAAACGATAAAGGAGGAAGAAACAAATGAAAAAATGGCTTGGCGCTCTGTTGGCCGCCATCTTGGTGTTTGCGTTAGCAGCGTGCGGCGGCAACAACAATGATGAAAACGCCGCTGGCGAGGACAAAGGCGGCGGGTTGGTCAAACTGAAAGTTGGCGCGTCGAACGTGCCGCACGCGGAAATTTTGGAACAGGCAAAACCAATGTTGAAAGAAAAAGGCATCGATTTGGAAATTATCACGTTCCAAGACTACATTTTGCCAAACAAAGCGTTGGCAGACAAAGAAATTGACGCTAACTACTTCCAACATATCCCTTATTTAGAGTCGCAAATGAAAGAGCATGGCTATGACTTCGTCAACGCTGGCGGCATCCATATCGAGCCGATCGGCTTGTACTCGAAAAAATATAAAAGTATCGAAGAGCTGCCGGATGGCGCAACGATCATTATGAGCAACTCGGTCGCCGACCATGGCCGCATTTTGTCGATGCTTCAAGAAAAAGGGCTCATTAAGCTGAAAGAAGGCGTTGACAAAACGAAAGCGACGGTCAACGACATCGTGGAAAACCCGAAACACTTAACGTTTAAAGCCGACGTTGACGCTGGATTGCTGCCGCAAATTTATCAAAACGGCGAAGGCGATGCCGTGTTGATCAACGCCAACTACGCGCTTGACGCCGGCTTGGATCCGGCGAAGGACCCGATCGCCGTCGAGTCGCCGAAAGACAACCCGTATGTCAACATTGTGGCGGTGCGCAAAGGCGATGAAAACCGGAAAGAAATCAAAACGTTGGTTGAAGTGCTGCAGTCGAAAGAAATTCAAGATTTCATCAAGGAAAAATATAAAGGCGCCGTCATTCCGGCTGCTGGACAATAAGGCTGGCTGGAAAGGCGGAAAAAAGTACAGCAGCTTTGATACGCAAGCCATAAGCAAAGAGGGTGTCCCCAAAGAACCGGGACACCCTCTTTCTTCGATATATATACGCACTGACTGCTTCTGCCGCACTATATGTTATGCCTATCTTGAAGGCAGACGACCTTTTGGGTCAGCCCCTTATTTTTTCAGCAGCCGCTCCAAGACGGCGGCAAGAAGCACGATGATGAGGCAGTTTTGGATCGCGATGACCGCTGCGGCGCTTAGCAGTCCGTCTCCTGATTCATTCAAGGCGTTGGCGATGGCGATCCATAGCAGAACGGAGCCGATGACGGTCACAAGAAACAATGTCACCCATTTCCCCAACGAGTTCTCCCCTTTTCTTCCTTCTTTTTTATGTATACGATACCGTTTATCAGTGAAGTTGTCGACGATTTTCTTCCCGATTCCACGGGTACGCTACGACATCGGCACTTGCGGGATGATTTTCCCTTCAATGCGTTCAAAAATGTCTTCCAGGTTGGGCCCGGTGATCGTCAACCCATGGTTTTTCAAGCCGATGACCGCCCGCGAAGGCTGTTCTGACTCCCGCACAAGTCTAGCGACGGTTTGGGCGAGCTCGATCGTTCCGCACGGGTAGTTGATTTCCGTCGCTTTCACCCCGTCCATCCAAGCGTGAATGTGGACGATGGCTCCGACTTCCGGGTGTTCGCGGTAAATCATCCAATGTTCGATCGCATCGACCGATGCCCGTTTTGGCGTGATATTGGGCGGGACGCTCACTCTCATGGCGTTTTTCTTATCGTCATATCCGCGGATTAAGAGAAAGTCTTGTCCCACTTTCTTCATATCCGCCTTATTAATCCCGCTTGCGCTCATCCAAAAGCTCTCGCCGTCCCGCCGGGCGCTCAAGTTGCCGTAGCTGAGGCCGCCGATCCCGTAAAGCTTTTTCAGGTGGCGCAAATCGCGAGGGGTGAGGTACTCCTCGAGCGGGAACGGGGCAGGAAGCAAATTCATGCGGTCGAGTTTTTTGCCGGCCGCGCTTAATGAGTTTGTCACGTCATCGCCGTTCCACAGTTCTTCAGGAAGATCGTCGTAAAAATCGTTGTCGATGACGAGCCGCGAGGCGGCGAGCGGTTCCAACCGCTCGTATATGCGCCGGAAAAGCGCATCTTCTTCCCCTTTTTGATAAGTCAGTTTGTAAAACCCTTGTTCAGGGGTGAGAAAATAAATGTCCGTCGTCCCGTCGCTGGTGTGTAAAATATAAAGTAAATGGTTGGCCAACGAGCGAATCAAATACGGGTAAGCGGACCGATGAACGTCGTCCGGCGTTTCCTTCGCCTCCATCACGGAGACGACGAACGTTGCCTGCGCCTTTCTCCGGTAAGGACGAGGCCGTTCGGGGTCGATGAAATGAAACACGACTTTAACGAAGTCTTCAGGGATGCAAGCGTACGTATAGCCGTTGGCGATAAATGTTTCCTTCATTCCGTCCGCAAGCCAATGAAGGAAAGGAGTTTGCTTCTCTCCGCTGATCGTAAATGTCTTCATGTTTCCTCCTCCGATGATAGCATATTATGGTTCGAACACTGCCTTGATGACCGGCCCTTTCCCTTTGTAAATCACCGTCCGCAGCGCCTCTTGATAGTTTTCCAATGGAAAGCGATGGGTGATTAACGGAGACAGATCGACTTTTCCTTTTTGCATGAGGTCGATGGCGATTTGCAACGTTCTCCTTTTTCTTCCTTCGTATTCGTCGACCCCATAAGCAAAACTCCCTTTGACATTCAGTTCGTTCAGCCAGACGGTCGTGCAGTCGATGCTGCGGAGAATCCCCGCTAATCCGAGCAGGACGATCCGGCCGCCATTCCTAGCAAACCGGAGGGCGTCGTTGATGCTTTGCTTTGTGCCCACACATTCAAAGACGAGATCTGCCCCGCCTTGGACGACCGGATCGCCAAAAAGCGGTTGGAGCGCACGAGCGCCGAGCGTTTCGGCGGTCTCGTAAATATACTGCGCTTTGTTGGTAAGCCGGATGACATCATCCGCCTTGTAGCGGGAGGCGAGTTCACACTGGAAAGGGTGTTTGGCCAAAACGACGACCCGGCATGGGAGTTCGAGCGCCCGGATGGCGGCAACAACACAAATTCCGATCGTGCCGGCGCCGATCACGAGCACCGTATCGCCGTTTTGCGGCGGATTTCGTAAAACGGCGTGAAGCGCGCAACTGAATGGCTCCACGAGCACGCCGTTCAAATCGCTGACATTGTCAGGGAGCGTCAGCACTTGGCTTTTATGGGCAACCAAATACTCACTCCAGCTTCCGCCGGTGTCTCGGCAGGCGCCGATTAACAATCCCGGCGCTATTCCCCCGCCGCTCATCGAGTGACAAAGGTGGTAATCGCCCCGCTGGCAATGGGGACATAGATCGTCGATCCCTCTTGCCGCACAGGAAAGAAGGGGATCGACGACGACGCGGTCCCCGGGACGGACGTTGTCCACTGTAACACCGGCTTCATCGACCGTTCCGACAAGTTCATGGCCGATCGTAAACGGGAAGGAGACGAACGGGGACGTCGCCGGGCTGTCTTTTAAAAGAATTAAGTTTACATCACTTCCGCAAATGCCCCCGTATTTCACTTTGATCCGCACCCAGTCGCTGTTCGGGAGGCGGGGAATATCCATGCGGCGCCAGCGCACGCACGACAGCCAGCGATGCCAGTAAAACGATTTGGCCGCTTTGCCTGCCAGTTTGCCGAAAAGATAGCGGGGTGCGCTGTAGTCAAACTGAACGCTATTCATTTTTCCAGCTTTGCCCATCGTATCACCTTGTACAGGAGTGTTTCTCAATAAGTGTAGTTTATTCATTTGGCTGGAAAATATACATATCGACTGGCACTTAATGGGACATGTCGGTAATTTCCCCCTGCTGTTTAATTCGGACATTGTTCACGGATACTAACAGCGATGGAACTACGGAAGGAGTGTCAGCAGGTGAACGGACAACACACATCAGTCGAAGCCGCCCTTCGCCACTACAAGGAAGGAATCGGGACGTTTACGCAAAAGCTGCCCGCGATTGCGGAACGGTTTAACGCGTTTACCGATGCGTGCTTTGCGGAAGGCGCGCTGTCGAAAAAGGAAAAGCAGTTGATCGCCCTTGGCATCAGCCTAGCGACCCAAGATGAATATTGCACGATTTACCATACGAAAGGATGTCTCGATGAAGGGGCATCGGAACAAGAAATTTTGGAAGCGTGCGCGGTGGCGGCGGCGTTTGGCGGCGGGGCAGCCATGAGCCAGACGGTGACGCTCGTGCAAGAATGCCTCCGTGAACTGCGGACCACTCATTAGACTCCGGCAACGGGGTCTTTTTTTTTGTAAAAGCTCGTACAAACAGGCCGTTTTCGTGTAAAATATAAAAAGCGCTGTCCATTTCCCGCCTTTTTAGGTTTATTGCATGTACATAGTGGAAAAGGCAGCGGAATAGTTGCTAATACTTTTCATTTGTTATAAGATTGTAATGAGAATAAAATGAGAATGGACGATCGCTAGGGCAAAAGCGAGCTGACATTATTTTTATGCAAAAACTGGAGGTATGCTTTATGGCCGTATTAACGATTCAAAATCTCCACGTATTGGTGGAAGGAAAAGAAATTTTAAAAGGGGTTGACTTGGAAGTTAAAGGCGGGGAAATTCACGCCATTATGGGTCCGAACGGAACGGGGAAATCGACGCTGTCATCGGCCATTATGGGCCATCCGAAATATGAGGTGACGGAAGGGACGATTACGCTCGACGGCCAGAACGTTCTCGAGATGGAGGTCGATGAGCGGGCGCGCGCCGGTTTGTTTTTGGCGATGCAATACCCGAGCGAAATCAGCGGGGTGACGAACGCCGACTTTTTGCGGGCCGCGATCAACGCCCGGCTTGGTGAAGGCAATGAAATTTCGCTTATGAAATTTATCCGCAAGCTTGATGAAAAGATGTCGTTTTTGGAGATGAACCCGGATATGGCGCACCGTTATTTGAACGAAGGGTTCTCGGGCGGGGAGAAAAAGCGGAACGAAATTTTGCAGCTGATGATGCTTGAGCCGAAAATCGCCATTTTGGACGAAATCGACTCCGGATTGGATATTGACGCGTTAAAGATCGTCGCCAAAGGCATTAACGAAATGCGCAGCAGCGAATTCGGCTGTTTGATCATCACCCACTACCAACGGTTGTTGAACTACATCACTCCGGACTATGTGCACGTCATGATGCAAGGGCGCATCGTGAAATCGGGCGGTCCGGAACTGGCGCAGCGGCTTGAGGCGGAAGGGTACGACTGGATTAAAAAAGAGCTCGGCATCGAAGACGAAACGGTCGGACAAGAAGCGTAAGCGTTAGGAGGAGGACTATGGCGACAGAAACGAAAATTCCATTCGATGAAACATACATCCGCACGTTCTCAAGCGAACGCGGCGAACCGGACTGGCTGACCGAGCGGCGCCTCGAAGCGCTCGCGCAGGCGGAACAGCTGCCGCTGCCGAAGCCGGACAAAACGAAAATCGACAAGTGGAACTTTACCGACTTCTCCCGCCATGCGGTCGACAGCGCACCGTATGCCGGTCTTGATGACTTGCCGGAGGCGGTCAAGGCGCTCATTGAAGCAGGCGAAGGAACGAAAAATTTATACGTGCAGCGCAACCATACGCCGGCTTACGTTTCGCTCTCTAGCGAGCTGAAAGAAAAAGGAGTCATCTTCACCGATATTTTCACGGCTGCTAAAGAGCACGGCGATTTGCTGAAGAAGTATTTCATGACCGATGCGGTCAAACCGGATGAGCACCGCCTCGCCGCGCTTCATGCCGCGCTGTTTAACGGCGGCGTGTTTGTGTACGTTCCGAAAAACGTTGAAATTGAAACGCCGCTTCAGGCTGTTTACATTCAAGATGAAGACGACATCGCCTTGTTTAACCATGTCATCGTTGTCGCGGAAGACAACAGCCGCGTCGTGTTCGTCGAAAATTACTTATCGGCGGGCAATGAAGGGAAAGCGGTCGTCAATATTGTCGCCGAGGTGTTTGCCAATGCGAACGCGCGCGTCTTTTTCGCGGCCGTCGACCATTTGGCCAAAGGCGTGACGACGTATGTCAACCGGCGCGGCATCGCCGGGCGCGACGGGCGGATCGAATGGGCGCTCGGTCTGATGAATGACGGGAACACCGTGTCGGAAAATATCACTCGCCTCATCGGTGACGGATCGTTCGGCGATACGAAAACGGTTGTCGTCAGCCGCGGCGAGCAAGTGCAAAACTTTACGACAAGCGTCGTTCATTACGGGAAGCATACGGAAGGCTACATTTTAAAACACGGCGTCGTCCGCGACAGCGCCACCTCGATTTTTAACGGCATCGGCAAGATTGAGCACGGCGCGTCAAAATCAAACGCCGAACAAGAATCGCGCGTGTTGATGTTAAGCGAAAAAGCGCGCGGCGATGCGAACCCGATTTTGCTGATTGACGAAGACGATGTCATGGCTGGTCACGCGGCGTCGGTCGGGCGCGTCGACCCGATTCAATTGTATTACTTAATGAGCCGCGGCATTCCAAGAAACGAAGCCGAACGGCTGATCATCCACGGCTTTTTGGCGCCGGTCGTTGAAGCGATTCCGCTTGAAGGCGTGAAAAACCAATTAATCGAAGTAATCGAAAGGAAAGTTCAATCATGAACGTGAAAGACATTCGTTCGTTGTTTCCCATTTTGCATCAACAAGTGAACGGCCATCCGCTGATTTATTTCGACAGTGCGGCGACATCGCAAAAACCGCTGCCGGTGATCGAGGCGCTCGACCGCTACTATCGCGAGTACAACTCGAACGTCCACCGCGGCGTTCATACGCTCGGCACGAAGGCGACCGACGCGTATGAGGGGGCGCGCGAAAAAGTGCGCCGATTTTTGAACGCCAGATCGGCGCAGGAGATCATCTTTACGCGCGGAACGACGACAGCGCTCAACTTGGTTGCCTCAAGCTATGCGCGCGCCAATGTGAAAGAAGGCGACGAAATCGTCATTACGTACATGGAGCACCATAGCAATTTAATTCCATGGCAACAGGCGGCGAAACAGACCGGAGCGACGTTGAAATATATTCCGCTGCAAGAAGACGGAACGATCGATCTTGACGATGTCGAGGCAACGGTGACGCCGGCGACGAAAATCGTGGCCATCGCCCACGTATCGAACGTGCTCGGCACGATCAACCCGGTTCGCGAGATCGCCCGCATCGCCCACGACCGGGGCGCTGTTGTCGTTGTTGACGCGGCGCAAAGCGCTCCGCATATGAAAGTGGATGTTCAAGCGCTCGACTGTGATTTTCTCGCGTTTTCGAGCCATAAAATGTGCGGACCGACCGGAGTTGGCGTATTATATGGAAAAAGAGAACTGTTGGAGCAAATGGAACCGATCGAGTTTGGCGGCGAAATGATCGATTTTGTCGAACTGTATGATTCAACATGGAAAGAGCTGCCGTGGAAGTTTGAAGGCGGCACGCCGATCATCGCCGGGGCGATCGGCCTCGGGGCGGCGATCGATTTCCTCGAGCAAATCGGGTTGGATGCCATTGCCGCTCATGAGCACGAGCTGGCGCAATACGCGCTCGAACGGCTCGCTGACATCGATGGCGTCACGGTATATGGCCCGAAAGAGCGGGCCGGGCTGGTGACGTTTAACATCGAAGGGGTGCATCCGCACGATGTGGCGACGGTTCTTGACGCGGAAGGAATCGCCATCCGCGCCGGCCACCATTGCGCCCAGCCGTTGATGAAATGGCTGAACGTGACCGCAACCGCCCGCGCGAGCTTTTACCTTTACAACACGAAAGAGGAAATCGATGCGTTTGTCGCTGCATTACAGAAAGCGAAGGAGTACTTCAGCCATGTCTTCTAATCATCCGTTGGACCAGCTTTACCGCCAAGTCATTATGGACCATTATAAAAATCCGCGCAACCGCGGCGTGCTTGAGGGCACGAACGTCGATATCAACATGAACAACCCGACGTGCGGCGACCGCATTCATTTGACGATGAAAGTAGAGGACGGAAAAATCGCTGACGTCAAGTTTGAAGGGGAAGGCTGTTCGATTTCGATGTCATCCGCGTCGATGATGACGCAGGCGATCAAAGGGAAACACGTCGAAGAAGCGCTTCGGCTCGCCCATATTTTTTCGGAGATGATTCAAGGCAAGGAGTACGACGATTCTGTGGATCTTGGCGACATTGAGGCGCTTCAAGGGGTTTCGAAATTTCCGGCCCGCATTAAATGTGCGACATTGGCGTGGAAAGCGCTCGAAAAAGGGCTGCACGACCATTAAAGATGAAGGAAGGTGAACGACGATGGCGAAAAAAGCACCGGAAATCGGCGAATATAAGTATGGTTTCGTCGATAAGGACGTCTCCGTCTTCCGCGCCCAGCGCGGGCTGACGCGGGAAGTCGTCGAAGAAATTTCGCGCATGAAAAACGAGCCGCAATGGATGCTCGAGTTCCGCTTAAAAGCGCTTGATATTTTCTATAGCAAGCCGATGCCGCAATGGGGCGGCGACTTGTCGAGCTTGGATTTTGATGAAATTACGTACTACGTCAAACCGACCGAGCGATCGGGCCGTTCGTGGGACGAAGTGCCGGAAGAAATTAAAGCGACGTTTGATAAACTCGGCATTCCAGAGGCGGAGCAAAAATATTTAGCCGGCGTTTCGGCGCAATACGAGTCAGAAGTTGTCTACCATAACATGAAAGAAGATTTGGAAAAACTCGGCGTCATCTTTAAAGACACCGATTCAGCGTTGAAAGAAAACGAAGACTTGTTCCGCGAACATTTTGCCAAAGTGGTGCCGCCGACGGACAACAAGTTCGCGGCATTGAACTCGGCCGTCTGGTCGGGCGGTTCGTTCATTTACGTTCCGAAAGGCGTCAAAGTCGAAACGCCGCTGCAGGCGTATTTCCGCATCAACTCGGAAAACATGGGGCAGTTTGAACGGACGCTCATCATCGTCGATGAAGGGGCGCACGTCCATTACGTCGAGGGCTGTACGGCGCCGATTTACACGACGAACTCGCTCCATAGCGCGGTCGTTGAAATCATCGTCAAAAAAGGCGCGTACTGCCGCTACACGACGATTCAAAACTGGGCGAACAACGTCTTCAACTTAGTGACGAAACGCGCCGTTTGCGAAGAAAATGCGACGATGGAATGGATCGACGGCAACATCGGCTCGAAGCTGACGATGAAGTATCCGGCTGTCATCTTAAAAGGTGAAGGCGCGCGCGGCTTGACGCTGTCGATCGCCATCGCCGGCAAAGGCCAGCACCAAGACGCTGGGGCGAAAATGATCCACTTGGCGCCGAACACATCGTCTACGATCGTCTCGAAGTCGATTTCCAAACAAGGCGGGAAAGTGACGTACCGCGGCATCGTTCATTTCGGCCGCAAAGCGTCCGGTTCGCGCTCAAACATCGAATGCGACACGCTCATTCTCGACAACCAATCGACATCGGATACGATTCCGTACAATGAAATTTTAAATGACAACATCTCGCTTGAACACGAAGCGAAAGTGTCGAAAGTGTCGGAAGAGCAGCTGTTCTACTTGATGAGCCGCGGCATTTCCGAACAGGAAGCGACGGAAATGATCGTCATGGGCTTCATCGAGCCGTTCACTCGCGAACTGCCGATGGAATACGCCGTCGAGATGAACCGCTTGATTAAGTTTGAGATGGAAGGAAGCATTGGGTGATCGTCTAGGTCATGGAGAGCAGCGCCGCCGTTGGCGCTGCTCTCGCTTTTCTGCCGCTGCTCCCATCCGGACGGGACAGCGGTCATTTTTATATCCAACCGTTCCACGCTTATGGTATAGTTAAAATAGTCGGAAATTGAACAAACTGGTGATGGCTATGATTTATATCGGACTGACCGGCTGGGGCGACCATGACAGCTTGTATCCGCCGGGCCTCGCCGCGAAAGACAAATTGCCGGAATACGCGGCCCATTTTCCAACGGTCGAGGTCGATTCGTATTTTTACGCCATTCAACCGCGGGCGAACGTGGAAAAATGGATTCGCGAAACGCCGCCGTCGTTTCAGTTTATCGTGAAGGCCTACCAAGGGATGACCGGGCATGAGCGCGGCCCGATTCCATATGAGAACAAGGAAGAGATGTTTGCGGCGTTTTTGGAATCGATTGCGCCGTTTCAAGAGGCAGGCAAGCTGGCGATGGTGCTGTTTCAGTTTCCGCCGTGGTTTGACTGCCGGCGCGAGCATGTCGCCTACTTGCGCTCGGTCAAGGCGCGGATGGGAGCGGTGCCTGTCGCCTTGGAGTTTCGTCATCAGTCGTGGTTTTCGCCCCGGTTTTACGATAAAACGCTCCGTTTTATGGAAGAGGAAGGGTGGATTCACAGCATCTGCGATGAGCCGCAAGCGGGGGAAGGGTCGGTGCCGACCGTTTTGCATCCGACTGATCGGGAAAAGACGCTCATCCGCCTGCACGGGCGCAACGTGCACGGCTGGAACAGGGCGACGGCCGGAGAGAACTGGCGGGCGGTCCGCTATTTGTACCGCTACAATGAGCGCGAGCTAAGCGAATGGGTAAATCATATCAAGGCATTAATGGGAAAGACGGCACATATTTATGTGTTGTTTAACAACAATTCCGGCGGGGATGCCGCCGACAACGCCAAGCAGTTGATCGATTTGCTTGGCATTGAGTACAAAGGGCTTGCGCCGCGCCAGCTCGGTTTGTTTTGAAGAGGGGGAGGCAAGATGGCTTACGCGTTGCTTCTGTTCATCGGGTTTGTCGCCGGAACGGTCGGGAGCTTGGCCGGCCTCGGCGGCGGGGTGATCATCGTGCCGGCGCTGCTGTTTTTCGGCGCCCTTGGCTGGCTCGCGGCGGTGACGCCGCAAGTGGCGGTCGGCACGTCGCTTGTTGTCATTATTTTTAATGGCTTGTCATCGACATTGTCGTATATGAAAGATAAAATGGTTGATTACCGAAGCGGGCTGCTGTTTTGCCTCGGCAGTATTCCCGGGACGGTTCTCGGCGCGTGGGTGAACAATACGCTGAGTGTCGCCCATTTTTCATTGTATTTTGGGCTGTTTTTAATCGCCATGTCGCTCTTTTTGTCGCTGAGCCAAAAGAAAACGAAGCCGCAGGCATCGGAAGAGGGTGCGGCGGCAAAGGAGAACGGGCTGGAGCCGGATGCCTTCGCCCTAGAAAGAAAGGAAACGGCCCATCCGCCGTGGTGGAAGCGAAAAGTAGTGCGCACGTACACCGGACGGAACGGGGAAATGGCCGTGTACGGCTATCATCCGGTTGCGGCGGTCGCCATTGCCTTGGCCGTCGGGTTTTTCGGCGGCTTGTTTGGGATCGGCGGCGGCTCGCTCATGGTGCCGGCGATGATTGTTCTCTTCCGCTTTCCGCCGCATGTGGCGGTCGCGACGTCCATGTTGCTCATTTTCTTGTCATCGCTTGTCGGTTCGACAACCCATATGGCGCTTGGCAATGTGCAGTGGGGGCTCGCTCTTGCCCTGATTCCGGGAGTATGGATCGGCGCGAAGACGGGGGCGTGGATCAATAAGCGGATGCAAAGCCGGACGCTGGTCATGGTGCTCCGCATGGTGCTCGTGTTGCTTGGCCTTCGTCTTGTGATCGAAAGTTTGTCGTAATTGAGGAGGGGCCCGTATTGAAGCAAACCATCTATATTTACCATACGAACGATGTGCATAGCCATTTTGAGCATTGGCCGCAAATCGCCCGCTTTTTGTCTGAGCGGAGGAGGGAGCATCGCGCGCGCAACGAGGCGATGCTTTTATTTGATGTCGGCGATTTTCTTGACCGCGTTCATCCAATCACCGAGGCGACGCGCGGGAAGGCAAACGTCGAGCTGCTCAACGAACTCGGATATGACGCGGTGACGATCGGCAATAATGAAGGGATCACGCTTGATTACCACGAGCTTGATACGCTGTACGAGCGGGCGCAGTTTCCGGTTGTTGTCGCCAATTTGTTTCGCCGCGACGGGTCACGCCCCTCGTGGGCGCTTCCGTATGCAGTCGTGCAGGTGGCGGAAACGTTTCGCGTCGGGCTCGTCGGCGTGACTGCTCCGTTTCGGCATTTTTACGAGTCGCTTGGCTGGACTATTGCTCCGCCGTTTGAGATGCTGCAAACGGCGGTGGCGGAAGTGAAGCAGCAGGCCGACTGCGTTGTCGTCTTATCCCATCTTGGGGTGAATGAGGATGAAAAAATAGCCGCCACGATCCCGGATGTCGATATTATTTTAGGCTCCCACACCCACCATGTGTTTCCGGAAGGGAAGCAAGTCAACGGCGCGCTCCTTTGCGCGGCGGGAAAATACGGACAATACATCGGCGTCGTCAAGCTGGAGGTGGAAGATGGGCGCTTGGCGCGGACGTCGGCGGCGATCGTCGATGTCGCGACGCTGCCGCGCTCGGAAGAGGTCGAGCGTCATCTTCACCGCCTTGAGCAGGAAAGTTTGGCGCGGCTTGAGGCAGAACGAATAGCCGAACTCAAAGACGATTTACCGCTCAACTGGTTCGCCCCGTCGCCGCTCGCGCATGTGCTTGCCTCCGCCTTGCGCGAATGGTGCCAGGCGGATATCGGCATGGTCAACGCCGGCGTGTTGCTTGAGCCGCTTGCGAAAGGAACGGTGACGAAAAAAGATGTGCATCGTATTTGTCCGCACCCGCTCAACCCGTGCAAAGTGAAGCTGCGCGGGGCGGAGCTCAAAGAAATTGTGCTTGAGGCGAATACGGAGCGGATGAAGCATTTGCGGTTTAAAGGGTTCGGTTTCCGCGGCGAAGTGATGGGAGAAATGGTGTACGCCGGCGTGGACATTGAGACCGAGCTTGAAGAAGATGGGGCATGGCATATCCGCCGCATCACGATTAACGGCGAACCGCTCGACCCGGAGCGGCTGTATGAGGTGGCGACGACCGATATGTTTGCCATTGGCCATTTCTACCCGCAAATTCAACGGGCCGCGGAAAAAACGTACTACATGCCGGAGTTTTTGCGCGACGTCCTGGCTTGGAAATTGGCCCAGTAGGCAGGCACTTCTTTTTCCATGCTTCATACATTGGAGTATGGAAAGGAGAGTGACTGCGGCGATGGTGGAAGTGACGCCGATCATCATTGACGGCTATCTGTTTATTGCCGTATCTGTAAAGCTGCCGAAGACGAATTTGCTGGCGGTGGCGAGCGACAAAGGATATATTATGTGCGGGGCGCTCGATGTCGCCTTATTGAACGAAAAGCTGCGCGATCGCGGCATCATCGCCGGCCGGGCGGTCGGGGTGCGCACGATCGAACAGCTTCTTGAAGCACCGCTCGAGTCGGTGACAATCGCCGCCCGAGAGCTTGGCATTGAACCGGGAATGAAAGGGAAAGACGCGCTGTTGAAAATGCGGTGAAAAAATCCCTCCTTGCAAGCATACATATAGCTTGTAAAGGAGGGATTTGTATTTTGGTGCGCCCCCGATTGCTGCGAAGAGGCCCGCTCCCGTTCCGCTACGTGTTTTTATTGACGTTCGTTTTTTTTATGTTTTCAACGGCGGCAAGCCTTTGGATTGTGAATAAAGGCATGAAACCTGTGCTGATGGAAATAGCCGAAACCGAAACGAAGCGGATTGCCAACTTGGTGATCAATAACGCTATTGAACAGCAGTTTCAAAAAGACAATCCAGAATTCCAACAGTTAGTCTCGGTCCGGCAAGACGCCAACGGGAAAATCGTGTCGGTCGATTTTGACACCGCGATTATGAATCGTATTTTATCGGAGACGGACGATCATGTGATGGAAAGCTTAAAGGCGGCGACAGAGGGGCGGATTGAACGCATGGTGCTCCCTGAAGTTGAATCTGGTCAAGGGAACAGCCGCGGCATCATTTACTACATTCCGCTCGGGCAAGTGACGAACAACGCACTGTTAGCCAACCTCGGCCCGCGCATTCCGGTCCAGTTTCAAATCGTCGGCAACGTCGATTCCGAAGTGACGAAACAAATTCATGCTTATGATATTAACAGCTTTTTTATTGAAATTGACATCCATATCGCCGTTGATATTCAAGTGATCATTCCGTTTGCCTCAAAAGTTTCCACCGTAACGACTGATATGCCGATCGTCATGCGCTTCATTCCAGGAGAAGTGCCGCAGTTTTACAACAAAAACGGCGGCCCAATCAGTCCGTCTCTCCAGCTGCCGGCACGTTAGAGCGGGGAATGGTTTTGGTAGAAACATGGAAACATTATACAAAGAAAGCGTTCCCTTTATCAATGGTTATTCGGCTGTTTCGCCAACGTTTGTTCAGAGCGGAACAGCTTTTTCATTTTCAAAAAGAAAACAGCTAGACGAGCAGGCTTAAATTTTGTAATATTATATTAAATTGAAAATAGTTTTATTATTTACGTGATTGCTAGAGGGGATGTGGGAGCAGAGAACAAAGGAATGATCAGAAAGAAGGATCGGTTTCCAATTCGGCCGCTCCTTCACAACCACAAGTGCGCGTGCAGGGCGGATGGCGTTTTGCCGATGCTGTCAGACGGCGCGCTCAGATGACAGAAGATGATGAACAATGGGGGGAAAACGAGTGAAAAAGAAAAAAGCAGCAGGTGTCTTTTTCTCGCTGATGCTGACGGCGGGCCTCATGGCCGGCTGCGGCGGCAACCAACCAAGCGGCGGCTCGGCGGGTGGCAGCGGCGGAGGAGGCGGCGATGTCATTAAAATCGGCGCCAACCTTGAGCTGTCCGGCGGGGTCGCTTCGTACGGACAATCGATCGCCGAAGGGCTGGAACTGGCGTTAGAGGAAATCAACAAAGAAGGAATCGACGGCAAAAAGTTGGAGCTTGTCAAAGTCGACAACAAATCGGAAGCGGCCGAAGCGACGAACGGCGCCATCAAGCTGATCAGCCAAGACAAAGTCGTCGCGATTGTCGGCTCAGCGACGAGCACGAATACGCTCGCCCAAGTGCAAATCGCCAATGACAATAAAGTGCCGCTCATTACGCCAACCGGCACGAACCCGACGATCACCAACAAAGACGGCAAAGTGAATGAATTCGTCTTCCGGACGTGCTTTATCGACCCGTTCCAAGGAACAGTGGCGGCCAAATTTGCGCTAAACGACTTGAAAGTGAAAAATGCCGCTGTGTTGATCGACAGCTCAAGCGATTACTCGAAAGGGCTGGCTGCTTCGTTTAAAGAGGCGTTCACGGGCGGCGGCGGCAAAATTGTTGCCGAAGAAGCGTATGTCGCGAAAGATACCGACTTCCGCGCTACGCTGACGCGCATTAAATCCGCCAATCCGGAATTTTTGTTCTTGCCGGGCTACTACGAAGAAGTCGGTCTCATTGTGAAGCAGGCGCGCGAACTTGGCTTGAACGTGCCGATCATGGGCGGCGACGGCTGGGATTCGCCGAAGCTTGTTGAAATTGCCGGCAAAGACGCATTGAACAATACGTATATTACGAACCACTATTCGTCGGGCGACCCGGATCCGAAAATTCAAGAGTTCGTCAAAGCGTTCCAAGCGAAATACAATAAAGCGCCGGACGCCTTTAACGCGCTTGGCTACGATACGGCATATTTCCTGGCGGATGCCATCAAACGGGCCGGCAGCGCCGATCCGGTGAAAATCAAAGACGCGCTGGTGCAAACGAAAGATTTGCAGCTCGTCTCCGGTACGCTGACGCTCGATGAAAACCATGACCCGGTGAAATCGGCGGCGATTTTAGAATACAAAGACGGGCAGCAACAATTCAAAACGAAAGTGAATCCGTAAGGCAAGGCTGGATGGAGTGCATGGGCGGGGGGAGGGCGTCCCTTCAGGGAACGATCCCCTGTCCGGCATTTCTTTTGACCAGAGAACGAGTTTTCGTTAAGGAGCGTGCAATCATGGAACTCATTCAACAGCTAGTGAACGGCATTTCGTTAGGCAGCATTTATGCGCTGATCGCGCTTGGCTATACGATGGTGTATGGCATCGTCCGGCTCATTAACTTCGCCCATGGCGACGTCTTTATGGTCGGTTCATTCGTCGGTTTTTACGCTGTGACGATGCTCGGTGTCGGTTTTTTTCCAGCGCTGTTGTTGGCGATGGCAGCCTGCGCTGTGCTCGGGATGGTTATTGAACGCATCGCCTACAAGCCGCTGCGGAATGCGACGCGCATTGCCGTGCTTATTACAGCGATCGGCGTATCGCTTTTGATTGAGTACGTGACGATTTATTTGCGCGGGGCGCAGCCGGAAGCGTATCCGAGCACGTTGCTGCCAGAACGGAACTTGGAGCTGTTTGGCGTTGTCATTAGCGGCCAGTCGCTTTTCATCCTCGGCACGTCCCTCGTCTTAATGGTCCTTCTTCAGTTCATCGTTCACCGGACAAAAATCGGGAAAGCGATGCGCGCCGTCTCCCATGATGCGGAAGCGGCCCGGTTGATGGGGATTAACGTCGACAATACGATCTCGGCCACGTTTGCGATCGGCTCGGCATTGGCCGGTGCGGCCGGTGTCATTTTTGGCATTTATTATACGAAAATCGAGCCGTTAATGGGCATTCTTCCGGGGCTGAAGGCGTTTGTCGCCGCCGTGCTGGGCGGGATCGGCATCATTCCGGGCGCGATGGTCGGCGGGCTTTTGCTTGGCGTCATCGAATCGCTCGTCAGCGGGTTAGGCTATTCGCTTTGGCGCGACGGGGTGGCGTTCATCATTTTAATTCTCATCCTCATTTTCCGGCCGGCCGGATTGTTTGGCAAGAACGTACGAGAAAAAGTGTAAAGGATGGTAGGGAACAATGGCAACTTGGAAGCGGACGCGTGGATTTTGGGTTTCCGTCATATTGGCCTTCGCCTTTTTCGCCGTTGTCGAGTGGCTGATTGCAAGCGGAACGTTAAACATCTTTTATGTGAATACCCTCTTTTTCATGGCGATTAACGTCATTTTGGCTGTCAGTCTTCATTTAATTATCGGGATTACCGGACAGTTTTCCATTGGCCATGCCGGTTTTTTCGCCGTTGGCGCCTATGCCTCCGCGATTATGACGATGAAGCTGCAGCTGCCGTTTGCGGTCGGGTTATTGGCGGCCGGGGCGGCGGCGATGCTCGCTGGCCTGATCATCGGCGTGCCGAGCTTGCGGCTGAAAGGAGATTATTTGGCGATCGCGACGCTCGGATTCGGCGAAATTGTCCGCATCGCGTTGTTGAATATCGACTATGTGGGCGGAGCGAGCGGCATGACGGTGGCGCACATGACGACATGGCCGTGGGTGTTCGCTTGTTTGTTGGTCACGATCATTGTCATCGCCAACTTCACGAATTCGACGCACGGGCGGGCGTGCATCTCGATTCGCGAGGATGAAATCGCCGCTGATGCGATGGGGATCAATACGACGTATTACAAAGTCGCTGCGTTTGCGATCGGTTCGTTTTTCGCCGGCATTGCCGGGGCTTTGTACGCCCACCACTTTTACATTATTCAGCCGTCGAACTTCGGCTTTTTAAAATCGTTTGATATTTTGATTTTTGTCGTGTTGGGCGGGCTCGGCAGCCTGTCTGGCGCGGTTGTTGCGGCGATATTGTTGACACTCGTTTCGACGTTCTTGCAAAACTATCCGGAAACGCGGATGATCATCTACAGCCTTGTTTTGATTTTGGTCATGCTGTATCGCCCAACCGGGTTGATGGGGAAGAAAGAATTGACTTCGCTCTTCAAATGGCGGAAGGCAGCGCAAGGGGGAATGAACCATGGCGGCAAGAACACCGTTGCTTAAAGCGGAAGGGGTCGGCATCCAGTTTGGCGGGCTCAAGGCGCTCTCCGGCGTAGATATGGAGCTGCATCGAGGGGAGCTCGTCGGACTCATCGGCCCGAACGGCGCCGGGAAAACGACGCTGTTTAACTTATTGACCGGTGTGTATGTGCCGACGGAAGGACGGATTATGCTGGATGGCGAAATGTTGAACGGCTTGCCGCCGTACAAAATTACGCGCAAAGGGATCAGCCGGACGTTTCAAAACATTCGCCTGTTTGGCGAGCTGTCGGTCCTTGACAACGTCAAAGTCGCTTACCATACGCACGCCCGCCATTCGATCGTGAGCTCCATTCTCCGCCTTCCGTCCCACCTCCGCGGAGAAAGGGAAATGGAAGAAAAGACGATCGAGTTTTTGAACATTTTTAACTTGCACGAGGTGATGCACGAGCAGGCGAAAAACTTGCCATACGGCCAGCAGCGCCGCTTGGAGATCGCCCGGGCGCTCGCGGCGCAGCCGAAGCTCTTGCTGCTTGACGAGCCGGCTGCCGGCATGAACCCGCAGGAAACGAAAGAGCTGATGAATTTGATCGCCTTTATTCGCGAACGGTTTGCGTTGACGATTTTGCTGATTGAGCATGATATGTCGCTTGTGATGGGCATATGCGAGCGCATTTATGTGCTCGACCATGGCCAGTTGATCGCTCACGGCACGCCGGAAGATGTGCGCAACAACCCGAAAGTGATCGAGGCTTACCTTGGCGAGGAGGTGTCGTGATGATGTTGAAAGTCGATCAAATTGACGTGTTTTACGGCAATATTCATGCCTTAAAAGGCGTATCGCTGGAAGTCAACAGCGGCGAAATCGTCACCTTGATTGGCGCAAACGGCGCCGGGAAAACGACGCTCTTAAAAACGATTTCCGGCTTATTGAAGCCGAAAAACGGCGACATCGTCTATGAAGGAGCCTCGATCGCCGGCAAAGCGGCGCAAATGATCGTCAAACAGGGCATTTCGCATGTGCCGGAAGGGCGGCGCGTGTTTGCGAACATGACAGTTGAAGAAAACTTGGAGCTTGGCGCATTTTTGCGCAAAGATAAGGCGGGCATTCAACAGGACTTTGCTAAGGTGTTTGAGCTGTTCCCGCGCCTTGAAGAGCGGCGCAAGCAGCTGGCCGGCACGCTCTCGGGCGGCGAGCAGCAAATGCTGGCGATCGGCCGCGCGCTCATGGCGCGCCCGAAGCTTTTGCTTTTGGACGAGCCGTCGATGGGGCTCGCCCCGCTGCTCGTGAAAACGATTTTCCGCATTATTGAAGAAATTAATGAATCGGGAACGACGATTTTGCTTGTCGAGCAAAACGCCCATATGGCGCTCTCGATTGCGGCTCGCGCCTATGTCATCGAATCGGGGCGCGTCGTCCTATCGGGAACAGCGAGCGAACTGCAGGCGAGCGAACAAGTGAAACAAGCATATTTAGGCGGACATTGATCGCTAATGACGGTCAGACGAGGAGGGTGTCTCTAACGCGACGAGACACCCTTTTCTTCTGCATATACTTTGCCACAATAGAAAGTTGCCTCTCGATTCAGCCCTTTTGGCACGGCGGATGCCGTCAGCGGCGCTTTTGCCGCTGGCGCTCCGCCCGCTCCCACGCTTTTAAATGCGGATACGGATCAAACGACCACTCCGTGTAGCCGTTGTCTTTGTACATGCCATAGTGGAGGTGGGGCGGAAATTTTCCAGCCGTACCCGGCGGGCCGTAGCCGGAGCTGCCGACCGAGCCGATGACGGTTCCCGGCTCCACGATTTGCCCTTCGCGAAGCCCGGGGGCAAAACCGTTTAAATGGGCGAAATAATGGTACGTATTGTTAATGTCGCGGATGCCGACGCGCCAGCCGCCGTATTTGTTCCAGCCTTTCAGCTCCACAATGCCGTAGCATGTCGAACGCACCGGCACGCCGTAGCCGGCGAAAATGTCGGTCCCTTCATGAATGCGCCGCCCGCCCCAGCCGCGCGCGTCGCCCCATGTATCGCGATAGCTGTAATTGGACCGCAGCGGAAGCGGAAAGACGTGCTCGTCCAATTTGAGCGTTTGATACGTTTTGTAAATTTTCGCCTTCCCTAAAATCAAGTCAACGGCTTTCGCACGTTGGTAATAATTCCAAAGCGCCATTTTAATGTGGCGGTGGTCGATGCCGTACGTCTGCAAATAACGGGCTATAGCCATAATAACATCATCGTCGTCGTCCGCCCGCGCCACGCCGTCCCCGTCCCCATCCGTCCCCAACCCGCCGAATTGGGAAATCGTAAACGGGTTTGTGTCGTGCGGATTTTGATTGAGCGGACCGGCCCATTGTTCCGGTTTGATGTAAATGCCGAGAACGCCGGTTGGTTTTGGCAAGTCGCGGCGTACTTGGCGGATGTTCCGTTCATACTGGTCGATGGCCGCAAAGTAATACCACGGAATGAGTGAAACGGCTTCCGCCTTTTTATACAGCTCCATGCGCTGTTCGTATACCGCCTCGTCGTTTTCCGCCGCGGAAGCCGCACCGGCGGCAATGAAGAACATCGTCGCCACCCATATGGCGACAAGCCATCGGTGCACGTGGATCCCCCCTTTTCGCCCGTTTCATATGTTTAGTTTGGAGAGAAAAGGGGAATTCATAAATGTTAAAAAGCGGAAAAGGCAAAGACGACTTATTTTTTGTGTTTTCCCGCCCTTTTCATTATAATGGGAAATGAACAATCATACGTAACTGGAGTGAGAACAATGGCGACGAAGGAAGAACATGTTCGCAAGCCAGATTGGTTAAAAATTAAGCTGAATACGAACGAACATTACACCGGTTTGAAGAAGCTGATGCGGGAAAACCGTTTACATACTGTTTGTGAGGAAGCGAAATGCCCGAACATTCATGAATGCTGGGCGGTGCGGCGGACGGCGACGTTTATGATTTTAGGCAGCGTCTGCACGCGCGCCTGCCGCTTTTGCGCCGTCAAGACGGGGCTGCCGACCGAGCTTGACTGGCAAGAACCGGAACGCGTCGCCGAATCGGTGCGCATCATGAACTTAAAACACGTCGTCGTCACCGCGGTGGCCCGCGATGATTTAAAAGATGGAGGGGCGGCCGTGTTTGCCGAAACGGTGCGCGCCATCCGCCGGAAAAACCCATTTACGACCATTGAGGTGCTGCCGTCTGATATGGGCGGGGTGTACGAAAACTTAAAAACGCTGATGGATGCCCGCCCCGATATTTTAAACCATAACATTGAAACGGTGCGCCGCCTGACGCCGCGGGTGCGCACCCGCGCGACGTACGAACGTTCGCTTGAATTTTTGCGGCGCGCGAAAGAACTGCAGCCGGATATTCCGACGAAATCAAGCATCATGGTCGGTCTTGGAGAAACGAAAGAGGAAATTATCGAGGCGATGGACGATTTGCGTGCCAACCACGTTGATATTTTGACGATCGGCCAATATTTGCAGCCGACGAAAAAACATTTGAAAGTCGTGAAATATTACCATCCGAACGAATTTCAAGAGCTGAAAGAGATCGCGCTGAGCAAAGGATTCAGCCATTGCGAGGCAGGTCCGCTCGTCCGTTCGTCGTATCATGCCGATGAGCAAGTGAGCGAGGCGGCGAAAGCGCGGCAGTTGAAAGCATAACATCGACCAAGCAAACAGAAAAACGGTCGTGCCTCTTCATTAAGAAGGCAGACCGTTTTCTTTGCCCTAGCGCCCCTCCGGTGTCGGCCGCGGTGTGCCGTCGCGGAAGTCGCGGTCGAGCTCATCGTTCGTTTCATTGATCATTTCGCCGTTTTCATTTTCCCCGCCGCTGAGCTTTTTCCCTTGCGGATATTTCAGCATTTGCTGGATGGTCGCATCCATGATTCGATCGATGCCGCGGCTGTTTGAGTCGAGTCGGCCGAAGCGCTCAATATCTCTCATCAGCTGTGGGTTGTCGGCGACATACACATGGTAGTAACGAGGAACGACCGAAAGCGCCGTCTTTTTCACTTGATCGGCTGTTTGCTCCCGGTTGTTTGTGTCGGCATCATAGACGACAAGCACTTCCTCGTCTGTGACCAGCGTAGCGACGTCATTGACGTTCGGCAGCTGGGTGCACAACTTGCTGATTAAATCGGCCGCCTGCTCGCGGTTGAATGACGGCATGTCATTATAACCGTTCGCATCGCCGAGGGTTGGGCTCTTTTGGTGACGGACGTAGCCAAAGTTGTTTAGCGGTGTGTCATCGCCGTTTGGCACCCCGTTTTCGTTATATAGCTCATTGCGGTCGGTGACATTGATCGTATTGCCGCTCCGCTTGTAGACGTCGGTGTTTTCGTCCTGGGCCGTCTGCGCGCAGCCGGCTAGGGCGACGGCCGTTCCGAACATAACGGCCAACCATGGTCGTCTCATCGTCAGCACCCCCTTCACTTTTAGGGTGGCACACGCTCTTCCGTTTGATAACAGTAATTGATTGGGTGTGATACATCGTTTATGATGAAAGTGGAAAGGCGAGGTGAGAGCGGTGATCTGCATCAACAACCATTGTTACGAACTGGTCGAAAACGTCAAAAACGCCTTTAACGAGGAAGCGTTTCGCGCCCGCTATGCGGATATTTTAGGGAAGTATGACTACATTGTCGGCGACTGGGGATACAATCAGCTTCGCCTGCGCGGCTTTTTCGATGACCATAACCAAAAGGCGACATACGATACGAAAATTAGCACGCTGTCGGAGTATTTGTATGAATATTGCAACTTTGGGTGCGCCTATTTTGTGTTGCGCAAAGTGAAGCGGTAACGGTGCGGTCGGATGGCGGCGCGGTGACGCCGCGCTGAAGGCCGCTTCGAACCGGCTGCGAACCTAGAGCTGCAACATCACCGGATTGCGGCGTCGCGTGTAGGGAGGCGAACAAGGCAGCCGCCCGTGTACGGCGGGCGGCTGCTTCGTCATTCGACTTCATTGTACGGAAACTGTTCGCTTTTGCGCGGATCATCATGCGGCGGGTGGGACGCCGGGTCGCGCCTTGGAATGTTTTGGTGGAACGACTTAAACTCATAGTTAAAGGCGCTGTAAGGGCGCTGTCCTTCTTTCCAAGGCGTGCTTTTATTTTCGACCGGGGCGTCGTCGCGGCGCGGCGATCCGTACGGCCCTTCCGGAAATTCTTCGGCTGTTAAAAAATTGCGCTGTTTCTCGACGACGGAAAAGTCGGCATACGTTTCCCGTTCCGCCATTCGTCTCACCTTCCTTGATGCCGGGGTGTTTCATAAGATGCCCAAAATGAAGGAAGGTTATGAAAGACATTCGTCCAAAAAGGCGCGCAAATCGTCGGCGTCTTGTTCATCAAGCTGGTAGGCGCGCTCTAAATAGCCGGGCTCCTCTAAATCGTCGCGGCCGAGAATGGCAAAGCGGTTGCTTTGCAAGTCAAGCACGATGGATTTGCCGTAAAAACGATCCGTTTCGATGAGCGCCAAATCGAACCGCTGCCGTTCGCCGACAAAGCTGACGAAGCGAACCGCCGCTTGGATGGTGTCATCGTACAAATAAAACCGTTCGCCCATATTGAGCCCTCCTATGTTTTCGTCTCTATCCATCATAGCAGACAGACGGCGAAAAGGGGAGGGGATGGACGCAAGAAAGAAGGAGGGATGAGCCATGTATTTTGTTGACCGAAAAAAAATGGAAGAACGACTTCGCTGCATGGAACAAATGTTGGCTTATTACAAAAGCAAGGACAACTGGGATGAGCCGCTTCAACGGTTGGCGCTTGAACGGATCGCCCATGTCGTCATCGAAGCGGTTTTGGACGTCGGCAACGCGATGATCGACGGCTTCATTATGCGTGACCCGGGCAGCTATGACGATATTATTGACATTTTAGCCGATGAGCAAGTCATTACGCCGGCGGACGCCGAACAGCTGAAAGCGTTCATCGCCCACCGGAAAATGCTCGTTCATGAGTATACAAGCGTCGACCATGCGAAACTGCGCGCCAGCCTGAACGCACATTTGCCGGCGCTGGACACGTATCCGAAGGCGGTGCGCGATTATCTTGAAAATGAACTCGGTCCGGTGTCGGCGTTTCGCAGTTGACGGGTGGCGGCCTCAGCGCCCCCTCTCATTGACGATGGGGGCGCATCCCAGCGCCGGATGCGCCTTTGGCCAACACGAGGCAATGAAGCGGCTTCCATGATGGTCGAACATGCGCCTTTCAGCCGTTGACGCTCATGGAAAAGATTCATGGACAACGTGTTGCCCTCCACCCGGGCATGAAAATTATCGCTTGCCGGCGCGGCATTTTCACGGAAAAGCGGGAGAACGAACGACTGACATACGGAAAAAGAAAGGGAGCGAATGCATTGAAACGATATAGCGGCTATTTGATCGATTTAGACGGGACGATGTACCGCGGTACGGAGTGCATCGCCGAAGCGCGCGAATTTGTCAATGAACTGCACCGCCGCGGGATTCCGTATTTGTTTGTCACCAACAACTCGTCGCGCACGCCGGCGCAAGTGGCGGAAAAATTGCGGTCATTTGGCGTGCCGGCGGAAGCGAAGCACGTCTTTACGACAAGCCAGGCGACGGCGAACTACATTTTTGAACAAAAGCCGGACGCGTCCGTTTATGTCATCGGTGAAGAAGGGATCCGCACGGCTTTGGCGGACAAAGGATTTCGTTTTGCCGGCGAGGACGCGGACGTCGTCGTCATCGGCATCGACCGGCAAATTACATACGAGAAGCTCGCTGTCGCTTGCCTTGCTGTCCGCAATGGCGCGACGTTCATTTCAACAAACGGGGACATCGCTTTGCCGACGGAGCGCGGGCTATTGCCAGGCAACGGGGCCATTACGTCGGTCGTCGCCGTTTCTACGCAAGTGAAGCCGACGTTTATCGGCAAGCCGGAAAAAATCATTATGGAGCAGGCGCTCAAAGTGCTCGGCGTTCCGAAAGCGGACGTGCTCATGATCGGCGACTATTACGAAACCGACATTTTAGCGGGCATAAACGCCGGCATCGATACGCTTTTAGTCCATACAGGCGTCACGACGAAAGAGATGCTCGCCCGCTACGAGCGGCAGCCGACGTATACGGCCGACTCGCTGTTAGAATGGATGGAGCGCCTGTAAACAACGCCGCTTTGCCAAAAAAGGCAAGGCGGCGTTTGATTGTAGACATGCCGCCGGTTGCGTCGAAAAAGCCGGCAATCGGCTATCGGCCCAGCGCGCCGGGGCATGGCGATCGTTATTCCGCGTTGGCGGCCCGGTGCGCCAAGCGGCTTGACGCCGCCGCGGCAATGGCGCCGACGATATCGTCCAAAAACGTGTTGCATTTGCCGGTTGATTTGTCGTTTAAGTATTGCAGGATGCCCGGCTTTTGTTTGTCGATGTATCCGTAGTTCGTAAACCCGATCGACCCGTAGACGTTGACGATCGAAAGGGCTAAAATTTCATCGACGCCATACAGCCCTTCATCGCGGCGGATGACCGATTGCAGCGGCTCATCGAGCTGGCCGGCCTCGGCGAGTTTATCGAGCTGAATGCCGGTTAAAATCGCGTTTTGCACTTCGCGTTTCGAAATGACGCGGTTGACGTTTTCCGTGCATTCGTCCATCGTTAAATCCGGATGGTATTTCGATTGTAAGTAATAGACGAGTTCAGCGATTTTCTCCACTGTCACTCCCCGCTCCTCGAGCCAACGCCGGGCGGTTTGTTCCAAATTGTTCATAATGAATTCGCTCATAAAATGTCACCTATTTCTTTTGAAAAGTCGTTTTTTATATATATGTATCATGTCATAAAACAGTCCGTCATATAAAGAAAAATGCTCATCGAGCTGCATATATAAACAATAGCCCCTTTCGCCAAAAAGGAAGGGGGCTGGCGGTTTGCTGTGCAGCCAACGGGTGGCTTCGGCCGGCGTGTGGCCGAAAGGTGAACAGCGGCGATGGCGGGCACGGGGGCGGACATGGCGTTTCAGCCCGAGGCCATCATGGACGTCGGAATTTTTCAGGCGCAAGGTGAACGGGAGGTCAAGGTTCGTCCCGAGATGATCATGGACACGGGCCTGGAGGTGCGGAGATGGAAACATGGGTGCATGAACAGTACGGGGTGCGCGCCGAACGGTTGGAGCGAAGAGGGAGGCACACAGTGGTTTGGCGGCAGCAGGAGCGTTTTCTCCTCGTTGCGGCCGACGGACGGAGCGAAGCGGAGATGGAAGAGCGCCAGCAAATGAGCCGCTATTTGCGGGCAAAAGGGGTGACCGGCGTCGGGGAGCTGGTGAAAACAAAGGCTGGAACGTATCTCGCCGTCTATGAGGGACAGCCGATGGTGCTTGTTCGCGCGCCGCTTCCGGCAGTCCGCTTTCGTTCGCTCGGCCGCGAGCTGGCGGTGATGCATGAATATGGGCGCTCTTGTCCGCTGCCGATTGTCGCTTGCCGGCGCATCGGCCAATGGCGGGAACTATGGGCGAAGCGGATCGACCAAATGGAGGCGTTTTGGACGAACATGGTGGCAAACGGTCCGGCGTCGCCGTTTGACCGGCTGTTGATCGAGTCGTTCCCGTATTATTTAGGTTTGGCGGAAAACGCGGTGCAATATGTGGCCGATACGGAGCTCGATGAGGAACCGCTCCGCGTTGATTATGCAGCGTTTTGCCACGAGCGGCTGCCGCAAGCCGGCTGGATCGAGGGGGCGGAGGCGAAGCTGCCGATCGATTGGGTGTACGACCATTGCGCCCGCGATTTGGCGGAATGGGTGCGCCATCTGTACCGGCAGCGCGGGTTAGGATGCCAGCGGGCGGTGCGCCAGTTTTTCCAAGACTACGGGCACGTATCGCCGCTGTCGCCGTTTGCCTGGCGGCTCATTTACGCCCGGTTGTTGTTTCCGCTTTCGTATTTTGAGTGCGTCGAGGCGTATTATACCGCCGCCGACGGGAATGAGCGGGCGCGGCGGGAGAAGGAATTGCGGCATTTGCTTGATGGGTCGCACGAGCATGAACGGTTTTTGGCTTCGTTCGCCGAAATTGCCGGCATCGCGGAACGCGTGCGACTGCCGGCGGTGGAGTGGCTGCCGTCCGTGTGAAACAAAACGGGCAGGCAGTCGCGGTTTCGGCGCCGACGACCGCTTGTTGTGGTGTGCCAGCGATCAGCGGCTTTTCGGTGGGCGGCGTCCGACGCCGTTTCTTTTTTGCGGCGGGCGATGACTTCTTGCCTGTCGATGCGTCGGAATCCGTTTTTTCTTTTTGCATGCAAGCGGCCGGCTGTTTTTTCTGATGGCGGCCGAAATCGCTCTTTTTTCGTTGAAGGGAAACAAGGCATCCTTTTTTGGTGGGTGGCATCGGGGACAACTCCCCGTTTTTTTTTAGCCGGAGTTGTGATAAGATTTAGAAAAAATCGGATAGGAGGGTGTATGATGACCAAACCGTACGTCTTTATTACGCGAAAACTGCCAGAGGACGTCGTTGCGCCGCTTTCGGCCATCGCTGAAGTCGAGATGTGGCCGCATGAGGACGTGGCCGTGCCGCGCGATGTGCTCGCAGAAAAAGCGAGACGGGCGGCCGCCATTTTGCCGATGGTATCCGACCCAATCGATGAAGATGTGTTGTCCGCTTCTCTGGCGCTCAAAGTCGTCGCCAATATGGGGGTTGGCTATGACAATATTGACGTGCCGGCGGCCGCTCGGCGCGGCATTGTCGTTTGCAATACGCCCGATGTGTTGACCGATACGACGGCCGATTTGACGTTTGCGCTGCTATTGGCCGCCGCCCGGCGGTTGGTGGAAGCGGCCGAGTTTTTGAAAGAAGGAAAATGGAAAAGCTGGAGTCCGTTTTTGCTTGCTGGCGCCGATGTCCACCATAAAACGATTGGCATCGTCGGCATGGGAAACATCGGCCAAGCGGTGGCCAAGCGGGCGAAAGGGTTTGACATGAACGTGCTGTATTACAACCGCTCCCGCCGCCCGGAGGCGGAAGAGCGGCTTGGCGCCATCTACCGTCCATTTTTCGATTTGTTGGCGGAAAGCGATTTTGTCGTCTGCTTGACGCCGCTCACCTCGGAGACGCGCCATTTGTTTAACCGCGAGGCGTTTCGGCACATGAAGCCGTCCGCTATATTCATCAACGCGGCGCGCGGTGCGGTCGTCGATGAACAGGCGCTGTATGAGGCGCTCGTTCATGGGGAGATCGCGGCAGCCGGGCTCGATGTATTTGAAAAAGAACCGGTTGATCCCGCTCATCCACTCGTTTCGCTTCCGAACGTCGTCGCCTTGCCCCATATTGGCAGCGCGACACACGAAACGCGCCGTGCCATGATGACGCTCGCGCGCGACAACATCATCGCCGTGCTCGAAGGGCGGCCGCCATTGACGCCGGTGAATCGGCCGTCATAACTTTTCCGCGATGGGAGGCAGTTGACGCCGGTGAATCGGTCGTCGCAAAAATTTTCATTGCCAAACGGCGGATCGTCTTTTATAATGTCTACTATAAAAATACAAATGTCTACTGTACGTAAACAGAAGGGGCGGGAAGGATGGAAAAGCCAATTTTTGTTGGATTGTTAGGATTAGGAACGGTCGGGAGCGGTGTGGTCAAAATTATTGAAAACCACCAAGAAAAATTGATGCACCAAGTCGGTTGTCCAGTGAAGGTGAAAAAAATCCTCGTCCGCGATGTGCATAAACCCCGTGATGTCGCCGTCGATCCGGCGCTGCTGACGACAAGCGCCGCCGATGTGATCGACGATCCGGACGTTGACGTCATTATTGAAGTGATGGGCGGCATCGAGGAGACGAAAGAATTGTTGCTGCGGGCGCTGCGCCAAGGAAAACATGTGGTGACAGCGAACAAAGATTTAATGGCGGTGTACGGTTCTGAATTGCTCCGGGTGGCGGCCGAACACCATTGCGATTTGTTTTACGAAGCGAGCGTCGCCGGCGGCATTCCGATTTTGCGCAGCTTAGTGGACGGGCTGGCGTCGGATCGGATCACCAAGCTGATGGGGATTGTCAACGGAACGACCAACTACATCTTAACGAAAATGTCGCAAAACGGTGCTTCGTACGAAGCGGTTCTCGCTGAAGCGCAAGCGCTCGGGTTCGCCGAAGCTGATCCGACGTCGGACGTTGAAGGGCTTGATGCGGCGCGGAAAATGGCGATTTTGGCCCGCTTAGGCTTTTCGATGGACATCGACTTGGACGATGTGCAAGTCAAAGGCATTACGCATGTGACGGAAGAAGATTTAACGTACGGGAAGCGGCTCGGTTATACGATGAAGCTCATCGGCATCGCCCAGCGCGATGGCAACAAGGTGGAAGTGAGCGTCCAGCCGACGTTCCTTCCGGATTCGCATCCACTCGCGTCCGTTCATAACGAATACAACGCTGTCTATGTGTACGGCGAGGCGGTCGGGGAAACGATGTTTTACGGACCGGGGGCCGGCAGTTTGCCGACGGCGACGGCGGTCGTCTCCGACTTGGTCGCGGTGATGAAAAATATGCGCCTTGGCGTCAACGGCCACTACGCCGTCGCGCCGCAATATGAAAAACAATTGAAGGCGCCGGCGGAAATTTTCTCGAAATACTTTTTGCGCATTCATGTGAAAGACCAAGTGGGGGCGTTTGCCAAAATTACGACGCTGTTTTCCAAGCGCGGGGTGAGTTTCGAGAAGATTTTACAGCTGCCGTTAAAAGAAGACGGCTTGGCGGAAATCGTCATCGTGACGCACAACGCGTCGCAGCAAGACTATGAAGAGATTTTGCAGCAGCTTGGCGATTTGGAAATCGTCGAGCGGGTGCAAAGCTCGTATCGGGTGGAAGGAGAGAAACGGTGATGGCATGGAAAGGGCTGCTTGACGCTTACGGTGACTTTTTGCCGCTGACAGAAGCAACGCCAAGACTATCGCTTTGCGAAGGGAATACGCCGCTTATCCCGCTGCCGCGCCTGTCGGAAGAGCTCGGCATTACGCTGTACGTCAAGGTGGAAGGAGCGAACCCGACGGGGTCGTTTAAAGACCGCGGCATGGTGATGGCGGTGGCGAAGGCGAAAGAGGAAGGAAGCCATACGATCATTTGCGCGTCGACCGGCAATACGTCTGCTTCGGCGGCCGCGTATGCGGCGCGCGCCGGGTTGCGCTGCCTTGTCGTCATCCCGAACGGAAAAATCGCTCTTGGCAAATTGGCGCAAGCCGCCATGTACGGGGCGGACATTTTTGCGATTGACGGCAACTTTGACGAAGCGCTCAGCATGGTGCGCCGGCTGAGCGAAACGGCGCCGATTACGCTTGTAAACTCGGTCAACCCGTACCGGATCGAAGGGCAAAAAACGGCGGCGTTTGAAGTGTGCGACCAGCTTGGGCGCGCGCCGGACGTGCTTGCCATTCCGGTCGGCAACGCAGGCAACATTACCGCTTATTGGAAAGGGTTTAAGGAGTATCACGAAGCAAAAGGAACGGGGCTGCCGCAAATGCGCGGCTTTGAAGCGGAAGGGGCGGCGGCGATCGTCCGCAATCAAGTGATTGAGCAGCCGGAAACGATTGCGACAGCGATCCGCATCGGCAACCCGGCCAGCTGGAAAAAAGCGGTCGAGGCGGCGAACGAATCGCGCGGGAAAATCGATGAAGTGAGCGATGCGGAAATTTTAGCGGCTTACCAACGGCTCGCCCGGACGGAAGGCGTTTTTGCCGAGCCGGCGTCATGCGCCGCCATTGCCGGAGTGATCAAACAGCGCGAACGGAATGAAATCGAGCGAGGCAGCCTCGTTGTCGCCGTTCTCACCGGCAACGGCTTGAAAGATCCGGCCATTGCCTTGGAGACCGCCGCGATGGAACCGGTCGTTTTGCCGAACGATGAACAAGTGGTGCTTGAGCATTTGCAAGGGGTTGTCCGTACATGAAAGAAGACGAGATGTTGAAGATTGTCGTTCCGGGAAGTACGGCGAACTTAGGGCCCGGCTTCGACTCGGTGGGGCTCGCCGTCTCCCGCTACTTAACGCTTGACGTCCGCCTGGCGGAGGCATGGTCGTTTACGCCAAAGACGGCGGAGGTGAGCGGCATTCCGCGCGGAACGGACAATTTAGTATACGAGGTAGCCAGCAAGACGGCGAACGTGCACGGCCGCCGGCTGCCGAGCTGCGCGGTGGAGGTGTACAGCGATATTCCGTTTACGCGGGGGCTCGGGAGCAGCGCGGCGGCGGTCGTCGCCGGCATCGAGCTTGCCGATGCGCTGCTTGAATTAGGATTGTCGCGCGAACAAAAGATGGAACTGGCCACCCGCTATGAAGGCCATCCGGACAATGTCGGCGCCTCGCTTTACGGCGGGCTGGTCATCGGCTGCTACCGCGAAGAGGGCGTGGATGTCGTCCATCTTCCGGAGTTGGACGTGGAGCTTGTCGCCATTATCCCCGAGTATGAATTGGAAACGAAAAAAGCGCGCGGGCACCTGCCTGAACAATGGACGAGGCAGCAGGCCGTCGAGGCGAGCGCCATCAGCAACGTCCTTGTCGCGGCGCTGCTGACGAAAAATTGGAAGCTCGCCGGGCGCATGATGGCGGCCGATTTGTTTCATCAGCCGCACCGGAAACCGCTCGTTCCGGAATTGGGGCGGGCGGAGGCGCTCGCTCTTGAATACGGGGCGGTCGGCGCGGCGTTAAGCGGGGCGGGGCCGACGGTGCTCGTGTTTGCTGAGCCGGGGAAAGGCGAACGGCTCAAACGGCAGCTGCGCCCGCACTTCCCGGCTTGCGAAGTCACAACGCTCGCTGTCGAGCCGCACGGCAGCCGCGTTTACAAGCTGGCGCTGGAGGCATAAAAAAATCCGAACAGCCCTCTGCTGTTCGGATTTTTTAAGTTAAAACACTTGCTCGACTTCGACGACGCCCGGCACTTCCTCAAACAAGGCGCGTTCGATCCCGGCTTTTAACGTGATCGTCGAGCTCGGGCAGCTGCCGCATGCGCCAAGAAGGCGGAGTTTCACGACGCCGTCTTCCACATCGACAAGTTCGCAGTCGCCGCCGTCGCGAAGCAGGAACGGGCGGAGTTTATCTAAAACTTCTTGCACTTGTTCTTTAATTTCTTGATCCGTCATTTCCATCGACTCCTTTCCTTACTTTTTATTATAATCATGGTAGCGGAAAAAATCTAATGATAAATTTTGCTTTCGTAAAGGGTGACTATGATGGCGTTCAAACCGGTTGAAATTTGTGTGTATGGAGCGGAGATCGTTTGCCCGTCGTGCGTGCAGCTGCCGTCGTCAAAAGAGACGTACGAATGGCTCGAGGCTGCGCTGCGCCGCAAATATCCAGATCAGCCGTTCCGCATGGCGTACGTCGATATTTTCCATCCGCCGGCGGATGACGAAGCAAAACGGTCGCTGGCGAAAACGATCGTCGAGGAGGACTGGGTGTACCCGGTCGTCGTTGTGGAAGGAACAGTTGTCGCGGAAGGGAATCCGCGGCTGAAAGCCATTTATGCCGAAATGGAGAAATACGGCTACCGTTCGTCATAGCAGCGGCGCCGCACGGCGGGGAAAGCGAACGGGCGGCGGGGGATTCCCCGCCGCCTTCGCGATGGGTCGACCGTCTAGCCGGCTGATGAAAATCGCTGTTCCTTTTCGGCAATGATGGTTGATGGCGGCCAACATCAAGCGTTCTTAATGGGAAAAGCAGCCGCTTTGCGCCGCCTTTGCGATTCCATGCCAGCCGTGTGCGGCTTAATAGCCGTTATGGTATTTATACATCCAAAGAACGCCTGATTTTAGCAGGCGCGGCACCCGGCCGGTGAGCGGGCGGTCAGCGACGAGGCCGAAGCCGTGTTTTTTGCCGAGCGAACCGAGAATGCCTTTTAATTTGATCGGCGGGAATTCGCTTGGCGGCTCTTCGCCGTTCCACCGTTTTTGCAGCACTTGAGCGATTTGCTCCGCTTGCCCTTCAGCGAGCTGGGCGCTCGGCGAATGCGGCAAGCTCGCACAGTCGCCGACGACGTATGCGTTTTCATAGCCAGGGATATGGTGCTGCTTCGTCAGTATGACGCGGCCTTGTTTATCTTTTTCGACGTTTAGTTCGCGGACGACGCGGTTCGGCTGAATGCCGGCCGTCCAGACGATGACGTCACAGGGCACTGGCTCGTCATGGTTGTACAAGACACCCGGCTCGACTTTCGTGACGTTCGAATGGCGGACGATTTCAACGCGATGTTCGATAAACCATCCTTCGACGTAGTCGCTTAACCGTTTTGGAAACATTGGCAAAATGCGCTCACCGCGGTCAAACAGCTTAATGTGCAAATCCGGGCGGCTTTCCGCCAGTTCGCTGGCCAGCTCCACGCCGCTTAAGCCGGCGCCGACGATGCCGACCGTTGCTTTTGGCGGCAAGTTGTTCAGCGCTTCATAGGCGGCGCGCGCCTTGTCGATCGACTGAATGCTGTACGTGTACGCATCAGCGCCCGGCACCCCGTGGTATTTATCTTCACAGCCCAACCCGATGACAAGGTCGTCGTAACGGACGTGGCTTCCATCTTTCAGATGGACGAGCTGCTTGTCAAGGTCGATCGAGATGACTTCGCCGAACTGGTAGGTGAATTGCGGATGTTCCGGAAACGGGACGCGAATGTGATGGTCGCTGATCGTCCCCGCAGCTAACGCGTAATATTCCGTTTTTAAACAATGGTACGGAACGCGATCAATGAGGATAATATGAATGTCGTTTGGCACTCCGTCCGGGAGAAGGCGTTGCAAAATGCGCATGTTGCCGTATCCCCCGCCAAGCAGTACGAGATGTTTCATGGCTAAAGTCCCCTTTTGTCCAGTTTCTCAAGCCGCCAATGCCATAAAAAAGTATAACGAAATTGTGACAAAAGAACAACAATTTTTCGTCCGACCGCTCGTGAGCATGTTCGTTGACGCCGTGCCGCAAAACCGTTACGATGGGAAGCAGGAAGGTGAACATGCCCATGATCTTACCGATCATTGAGTTTTGCATCAGCAACTTAGCCAGCGGATCGTATAAAGCGATGGAAATGCTTGAAAAGGATCCGAATTTGGATATTATCGAATACAGCTGCTTAAGCTACTGCACGCGCTGCGCCCATACGCTGTTTGCGCTCGTAAACGGCGAGTTTGTCAGCGGTGAGACGCCGGAGCAGCTTGTCGAAAATATTTACCGGCATCTCGAGGAAAACCCGATGTTTTAACGAAAAAAAGGAGGATGCCCACAAGGCGGCATCCTCTTCAATGTATATGAAAAAACGGGGGATATTCCCATTGTGTCCAAGGGGCGGTATCGTTATACATAAGGGTGCCAAAAATTTTTAGGAGGGGCATGACGTGTACTCGTTTTCGTTTACGAAAATGCATGGGTTAGGGAACAGTTATATTTACGTTGATCTGTTTCGCGAAACGCTTCCGGAAGACGAGCTGCCGGCGATCGCCCGTTGTGTTTCCGATGTCCACACCGGCATCGGTTCGGACGGCCTCATTCTCATTTGCCCGTCGGAGCAAGCACCGGTGAAAATGCGCATTTTTAACAGCGATGGCTCGGAAGGGAAAAACTGTGGCAATGGCTTGCGCTGTGTGGCAAAGTATGCGTACGAGCACGGCATCGTCCGCGACCGCTCGTTTTTGATTGAAACGCTCTCCGGGCTCGTCGCGGCTGAAGTGGCGGCGGAAAACGGCGAGGTGACGAGCGTGACCATCGATATGGGCAAGCCGCTCCTTCGGCGGAGCGCCATTCCGATGACCGGGCCGGAGGCGGAGCAAGTCGTCGCTGAATCGTTTGCCATTGGCGGCGGCGAGTATGAAATCACCGCTGTATCGATGGGCAACCCGCACGTCATTTTTTATGTGGATGATATTGAAAAGGCGCCGGTGACCACGCTTGGCCCGCTCGTTGAAAAGGACCCGCGCTTTCCCGAAGGAGTGAACGTCGAATTTGTCGAGGTCGTCAATGAGCGTGAGCTTCATTTCCGCGTTTGGGAGCGCGGCTCGGGCGTCACGCAGGCGTGCGGCACCGGGGCGTGCGCGGCGGTTGTCGCTTCGGTGTTAAACGGCAAAACGGCGCGCGGAGCGGAAACGGTCGTCCATCTGGCCGGCGGTGATTTGACGATCACATGGGGGCATGACGGCAACGTGCGCATGACTGGCCCGGCCGAAACGGTGTGCACCGGCGTGTATTATTACCGCAGCGGGCAGAACGGTTGAGCATCCGAGCGGCAAAGCGGTATACTATAGGTAAGGAGGGATTGACATGACCGAGGCGATCATTACGCTGACGGAAGCGGCAGCGTTTCAAATTAAGGACATGATGAAGGAGCAGGAAGAGGAAAACGCCTATTTGCGCGTCGGCGTCCATGGCGGCGGCTGCAGCGGGCTGTCGTACGGCATGGGGTTTGAGCGCGAGCGGCGCGATGACGACATCGAATTGGAACAGCACGGGATTAAAATTTTGATCGACCGCGACAGCGCCCCCATTTTGCGCGGCACGGTCATCGACTACAAACAGTCGCTTCTTGGCGGCGGGTTTACGATCAACAATCCGAACGCCATTGCGACATGCGGCTGCGGTTCGTCATTCCGCACGGCGACGAACGCCGGCACGCCGGAGCAATGTTAGGTGTCAGGAGGGCGTGGCAAACAACTGTTTGTCAGTAAAGACCGCCAAGGGGGGATGGCAGTGAAAGGGCAAGTAAATGTGATTTTGGCCCTCGTTTTGGCGCTCATCGTTGCGCTGCTGGCGGTGGCGAACGTCGAAAACGTGACGATCCATTATTTGGTTGGGGAAACCCGTTTGCCGCTGATCATCGTGATTTTCGGTTCAGCCGTCCTTGGCGGGCTTGTGGTCGGCATGCTCGGTTGGTGGCGATTGTTTCATTTACAGAGGCAGCTGAAAGCCGCCAACAAGGAAAAAGAGGAGTTGGCCGCCCGTTTAGCGGAAAAAGACGGTGAACGAGAGGCGGCCGCCGACGACGAAAGCGAACACGGATGAACAAAAAAGAGGGTGTCTCCAAGGCGGTGAGGCGCCCTCTTTCCCGCTACATCGACTTATTCGCTTCGTTCGTAACCATTGTCTCATGTTTTTGAATGGCCCTTTTGAGTCAGCCCCTCTTTGCCTAAAACAAGGATGACGAGTGCGCCGGCTGCATTCGTGCCGTCGGATCGATATATGTTTTTGCGCTGCTGATGGCGATCGGCGCTTCGCCGAAGCCGCAGGCGATCAGCTTAATTTTTCCATCGTACGTGCAAATGTCGCCGGCCGCATACACGCCGGGGATGTTCGTCTCCATCCGCGAGTTGACTTTGATCGAATTTTTTTCGATGTCAAGCCCCCAGTTTTTGATCGGGCCGAGCGAGGAAATAAAGCCATAGTTGACAACGACGGCATCGACATCGATCGTTTCTTTTGTCCCTTCCTTCACATGTTCAAGGACGACTTGGCGGATGCCTTGTTCGTCGCCGATAAGTTCGGCAGGCACAAACGGTGTTTTCACTTGCACGCGCGATTTCATGAGCTGCTCGACGCTATGTTCATGGGCGCGGAATTTATCGCGACGATGAACGATCGTGACGCTTGCGGCGATCGGTTCGAGCATGAGCGACCAGTCAACTGCCGAGTCGCCGCCGCCGCAGACGAGCACACGCTTCCCGGCAAACTGCTCTAAGTCGCTGATAAAGTAATGCAAGTTTTTCCCTTCATATTGGGAAGCGCTCTCAAGTTCGAGCCGGCGCGGCTGAAAAGCGCCGTTCCCGGCGGTGATGATGACGGTTTTCGAATAATGGATCTCTTTATCCGTTGTGAGTTTAAACGTTCCGTCTTCTTGTTTTTCCAGCGTTTCGACCGACTGGTTCAGGCAGATGGCAGGTGAAAACATGCTCAGCTGTTCTTTCAGTTGGTTGATGAGTTCTTGGGCGCGCACTTTCGGGAATCCGGCGATGTCGTATATGTATTTTTCCGGGTATAAAGCGGCCAGCTGCCCGCCTAACTGCGGAAGGCTTTCGATGATTTTCACCTTCATTTGCCGCAAGCCGCCGTAAAACGCGGCAAACATCCCGGTTGGTCCGCCGCCGATCACCGTTACATCATACACGTTCCGATCTTCTCTCACCGACATTCCTCCCCGCATAAAATAATGGCACTACAAGTTTATCTTACCATAAATGCCCGCCGTTATAACGTTCAATTTTTGTCGGTCCAGTTGAAAAAAAGGCTTGAAAAGAGGAAGAAAAAGGACTAATATGGTTTGTGGAGAGATTGTTAATTTTTTGTGACAGTCTGTCAACATTTTTTTGGGGGTTAACGTGAATAGTTTCACAAACTTCGCTCGATAAAAACGGGGATAGCAGCAAAAGCTATAAGAAACGTGTGGGAAAAAAATTAAAAAGGGTGGAAGTGATTCAGGTGAGAAAACCAAACATCGTCATTTTAGGGGCTGGTTATGGCGGACTCATGACGACGGTTCGCCTGCAAAAACTCGTCGGGGTGAACGAGGCGAATATTACGTTAGTGAATAAGCACGACTATCATTACGAGACAACTTGGCTTCATGAAGCGTCGGCCGGGACGCTGCACCATGACCGCGTCCGCTACCCGATCGCGGATGTCATCGACCGCAATAAAGTGAAATTTGTCCAAGACACTGTCACAAAAATCGTTCCGAACGAAAAGAAAGTGCTGCTCGAAAATGGCGAATTGGCGTACGACTACCTTGTCATCGCCCTTGGGTTTGAATCAGAGACGTTCGGCATTAAAGGGTTGAAAGAATACGCGTTTTCGATCGCCAATGTCAATGCGGCGCGGCAAATTCGCGAACATATTGAGTATCAGTTTGCAACGTACAACACGGAAGAGGAAAAGAAAGACGAGCGGTTGACGATCGTCGTCGGCGGAGCAGGGTTTACCGGTATCGAGTTTTTAGGCGAACTTGTCAACCGCATTCCGGAGCTATGCCGCGAGTATGACGTCGATCCGCACAAAGTGCGCATCATTTGCGTCGAAGCGGCGCCGACCGCACTGCCGGGCTTTGATCCGGAGCTTGTCGAATACGCGGTCAGCCAGCTCGAACGAAAAGGGGTCGAATTTAAAATCGGCACCGCCATTAAAGAGTGCACACCGGATGGGATCATTGTCGCCAAGGGCGACGAGGTGGAGGAAATTAAAGCGGGCACCGTCGTTTGGGCAGCTGGCGTCCGCGGCAGCAGCGTCCTTGAACAGTCCGGCTTTGAAACGATGCGCTCGCGCATTAAAGTCGACCCGTTCCTGCGCGTTCCGGGGTATGAAGACATTTTTGTCGTCGGCGACTGTTCGCTCGTCATTGACGAAGAAACGAACCGCCCGTATCCGCCGACGGCGCAAATCGCGATGCAAGAAGGCCAGCTGTGCGCGAAAAACTTAGCGGCGCTCATTCGCGGGCAAGGGGAGCTTGAGCCGTTTAAAGCCGATATTAAAGGGACGGTCTGCTCGCTCGGCCATGATGATGCGATCGGCGTTGTGTTCGGCAAAAAATTGTGGGGGACGAAGGCGAGCTTCATGAAAAAAGTGATCGACAACCGCGCCTTGTATTTAATCGGCGGCTCGTCGCTGGTGATGAAAAAAGGAAAATTTAAATTTTTCTAATTGGTCAAGAAAGCTTCCGCGCTGGCGGAAGCTTTTTTGTATGGCGGCCAACAGGGAACGGCCGCTTCTTTGTCGAATTACAAACGGTGTACAACGATATGGAAAAGGATGAGAACGATGAACAGCAAACGCGGAAATGTATGGATTGCGGCGGCCGGGCTCGTCATCAATGAAGCGGGGGAATGGCTCGTCGTCAAGAAAAAATATAGCGGGCTGAAAGGAAAATGGTCGCTGCCGGCCGGGTTCGTCCAGCCGGGGGAAATGCTTGATGAAGCGGCTGTTCGCGAGGTGAAGGAGGAAACAGGGATCGATGCCGAACCGATCGCCTTTCTTGGCTTGCGCACCGGCGTCATTGACGGAGAAATCAGCGACAATATGGCCATTTTTCTCCTTCGTCCGCGATCCGAAGACATTACCGTGCAGGAGGATGAGCTGCATGCAGCCGCCTTTTTAAGCAAGGCGGCGCTCTGCGCTGATCCGGCGACGTCGGGGCTGCTTCGCTATTTGTTGGCGCTTGAACCGTTGGCCTTCCTCCCCCCGCACGATGGCTTCAACCCGGGCGATCCGTTCGGGTACACGAAATACCGCCTTTACTTCAAATCGTCAAAATCGTAAGAATAATCAAGAAAAGAAAAGCAAGGCGTTGATGTATTCGCTTACATGAACAAAAATAAAGGAGAATCGCCATTTGTTTTTACAGAAAATTTTGATATATTAACAAAAAAGAAGTGGAGGGGACATCAATGAAACAGACGCTTACGGTCAACGCTTGCCCATACTGTGAGGGGCACGGGTACGTCCAGCTCCTGCTAGGCGGATCGGAAACGTGCTACAGCTGCCAAGGGACGGGAGGCGAGCAGGAAGAAAGCGACGAGCATTGACTGTCATCCGCCCATCCAGTACACTGAAAAAGGGTGTAAGGGAGGTTGAGGGCGGATGCAAATGAGTTTGCCGGTTGTACTGATTTCGATGCTTTTATTTTTTGTCTTATTTTTTGGCATTGGTTTTTTGCTAAATATGTTGCTGCGCATGACATGGATTATGGCCATTTGTTTTCCGATCATCGCGATCTTGATTATTGATGATGTGCCATGGACTCGGTATTTGACCGCACCGTCCGCTTCACTGGCGGCGCTCGGCCGGAAAGTCGCTTCGTTGGCCGCCGCCGATTTGCTGATTTTGGCCAGCGGCTTTGCCGGCGCGCTTTGCGCCGGGTGGGCGATCCGAACGCTGCGGGCAAAAGGATATCAAATGTTTTAAAGCGCCTCCGCGCAAGCGGGGGCGTTTCGTTGTTTTTAGGAAACAGGTGCCCGCCAGCGGTCATTTTCATGTCTTGGGGGAGAAAGCTTATGGGCGGTCTGGACGAACATGCGCGTTTTCGCTTGCCATGTTTGTGTTCAGCAAAGCAGATTGCATATGAGTCTTTTCGATGAGCATGCGTTTATGATGCCGGGGCGGAAATTACAACGTTTCTGGCAAATGGGTTTTTTAGTTTTTTTGCTTTCCTTGCAATGAATATTTCGATTTTGGATGGAGATAAATAGAAGTGTGGGAGGAGTTGAGGACATTGAGCAGTTTTAGGCAACTTGTGCGCAGAACCGCGATGACGCTATTGTTGATCACAGCGTTGCTCTCCACATTTCAATCTGTTTCTGGGGTCGAAGCGAAAACGGTTCTCCGTTCCTTTCTTAGCAGTGCACCAGTAGATCATGAAGCCGATCGGGGAGCGAAAGGAAGCGCAAAACACGACAACCGCTCGGCTCCGCGGCTTGAGGAACAGTTTGACTGGTCGAAGTATCCGTCCGTTGAAGTCGTGGCCACCGGCTATACGGCTGGCATCGAATCGACTGGAAAAACCCCCGATCATCCTGAGTATGGCATTACATACTCCGGCGTGCGTGTCAAACGCGACCTTTACTCAACGATTGCTGCGGATTTAAGCATTTTTCCGATCGGCACGATTTTGTTTATCCCAGGTTATGGATTCGGGGTCGTAGCCGATAAAGGCGGGGCGATCAAAGGCCACCGCATTGACTTATACTATGAAACGGTCGAAGATGTATATAAATATTGGGGAAAAAAGAAAGTGAATGTTTACATTGTGCAAAAAGGGGACGGCACGCTGTCAGAGGAAGAATTGATACGGCTGAACGAGGATGAAACGATGCAAGTGTTCCGCCAGCAATATTTAGAATCGAAAAGTTAACCAAAAGGGCTCCCGCCCGTCAGCGGCCGAAGAGCGGGTCGCTGTCGTCAGCGGGAGGGAACAGCGCCGGATGCAAAAGCGGCGCCAATTTTTTTAATCCGACCAAGAGGCGCGGCGACGGCCGGCAGTAGAGCGCTTCCTCAAGAAGATGGATGCGCCCGGCGCGGACGGCGTCGGTTTGTTCAGCTTTCGGACGCGTGATGGCGGCGTTGGCGCTCATTTTTTTCGTTTTTACGCCGACCCAAACGAGCAAAATGTGCGACGGGTTGCGGGCGACGACTTCGTCCCATTCCGTCTGGACGCTCGCGTTGGCGCAGTCGGCGAAAAGATTGCGCCCGCCGGCGAGTTCGCTGAGCTCGCTCAGCCAGTTGGCGCCGCCTGGGGTGAACACCGGGCGCGGCCACCATTCCCAATACAGGCGGGCCGGTTCGGCGACGGCGGCTGCCCGCTCACGGTATTCGTTCAGAAAGTCATAGTAGCGGCGGACGAGTTCAGCCGCTTTTTGTTTTTCGCCAAGCGCTTCGCCTAACATGAGAAGATCGGCTGCGATGTCATCAAGCGAATGGGGCGCCAGCACGAGATGGGGAAGGCGGCGGCGGACGAGCTCCTCGATATTGCGCTCCATCCCGGGCACGCTTAAGGAGGCGACGACGAGATCCGGTTTGAGTGCCTCGACTCGATCCATGTCGATGCGCAAATCCGGCCCGACGGTTGGCAGCCGCTTTACTTCGGGCGGCCAATCGGAAGAATGATCCACGGCGATGACATCGTCCAGCCGGCCAAGATAAGCTAACAGCTCCGTATTGCTCGGGCAAAGAGAAACGATTCTCATTGGTGTTCGTCCTTTCTAAATTCATCGTCTTTTTCCTCATTCGCCTCGGTCTCGTCATTTTCCTTTCTGGTTCCGTTTTGTTTTTTCGATAGCTCCTCCGTTTTCCAAGCGAAGAAAAAAGGGAGGAAGTCAATTAGACAATCGAAATAATGCGCCCATTTCGCTATAATGGGGATGGAACGAATCACCACAGAAAGGGATGAAAGGATGTTTACGGTAAAACCATTGCCATCGGCAGAAACGGCGCACGAGGCGCTGGCCATCGGATTGTTTGAGGGGACAGAAGCATGGTCTGGCCTTGGCGGCGAGTACGATTCCCGCCTCGGCGGACAGCTGTCCAGACTGCGGAAAGAAGGCGACATTTCCGCCAAACGGGGGCGCGTTGCGGTCGTTCATCCGTTGTTGCCAACCGGAGCGAAGCGCCTGTATTTCGTCGGCCTTGGCAAAAAAGAAGAACTGACGTTTGAGCGGCTGCGTGAAGTGTTCGGCAAGCTGTTTCGGACATGGAAGCAGGCGAAACGGGCCGAGGCAGCGATCGTTCTTGATACGTTTGCGACTGAAGCGGTCGACCCGAACGAAGCGGCGCATGCGTTAGCCGAGGCGTACTATTTGGCGACATATGAATTCCCCGGCTATAAGCAGAAAAAGTCGGAAGCCGATGACGCGCTTGAATCGCTCACTGTACATACCGAGGCTGATGTGGCGGAAATCGAGGCGAGCCTGTTTGTCGGCTCGGTGTACGGGAAGGCGACCAACTCGGCGCGCACGCTCGTCAATACGCCAGGGAATTTGCTGACGGCGTCTGATTTGGCCGATTATGCGGTGAAGCTCGCTGAACGGTACGATTTTGACTATGAAATTTTGGAAAAAGAAGAGATGGAACGGCTCGGCATGGGCGCGCTCTTGGCGGTCAATCAAGGGTCAACGCAGCCGCCGAAGCTGATCGTTTTAAAGTACCAAGGAAAAGAGCAATGGGAAGATGTGATCGCCCTTGTCGGCAAAGGGGTGACGTTTGATACGGGCGGGTATTGCTTGAAGCCGCGCGACAGCATGATCGACATGAAAACCGATATGGCCGGCGCCGCCGCGGTGCTCGGAGCGATGGAAGCGATCGGCGAACTCCGTCCCGAGCAAAACGTGCTCGCCGTCATCCCGGCAACCGACAACATGATTAGTGGTGAGTCGTTTAAGCCCGATGACGTCATTACATCGCTTTCTGGAAAAACGATTGAAGTGAGAAACACGGATGCGGAAGGGCGGTTGATTTTGGCGGATGCCGTCACGTATGCGAAACAGCATGGCGCCAGCTATATTATCGATGTCGCCACGTTGACCGGTGGAGTGATCGTCGCGCTTGGCACGGACAAAACGGGAGCGATGACGAACAATGAAGCGCTGTTTGAGCAGCTGCTTGAAGCGTCTATGGAGACCGGAGAATTCATTTGGCGGCTGCCGATTACAGAAAAAGACCGCGAGCGGGTGCGAAGCAGCAAAATCGCCGATTTAAACAATTCTCCGGGGCGCGAAGGGCACGCCATTATGGGCGGAGCGTTCATCGGCGAATTCGCCGAAGACACGCCATGGGTGCATTTGGATATCGCCGGTACAGCCACGACAAAGAAAGACAGCGACCTCGGCCCGGCCGGGGCGACGGGGGTCATGGTGCGCACGCTGGCGGCGTTTGTCGAACGATTTGAATAAGTGAACGAGAGGCCGAAGCTATGGTGCATAGCTTCGGCGTTCTTTTGCCACGCTACATAGTAAGAAATGCGAACAAAATGTAAAGTTAATGTAAATTTAATGTAAAGTTTATTTTTACTTATTGTAAATAAAGTTTAAATTGCTACAATAAGTAGCGGTGATTTTTGATTCCAACAATGGAGGGTGTCCGGTATGATTTTTTCGCCGAAAAAGGACGTTTTCTTCGATATGTTGTTTACGATTTCGGAAAATGTGAAGGAAGCGGCCCAATATTTTGTTGAGTATAAAATTCGAAGCGTGAGCGACTTGAAAGAATTTGCCCGCGTCATGAAAGAGTATGAACGGAAAGGCGATTCGTTCATTCATGAGCTCGTCGTTCAATTAAACAAAACGTTTATTACGCCGATCGAGCGCGAAGACATCCACCAGTTAGCGATGAAAATGGACGATGTGCTCGATGGCTTTGAGCAATGTTCCGCTCGGTTTGAAATGTTCTCGTTTACGGACATTGACGAACATATGGTGAAATTTTTCGACTACATTTACCAAAGCACAATTGAAATCGTTCATGCGTTAGAGCTGCTTTCGCATAAAAAATTGCTTGACATGCGCCAGCACGCCATTAAGATTAAGGACTATGAAACGAAATGTGACGAAATTTTGCGCGCCTCGATCAAAAACTTGTTTGTGACGCAAAAGGACCCGATTAAGCTCATCCAATATAAAGAGCTGTATGAAATGCTTGAAGAGATTGCCGACAGCTGTGAAGATGTCGCAAACACGCTAGAGACGATCATCATGCGCAACGCATAAAAGGGGACGTTGTTTTTATGGATATGATCCTTGTCTTGACGATATTAATTGTCATTTTTGCGCTGGCGTTTGACTTTATTAACGGGTTTCACGATACGGCCAACGCCATCGCTACCTCGGTGTCAACAAGAGCGCTCACGCCGCGCCGCGCCATCTTGCTGGCTGCTGTGATGAACTTCATCGGCGCCTTGACGTTCACCGGTGTGGCCAAAACGATTACGAAAGACATCGTCGACCCGTTTGCTTTGGAAAACGGGCCGGTCATTATTTTAGCCGCCTTAACGTCCGCGATCGCCTGGAACTTGATCACGTGGTACTATGGCATTCCGAGCAGCTCTTCGCATGCGCTCATTGGCTCGATTGCCGGAGCAGCGATTTCTGCTGCCGGTATTGGGATTTTGAATTACGGCGGATTTTTAAAAATTTTACAGTCGCTCATCCTTTCTCCATTTTTGGCGTTAGGGGTCGGTTTTGTCATAATGAGTATTTTTCGCTTTATCTTTAAAAATGCGAACTTATACAGTACGACGAGAGGCTTTCGGCTGTTTCAAGTCGTGACAGCGTCATTTCAAGCGTATACACATGGAACGAACGACGCCCAAAAAGCGATGGGGATTATTACGATGGCGTTAATCGCCGGCGGATACCATACAACGACCGACATCCCAGAGTGGGTGCGCATTTCTGCCGCTTTGGCCATGGGGTTGGGAACGGCTGTCGGCGGGTGGAAAATCATTAAAACGGTCGGCGGAAAAATCATGAAAATCCGTCCGATTAACGGGGCGGCGGCCGATTTATCGTCCGCGCTCGTCATTTTTTCGGCGACGGCGTTCCATTTGCCGGTCAGCACGACACACGTTATTTCTTCGGCCATTATGGGGGTCGGCGCCGCGCAGCGCGTGAAAGGGGTCAAATGGGGCGTCGCCCGCCGGATCGTGCTTACATGGGTGATTACGCTCCCGATTTCTGCGCTCATGGCTGGTTTCCTATATCAATTGTTTAATTTGTTTTTCTAAATATAAAGCGCGCCTGTTGTCAAACAGGCGCGCTTCGTTTATGCCGCCGGGCGGCTCGCGGAAGAGGAGCGGCCGATCGCCCGGCAAAGCTTTGGAGCAATCAAGCCGGCGACGATCGATAGCAAAATGTCTTTTGGCAGCGGAACCAGCATCCAGCCCCATACCATTTGGTACGACAATCCTTTTGGCGCTTCGGCCCATAATTGATAAGCCATATACATCCAGTTCGTGCCGATGACATAGTTGACGACCATGCCGACAAGCGCCGCGGTGACAAAGCGGGCGGTGGATGCCGGCTGCGGGCCGCGTTCGATGATCCAGCCAGTCACATACGCAGCGGCGATAAAGGAGAGAATAAAGCCGAATGTCGGTTGGAAAATGATCGACAATCCGCCGCTAAGTTTGGAAAACACCGGCGCGCCGGCCAAGCCGACGAACATATACACGGTCATCGCCACCGCGCCGAGCCGCCGCCCTAACACCGCGCCGGCCAGGACGCAGAAAAACGTTTGCAGCGTGATTGGCACGCCGCCGACGACAAGAAACGGCACCCATGACGTAATGTTCGCGCCAATCGCCATCAAGGCGACGAACATAGCAGCAAGCGTCATGTCAATCGGCCGAAGCGAAGTCCGTCGCTCCATATGTAAACCTCCTTTTTTTGTTTGTTAACAAAATCGTACCGAACAACCGCTAGGCTGTCAATCCTCTTTTTCGGCGGATGGTGTGATTCGCCGCGGGAAATGCTAAACAAAAGCGCTGCCCTCGAGCTGTCCCGTTGCGAGAAGGAAAGAAAAACGGATCAAGGGCGATGAGGGCGAGGAAAACGAAAGGGGGGATCGCGATGGAGCGGTTTATGCCGGATGAGGAGCTGAAGCGGGCAAGCAAAATGGGAGCGAACGAAGACATCATCCATACGAGCAAAAATGATGACGGCTACGATTTGCGCACCCCGGCCGAAATCGGCGAGCGGCAGCCGACGGATGAAAACGGCCATGCGTGAGGCGACGAACGGCTGGGCGCGGATGGGCGGGAAATGAATTGATTTTTATCGGCCTTTCGCTGCTTGTTCACGTCATTCCGCTATTCGTCTGTTTGTTCTGTTCTAATAAGAAAAATGCAGAGAAAGCCTGAATGTTGGGGGCATTTTGATGAAGGAGAACCGGTTTCCACGAATCGAAAAAAGTTTGGCTTGTTTGTTGCCGTGCTGATGGTCATTTTCTTTTTCGTCTACATGTTTGAAGAACAAGTGCTGCGCTTTTTAGACTACAAGGCGGTCAAGCTGGCGATGTTGATTTCGTTGATCACAATCATTGTCGGTGATATCATCTATCGAAGCGCGTAATCGGATGCGAAATGTAAGCGAAAGAGGCCGGCGGGTGACGGTGGCTGGTGGGTTCGCCGAGACATTGGACGGGGATGGGACGATCACCGTCTTTTTTTCGTTCATCCGGATCAAGAACTGTTTTTGTGGAAAGAGGTCTGTCCGCTTTCTCTGGAGCGGCAAGGCGCAAACGGCAGCACCGCCTCCAGCGCTGTACAAGGTCTGGAGGCGGGCGCTATCGCATCGGGCGCGGCGCCTTGAACGGGTGGCAGCTCATCGTCCAATAGCGGCCAACGTGATGAGTGCGAAAAGAGGCGGCTCGCCAACCATTTCCCTCATTTCGCCTGCCGCCGCGATGGCGAAGGCTATCGGTGTGAAGGCGAAAACACATTCCAACGCAAGCCGACAACGAGCTGGCAGCACGGGAATGCGCCGGGCGGCGGCGAGAGCGTTAGGCGAATGCCGTCGGGATTGAAATACACCTCGGTTTGCGAGCGGATGCCAAGCGAGCGGAGCAGGCGCTTCACTTCATCCGTTTTTCCTTCTTGGGCGGCCGACATGACCGAGGCGGCAAACGAGCGCGATTCGGCCAGCCTTTTTAAAATGACTCCGGCATCGTTCATAAGCGTCTGGGCGGTGGCGGCCGATTGGGAGAAGATGGCGGGGTCGACCGGTGGGTACGGCCTTGCCCATGTCGTGGGGGGCAGGAAATAAACCATTGACTTGCTCCTCCTGTTCAACGTGATTACTACTTATATACTCGTTGCGCTGCAAGCCGGTGCCATAGAAACGATGCGACTGGCAGCGAAAGGCGAAACTTTTTCGGGGACTTTTCGTATATACAATAGGCAGCGAACGTCTGCCTTGATTTCCAGCAGACCGTTGTGCCGACAGAGGCGGGAGTTTATGATACAATGATAAACGGGGCGATGTGAGGGGAAACAATAGGTAAGGAGGATGGTTCATGTTAAACTTGGCAATTGTCTCACCACTGATTTTTGCTTTATTCGTTCCGTTTTTGTATAAATATGTGCGTTCGCTCCATACCGGCTGGTTTGTGCTCCCATTACCGGTTTTATTGTTTTTGTATTTCGTTCAACATCTCCCTCTTGAACCGTACGGGCAAACGATCCCCTGGATTCCGTCTCTCGGAATGGATTTTCAAGTCTATATGGATGGGTTAGGGCTGCTCTTTTCGCTGTTAATCACAGGGATCGGCTCTCTTGTCGTGCTGTATTCGATTTATTATTTGCCGAAGAAAAAGGAAAAACTTGGACACTTTTACGTGTATTTGCTTTTGTTTATGGGAGCGATGCTTGGCGTCGTTCTTTCGGACAACGCAATGGCGCTCTATCTGTTTTGGGAATTGACATCGTTTTCATCCTTTCTGTTGATTGGCTACTGGAATGAGCGTGAACGTTCCCGATACGGGGCACAAAAATCGATGCTCATCACCGTGCTTGGCGGGTTGTCTCTGCTTGGGGGATTTTTATTGCTTTCGGTCATGAGCGGAGGGTCGTACAGCATTCGCGATTGGATGGCTATGGCGGATGCGTGGCCACAGCATCCGTTGTTTGTGCCGGCGATGCTCTTGATTTTGCTTGGCGCGTTTACGAAATCCGCGCAGTTTCCGTTTTACATTTGGCTTCCGGACGCGATGGAAGCACCCACCCCGGTCAGCGCGTATTTGCATTCGGCCACCATGGTGAAAGCTGGCATTTATTTAGTGGCTCGCTTCACCCCGATTTTTGCTGTTTCTTCGCTATGGGTTTGGCTTGTGATGGGCATTGGAATGGCGACGCTTTGCTGGGCGTCATTTCATGCCGCCCGTCAGACGGATTTGAAAGGGCTGCTCGCCTATTCGACGGTGAGCCAGCTCGGGTTGATTATGTCGCTGCTTGGCGCCGGGGCGCTGGCCTTTCATGGCGACCTGAGTGATCGCCGTTTATATATGGCGGCCGTGGTGGCAGCGGTGTTTCACTTAATCAACCACGCGACGTTTAAAGGTAGTTTGTTTATGGTTGCCGGCATTGTCGATCATGAGACCGGAACGCGGGATATCCGGCGGCTCGGCGGATTGCTTAGCGTCATGCCCATCACATTCACCGTTGCGGTCATCGGCTCATTGTCGATGGCGGGCGTGCCGCCGTTTAACGGATTTTTAAGCAAAGAAATGTTTTTTGCGGCGATGGTGCAAGTGGCGAACGCCCATTGGCTTTCGCTTGATGTGTGGGGCATCTTGTTTCCGGTGCTCGCTTGGGTGGGCAGCGTGTTCACCTTTTTGTACAGCGTTCTTTTTGTTGGGAAAACGTTTCTTGGCGCTCCGAAGCCTTCCGAATGGCCGAAACGGCCGCATGAAGCCCCGGTGGGGATGCTTGTGGCGCCGGTCGTTTTGGCCGTCCTTGTCATCGGCTTCGGACTGATTCCGAATGTGCTGTCCAACACGGTGATTGCTCCGGCGGTGGATGCTGTTGTCAACGGTGTGTTCCGTCGGGAAGGGCTTTCCGTGCACATCAGCCATTGGCACGGATGGACGATCGAAGTGTGGATGACGATCGGAGTGATTGTTCTTGGCGTGTTGCTGTATCGGACGTTTGATTCATGGAGGCGCGTGTACGGTGTTTTTTCGCGGCGGCTTTCACTGAATCACTTATATGACACGGTTGTGCGGCAGGTGGAAGAACAGTCGTATTCGCTGACAAACCGTTACATGACCGGGTATGTTCGGACGTATTTCTTGTACATTTTGTCCGCGATGATCGCATTGCTTGTCGCGACGATCGCTTTGAAAGTAGATGGAGGACTCTCGCTAAGCCATTTAGCGGACGTGGGCATCCACGAACTCGTGTTGGCGTTGGTCGCCTTGATCGGAACGGTGACGACTGTGGCGGCCAAATCACGTCTTGTTGCGATTATCGCGTTGGGTTCGGTCGGCTATACGGTGTCGCTTTTCTTTGTGTTGTTCCGGGCGCCTGACTTGGCGTTGACGCAGCTCGTCATTGAAACGATTTCCGTCGCGCTGTTTTTGCTCTGTTTTTATCACTTGCCGAAGCTCAGCCGCCATGAGAAAGGCGTTCGATTCCGGCTTGGGAACGCTCTTATTTCACTCGGAGTCGGCGCGTTGGTCAGCGCGATCGCCTTGCTGGCGTACAGCGAGAAAAACTTTGCTTCGATCGCTCAATACCATATTGAAAACGCGTATGAAAAAGCGGCTGGAAAAAATATTGTCAACGTGATCTTAGTCGACTTCCGCGGATTTGATACACTTTTTGAAATTTGTGTGCTGGCGATCGCGGCGCTCGGCATTTACGCTTTAGTGAAGCTGAAAGCTCCGAAAGGGGAGAGCGGCAAATATGAATGAGCTCATTTTGCGGACGGTAACGGCCGTTGTCACGTTTATGATCATTTTATTTGGGATTCAGCTTTTTTTCGCCGGCCACTATTATCCAGGCGGCGGATTCATTGCCGGCCTCGTTACCGCCGGCGCCATCATTTTGCTGCTGCTGGCGTTTGACATCAAAACCGTCCGGTCGATGATCCCGGTTTCGTATCGCACGCTCATTGGTGTCGGGCTGCTGTTTGCCTTAGGAACAGGTCTTGGCGGCTTAGTCTTCGATGTTCCGTTTTTAACGCACGCCCACGGCCATGTCATGCTGCCGCTGCTTGGGGATGTGTCGCTCCATACGGCCGTCTTGTTTGACTTAGGAGTCTATTTGGTCGTGGTCGGGGTCACCATGACGATTATCGAAACGATAGGAGAGGAAGAATAAATGGAAGTCGTCATGATTATTGTCATCGGCTGTTTGTTTGCGGGCGCTACGTACTTAATGTTGAGCAAAAGTTTGCTTCGGATCATTATCGGCACGGGATTGTTAAGCCATGGAGCGCATTTGCTTTTATTGACGATGGGCGGATTGAAAACGGGGGCGCCGCCGCTGCTTGACGTGCAGGCGGAACACTATGTCGACCCTGTTCCGCAGGCGCTGATTTTGACGGCGATCGTCATTAGTTTTGGGGTCACGGCTTTTTTGCTCGTTTTGGCGTATCGTTCTTATCAGGAGATCGGGACGGACAACATTGAACGGATGAGGGGAAAGGAAGACCATGACTAATGCAGTAATTTTTCCGATTGCGATTCCATTGACGACAGCAGTTCTCTTGATGTTTTGCGTGAAATCATTGAAAGTGCAAAAAATGATTTCCCTCGTGTCAGCAGGGGCGCTCATCGTTGCGAGCGCTTGGCTTGTGCGCCTTGTCGACCATGAAGGGATACAGAAGCTTGACGTCGGGAATTGGCCGGCGCCGTTTGGGATTACGCTCGTCTCCGACATGCTTTCAGCACTGTTGGTGTTGACAACGAGCGTGATCGCGCTCGCTTGCCTGCTGTATTCCTTTTTCACGATTGACTCGAAGCAGGCGTCCATGTACTACTATGTTTTTTTTCAGTTTCTCATTGTCGGAGTGAACGGGGCGTTTACGACAGGGGATATTTTTAACTTATTCGTGTTTTATGAAGTGATGCTCATGTCATCGTATGCGCTCCTCGTTCATGGCGGCACGAAAATCCAGCTTCAGGAAACGATGAAATATATGGTGATCAACGTGTTTTCATCAGCGCTGTTTGTCATCGCCGTCGGCTATTTGTACGCCGTGACCGGTACATTGAATATGGCGCACTTAGCCGTACGGATTTCTGGAGCGGAAAACACTGCCGTGTTGACGGTCATTTGTTTGCTTTTTCTCATTGTCTTTGGGTTAAAGGGGGCGCTGTTTCCATTTTATGTTTGGATGCCGGGGGCTTATTCCGCTCCGCCGGCGGCGGTGCTCGCGTTGTTTGGCGGCTTATTGACAAAAGTCGGTGTGTATTCGATTTTGCGCACATTTTCGCTCATTTTCCGTCAAGATGTCGGCTATACGCATACGATTTTAGCGTGGTTGGCGATCGCGACCGTTGTGTTTGGCGTCATTGGCGCCGTGGCTTACCGCGATATGAGGCAAATCGCCATTTATAACATTGTGGCGGCCATCGGTGTGATGGCGTTTGGCATTTCGTTAATGACAGAAGAAAGTATGGAAGGCACGATCTTTTACTTGCTGCAAGACATGGTCATGAAAACGGCGCTCTTTTTCATTGTCGGGGCGATCGCGTATGTCGCGGGAACGAATCAACTCGGACGGTTTAGCGGACTGCTCGGTTCGTATCCGCTGCTTGGCTGGACCGTATTCCTTTCCGCTCTTGCGCTGGGCGGCATTCCTCCGTTCAGCGGGTTTATTGGAAAGGCGCTCATTATTCGGGCGGCGTTTGACAAAGGACAGCTTCTGTTCGCGCTGGTTGTGTTATTATCCAGCTTGCTCGTGCTTTATTCGGTGATGAAAATTTTTATTCAATCTTGTTGGGGAGAAGCGCGCGGGTATGAGCAAAAACGAGTCGCCCCGCTGTATGTGCCGATTGTCGCGCTTCTTTCCTTGGCCGTTTTATACGGCGTCGGGGCCGAGTTTGTTCGTCCATATATCGCCCAAGCGGCGGCCACATTGGCGGATCCGTCAATGTATATTGAGTCCGTGCTGAAGGAGTAGAGGCAAATGGCGCAACAATTGCTGCTCAACGTGATATTGGCATTCGTTTGGATGTTTCTTGCTGATTCGTTTAGCGGATCATCGTTTGTCATTGGATACCTCCTTGGTTTAGGCATCCTTTTTGTGCTGCGAAGATATTTCTCGACGACGTTTTATGTCGTACCGTTGTTTGTGATTGGAAAGCTGGCGCTCATTTTCATCAAAGAATTGTTGTTGGCCAACTGGGCTGTTTTGAAGATTGTTCTTTCCCCGTCGCTCAACATGAAGCCTTGCATTTTCGCCCTTCCGCTCGAAGTGAAAAAAGACTGGGAAATTACGCTGTTGTCCAGCTTGATTACATTGACGCCCGGGACGTTTGTGATCGACGTCTCTGATGACAAGAAAGAGATTTATATTCATACGATTGATGCTCCGGATGTGGATGAAGCCGTCCGGCAAATCAAGACATCGTTTGAAAAAACGATTTTGGAGGTGAGCCGATGACCGTGATGTTCTATATTGCCCTCGCTCTTTTGTCGCTCGCCATTGGTTGTTTCGTTTATCGGGTCGTCAAAGGACCGACCGTCGCGGATCGGGTCATTGCGCTTGACGCGATCGGGATTTGTCTGGCAGGCATCGTGGCGGTGCTGTCGATCTTGTTGGAGACGAGCGTGTTTTTAGAAATTATTTTGCTGATTGGAATTTTGGCGTTTCTTGGCACGGCGGCGTTTGCGAAGTTTTTGCAAAAGGGGGTTGTGATTGAACGTGACGGAAATCATTGATGGGTTGATCGTGTTGTTCGTCATGGCTGGTGCGCTGTTAACATTGATTTCGGCCATCGGCGTCCTCCGTCTTCCCGACGTCTATACGAGAAGCCATGCCATTAGCAAAAGCACGACTCTAGGGATGATTTTCATCTTAATGGGGACGTTATTTTACTTTTGGTTGAAGCACGATCATTTCAATTCCCGTTTATTGTTGGCTATTGTCTTTCTTTTTTTAACATCCCCGGTGTCGGCTCATTTGATTAGCCGTGCGGCATACTACTCCGGCGTTCGACCGTGGGAAGGGACGGTTCGCGACGATTTGGCCGAACGGAGAGAAAATAGAACGAAAAGTGCAGAGTAGGGAAGAAATAGCGGGATGTCCGTTGGCTCTCTCAAGACCACTCCGTTTTCACGGCATCCGCCCCTTTTTCGCCATTTTCTGAAAAAAGAAATAAACAATCGCTTTCCCGTGATATAATAATAGTAAGACGGACTGTGGCTGCGCGTCAGAAAGGGGGGAAGCGACGATGGACGTCCCGCAATATTTGTTTCTCGATTTTGAATTTACGATGCCGGAGACGAAAACGAACCCGGATGGGTTTTATCCGGAAATTATCGAAGTTGGCCTTGTCGCGGTCGTTGACGAGCAAATTGTGAGCCAGTTTTCCGCTTATGTGAAACCGCTCCGTTTTCCGCAGCTCACCGACCGATGCAAGTCATTTCTCAATATCACTCAAGAACAAATCGACCGCGGAATGAGTTTTTATGAACTTGTTTCCTTGCTTCGGCAATATGACCGCGAGCGCCCGACGACGGTCGTGACATGGGGAAGCATGGATATGAAAGTGCTTCGGGAAAACTGCCAGTCGGCGCGGATTGAGTTTCCGTTCACCGGCGAACACCGCGATTTGGCGATGGAGTATAAACGTTTTTTTGGAAACAAAAACCAAACGGGGTTGCGCAAGGCTGTGCAAGAGTACGGGAACGAAGGGATTGGAAAAGCCCATTGTGCGCTCGATGACGCATTTACCGCGTATACGATTTTCCGGCTCGTTGAAAACGATAAAAAATATTTGGCAAAGACGAAGCCCCCGACGATCGGGGAGCGGATCGATTTCACCCAGCTGCGGAAAAAATTCGCTTTATAGCTGCTGCATTGGCGGCAGTTTTTTTGTGCTATAATGGGAATGGACGATTTCGAGGCAGAAAGGTTGTTTGTGCGATGTGGCCATGGGTGCTTAATTTATTTTTATACTTTCCGGAAGATAAGCGTGAGTATATTCCTGCCGTCATTTCAATGAGCGTGTTTATGCTCATTGCTGTGTTCACGATGCGGCTCATTGTTGTCATTTCGCGGCGCCAAGAGAAGGAAGCAAAACGGCTCGAGCAGGAGCTGCTCGGGAAAACGGACGAGTCCGGGCGGACGCCGGATGTATAAACTTGACTCCCCTCGGCAATAATGGCAGGTAACATCTGCCATGCTGGGGGGAGTGTTGTGTTGTACGGAAAATATGGGATTCTTTTGGCTGCGGCGCTCATGTTAGCGGGCTGCGGCCAAGAGGACGGCACGAGCCGGACGGTGGAGATGATCAATGCCGACAGCGATCCGATTGGAACGATTGAGCTGACGGAACAGGCGGAAGGGGTTCGGTTGAAACTCGACCTGGAAGGGCTTCCGCCGGGAGAGCATGCCATTCATATTCATGAAAAAGGGAGCTGCGAACCGCCCGATTTTCAATCGGCTGGCGGGCATTACAATCCTGATGGGAAAAAGCATGGGCTTCTCCACCCGGAAGGCGCGCATGCCGGTGATTTGCCGAACATTATTGTCAAAGACGACGGCACGGTCAACGTTGAACTGACGGCGCCAAACGTGACGTTGCGGGAAGGGGAAAAAGGGTCGCTGCTGACAAAAGACGGAACGTCGATCGTCATTCATGCCAAGAAAGACGACGGCATGACCCAACCGGCGGGGGATGCGGGCGGACGCATCGCCTGTGGGGAAATTCAATCATCGTAAACGCTCCCGCTTGCATTCATGTTTCGAAGCGGGAGTTTCCTGTCTTGAAAGGCAAAAGGTGTCCCAAATCAGCAACGGGACACCTTTTTTGATGGGGTGGACCGAAAAAAGTGATCGCCGCGTTCTATGCTGGGTGGACGTGATTTAGCGCAGCGCGGTCACTAGCCGCTGAAGCCCTTCCTCGAGCGTCGGGCGCGGACAGGCGACGTTCAGACGGATAAAGCCGGTTCCTTCCTTCCCGAATTTGCTGCCGAATTCCACGGCGATTTTTCCTTTTTCCAGAAGCTGTTTTTTGAGTTCGGCTTCGGAAAGGCCGAGGCCGCGGCTATCGATCCAGACGAGATACGTCGCTTCCGGGCGGATGGGGAGAAGGGCTGGCAGCTCGGCCGCCAAATAGGAGGCGGTGGCGTCGATGTTTTGCTGCAAATACGCAAGCAAGGCGTCAAGCCACGGCCCGCCATGGCGGTAAGCCGCCTCCGCTCCGACAACGGCAAATGGGCTGAGCGTGAAAAACCCTTGCCGCTGTTGGACGCGGCGAAACGCCCGGCGCCGCGATTCGTCAGGGATGATCGCCTCGGCCGCCTGCAAGCCGGCGAGATTGAACGTTTTCGTCGGCGCCCGGAACGTGGCGCTTTGTCTTGCCAACTCCGGATGGAGCGAGGCGAACGGCACATGCCGATGCGGCGGGAACGTCAAATCGGCGTGAATTTCGTCGGAAAGGACGAAGACGCCGTGCTTCAGACACAGCTCCCCGAGCCGTTCGAGTTCTTCTTTTCTCCACGATTTGCCGCCCGGGTTATGCGGGTGGCAAAGGATGAGCAGCTTCGCTCCGGGCACGTTCCGCTCCAAGTCGTCCCAGTCGATGACATAATTGTCTTCCGTCAAGCGAAGGGGGCTCAATACGAGCGAACGGCCGTGGCGGCGGACGAGATCAAACAGCGGCGGGTAGACCGGGGAAAAGACAACGATGCGGTCTCCCGGCTCGGAAAACGCCTCAATGGCAGCGGCGACCGCTGGCACGACGCCGTGGGCAAACACGAGCCAACCCGGGTCGATGCCCCACCCGTGGCGGCGCTGAAGCCATTCGCACACCGCTTCTTTTAATGAATCAGGAATGACGGTGTAACCAAAAATTCCGTGTTCGATTCGCGCTTGCAGTGCGTCTTGCACCGCTTGGGGGGCCGGAAAATCCATATCGGCGACCCACATCGGCCATACATCTTCATACCCAAACACCCGCTCAACATCATCCCATTTCACCGACTGCGTCCCTCGGCGGTCGATGACTTGGTCAAACGAAAACATCGCATGTTCTCCCTTCTTTTTTTTTGATCGATGGCTTATAATTGGTTATATCATACATCAAGAAAGAAGGTGGATGGCAGCGCATGAACGGACAACCGTTGAACCGGCTGCTTCTTGACACCATTCGCGCCTGGGATCCGTTCGGTTACGGAAACGACGCGTACGAGGTGGAGGCGATCGACGTGCTTCAGGCCGTATATGATACGGATGATGCTCGCGCGCTCGCTGCTCGCATTCAGTCCATATATGAATTCGCGTTTGACGCGGTAATTCCTTTTCGCGACTGCCTAAAACTCGCCAGCCGGCTGCTCGAGCTGAAACGAACGGCGTCTTGTTCGTTCCCGGCATGACGTTGATCAGACGGGCTGCTGGCTTAGCGAAACCGTTCAAGTGGAGGGATGTTCTGTGAAACTGAGCGATAAAGAGCTTGAAATTATCGAAATATTGGAAAAAGACGCGCGGACGCCGATCGATGTGCTGGCGAAAATGATCGAGTTGCCGGTGGAAGAAACAGAGGCGCTCGTCAAAAAGCTGGAGGAGGCAAACGTGATCGTCCAATATACGGCGCTTGTCGATTGGCGGAAGGCGGACGGCCATGAAGGGGTGACGGCGATGATCGATGTGAAAGTGACCCCGAAGCGCGGCGTCGGCTTTGATGAGGTGGCGGAGCGCATTTACCGTTTTCCTGAAGTGAAATCGGTGTATTTAATGTCCGGCGCTTATGATTTGTCGGTCGTCATTGAAGGGCGGTCGATGGCGGACGTCGCCCAGTTTGTTTCAGAAAAACTGTCAACACTTGATTCCGTCATTTCGACGACCACCCATTTCATTTTGAAAAAATATAAACATGACGGCATCATCTTTGACCAAGGAGATCAAGATCGCCGCATCGTGGTGGCGCCATGAAGCCGCAAACGAGAAGAACGTATGTGTCGGAAACGGTCGCGGGCTTGAAGCCGTCCGGCATCCGCCGGTTTTTCGACCTCGCCTCAAGCCTTGACGGCGTCGTTTCCCTCGGCGTCGGTGAGCCGGACTTTGTCACATCTTGGAGCATCCGCGAGGCGAGCATTTTGTCGCTCGAGCAAGGCTATACGTCCTACACCGCGAACGCCGGGCTGTTCGAGCTGCGCCAAGAAATCGCCGCCTACTTGCGCCGCAAGTTTCATGTCGAATACCGTCCGGAGGCGGAAATTTTAGTGACGGTTGGGGCGAGCCAAGCGATTGATTTGGCGCTAAGGGCGATCGTCAATCCAGGTGATGAAGTGATTGTGGTGGAACCGGGCTTTGTCGCTTATGAACCGCTTGTGGTGCTTGCCGGCGGGACGCCCGTGGCTGTTCATGCGTCCGGCGCCGACGGGTTTCAGCTCGCGCCGGCGCGCATCGAACAAGCGATCACCGAGCGGACGAAGGCCGTAATCATTTGTTCGCCGAACAATCCGACCGGAACGGTGCTTCGCCCGTCGGAACTCGACGCGCTCGCCCGCCTGGCGGAGCGGCATGATTTCCTTGTCATTGCCGACGAAATTTACGCCGAGCTCACCTATGAAGGAGAGTATATAAGCATGGCCGCCGTTAGCGGCATGCGCGAACGGACGATTTTAATTTCCGGCTTCTCGAAAGGGTTTGCGATGACCGGCTGGCGGCTCGGCTTTGCGGCCGCACCGGAAGACATTTTGCAGGCGATGCTGAAAATCCATCAATATGCGATGATGTGTGCGCCGACGATGGCGCAATACGGCGCCCTTGAAGCGCTCCGCAACGGGGAGCACGAGGTTGAACATATGCGCAACAGCTATCGGCGGCGGCGCAACTATTTTGTCGCCGCGCTTAATGAAATCGGGCTGCCTTGCCACCTGCCGGGCGGGGCGTTTTACGCGTTCCCGTCCATTCGCCATACCGGCTTGACGTCCGAACAGTTTGCCGAGCGGCTGCTTTTGGAAGAAAAAGTGGCCGTTGTTCCAGGCAATGTCTTTGGCGCCAGCGGGGAAGGCTATATCCGCTGCTCGTACGCTTCGTCGCTTGAGCAGCTGCAGGAAGCCATTAAACGGATGAAGCGGTTTTTGGCGCGCCTGTAACCGACGATGTTCCGCCATGGGCGGGGCATCTTTTTTTTGGGTTTTCCCTTCCGGGTATGTTATAATACAGAAACATAGATGAAACTAACAATAGGAGTGTTTTGCTTGCCAACGATGAAACGAGGAGCGATTGTGAAAGGGAAGGTGACAGGCATCCAGCCATATGGCGCGTTCGTCCAGCTTGAGGACGGCATGCAAGGGCTCATTCATATTTCGGAAATTTCACACCAGTTTGTGAAAGATGTGCGCGATTATGTCCATATCGGTGACGAAGTGACCGTCAAAGTGCTCGATGTCGACTATAAGGCAGGGCGGGCGAGCCTATCTTTAAAGGCGCTCGAGCCGGGCGGGGAGAGGGAAAAGCGCCAGGCGCGCATGAAAATGCCGCTTGAGTCCGGCTTTCGTCCGTTAAAAGAAAAGCTGCGCGAATGGATTGAGCAGTCGAAGAAAGAGGATTTACAGAAAAAATAAGACACCCACCGCCAAGCGGTGAGTGTCTCGCGTTATGTGCGCGTCGCTTTTGGCTCGGCGCGCTCAAGCTCTTCGGTCGGCTTGAACAGCAGCGCTAAGTTGACCAAGCCGGCGATGCCGACAAGGCTGTAAATAATGCGCGACCAGACCGAATCTTGGCCGCCGAAAATGGCGGCAACTAGATCAAATTGAAAAAATCCAATCAGTCCCCAGTTAATGGCACCAATGATCGTCAACAATAAGGCAATGCGCTGCCATGTTCCCATCATGTACGCCTCCTTTGGAAAATTTCTTTCATTCACTTATAGGGTGAATCATAGCCGCAAAAAATATGCATGGTTTGCCGCCGAAGCGCCCGGCTTTACAACCGTAGCGGGCATCGCCATAATAGAAGCAAAAGGAGGAAGATACATATGCAAACCTTTACGTTTCGCAATCCGACGAAACTCATTTTCGGGAGAGGGCAAATTGAACAGCTGAAAGAAGAAGTGCCGCAGTACGGCAAAAAGGTGCTGCTTGTCTATGGGGGCGGCAGCATTAAACGAAGCGGGCTGTATGATGAAGTGATCGGCCGATTGACGGACATTGGCGTCGAAGTCGTCGAACTGCCGGGCGTCGAGCCGAACCCCCGCCTTTCGACCGTCAGAAAAGGGGTGGACATTTGCAAGCGGGAAGGGATTGAGTTTTTGCTTGCCGTTGGCGGCGGCAGCGTGATCGACTGTACAAAAGCGATCGCGGCCGGCGCGAAGTTTGATGGCGACCCGTGGGAGTTCATTGCGAAAAAAGCGGCCGTCACCGACGCGCTGCCGTTTGGAACCGTCCTGACGCTGGCGGCGACCGGTTCGGAAATGAACGCCGGCTCGGTGATCACGAACTGGGAGACGAAAGAAAAATACGGCTGGGGCAGCCCGGTGACATTCCCGCAATTTTCGATTTTGGACCCGACGTACACGATGACGGTGCCGAAAGATCATACCGTTTACGGCATCGTCGATATGATGTCGCATGTGTTTGAGCAATATTTCCATCATACGCCGAACACACCGCTGCAAGACCGAATGTGCGAGGCGGTGTTAAAAACGGTCATCGAGGCGGCGCCGAAACTCGTCAATGACTTGGAGAACTATGAGCTGCGCGAAACGATCATGTACTCGGGCACGATCGCCTTAAACGGCTTTTTGCAAATGGGCGTGCGCGGCGATTGGGCGACGCACAACATCGAGCACGCCGTCTCCGCCGTGTACGATATCCCGCACGCCGGGGGATTGGCCATTTTGTTTCCGAACTGGATGAAGCACGTGCTTGATGAAAACGTCAGCCGTTTCGCCCAACTGGCGGTGCGCGTCTTTGATGTCGACCCGACGGGCAAAGCGGAACACGACGTGGCGCTTGAAGGCATCGAGCGGCTGCGCGAGTTCTGGTCGAGCCTTGGGGCGCCGTCGCGATTGGCCGATTATGGCATCGGCGAGGAAAATCTCGAGCTGATGGCGGATAAAGCGATGGCGTTCGGTGAGTTCGGCCATTTTAAAACGTTACACCGTGACGATGTGCTTGCCATTTTGCGCGCGTCTTTATAAGAAGCCTTATTCGAGGCCGGCCGGCGACTTGAATGCCAGGCCGGCTTTTTGAATGGCGGTCGCATGCCTGTGCCTAACGATGGCAGCTCCGCCTCGGTGAAGACCGCCGCGCCGCCCTTGGACGAAGCGGCGCTCTCCTGCCCGTTGGCCGCCGGAGAAAGCCGCTATGGCCCGGTGAAAATTGTCGGAATTGAATCCGCTTTCGCCTAACGGCATCGCTTGATTTCCCTTGTCCGTTCGGCTAAAGTGAAAGAAGGCAATGATTCTTGAAGGGGAGGCGGAATGGAATGACCCATATTCGTTTCGATTATTCCAAAGCGCTCGCCTTTTTTGGCGAACATGAGCTTACATACTTGCGCGATGCGGTGAAAGTCGCGCACCATTCGCTCCATGAAAAAACCGGCACCGGCAGCGACTTTTTAGGGTGGCTCGACTGGCCGGTCGACTATGACAAAGACGAATTTGCCCGCATCAAGCAGGCGGCGAAAAAAATTCAATCCGACTCCGATGTCCTTCTTGTCATCGGCATCGGCGGTTCGTACCTCGGGGCGCGCGCAGCGATTGAGATGCTGCATCATTCGTTTTACAACGCCTTGCCGAAAGAGAAGCGGAAAACGCCGCAAATCATCTTTGCCGGCAACAACATCAGCTCGACGTATATGAAAGATGTCATCGATTTTCTCGAAGGAAAAGATTTTTCGATCAACGTCATTTCCAAATCGGGAACGACGACCGAGCCGGCGATCGCCTTCCGTATTTTCCGCAAGCTGCTTGAGGACAAGTACGGCAAAGAGGAAGCGCGCCGCCGCATTTACGCGACGACCGACAGCAAGCGCGGCGCCTTGCGGACGCTCGCTGAAGAGGAAGGGTACGAAACGTTCGTCATTCCGGACGACATCGGCGGCCGCTATTCGGTGCTGACAGCGGTAGGGTTGCTGCCGATTGCCGCCAGCGGCGCCGACATTGATGCCATGATGGAAGGAGCGGCCAAGGCGCGCGACGATTTCAGTTCCTCGGAGCTTGACGAAAACGCCGCCTATCAATACGCGGCCATTCGCAACATTTTGTACAACAAAGGGAAAACGATCGAGCTGCTCGTCAACTACGAACCGGCCTTGCATTATTTCGCCGAATGGTGGAAGCAGCTGTTCGGCGAAAGCGAAGGGAAAGACCAAAAAGGCATTTATCCAGCTTCAGCCGACTTCTCGACTGATTTGCATTCGCTCGGCCAATACATTCAAGAAGGGCGCCGCGACTTGTTTGAAACGGTGTTGAAACTCGAAGAGCCGCGCCATGAGTTGGTCATCGAAGCAGAGGAAAACGACCTTGACGGGCTGAACTATTTAGCCGGCCAAACGGTCGACTTCGTCAACACGAAAGCGTTCGAAGGGACGCTTCTCGCCCATACGGACGGCGGCGTGCCGAATTTGGTCGTTACGTTGCCGAAGCTCGATGAATATACGTTCGGCTACCTCGTTTACTTCTTTGAAAAAGCGTGCGCCATGAGCGGCTATTTGCTCGGGGTCAACCCATTTGATCAGCCAGGCGTGGAGGCGTACAAGAAAAACATGTTCGCCCTTTTAGGCAAACCGGGCTACGAAGAGCTGAAAGAGGAGCTGGAGAAACGGTTGAACTAACAAGGTTTTTTAGGTGGCCAAGCCGCTGTTTCATAACATGTGCGGCCGATTGCGGCCGCATTGGAGTGAGTCGAAAAAACGCTTCTCCTCCCTCAGTCGGGGGAAGAGGCGTTTTTTGTTTTTGTGCCCTGTTCGCTTGTTGTCTATGTCTCCGGCGTTCGGTTAAGGCGGATGATCGAAGCGGTGAAAGATGAATTCCTTCTATGGCGCCAGGGGCCGCCAAAGGGTTCTCCAGACGTTGTGTTCCTTCTCGGCGGTTGGACAAATAATTGCCGCCAAACGGGAAACGATAAAAGGGAAGGAGGGGTTGTGCATGATTGAAATTCCATCACGGTTGGAAGGAAAACAGTTTCAGCTTTATCATTTAGAAGAACAGTTAAAGCCGCTCGGGTATGCGATCGGCGGCGGCTGGGATTATGACCACGGCTATTTTGACTATAAAATCGCAGACCATTTAGGCTACCAATTTTTGCGCGTGCCGTTTCAAGCGATCGACGGGCAGCTCGATTCGCATGGCACAACGGTCGAACTCGGGCGTCCGTTTTTGCTTGCACATAAATATCAGCGCGGCATTGACGATTTCGCCGATGTGGGCAATGCGGGAGCGGCGTTCAACCAGTTTGCCGAACCGCAGGACCCGGACGCGACCGTTCCGGAGCAATATATTTCCGTCGGCAAAGCGCTCGTTCAAGAGCTGGAGCGCCGCCTGCTCGATTAAGGAACAAACACGAACAGGCGGTCGCTTTCTTTAATAGGGCGTTGCGGCAAAACAGAAAGGTTTCCGTTATCGCCGCGGACGACGCCGAGCAGCGTAATATTTTGCTCGAACAGCTGTTGCTGAACAGCAGCGAACGGCTGGCCGATTTGTCGTTCGTCCGGGGCGAGAAGGCGCAAGGTTTGTTCGCCAAATCGGCCGAGCATCCTTTCGATCGCGCCGGCGATTCCCGGCGAGCGAAGGCTGGCCGCCATCGCGGTGCCCGCCAATAAGTTCGTTTGGATCACCTCATCCGCCCCGGCGCGAAAAGCGTTTTGGACGTTGCGAGCGGTCAAGATTTCCACGATGGTGTACACCGATGGGTTAAGGCTTTTGGCGGCAAGCAGCGTGACAATCGTATCTTTATCGGCGTCCTCTTCCGCTTTATGCGGGTCAGCAGTAATGAGCACAAACTGAGCGTGGCCGATATTCGCCTTTTCGAGCACCGCGTCATCGTGTGCTGATCCTTTAATGAAGTGAACCGGAACGTTCGGCAACGGATGGGACGGCACGGTCGCATCAATGAGCACAAAGCGGAGCGGCGAGCCGCGCTGCGCCAGGCGGAGCAACACTTCCCGCGTCCGCTCGTTCCACCCGACAATGATAACATGGCCTCGTTCTGTATACGGGAGCTCTCCGCTTGTGAGCGCCGTTTCCCGAGATGCCGCTGCCGCCGATATCGAAGCGAAATAAGCAGTGATAATTCCGGTGCCAAGGGCAATGAGTACGATGGCGGCAAGCTTCCCCGCGACCGTTTTCGGAACGATATCGCCATAGCCGATCGTCGCCGCTGTCACAATGGCCCACCAAATGCCATCAAAGACCGTGCGGAACGTCTCTGGTTCAATTAGGCGCATGAGGGCGCCAAACAATACGATCATGGCGCTGGCTGCGGCAAACAAACGGAGAACAACTGGCATCCGCCAATAGGAGACAAGCACATCTTTCGTTTTCATCCATCCATCCCTCTTTTCACTGATTCCCTCTTTAGTGTGGACGGTTTTTGCATAAACATTCCTGTTCCTTGCCATACTAGGAAACGGAACATCACGGAAAGGAGACAATGACTGATGGACATGAATCGTGTGAAACAAATCGTTTCATCCCCTGCAGATATCCCGGTGTATTACAACGGGGTATCGGTTTGGATTGACGGGTATGATGAAGAAAAACAAATGGCGACCGTCCACTTGCGCGACGGCCGGCTCAATGAGCGCCGGGACGTGCCGGTGGCGGAACTGGAAGAAAAGTGAAAGAGCGGCTCGACGGCGGAAGGCAACAGCGCCCCTCGGCCTTCGATTTTCTGAAAGTGTCCTGACTTGTAGCAGGACACTTTTTTTATCATTTTCAACCGAGAAGAATACCCCTCGAGCAATATGTCATTGGCGTTGTGGCACTTTTTTTATCATTTTCAACCGAGAAGCCCCTGCTTCTGGGCGTGAGCGGGTGAACCAGTCTTTGCCGCCGGCTTCCCTGGCCTTTATTTGCAAACAGTATTCTCCGCGATGCGGCATTGTTGTAAGAGAGGACTTTTGACATCTGACTATTTGGTCATTAACATATAGTTTGTGACTATGCAGTCAGCAAAGATGAGTATGAATGTAAAGGGGAGAAGCGCGTGAGGAAAGTTATTCAGTTTTCGCTCAATAATCAGCTCGCCATTTGGATTTTGACGATCATTGTTGCTGTGGCGGGGTTGTATTCGGGAATGAACATGAAGCTTGAAACGATCCCGAACATTAACGTTCCGTTCATTTCCGTCTCGACGGTCTATCCGGGAGCTGCGCCGGAAGAAGTGGCCAAGAAGGTGACGGAGCCGATTGAACAGCGGGTCGAACATTTGGACGGTGTCACGGTTGTCCGTTCCTCTTCCTTTCAACATGCATCGTTTGTACAAATTGAATATGATTTCGACAAAGATATGGACAAAGCGCAAAACGAAGTGAAAGAGGCCCTTAGTCATCTGAAGCTGCCTGACGGGGTGCAGGAGCCGGACGTTTCGCGCATTAGCTTTTCCGCTTTTCCGGTCATCTCAGTAAGCATCACCCATCCAAATGAATCGTTGGCCGAGCTGACGGAAACGGTTGAGCGTCATGTCGTTCCGGAGCTAGAGGGCATCGACGGCGTCGAGTCGGTGGAAGTCGCCGGCCAGCAAATGCAAGAAGTGACCATTCGATTCGATGAACAAAAGTTGCGGCAGTACGGGCTGACTGAACAATCGGTCATCAACGTCATTCAAGCTTCCGCTGTTTCGCTTCCGCTCGGGCTGTACACGTTTGGCGATGCGGAAAAATCGGTCGTCATTGACGGACGCATCGTCACGGTCGATGATTTAAAAGCGCTCCGCATTCCGGTCGCCCCAGCTACTGGAGCGGCACAGTCACCGATGACAGGCGGCGGAGGAATGGGAGCGGCCGGTCAGATGCAAGGAATGACGGCGGGTCAAGGAGTATCAACCCAAACGCAAGGCGCCGCTTCCGACCGGAAAGGGCAGATGCCGGGAGGAGCGGGAAACAGCGCGTTCGGCCAGACGGACGGATCTGTGGCCATTCCTTCCGTTCCACTGCGCGAGCTTGCGGAAGTGGAAGTCGTCGCCAAAGCGGAATCGATTTCGCGGACGAACGGCGAACCGTCAATCGGCGTGCAAATCGTTAAAGCACAAGATGCCAATACGGTCACCGTCGTTAACGCCGTCAAGGAAAAGATCAAAGATCTTGAGAAGCGCTATGACGGATTGCGCATCATCACCGTGTTTGACCAAGGGAAGCCGATTGAAGATTCGGTGAACACGATGGTGGACAAAGCGGTGTTTGGCGCGCTGTTTGCGGTTGTTGTCATCTTCCTGTTTTTGCGCAACGTCCGCACGACGTTGATTTCCATCGTGTCGATTCCGCTGTCGCTGCTGATGGCGATTTTGCTGCTGCATGAGATGGATATTACGCTCAATCTCATGACGCTTGGTGCGATGACGGTGGCGATCGGCCGCGTCATCGACGATTCGATCGTTGTGGTGGAAAACATTTACCGGCGCATGACATGGCCGGGCGAACCGCTCACTGGAAAAGAACTGATCGTCTCGGCGACGAAAGAAATGTTTATCCCGATCGCGTCGTCGACGATTGTAACGGTGGCCGTCTTTTTGCCGCTCGGGTTGGTCAAAGGGATGGTCGGCGAGCTGTTTTTGCCGTTTGCGCTGACGATCGTGTTTGCTCTGCTCGCCTCGCTGATCGTTGCCGTGACCGTCGTTCCAGCGCTGGCTCACTGGCTGTTTGGCAACGGCGCGGCCGCGAAACGCGCCCGGGCGAAGGAGCGAAAAAGCATCTTGGCGTCTTGGTATAAAACGGTGCTCCGTTGGTCGTTGGATCATAAACTCATCGTGAGCGGCGCGGCGGTGTTATTGCTTGTCGCAAGTTTGTTCCTCGTCCCGTATGTCGGGGTCAGCTTCTTGCCGTCCGATGAGCAAAAAATGATCGTTGCCACGTACAGTCCTGCACCGGGGCAAACGGTGGATCAAGTGGAACGCATCGCCAAAGAAGTGGAGACGTTTTTCGAGAAGCGCAAAGGGGTAAAGAACATTCAACTGTCCGTCGGCGGGGGCAACCCGATGAATCCTGGACAAGACAATGCCGCGCTGTTTTATGTCGAGTATGACCCCGATGTGGAAAACTTTTCCGAAGAGAAGGAAAAGGTGATGAAGGCGCTTGGTGAGCGCGGAGACAAAGGGGAATGGCAAAGCCAGGACGTTTCCGGCACCGGGGCATCCAATGTGATTGAGCTTAACGTGTATGGAGATCGAATGGAAGAGATCGAGCCCATTGTTGAGAACGTAGCGGACATTTTGCGCGATCACGATGAACTGACGAATGTGAAAACAAGCATGTCCGCCCGGTTTGAAGAATACACGCTTGTCGCTGACCAGCAAAAATTAAGTGAATTCGGATTGACTGCTGCGCAAATCGCCGCAGCGTTGTCCGAGAATGGCGAGCGCCAAGCGATTGCGACGGTCAAGCAAGATGGGGAAGATCTTAACGTCTACATTGCGGCTGAAAAAGAGCAATACGACGATATTCGTGATTTGATGAAAAAAACGATCGTGTCGCCGCTTGGTGTCCAAGTGCCGATAGAAGATGTGGCCGAGTTGAAAAAAGGAGATACGTACAGCGAAATTCAGCGCTATGACGGCCGAGTATACGCGAGCGTGTCGGCGGAAGTGAAAACGAAAGACGTCGCCGCTGTGTCGGCGGACGTGCAAAAAGCCATCGACAAGCTGCGCGTTCCGCCCAATGTCGATGTCCACATGGGAGGAGTCACCGAAGATATCGAAGAGGCGTTCACCCAGCTCGGATTGGCGATGCTCGCTGCCGTAGCGATCGTATATTTTGTGCTTGTCGTCACGTTTGGCGGCGGGTTGGCGCCGTTTACGATTTTGTTCTCGCTGCCGTTTACCGTCATTGGTGCGCTCCTGGCTCTGTTTATTGCTGACGAAACCATCAGCATTTCGGCGCTCATCGGCATGTTGATGTTGATTGGCATCGTGGTCACGAACGCCATCGTTTTGATTGACCGCGTCATTCATAAAGAACGCGACGGACTGTCGACGCGCGAAGCGCTTTTGGAAGCGGCCGAGACGCGCTTGCGCCCGATTTTAATGACGGCCATCGCGACTGTCGGCGCGTTGCTCCCGCTCGCGTTTGGAATGGAAGGCGGGGCGTTGATTTCCAAAGGGCTCGGGGTGACCGTCATCGGCGGGTTGACAAGCTCTACACTTTTAACGCTCATCATCGTCCCGATCGTTTATGAGACATTGATGAAGTGGAAGAAAAAAGGAGCTTCGGGAAGCGAGTGACAGGCGCTCGCGTCTTGATGCCGCAGAGGGTGGAGAAGCTCGTCGATCGTCGGCTGCCGCTTCGCCGCCCTTGATCCAACGTCCCCAGTCTCGAATCGTTGCCGAAAGCCCGCTTGAAACGCTGGCCAAGCAGAAGGAATCGGTGTTTCGTTGCCGGGCGCTATGGCTTCAGTGGCGGCACAAGATAGGGCGTTTGTGTTGAAGCTAAAACAAGGTGGGGAAACACGGCGCATTCGTTCGCTTGATGAGAGAGGAAAGGGAATACGCCAGGGCGGCGCAAGATTTTTCTTGCGTGAAGCGGCTTCCTCCTTTGCATCACCGGCTTTCAGGGAGGCTGCTTTTGGCGAAAAAGGAACGGAGTGAGCCTGGAATGACCAGACTCGCGCCGCTTTTTGAGCCTTTGCTGGAGAAAGCCAAGGCTTTAGCGGGGGAGCGGAAGGTTCACTTGGCCGCGGTTTGGCGAAGGAAACGAGCGGCGGTCCCCAATGGAGAGCGTAGACATCCTCACGACGGCGCGGCCGAGGATGGACGCTTGGCGGTGCGGGCGATGCGCGCTGTCACGAATAGGGCACAAGCGAGAAAGAGGACGTCATCGACCGCCAAATAAGTCGCCGATGACGGTGGCGGCGACGACTGACCCGGCTGCGATGCTGACGGCTTGCCACGCGCGGCACAACAAAAGGGCGGCGATGGACATCGAGAAAAACAGCCGAGCGAAGCGGCGACGTATACGCCAAGGCCAAAAAGCAGCACGGTGCGCCGCCCTTTTCGGTCGGTGAGCGGTCCGTAGATGATTTGCATCATCGCAAGGAAAAAGGTGAAAATCGAAATCGTCAAGTTGATCAAAAAGGAAGAAGTCGCGAACGCGGCCCTCACTTCTGATAAAATAGGAGTGTAAATCGTTTGGGGAAACGGGCCGAGAAACGCGGCGAGCGACACAAAATAGACAACGAGCTGGCGTTTCACGTTTTTCCCTTTCTTTCCCTGTGCATCGTGATGATTATACTCCCGCTTTTTCTGCTTTTGGAAACGAAATGCTTATGGAAAAAAGGTGGAGATGCAGGATGGAACGATGGTTGATTCGTGATGCAACGGCGGCGGATTTGCCGCACATTGTCCGCATTTATAACGAAACGATCCCAAGCCGGATGGTGACGGCGGATTTGGAGCCGGTGTCGGTGGAAAGCCGGAAAGCGTGGTTTGAAGCGCATGATCCTCACCATCGGCCGCTCTGGGTGGTGGAAGATGGCGGCGATATTTGCGCCTGGCTCAGTTTCCAATCGTTTTACGGCCGCCCGGCGTACCGCCATACGGCCGAGGTGAGCATTTATATTGCCGAATCGCACCGCGGCCAAGGATTGGGGACGAAGCTGCTGAAGCAAGCGGTCGACAAGGCGCCGGCGCTTGGGATGAAGACGCTGCTCGGCTTTATTTTTGCCCATAACGAACCAAGCCTGCGGCTTTTTGCCCGCTTCGGGTTTGAACGATGGGGATATTTTCCGCGCATTGCTGAGCTTGACGGCATCGAACGCGATTTAGTCATCGTCGGCAAGCGGCTTGTATAAAATGGTGATGGATCGGGCAGTGATAATCATAACGATGTAAGGAAAGAGGGAAGGACATGAACGTGATGCCCATTCGGCTGTTTACCATCCAAGATGGGGAAGGATTTGTCGCTGATGCGTTTCAATGCCCAGTGACCGGCAACTTGATTTACAAATCGTCCGGCACACCATCGGTCATTGCGTACACAGAATTGACCGATGAGCAAATCATGCGCCTCGAAAAATACGGCTTCCGTCCACTCGGGGCGAAGCCGGGGCGAATGGCTGGCGGGGACGCCGGCATTGAAGAGTTGCTTCCGAAGCAATGACCAGAAACAACGGGCATGAAAACGCCGCGTTTGCGGAAAACGTTGAGGAAGCTGTTTTCAAGGCGGTGACGGAACGAGCAGCTAAGGGGAACTTGCTTTCCATCAAAAAAGACCTGTCCGGTGGGGACAGGCCTTTTTTGTATGGCGATCGTCATTTCAGCTGACGGATGAGCCAATACACCGCTGCGGCCGCTGCCGCGCCGAGCAGCGTGTAAACAATCGGATGGCCCGATCGTTCGGAAGCGGCTGCTTCTTGCTCACGGCTAGGCGCACGATCGGTTTGGTTCATCTCTTCTTCAGCTTGTGGGTCGGTGTTCGGCGCTCCCTCCCGTTTCGTGTCCGATGGTGATTCTCGCTTCGTGTCCGAACTAGCCCTTTCATTTTCTGCAACGGAGCGCCCGCCGTACATGCCGGCGCCATTCCGCTTTGCTTCCTCGTACGCCTCGCGGACGCGCGATTCATATTGATAATCGCCATAGTCGTAAAAATCCTCGACCAGTCCGGCCTTGGCGAGGTCTTCTTGCAACAGGCGGTTGTCGACCCATACCCAGGCGAGCAGCCGCTGGTATTTGTCAAACAATGTATTTCCATCTGTTTCAAGCACAATGTCCCCTTTTTGCAGGCGGGAGCACGTAAACTGGCTCGCTTCTTTTCCGTATGGCTCGACTTCGATCGTGCTTTCCGGCGTGTCAATGAACAAAAAGCGCGTTGTATACACGTGGCCGTTGACACGGAATTTGGCCGTGTCCCCGTCCACGCACTCCACCAATGCCGCTTCATATGTCCGGCCTAGACGCAGCGAAGCATCGTCTGCTTTTTTCCCAAGCGTATGCCCGTCTAAGTCAATCCGCTCCGCAGTGAGATTCCGCTTGCATCGTTCATTGCCGTTGTATGTTTGAATGAGCTTGATTAGCTCTTCTTTCGTTTTTGCCTGTTTCGCCAATGCGGTTGGTTCGTGCAGCAAGTACGTGCAGTCGCTGTTGTGGAAATGCCCGCCCAATTCATCCAATGTGCCCGGATGGGCGAAAACAGAAACGGGAAATAGGATCAGTAAGCAAAAAAACAGAATCGCAGTTTGTTTCAACGCTCTCCCTCCGTTCGAAAAGGTGTTGCTTCACGTTGTATCGTTTCACCAAAGACGCGATGAAAGCAACGAAACGCCCCAACTGGCTCTGTTAACATATGTTTACCTGTTTTGGGTGCATTTTTGCCGTATGGTTTCATAACGGATGCGATTCACTCTCTCGACGAAAGTGATGGAACATGCCGATTTGTTCTTTTATACGGATATTCAGCCATTTTATGTGTATTTTTGGCGTTTTTTAGCGTGAAATCGGGCCAAAATCGCTGTTGTCGCGCCATTAGGTGATTTGATGGCGTTTGAAATAAAGTTTATCAAAGAGATGGAACGATCATAAAGAAATTTGGCTGCAAACGAGTTCTTTATTTATCGTTTAAAGGGGGAGAGGGACGATGACCAAATTGCTTTTAGATGACGAGCCGCTCATCATTTTGCCACAGCTGGCCGTGGCGATCGGGTTGAATGAAAGCATTATCGTCCAACAGCTGCATTATTGGTTGGAGAAAAGTGAAAACGTTCGCGACGGCTGCAAATGGGTGTACAACACGTATGCCGACTGGCAGAAGCAGTTCCCGTTTTGGTCGGAAAGCACGGTCCGCCGCATCATCACGAAGCTCGAAAAAATGGGGATCCTCGCTTCCGCCAATTTCAACCGTTCCAAAATCGATAAAACGAAATGGTATCGGATCGACTACAACAAATTGGCTGAATGGACGCAGAAAACGATGGTCGTGCAGAGGAAACAGACGCCAAAACTCAATGGCAGCAGCGCGGGGGACAGCGGTTCACCCGTTCTCGACCGCACTTCCGCCGTTTCTTATGGCGCGTTGATGTCCCACGATGGCAGTTCAGCTGTTGCGAATCGCATCCCGATGCTTCAAGGCGGTGCATCGACCGTTCAAGACGGCAATGGGCTTTGTTCCAATGAAGCCCCCATCGTGCGAGATGACAGTAGGTCGGCTTTCGATGGCATGTCGATCGTTTTGACGGTGCCAAATCAACGGACAGAGGGCGACATCGCTTGTTCGTTTCTCCAAGGCGAACAAATGGCAGAGGAAACGGCCGATCGACCGGTTCAACATGGGCGGCTAGGCGATGAATTGACCGATCGACCGGTTCAACATGGATGGGTGAAAGGGAAATCGGGGGATCCGTCCATTCAAAATAGATGCGCGACAGAGCAAATGGCCTGCCCACCTATTCCAATCGGTTCGCTGGCGGATGAAATTGCCCATTCATCGGTTCAACATGGGCGGCCAGCCGATGAAGTTGCTTATTTGCCGGTTTCAACTGGACGGTCAGTCGATGAACGGGACTGTCCGTCTGTCCAAAATGAGCGGCCGATGGATGAAATCCACCGTCCATCCGCCCAAAACGAGCGGCCGACGGACGAAATCGCCCGATCATCTGTTCAAACTGGCCCGTCCGCCTGGTCAAATTGGTCCATCGGGGCGCTCAATGTGAACAGCCCGATACCAGAGAATACAACAGAGATCACATCAGAGAGGAACAGAGAAGAGAAAGAAGACGGCGAGCGCGTGCGCGCCTACAAGGAGCTTGTTCGCTTCTGTGAGCAAAACGGATTTGGGGCGATCGGAGGGTATTTGCGGGAAAAAATCAATGTGTGGGTGGATGACACGTCCGAAGAAGTCGTCTTAGAAGCGTTAAAAATTGCGGTGGAAAACGGGGCAAAACGATGGGTGTACGTCGAGACGATCTTGCGCGACTGGGCGGAAAAAGGGTATCGCACCGTCGACGAAGTGCGGGCGGCACGGCTTGCGTTTCGAAAGCAGCGGGTGAACCAACGGTCTACCTCGTCTTCAACAGCGGGCGGCAGAACGATGCGGAAGCCGATCCGCACAGAGATCGTGCCTGACTGGCTGAACATGGACTACAGCCAACCGGAAGAAGACGACTTTGACATCGAACAAGCGCGCCGGGAGCTCGAGGAGCGCTTAAAAAAATATAAAGAACCATCCTAGGCGACGGCCTCCATGGAACGAAAGGAGTACCGGGCGTCTCTCGCATGTGACTTTGTTGCCCGCTGCTCGTTGGGAGATCGCAGCCGCTGATTCATCGACGAAGCGTTTCGATGGGGCGCCCCTCCCGATCAAACAAAAACCCCCTGCTGCGCAAGGGGGTGGTGAATGGAGCATACCGGGCTCGAACCGGTGACCTTCGCGCTGCCAGCACGACGCTCTCCCAACTGAGCTAATGCCCCAAAAGAATATGATGATTTGTCCATGTTCTATTATACCTAGATGGATGGCCGCTTGCAATCTTTTTTTTATCAGCCGCTTTCAATATCGACATGGACGATGGCGTCAATGGAGTGAATGGCGTAATAAATGTCGGCGGTCGAGCGCCGTTGGTCGACGACGGCCTTTAATTTCAATAAGTGTTGGTTTTCCTCTACATCTTTAATGCGCATCGTTTTTATATTGATGTGCTGCTGCTTTAAATGATCGATCACTTTCGTAATGTTTTTTCCGTCCGCAACCGTAATTTGCAACAGTACCTCTTTTTCTCGCAGCTGCTTCGGACCGAAAAAGTTAATTAAAAACGGAATGAGTTCGACACTAACGATTAGAAGCGCGACACCAAACGCCGATTCCCAATAAAAGCCTGCTCCGACCGCCACCCCGATGCCTGCAGCTCCCCAGATGATCGCGGCGGTCGTCAGTCCGGTGATGCTGTCGTTGCCACGGCGCAAAATCACGCCCGCTCCTAAAAAACCGACCCCGGATACGATTTGGGCGGCCAAGCGAAGCGGATCCATCGTAATATGGTCTTTCGACGGAAAGACGTACGCCGATTCAATGGAAACGATCGTCAATAAGCAGCTGGAAATTGAGATGACAAGGCACGTTTTCAAACCAACCGGTTTTCGTTTCAATTCCCGTTCCAGTCCGATAATCAACCCGAGGACGGCCGAAATCCCTAATTTGAGGAACGGATCAAACATCATGTTTCTCACCTCGTTCGTGATATAATAGTAAGAAAACAGTTGTCAAGGAGATGGAGAGATGCAACCGCCAAGCCAAATAAAGGCATATGCCGCCTTATTGATCGGCGCGCTGGCCGTGTCGACGTCCGCCATTTTCGTCAAATGGTCGCAGGCGCCGTCAGCCGTGATCGCTTTTTATCGGCTCTTTTTCGCCGTTGTCATCATGACGCCGTTTTTTCTCCGCCATATTCATGAACTAAAGCACATCTCCCGGCGCGACTGGCTGTTTTCCGTTTGTTCCGGCGTGCTGCTTGCGTTTCATTTTATTCTTTGGTTTGAATCACTCGACTATACATCAGTCACAAGCTCGGTCGTGCTTGTGACGCTGCAGCCGCTGTTTGCTTTTGCTGGGGGGGCGCTCTTTTTCCGCGAACGGCTGACGATCGGGGCGATCGGGAGCGCTCTTTTGGCCATTGCTGGAAGCATCCTCATCAGCTGGGGCGATTTTCGCGTCAGCGGAGAGGCGCTGTATGGCGACATGCTGGCGTTATTGGCGTGCGCGATGGTGACAGCGTATTGGCTGTTCGGTCAGGAATTGCGCCAACGGTTATCGCTTATGACGTATACATATATCGTCTATGGCATCAGCGCTGTGACGTTGTACGTGTATACCGCACTATCCCGTTTTTCGCTAACAGCGTACCAACCGACCGACTGGCTTTGTTTTCTCGCCTTAGCTATCGTTCCGACGCTGTTCGGCCATTCGGTAATGAACTGGGCAGTCAAATGGGTGAGCGCCTCAACGGTGTCGATGGTCATTTTATTTGAGCCCATCGGCGCTTCGGCCTTGGCGTATTGGCTGTTTGACGAACAGATCCGCCTGTTTCAATGGGTTGGCGGTATTTTTATTTTAACAGGAATCAGTCTGTATTTGTGGGAGAAAAACGAAAAAGGGCCGCTAACGATACAAGAAAGTAGCGGACCCTAACGTCCCGGCGATGAACGATGGGCGGGGCGGCAAGCGGAATTCGTTCAACGGGCGGGCGAATTGGGACAAATATGTGAAGTTGACTTGCGTAATATGGGGGAGAAGATAGGCGGATTTCGTCGCTCCCTGTTTACGCTTCCGATTAAGGGCGGCAATGATGCCGTCTTCTGTTTGAATGCCGATGCCATGCCCGTAAAACAAGCCGTCGCCTAAGTAAATCGTATTTTCCCCCTGCCATTGGGGCGTCGACGGGTCGAATTCCGGGTTTTTAAAATAGAGGCAGTCCCCGGGGAGAAAATGTTCTCCCTTTTTTGTATGGATGCCAAGATCTCGATCGGTATGCCAGTCGTACAAAAGCAAATTGGCGAACAGACGGTTGAACGCTGCGACGTCAATTGTGTCGAGCACCGCTTTATAAAAGACGATGACAATGGCCGTCGCACACTCAAAGGCGTACAGTTCGCTATTAATGAAAATGTCTTTAATGGCTTCTGAAGCAGGGACGCCCGGCCGCAGCCGAAAACCGCCTCGCTCGTCCCGCTCCCAAAACTGGCCGTTGCAGCGCGAAAAACGAAAAATGGCAAACCGTGCCCGGCTCTTCGCTAAGTCGACCGCAGCTTGGACGATGTGGGCGCGCAACGCAATTTCAAATCGCAGTTGTCGTTCATTTGGATATGTGTACAGCACAGGCGAAGAAACAAGAGCGTTTAGGATCGCCTGCTCGTTTTTCGAAAGGGAAGACGAGTAAGACGGGCTCAAACCGGATGGCAAAGCTAAAATGCGGATCAAAGTCTAGATGCCTCCTTGAAAACAACATATGATATTGAAATGTATGCGCCCGATGCCGCACGTATTCGTTAGTTTTTGGAGAAAATGATCGGTCTGTGGGCGTCATTTTTGCATTCAAATAAAGAGCGGGAGCTGCTCTTCACTGTTTCTTGTGAGGACCGCTGGCCTTGAAATCGTCTGTTTGATGCCCCGGTATAAAAAGCTCGGCCACGAACGTTTTTCTAAACATAAGGGAAGGGAGAAGGACTGCATATTTCGTTTTCTTGTTTGGATGAGGGCCGCCTCCTTATAACCGCTTCTCTATAACAAATCAAGCGTCCAACATCTTGCGCAAGGCACATGAGGAACAAGAGCAGCGCCTGTTTGACTGTTTCCGTTTCGTGATCAGGGGGCGCAACAATCTACGGCAGGGAGACTTAGAAGGCTGGTGATTTAATGAGAAAAGTAGTTTAAGACCGATTCTTCTCAAATAGAGAGGCCTTGTAAAATCAACGCTTACTTCCCAACAAACCCTATCGATTTGGCAAACAGAATTGTTTTTTCACCAACCTTTTAGGGAGGTTGCTAAAGAAAAAGACTACGTACTTAAGATAATGGAGAGCGGGGAGCTAGAGGAGGATGTGATGACGTGCTCCTCAAAAAAATAAAAAAAGGTATTGCATTTTCAAGATTAGGGTGGTATATTAAATAGCGTCGCTGCTGAACAAGGTGTTCGGCGGTGATGAGAAAGAAAAAAGTGGTTGACATCGAAAAGATGTTATGCTACTATAAAGAAGCTGCTCGCAAGAGACAAGTTCGTTGAACGGCTTCTTGCAAGAGAAAACAACTTGCGTGTGAGTGATTCGATAAAACGGAATCCCTCAATGCCACATGATATCGACTAATCTCGTTCTTTGAAAACTGAACGAAACAAAGCGCAACGAAAAGCTGAGGTCCGCGGCACCTTTGGTGCTGAGGCCGAAGCAAAAGCCAATCAACTTTCTATTGGAGAGTTTGATCCTGGCTCAGGACGAACGCTGGCGGCGTGCCTAATACATGCAAGTCGAGCGGACCGAATGAGAGCTTGCTCTTGTTTGGTTAGCGGCGGACGGGTGAGTAACACGTGGGCAACCTGCCCGCAAGACCGGGATAACTCCGGGAAACCGGAGCTAATACCGGATAACACCGAAGACCGCATGGTCTTTGGTTGAAAGGCGGCTTCGGCTGTCACTTGCGGATGGGCCCGCGGCGCATTAGCTAGTTGGTGAGGTAACGGCTCACCAAGGCGACGATGCGTAGCCGGCCTGAGAGGGTGACCGGCCACACTGGGACTGAGACACGGCCCAGACTCCTACGGGAGGCAGCAGTAGGGAATCTTCCGCAATGGACGAAAGTCTGACGGAGCGACGCCGCGTGAGCGAAGAAGGCCTTCGGGTCGTAAAGCTCTGTTGTGAGGGACGAAGGAGCGCCGTTTGAACAAGGCGGCGCGGTGACGGTACCTCACGAGAAAGCCCCGGCTAACTACGTGCCAGCAGCCGCGGTAATACGTAGGGGGCGAGCGTTGTCCGGAATTATTGGGCGTAAAGCGCGCGCAGGCGGTTCCTTAAGTCTGATGTGAAAGCCCACGGCTCAACCGTGGAGGGTCATTGGAAACTGGGGGACTTGAGTGCAGGAGAGGAGAGCGGAATTCCACGTGTAGCGGTGAAATGCGTAGAGATGTGGAGGAACACCAGTGGCGAAGGCGGCTCTCTGGCCTGCAACTGACGCTGAGGCGCGAAAGCGTGGGGAGCAAACAGGATTAGATACCCTGGTAGTCCACGCCGTAAACGATGAGTGCTAAGTGTTAGAGGGGTCACACCCTTTAGTGCTGCAGCTAACGCGATAAGCACTCCGCCTGGGGAGTACGGCCGCAAGGCTGAAACTCAAAGGAATTGACGGGGGCCCGCACAAGCGGTGGAGCATGTGGTTTAATTCGAAGCAACGCGAAGAACCTTACCAGGTCTTGACATCCCCTGACAACCCAAGAGATTGGGCGTTCCCCCTTCGGGGGGACAGGGTGACAGGTGGTGCATGGTTGTCGTCAGCTCGTGTCGTGAGATGTTGGGTTAAGTCCCGCAACGAGCGCAACCCTTGCCTCTCGTTGCCAGCATTCAGTTGGGCACTCTAGAGGGACTGCCGGCTAAAAGTCGGAGGAAGGTGGGGATGACGTCAAATCATCATGCCCCTTATGACCTGGGCTACACACGTGCTACAATGGGCGGTACAAAGGGCTGCGAACCCGCGAGGGGGAGCGAATCCCAAAAAGCCGCTCTCAGTTCGGATTGCAGGCTGCAACTCGCCTGCATGAAGCCGGAATCGCTAGTAATCGCGGATCAGCATGCCGCGGTGAATACGTTCCCGGGCCTTGTACACACCGCCCGTCACACCACGAGAGCTTGCAACACCCGAAGTCGGTGAGGTAACCCTGACGGGAGCCAGCCGCCGAAGGTGGGGCAAGTGATTGGGGTGAAGTCGTAACAAGGTAGCCGTACCGGAAGGTGCGGCTGGATCACCTCCTTTCTAAGGACGAAAAGCGGAAGCGCCGCGATCGGCTCTCGAAGCCAAATGTTCTTCACCCGCAGGGGTGCTTGCACCCCGAGGGGGAAGGTGATTTGGCAGAAGAGAGCCAGGCGCTGGAGCTAGACAGTACGAAAAGCGAAGGCCGCCCGCCTATCGGCGAAACGCGCTGGAGGGCCTGCGAGGAGGCTCGAACCAAGCAAAGCTTGGTTCTGCGTGGGTGGTGCCATAGGAGCGTATGCAATGTGTCGCCGCCGCAGCAGGACCGAAGCGTCGCGAGCCGATGGCGGCCGGAGCTAGACAGTACGAAAAGCGAAGGCCTCTAACGGCCAACCATGAACAAATCGCGCTTTCGTTTCGTTCAGTTTTGAGGGAACGAGTAATGTTCTCTCAACGACAAAGATCGTTCCTTGAAAACTAGATAACCGATACACAAAAGGAAGAAGCCGAGACGCTTTAGGTTAAGCTAGAAAGGGCGCACGGTGGATGCCTTGGCACTAGGAGCCGATGAAGGACGGGGCAAACGCCGAAACGCTCCGGGGAGCTGTAAGCAAGCGTTGATCCGGAGATGTCCGAATGGGGGAACCCCCTGTCCGTAATGGGACAGGATCCATGCCTGAATCCATAGGGCATGGAGGGCACACCCGGGGAACTGAAACATCTTAGTACCCGGAGGAGAAGAAAGCAAACGCGATTCCCTGAGTAGCGGCGAGCGAAATGGGAACAGCCCAAACCAAGAGGCGTGCCTCTTGGGGTTGTAGGACCGCTCATGTGGGAGTGAGAAAGGAACGGGGTAGACGAACCGGTCTGGAACGGCCGGCCAGAGAAGGTGAGAGCCCTGTAGTCGAAACTTCGTTCCCTCCCGAGCGGCTCCTGAGTACGGCGGGACACGGGAAATCCCGTCGGAAGCAGGGAGGACCATCTCCCAAGGCTAAATACTCCCTAGTGACCGATAGTGAACCAGTACCGTGAGGGAAAGGTGAAAAGCACCCCGGAAGGGGAGTGAAAGAGAACCTGAAACCGTGTGCCTACAAGTAGTCAGAGCCCGTTTATGGGTGATGGCGTGCCTTTTGTAGAATGAACCGGCGAGTGACGATGGCGTGCGAGGTTAAGCCAAGAAGGCGGAGCCGCAGCGAAAGCGAGTCTGAACAGGGCGCATGAGTACGTCGTCGTCGACCCGAAACCAGGTGATCTACCCATGTCCAGGGTGAAGGCCGGGTAACACCGGCTGGAGGCTCGAACCCACGCACGTTGAAAAGTGCGGGGATGAGGTGTGGGTAGGGGTGAAATGCCAATCGAACTTGGAGATAGCTGGTTCTCCCCGAAATAGCTTTAGGGCTAGCCTCAAGGTAAGAGTGTTGGAGGTAGAGCACTGATTGGGCTAGGGGCCCTCATCGGGTTACCGAACCCAGTCAAACTCCGAATGCCAATGACTTATCCTTGGGAGTCAGACTGCGAGTGATAAGATCCGTGGTCAAGAGGGAAACAGCCCAGATCGCCAGCTAAGGCCCCTAAGTGCACGTTCAGTGGAAAAGGATGTGGAGTTGCGAAGACAACCAGGATGTTGGCTTAGAAGCAGCCACCATTTAAAGAGTGCGTAATAGCTCACTGGTCGAGTGACTCTGCGCCGAAAATGTACCGGGGCTAAACGTGCCGCCGAAGCTGCGGGATGACCGTTGGTCATCGGTAGGGGAGCGTTCTAAGGGCAGAGAAGCCAGACCGGAAGGACTGGTGGAGCGCTTAGAAGTGAGAATGCCGGTATGAGTAGCGAAAACAGAGGTGAGAATCCTCTGCGCCGAAAGCCTAAGGGTTCCTGAGGAAGGTTCGTCCGCTCAGGGTTAGTCGGGACCTAAGCCGAGGCCGAAAGGCGTAGGTGATGGACAACAGGTTGAGATTCCTGTACCACCTCCTTCCCGTTTGAGCGATGGGGGGACGCAGGAGGATAGGGTGAGCAGGCGGCTGGAAGAGCCTGTCCAAGCAGTGAGGCTGGCCAGCAGGCAAATCCGCTGGCTAAAAGGCTGAGCTGTGATGGCGACGGATTCGATCCGGAAGTCCCTGATTCCACACTGCCAAGAAAAGCCTCTAGCGAGGGAAGAGGTGCCCGTACCGCAAACCGACACAGGTAGGCGAGGAGAGAATCCTAAGGCGCGCGGGAGAACTCTCGTTAAGGAACTCGGCAAAATGACCCCGTAACTTCGGGAGAAGGGGTGCTCTTTCGGGTGATGAGCCTGGAAGAGCCGCAGTGAAAAGGCCCAAGCGACTGTTTATCAAAAACACAGGTCTCTGCGAAGCCGAAAGGCGAAGTATAGGGGCTGACACCTGCCCGGTGCTGGAAGGTTAAGGGGAGCGCTTAGCGCAAGCGAAGGTGCGAACCGAAGCCCCAGTAAACGGCGGCCGTAACTATAACGGTCCTAAGGTAGCGAAATTCCTTGTCGGGTAAGTTCCGACCCGCACGAAAGGTGTAACGACTTGGGCACTGTCTCAACGAGAGACCCGGTGAAATTATACTACCTGTGAAGATGCAGGTTACCCGCGACAGGACGGAAAGACCCCGTGGAGCTTTACTGCAGCCTGATATGGAATTTTGGTATCGCTTGTACAGGATAGGTGGGAGCCTGAGAAGCCGGAGCGCCAGCTTCGGTGGAGGCGGCGGTGGGATACCACCCTGGCGGTATTGAAATTCTAACCCGCACCCCTTAAGCGGGGTGGGAGACAGTGTCAGGTGGGCAGTTTGACTGGGGCGGTCGCCTCCCAAAAGGTAACGGAGGCGCCCAAAGGTTCCCTCAGAATGGTTGGAAATCATTCGGAGAGTGCAAAGGCACAAGGGAGCTTGACTGCGAGACGGACAGGTCGAGCAGGGACGAAAGTCGGGCTTAGTGATCCGGTGGTTCCGCATGGAAGGGCCATCGCTCAACGGATAAAAGCTACCCCGGGGATAACAGGCTGATCTCCCCCAAGAGTCCACATCGACGGGGAGGTTTGGCACCTCGATGTCGGCTCATCGCATCCTGGGGCTGTAGTCGGTCCCAAGGGTTGGGCTGTTCGCCCATTAAAGCGGTACGCGAGCTGGGTTCAGAACGTCGTGAGACAGTTCGGTCCCTATCCGTCGCGGGCGCAGGAAATTTGAGAGGAGCTGTCCTTAGTACGAGAGGACCGGGATGGACGCACCGCTGGTGTACCAGTTGTCCCGCCAGGGGCACCGCTGGGTAGCTATGTGCGGACGGGATAAGCGCTGAAAGCATCTAAGCGTGAAGCCCCCCTCAAGATGAGATTTCCCATCGCCAAAAGCGAGTAAGATCCCTCGAAGATGACGAGGTCGATAGGTCCGAGGTGGAAGCGTGGCGACACGTGGAGCTGACGGATACTAATCGATCGAGGGCTTAACCTAGAAAAGCGCAGGCGAGCGGGTCGCCGCGATGGGCAAATGTTCTTCACCCGCAGGGGCGCTTGCGCCCCGAGGGAGAAGGTTATTTGACCCCGAGCGGCGGCGAGCCGGAGCTAGACAGTACGAAAGCGGAGGCTTCTTCCCAAAAACGGTTATCTAGTTTTGAAGGAATGAAAAAAATCCTTGACAGATCAGCATTAATCAGTATAATAATAAATGTCTAAAGGAAAGATAATTGAGATGTGATTATTCCGCAGTAGCTCAGTGGTAGAGCAATCGGCTGTTAACCGATTGGTCGCAGGTTCGAATCCTGCCTGCGGAGCCATCTTGGAGAGCTGTCCGAGTGGTCGAAGGAGCACGATTGGAAATCGTGTAGGCGTGAATAGCGCCTCAAGGGTTCGAATCCCTTGCTCTCCGCCACTTATGAAAAACATGGCCCGTTGGTCAAGTGGTTAAGACACCGCCCTTTCACGGCGGTAACACGGGTTCGAATCCCGTACGGGTCACTTCTTCGTGGAGGATTAGCTCAGCTGGGAGAGCACTTGCCTTACAAGCAAGGGGTCGGCGGTTCGATCCCGTCATCCTCCACCACTTTCAAACATTCTATCGTCGCGGGGTGGAGCAACGAGCATTTGCTTCATCGAATACGCTGCGAGTTGCCCCGACGCATTCTGCTTCCTTGAGTCAACTGGTAGAGGAAGGGGCGATGATCATACGAAACAAAAATTCAGTGCATTATCGAAGTAAGTTCATTTTCTATCGTCGCGGGGTGGAGCAGTCCGGTAGCTCGTCGGGCTCATAACCCGAAGGTCGCAGGTTCAAATCCTGCCCCCGCAACCAAATGGTCCCGTAGTGTAGTGGTTAACATGCCTGCCTGTCACGCAGGAGATCGCGGGTTCGAGTCCCGTCGGGACCGCCATTGTTCCAAAATTACGAAAAATACGGTATGGCTCGGTAGCTCAGTCGGTAGAGACGAGCATCAGCATCATCGAGTTTGCTGCGAGTTGCCTCGACGCATTACACTTCCTTGAATCGGCTAGTAGAGGAAGAGGCACAGAGCAGTTCAATGAGCGGGATAAAAATAGTATATGGCTCGGTAGCTCAGTCGGTAGAGCAAAGGACTGAAAATCCTTGTGTCGGCGGTTCGATTCCGTCCCGAGCCACCACTAAACAACTAGAATAGGTTTGCATGCCGACTTAGCTCAATTGGTAGAGCAACTGAATCGTAATCAGTAGGTTGCGGGTTCAAGTCCTGCAGTCGGCACCATTTCTTGGAGGGGTAGCGAAGTGGCTAAACGCGGCGGACTGTAAATCCGCTCCCTTTGGGTTCGGCGGTTCGAATCCGTCCCCCTCCACCATCATGAAGGGGCATAGTTTAATGGTAGAACAGAGGTCTCCAAAACCTCCGGTGTGGGTTCGATTCCTACTGCCCCTGCCATTCAAATGATTATTATGGCGGCTATGGCGAAGTGGTTAACGCACCAGATTGTGGCTCTGGCATGCGTGGGTTCGATTCCCACTAGTCGCCCTTGTTTTTTGGCGTTGGGGTATAGCCAAGCGGTAAGGCAACGGACTTTGACTCCGTGATGCGTTGGTTCGAATCCAGCTACCCCAGCCAATCATGCGGAAGTAGTTCAGTGGTAGAACACCACCTTGCCAAGGTGGGGGTCGCGGGTTCGAGTCCCGTCTTCCGCTCTCGATCAAGGCGGCATAGCCAAGTGGTAAGGCAGAGGTCTGCAAAACCTTTACCCCCGGTTCGAATCCGGGTGCCGCCTCCATCTAATGAATAAAATTTTATTGACAAACAAAAGTTGAGAAGATATAATAGTGAATGTCGCGCCGATGTGGCGGAATTGGCAGACGCGCACGACTCAAAATCGTGTGGGGTAGCCCCCCGTGTGGGTTCGACTCCCACCATCGGCATCGAAAATAGGATGTATCAAGGATTCCTGCGAGATGTGGGAATCCTTTTTTATTTTATCCTCATATGATTCCTCATTACTCACATTTCGCACCCTTCCGACGAAAATCGGGAGGGTTTTTTGTGCCCATCGTCGAATGAATCCTTGACACACAAGGAAAGTAAAGGAGTTTTTCTCTCATGGATGTTGAAGTCAAAGGGGTCTATCGCAATTCTTATTTGAATATCATAAGTACCCTATTTAAGGAACTGGACCTGCCCTAATTGATTGACCATCTCGTTCCCGTCGATTCGCAGTGCCAGACTCGATCCAGTGATGCCGTTCAGGCCATCCTCTACAATGTGTTTGATGGCCGGCAAGCCCTCGTTCACTTGGAACATTGGGCACAGGAGATCGATCTGGAGAAACTCATTCGTTCCGGGCTCCATCCTTCCTGGTTGAATGACGATGCCTTGGCTCGTCATCTCGACCGCTTGTATGAGGCCGGCATTCACAAGGTCATCAGCACTTGCTTGATTTAGATTGATCACAAAGAAGGCCTTCCTCTCCGAGTTTGCCGCGTTTTTCAGCGCCGATTGCGTCCGTTCATTCCTCCAAAACACCTGCTGAAGGGTCCTGGAGGCCGCAAGCTGAACCGACCGACGGGACAGGCGATTTTTCAGCTGTTTCCATATGTGAACGTCGTCCTGTTCCAGCTGCCGGATGGACGCATCCAACGCTCACTGGCTCGCTCCCTCACCCCTGATCAGCGAAGGATTCTGCAGGGATTGGGCATGGATGAGAGCATCTACGTGTAACGTGATACGGAACAATCAGCGATGGTAAAAAAGGATTGCTATCGCTAGTCGTGTTGATCAGAAAATGATTCTAAAAAACGAAATAAAAAATTCTTTCTTTCAGCCCTTAGGGTGCGAAATGCGAGTCAGAAGATAAAATTGTTGCTGTATTTAAAGATACTGAAACAAACGAAGAATTTGTGGTAAACTCAAATAAAGCTCATGCGTCGATGGCATTTCTAGCTCCAATTGGGGTTGTAATAGGTGAAGCGCTTTTATCTCATTTAATTGCTGCATCTGCTGCAGTGGTAATAGCAGGTGTAACATATATTGTTGCAACTAAAGTTGCCAGTAAAATTACACCAATCGCATTTGTTAAAAATAACCGCAAAGATGTTGAGGATGATAATTGGGGTAGTGTTATTTCAATAATTGAATTATCAGATGAAATCGATGATTCAGCTTTACAAGGTATCAGTGAGTTTTCGCATTTAGATATTATTTTTTATTTTGACCGAGTTGCAGATGACAAAATTCAATATGGAGCAAGGCATCCAAGAAATAATAAAGAATATCCAAAGGTCGGAATTTTTGCTCAAAGAGGCAAAAATCGACCGAATAAATTAGGTTTAACAACCGTTGAATTGTTAGAACATAAAGGGCGAACATTGAAAGTAAGAGGATTAGATGCAATAGATGGTACTCCTATTATTGATATTAAACCGGTTATGAAGGAGTTCTTACCCAAAGGCGAAGTAAGGCAGCCTGCTTGGTCGGTATCATTAATGGAACGATACTCTGGGATTAATGTTAAACGTTCCGACCTTATTTGGCACCAACGAGCATGCGGTATACAACCCACTCTTTGCGGCATTTATCGCTTATGTGTTACTGAGATGGTTATATCATCGAACGGAAAAATGAACAACTTCGTCCCTTTCCTTTCTTTCGTTTGTCCGTCGTCTTTTCTCTGGACAACTTCCTCTCGAATGGAAACCCGAGATGGCAGCTGTCTGATTGGAGTACACCCGAATATACGGGAGGAGTATGCCTAATTTTGGATCATCAACAGCCGTGATGTAGGGTCTTACATGGAGTAGCGAGTATGAGAGGCATGGGTTTACGAATACTTTATAATGTCGCTCCTATTTGCCTCAATCATACCCGATTGAAACCCGATCTTTAGCAAGGATGAGGGCAAAAGCACGTCTCCAAACGGGGACGGAAACAGCTGCAATCGGTGCTGTTTCGGGCAGAGATTCCGCTGATCCGGCACAATGAGGCGAGCACTGCACGACTAGAGGGGGGATAATGGTTTCGTGAAGGATGATTGCCGCATGTGTTTTTTAATGCCACATTTGATGTTTTCGCTTGTCTGGCTAATTATAACCAAGGAGGGATTGAGCTGAAAAAATGGGTTGTTTTCATTGCCGCTGTGTGGAGTGTTTGGTTGGCCGGCTGCAGCGGGCCAGCTGGTCGCTATGCGATTGAAGGGTATGTCGTGAGAAAAGAAGGGGGAAGCATTTTGGTTGTCAGTTCTGATCCGCAAGATTTTCGCTCCACAGGCGGGCTGGAAGAGTTTTATAACGCCATCTTGGTTTCCAGTGCACCAGCGCGGGTGAAGATTGGCCAAAAAGTCCAAGTATGGATAGATGGGGGGATTGCGGAATCGTATCCAGGCCAAGGAAAGGCGGACAAAGTATTGGTTGTGCCCAGCACTCCGCATGACGGAGCCCGTTTATCGGAGGAGGAGGCGATTCGCCAAGCGTTAAAACAAGAAGAGAGCCGGCTCGAGCATATGATTCCTGTGATTCAGGCTGTTGATTATGACAAACAAGCGGACACTTGGATGATTCAGATAAAAGATGCCCATGCACGGACGGGATTCGACGTTCGGATCAAGGATGATTAAAAGGATTTTTTCTGGATGAGAAACCAAAAGCTGCCATACTCTTCTCGTCACGGGCGAGAGGAGGCAGCTTGTCGATGACGCGCCCGCACAATTTGCTGGATTCCGGAAACAAGTAATTACGAAGACAACGTCGAGACAAGTGGACGCTCGGGCAGATAGAGTTGGGCGTTGTCGCTTTGGCCGGCTGCGATCCAATCACGCAGACATTTGGCGAGCACCATGCTGTAGAACGCCCCGTTGTCCCCATAGGCATAGGCGAAATAGCAATTTGGGTATTCGTCATACACACCGATGATCGGCAGACCGTCATGCGTGCCGGCGTAGTAGGCGCCGAGGTAAAATTCCGGCTGCACGTTGATGGTGGGGAAGCGCTGGTTGAATTCGGCGATCAACTAATCGCGCTTATGGATGAGCTTGGCGTCGCGTTCATCGGCGTAGGCCGTATCTTCATCCAACCCGCCAATGATCACGCGGTTGTCAGCGGTCGTCCGCATGTAAATGTAGGGACGGGCGGTTTCCCAAATGAGCGTCCGGTTGTACCAGCTCGAGAAATCATCGACCGGATTGGTGATCACCGCGTAGGTGCTCGTCAACACAGCGTTCGGGTCCTTTTTGAAAGCCAACGTTTCATATCCCGCGGCGATGATGACGGATTTTGCGCGGATGACTGCTCCGGTTTTCGTATAAAAAATCGCTTTGTCTTTTTCCAGCTTTTTGCCGTTGATTTCGGTTTGTTCGAACAGGCGGACACCGCGGTTTTTGGCGTATTCGAGCAAACCGATCGTCAGTTTGTATGGATTGACTTCTCCATCGTTTTTCGTCAGCATCGCAGCGGGCCTGCGGAACGGGTAGTGGCGGGCGATTTGCTCTTCTGTACATCATTCCACGGCAAAGCCGTGTTTCTGGAGAGCGGCGTATTCTTTTTCCAACTTGCTTACAAAACAATGGAAGTAATGCCGGATCATTGTTATTTGTTTCTCAACTGTCTTCCAATGGATTCTCCTTCAGCAATTATGGCGAAAGTGAAAGGAGTGACCTCTCGAATCTTAAGGCAAGAGTTTAAGCATCTTGCTCACTTGCCAAGTTTATGGACACGCTCATTTTTTGTGAGTACAGCAGGAAATGTATCAAGCGAAACCATTAAGCGATATGTTGAAGCGCAGAAAAAAAGGGGGTGATTCAGTTGCCAACCATCACCTTGAATATTCGTTTTTTTCCTCACCATCCTCAACTGCTTCGTCAGTTGGGAGAAGAGTATATTCGAGTGGTGAATGAATTGACTGAACAAATGGAACACCAAAAATCCTTTCCTAAACTCACAACGAAGCATGTCAATGCCAATCTCCCTTCCGCTGTGTTAAATCAAGCGATTCGAGATGCAAGAAGTGTATTTAAAAAGATGAAAAAAACAGGGAAACGTCCAATTCTCAAAAAGCGGGTTTATTTTGTCAATAATCAAAACTATTCCATTGGCAAAGATATCATCGCTTTCCCTATTATGCAAAATGGGGCAGTGGAAAAGACGAAATTCCGTGCCATGATCACCGAACGTGATCAAAAGTTTCTTGCGAATGCGAAACTTGGACTCATGCGAATCGTTGAGAAGTCAGGGAAATGGTATGCTCAAGTGTCGATCGACGTCCCTGTAAGTGAAAAGGACAATGAAAAAGTCATGGGTGTCGATCTTGGATTGAAAGTTCCGGCGGTGGCAGTCACTTCCACAGGAAAGACTCGATTTTTTGGCAATGGCCGCATGAACAAATATATACGCCGCAACTATCAAGAACAGAGAAAGAAGTTAGGAAAACTCAAGAAGTTGTCTGCCATTCGCAAATTGAACAATAAAGAACATCGTGTAATGACGGATATCAATCATAAAATCAGCCGCCAGATCGTCAATCTGGCCATTCAAGAAGAGGTATCTGTTATCAAATTAGAGAGGCTGACGAACATTCGTCAGACGGCAAGAACAAGCCGTAAAAACGAAAAACACTTGCATACATGGAGCTTTTATCAACTTTCCAAGTTTATCGAATACAAGGCGAAATTAGCTGGAATCTCGGTTGTGTATGTGAACCCGAAATACACATCGCAACTCTGCCCGCAATGCGGAGCAAAGAACAAAGCGAAAGACCGTCAATACCGTTGTCAAGACTGTGGGTACACGACCCATCGAGATCGCGTGGGTGCATTAAATATTATGAGTGTACCTGTGATGGATGGAGTAGCGTAAGCGAAAGTCCATCAGCCTACGGAGCTATACGCTCTGCCGTAGGACGGGCTGATGACACAGCCCCGAACTTGGGCGTTGTCCGAACCAGAAATGGAGGAGGGCGTTAACGACCCAAGAATCCCACGGTTTTAGCCGTGTGGAGTGTCAAAAGTTACGGGATGTATTTGCTGGCGTCGATTTTGATGCATGCCACTCCGGGAGTGGATACGATGTATATTATGGGGCGCAGTGTGGCGCAAGGGAGAAAAGCGGGCGTGTATTCGGTGTTGGGCATTTCGACGGGGGTGTTCATTCATACGCTGCTCGCTGCGTTTGGCTTGGCGGTGATTTTGCAGCAGTCGGTTGTCTTATTTACGGCTGTGAAAATCGCTGGCGCAGCGTATTTGGTGTATCTTGGCATCAAAATGATGCGGCAGTCGACGCCGCCAGCGTTGGAGTCCGAGGAATTGGCGCCGATGAAGCTGAAAAAGATTTATTGGCAAGGCGTGACGACGAATGTGATGAATCCGAAAGTGGCGTTGTTTTTCCTTTCCTTTTTGCCGCAATTCATTCAAACGGATCAGCCATACGGCCCGCTTCCGTTTTTGCTGCTTGGTTTGTCGTTCGTGGTGACGAGCACGATGTGGGGGCTTGGCGTCGTCTATGTTGCCGCGCTGGCAACGAAACGGGTGCGCCAAAACGCGAAAATGGCGCTTCTTGTCAATCGGTTGACGGGGATCGTGTTCATTGGGCTTGGGGTGAAGCTGTTGCAGACGAAAGCATCATGAGCGGGCTTGTCAAAGCAGCCCGCTCACTTTGTTTGCGGCCGCTACGACCGCTCGCTGAAGGCGATTTGGATGCCGATGGCGGCGAAAAGGACACCTTTTATCCAATGGATCCGCCGGGCGATTCGTTCGTTCGACAGCAGCCAGTGGCGCAGTTTTTCCGCACCGATGCTCACCAAGGTGAAGACAACGAGCGCTTGAACGAGAAAGATGACGCCTAATGCGAGCATTTGCTGTGCGATCCGGCCCGCTGACGGATGGACGAACTGCGGCAATAGCGCCAAAAAGAAGAGCGACACTTTCGGATTGAGCACATTCATGAAAATGCCTTTTTTGTACAGCGACATTAAGGCGAGCCGCTCTTGACGCTCGAGCGCTAGGCCAGCGTCTTTTTCGCGGAACGCTTGCCATGCCAAGTAAAGCAAATAGGCGGCGCCTGCGTATTTGACGACGGCAAAGGCCAAGGCTGATTGGTAAATGACGGCCGAGACGCCAAGCGTGGCGGCGCTGATATGGACAAGCAGGCCGGTGCACAGCCCGAGCGCGGTGGCGATGCCCGCGTGCTTGCCTTGGGACAGGCTTTGGGCGATGACGAATAAAATGTCTGGGCCCGGGGCGAGTGTCAGCACAATCGCGACGCCTAAAAACGATAAAGCGGTATCCATTTCCATCGAACACACCTCTTTGTTTGTCTATCGTGACGGTTGCTTCTAAATTTCGCGATCTTCCCGTTCGATTCCTTTTTCCTCGGCAAAAATGGGTTCATTTCCTGTTTGACGAACACATCGGCGCGCTTGGAAATAAAGGTGTGGGTATGGTTTGCGAGAGGTAGGACATGTGGATTTGCTGCTTGTTTCAGCCATCGACCAAGTGGTGAATGAATTGTTTCCCGTTGAAGCATCGCTTGTCATTTCCGATGCTCGGCGGTGCATTTACTACCAGCCGAGCATGCAAATTGATTTGAAAATCCACCCGAGGGAATGAAATGAAGCCGGATTCGGTGGCATACAAAACGTTGGGGTAGTGATCCGCCGGAAGGTTAAGGAGCAAAAGGACAGCCGGGTGTTCGGCGTTCCGTATTTCGGCGCGTCGGTTCCGATTTTAGAAGACGGCGTGCCGAAAGGGGGCTTGACTGCCGTCTGGCCGAAAAGACCGCCTCTAGCGACATCGTATTTGATCACACGGGCGATGGATCGGTGAATTCCGATTCCGTTTGAAGCCGTTGTGTATTTTGAGAGCATGTAAAATATGGTTGAAATAGTTATAGATAGGTCGCTTTTTCAATTGTATAATATGGTTATAGTTTCCTATGTGATAGAAGTTGGGAGGGGGATGGCAGGTCTCGAGGGAAAACGTGCGTTGCAGCCGTTGCAAGGGATCGATAGGAAATGTGCATGTACAGGGGGAGCAAAGAATGAAACAATTGAAAGTGATGGGGCTGGCGTTGCTGCTGTTTTGGGGGTATAGCTCCGCTGCCTCGGCGGACACAGTGGGACAAATCAAGCCGCCGTCCTCGGTAAAAGAAGTGGTTGCAAAGTTTTCTGAACCGAAAGAAATGGTGGCGAATGAATTAGTCGTCAAATTTAAAGAAGGGGTGACGGAAAAGCAGCGTGAGGCGCTACTGCGTCCGTTCCGAGCCGCCGAGCTCTCATTTATGGACATAGGGAATTTTTCCCTTATTAAAGCACCAAAAGGTATGGATCTGAAGGGGCTGGCTGCGAAACTAGTAAAGCTTCCCGAAATCGAATCGGTGGAGCCCAACTATATCATCGAACGGAACTATACGCCGAGCGATCCAGGATACAGCAAGCAGTGGCATTTAAAGAAAATCAATGCCCCGAAGGCATGGGATACGACAAAAGGGGCAGGGCAGATTACGGTAGCCGTTGTCGATAACGGGGTGCAGACAAATCATCCGGATTTGGCAGGGAAAATTGTCTCGCCTTATAATGTGGTCACCGGAACGAGGTCTGTGCCAGCAGGGGAGCACGGGACGCATGTGGCAGGCATTATTGCCGCTTCGATCAATAAAAAAGGGGTCACCGGCGTGGCGCCAAATGTAAAAATCATGCCGGTCAATGTGTTTGAAGGGGAAGGGGCAACAAGCTACGATGTGGCGTACGGAATCGTATATGCAACAGACCAAGGGGCGAATGTGATTAATTTAAGTTTGGGTGCATATGCGGCAACGAATTACGAAGCGGCGGCTGTGCAGTATGCCGCGTCCAAAGGGGCTGTTCTTGTTGCTGCGGCGGGAAATGACGATACATATTTGCCGTCGTATCCTGCCGCGTTCGAGCCGGTTATTGCAGTGAGTGCAACGGACGGTGATGACTTTATCACCGACTTTTCCAACTACGGCGATTATATTGACCTCGCCGCCCCGGGAGTCAATATTTATTCTACGTTCCCCGGAAGTTCCTATTACGGCTTGCATGGCACGTCGATGGCTGCACCGATTGTATCGGGAACAGCGGCGTTAGTGTTGTCCAAAAATCCGTTGCTGACGCGTGGGGAAGTAGAGAACATTTTAAGAAAATCAACCGTAGACCGAGGTTCTAAAGGATGGGACGTGTTTTATGGATATGGGAGGATCGATGCGTACAAGGCAGTGAGGAATACTCCTTCGCCCCTTTCCTCTCTTTCGGCAGCGGGGACGTTTACGATGAAAGGAAATAACAGGACGAGTTTTTCGCTGTCTGCTTATAAAAAAGGATTAAAGGTTACGGCTTACGTAAAAGATGACAAAGGTTACGTTGTGCGGACGATCGTAAAAAACAAACTTTGGAACAGCACCCAGATTTCGCTTTCGTGGGACGGCAAACGGGATAACGGCGCCTTCGCCGCGGGGGGAACGTATACGGTAGCCGTTCAAGTGTCCAACGGACGCGAAACGGTTACAAAAACGAAACAAATCAAAGTCATTGACAACGTCGTCCCGTCTATTCAGCTGTCATCATCAACGATTTCTTTCTCACCGAAAGCGAAAGGAAAAGTGTCGATTCCGTTTACGCTCAATAAAAAAGCGAAAGTGACAGCACAGCTGTACGATTCGAAAAATAAGCTCGTAAAAACGATCTGGAGCAGCAAGTCGCTTTCCGGCGGCAAGTACACGATTGTATGGGACGGGAAAAACGCAAGTGGAAAACTGCTCTCCGATGGAACGTACCGATTGAAAATGTCGGCTGTCGACGACAAGAAGCGCAAGGCGGCCGCCCGCACCCAACCAGTTGTGATCGATACGAAAGTGTCTTTCGGCGGAGTAACGCTCGGCCAAACGTTGTTTAAAATGGACGGAACGGCGAAAGCGAGCTTCCGGATGAATCTGAAAGAGGCTGCTTTTGTTTCCGCTTATGTCAAAACGGAAAAAGGAGCCGTCACGAAACAGCTTCTTCGCAACCAAAAATACAAGAGCGGCTCGTATACGGTCAGCTGGGATGGGAAAGATAGCAAAAACACGTTAGTCAGCGAAGGAAACTATTATTATACCGTTGAGATCGTTGACCAGTGCGGCAATAAGCTCACGGTCCATACCGCCAAGTTCAAGCTTGAGGACTGGCGAAAACCGTCTATTCAGGCTCCAGCCGATTTGGACTATGTCGAGCAAGGAACGTTCGATATTCCGTATACGTTATCGAAGGCGGGCAAAGTCACGATCGAAATTTACCAAGGCTCATCACTTGTGCGCACAGTTCTGTCCGGATCACAGCAAGGGCCTGGGAGCAAAAAGGCAACATGGGACGGAAAAGACCAAACAGGCCAGTACTTAGCCGATGGGCAATATGAAGTGCGCATGAACGTGATCGATGCCCGCGGGCAGCAAGCTTCAGCCGCAAGCCGCTTGCATGTTGATTTGACAAACATTGCGGGGCCGAAGGTTGTATGGTTTTATGAAGAATCCGGAAGCGAAATCCATTTCCGATTGTCCGCCCCAGCGACCGTGACAGCGGAAATTTTCAATGAAGCGGGGGAAAAAGTGCGGACGATCTGGACGGATCAGCCGCTGAACGGCGGAACCCAAGTGGTGACATGGGATGGATTGAACGACAATGGTGAAAACGTATTTTACGATGACGGCAGCGTCTACACGTTCCGTATCGCCGCCCGGTTTGCGAATGGAGCGACGGAAACGGCAGAAGGGGAAATCAACAACCATGCCGATCCGTCATGGCTCGTATCGCACACGTATTCTTTCGCTTGGGACAGTGCGGGCTACCGGACAGCTCTGAATTTATCCATTCGAGTGAATGAAGCTATGACGGCCACATTGTCCGTATATGATGCGTATGATGACACATATGTAGACGAGAAAACATATTCACTGAAAGCAAATATCGAAAATAAAATCACTTATCTGAAGACAAATAAGTATGAAGACTATTATTATTTGCTTGAATACAAAGATCGTTTCGGCAATGTTTACTATTACGGACTGGACGAAACAGAAGAGGACGATTCTGTGGCATCGTACCGTCTGCAAAAGGCAAACGGGCTGAAGCGATCCGCAAGATAATCGAAAGACCGCCTCTGCCGGGATCGGCATGAGGCGGTCTTTATGCTTGCGGCGGCTTCTTTTTCGCTAAAAACGCCTTGCCGTAGCTGCCGTGGTCATGCAGCATGGCGTGTTCGACTTGAATGGTGGCATGTTCGATGCCGTATTTTTCCTTCAGCATTTCATTCACCGCCAAAATGACGCAAAGCGGCTGGATGTGTTCGCTGACAAACACATGGGCCGACAGTGAATAATGGTCCGTCGAGATGGCCCATAAATGCATGTCGTGCACGTCCTCGACTCCTTCAATGCTCCGAATGTCGGCACGGATTTGTTCGAGGTCAAACCCATCGGGTACGGCTTCCATTAAGATGAGATACGACTCGCGCATAATTTTCGCCCCGCCCGTGAAAATGATGGCGGCGATCACGAGGCTGATGATTGGATCGAAAATCGTCCAGCCGGTGAAATAGATGAGCAGCGCCGAAAGGATGACGCCGATCGAGCTGATCAAGTCGCCGATAAAGTGCCAAAGGGCGCTTCGAACGTTTAAATTCTCTTCTTCTTTTGTGCTCCGGCTTAAGATGATGGTCAACGTCACATTGACGATGAGGCCGATCGTTGCAATGCCGAGCATAAGGCGAAACTGGATCGGCTCCGGGTGAAGAAACCGCTCGATGCCTTCCCATAAAATCCACACTGCAATGGCTGCCAACGTCAGCCCGTTCAAAAACGACGTGATGATTTCAAAGCGCAAAAAGCCGAACGTAAACCGGCGGTTCGGCGGGCGCGTCGCCATGTAGAGGGCGACCATGCTCAGGCCGAGCGCCAAGACATCGGACGCCATATGAGCTGAATCAGACAACAAGGCGAGCGAGTTGGAGACTACGCCGCCAATGATTTCGACAACAGTGAAAAAGACGGTCAACAGGAGTGTCATCCAAAGCGCCTTTTTCGATTGGCTTTGCATTTTCACATGCGGGAGGTGATGAAAATCGGATGAAACAGGAGACATAGTGCACCTCTCTTTATAATAATTATTATTTTGAATATATTATAATATAAAAACCGACGGATGTGCAAAACATTTATCGACAGGAAACGCGATTTTTGAAAGGTTTTGTCAAAAAATATAGAGAACTTTTTTCAAGGAATGAAGCGGTGAAGTGGCGAATAAAGAATAATGTATGGCCATCATCTTGCTTTGGAAAGGATGCGATACGGTTTGATTGCGGCGAATCCGACGGATTTGGAAGTGTATTTGTTTCATGAAGGCAGCTTGTATCAAAGTTACGAGCTGTTTGGCGCCCATGTGATCCATGAGGGAGGGACGGTCGGCACCCGTTTTTGCGTTTGGGCGCCGCACGCGCGCGACGTGCGGCTTGTCGGCAGTTTCAACGATTGGGATGGGGCGAATTTCCGCCTCAGGAAAGTGAATGATGAAGGGGTATGGACGATCGTTGTCCCGGAAAACTTGGAAGGGCACTTATATAAATATGAAATTGTTGCGCCGGACGGACGTATGCTATTCAAAGCTGACCCGTACGCCTTTTACTCCGAATTGCGTCCTCATACCGCCTCGATTGTCTACGATCTGAAAGGATACCAGTGGAACGATCAATCTTGGCAGCGGAAGAAGCGACGGAAACGAATTTATGATCAGCCGATGGTGATTTATGAACTCCATTGCGGTTCGTGGAAGAAAAAAGAGGGGCGTTTTTATACGTACCGCGAGATGGCCGATGAACTCATCCCGTACGTGCTCGAGCATGGGTTTACGCACGTTGAGCTGCTTCCGCTTATTGAGCATCCGCTCGATCGGTCGTGGGGCTATCAAGGGACAGGGTATTATGCGGCGACGAGCCGCTATGGAACGCCGCACGATTTCATGTACTTCGTCGACCGCTGCCATCAGGCGGGGATCGGGGTCATTATGGACTGGGTGCCGGGCCATTTTTGCAAGGACGCCCACGGGTTGTATATGTTTGACGGTGCCCCGACGTATGAATACGCGAATGAAAAAGACCGCGAAAATTACGTTTGGGGGACGGCCAATTTTGATTTAGGCAAACCCGAGGTGCGCAGTTTTCTCATCTCGAACGCGCTGTTTTGGCTCAAGTATTACCATATCGATGGGTTTCGCGTCGATGCGGTCGCCAATATGCTTTACTGGCCGAACAATGACAGGCTGTATGAAAACCCGTATGCGGTCGAGTTTTTGCGCAAGTTAAACGAAGCGGTGTTTGCCTATGACCCGAACGTGCTCATGATTGCCGAAGATTCGACCGATTGGCCGCGGGTGACCGCGCCGACGTATGAAGGCGGGCTCGGCTTTAATTATAAATGGAACATGGGCTGGATGAACGACATGCTGAAGTATATGGAAACGCCGCCGAACGAGCGGAAGCATGCACACAACCAGGTCAGTTTTTCCCTCCTTTATGCGTATTCGGAAAATTTCATTTTGCCGTTTTCCCACGATGAAGTCGTGCACGGCAAAAAATCGCTGCTCAATAAAATGCCGGGGTCGTATGAAGAGAAGTTCGCCCAGCTGCGGCTCTTGTATGGCTACATGATGGCCCACCCCGGGAAAAAGCTGTTGTTTATGGGCAATGAATTTGCCCAGTTTGACGAATGGAAGTTTGAGGGCGAGCTCGACTGGATGCTGTTTGATTTTGAGCTGCACCGGAAGATGAACGAGTACATGAAGCAGCTCATCGCTTGCTATAAACGGTATAAGCCGTTTTACGAGCTTGACCATGACCCACAAGGATTTGAATGGATTGACGTCCATAATGCGGAACAAAGCATTTTCTCGTTCATCCGCCGCGGGAAAAAAGAAGACGATATGCTTGTTATTGTGTGTAATTTCACAAATCAGGCGTATGACGACTACAAGGTTGGAGTGCCGCTGCTCACGCCGTATCGGGAAGTGCTGAACAGCGATGCGGCGGAATTTGGCGGATCGGGGCATGTCAACGGGAAACGGCTTTCCGCCCTGAGCGAGCCGTTTCACGGAAAACCGTACCATGTGCGCATGACGATTCCGCCATTTGGCATTTCGATTTTACGGCCAGTGCAAAAACGAGGGGAGAGAAGGAAGAATGAAGAAGAAGTGCATCGCCATGTTATTGGCCGGCGGGCAAGGAAGTCGGCTTCGCTCGCTGACGACAAACATCGCTAAACCGGCCGTGCCGTTTGGCGGGAAGTACCGGATCATTGATTTTACGTTAAGCAATTGCACGAATTCCGGCATCGATACGGTCGGAGTGCTGACCCAATATCAGCCGCTCCTCCTTCATTCGTACATCGGCATCGGAAGCGCGTGGGACTTAGACCGGCGAAATGGCGGCGTCACCGTTCTTCCGCCGTATTCCGCCTCTTCCGGCGTCAAATGGTACGAAGGCACCGCGAACGCGATTTATCAAAATATCAATTACATTGAGCAGTATGACCCGGATTACGTGCTCGTGCTGTCTGGCGACCATATTTACAAGATGGATTACCAGCACATGCTTGACTATCATATTGCCAAACAGGCCGATGTGACGATTTCGGTCATTGAGGTGCCGTGGGAAGAAGCGAGCCGGTTTGGGATTATGAATACAAACGAAGAAATGGAAATCGTGGAGTTTGCTGAAAAGCCGGCCGAACCGAAAGGCAATTTAGCGTCGATGGGCATTTATATTTTCAATTGGCCGCTATTGAAGCAATATTTGCAAATGGACAACGCCGATCCACATTCGTCGCACGATTTTGGCAAAGATGTCATTCCTCGGCTGCTCCGTGAGAAAAAGCGGCTCGTAGCGTACCCGTTTAAAGGATACTGGAAAGACGTCGGCACGGTGAAAAGTTTATGGGAGGCAAACATGGACTTGCTTGATGAAGGCAATGAGCTTGATTTGTTCGACCGCTCATGGCGCATTTATTCCGTCAATCCGAATCAGCCGCCGCAATACATTTCCCAGGAGGCGGAAGTATTGGATTCACTCGTCAATGAAGGATGTGTCGTCGAAGGAACGGTCGAGCGGTCGGTGCTGTTTCAAGGCGTCCGTATCGGCAAAGGGGCGGTCGTGAAAGAATCGGTCATTATGCCAGGTGCGGCGGTCAGCGAAGGAGCGTATGTCGAGCGGGTGATCGTGACGCCCGATTGTGTCATCCCGCCGCATTCGTCCGTTTGCCCGGACGATGCCGATGATGTCGTGCTGGTGACCAATGAATGGCTCAAGCAGTGGAATGAGGAAACAGCGAGGAAGGATGAAGCGTGATGAACAACAGGATGTTAGGCGTTATTGACGCGACGACGTATATGGAGGCGTTAGCGCCGCTCATCGAGCAGCGTTCGATCGCTGCGGTGCCGTTTGCCGGCCGGTACCGGCTTATTGATTTCGTGCTCTCAAGCATGGTCAATTCGGGCATTGAAAGTGTTGCCATTTTTCCGAAATATCAGTACCGTTCGCTCATGGACCATTTAGGATCAGGGAAGAACTGGGATTTAAACCGAAAACGGGACGGACTGTTTTTCTTCCCGTCGCCGGATTTGCTGTTTTCCGGCGAGCGCCGGGTCGGGGCATTTGCCCATTTTGAGCAACATATTGACTATTTTTTGCGGAGCCGGCAAAAATATGCAGTTATTGCGAACGGCTATACGGTGTGCAACATCGATTTTGACGCTGTCTTAAAACGTCATATCGAAAATGGCTGCGATGTGACCGAAATCCGCCAACGCGGTCGGTCGCTTGAGATGTATTTGCTTGAAACGTCGCTGTTGCTTGACTTAATCGCCGACTACAAAAACCGCGGCTACCATAGCATTGCCGATGTCGTCCGCGATTACCGCCATTCGTTGTCGATTTGTGATTATGAATATAGCGGATATGCGGCGGTCATTGATTCGGTGAAGCAGTATTTCCGCGCAAGCATGGAACTGCTTGACCGGGACGTCTGGGAGCAACTCTTTCTTCCGTCGCACCCGATTTACACGAAAGTCAAAGACGAGCCGCCGACGAAGTACGGGCGGGAGGGGCACGTGAAGCGCTCGATGATCGCCAACGGCTGCGTCATCGAGGGAACGGTGGAAAACAGCGTTGTGTTCCGCTCCGTCAAAATTGGCAAGGGAGCGGTCGTGCGCAATAGCATTATTATGCAAAAATGTCAGATCGGTGACGGTTGTGTCCTTGATGGCGTGATTATGGATAAAGATGCTAAGGTTGAACCGGGCGTCGTTTTACAAGGAACGGCAGAACGGCCGTTTATCGTCCGCAAAGGAATGGTGCAAGGGGAGGTCATCAGCCGATGAAGGTGCTATTTGCCGTTTCCGAATGCGCCCCGTTTGCCAAATCGGGGGGGTTGGCCGATGTCGCCGGCGCGCTGCCGAAAGAGCTGCGCCGGCTCGGCGTTGATGCCCGCGTGATGCTGCCGAAATATGAAACGATCGCCCCCGAATGGAAACAGAAAATGAAAAAGGTGGCGGAACTCATCGTCCCGGTTGGGTGGCGCCGACAATATTGCGGTGTCGAAGAGCTCAGGCATGACGGAATCATCTATTACTTTATCGACAACGAATATTATTTTCAGCGGCCGCAGCTGTACGGCCATTATGATGATGGCGAGCGGTTCGCCTATTTTTGCCGGGCGGTGCTTGAGGTGCTGCCGGAAATCAAGTTTCAGCCGGATGTGATTCACTGCCATGACTGGCATACAGGCATGGTGCCGTTTTTGCTTCGGGAACAATATCGTCATGAGCCGTTTTATGCCGACATGCGCACCGTCTTTACGATTCATAACTTGCAGTTTCAAGGGCTGTTTCCGCGCGGCATTTTAGAAGACTTGTTGAATTTAGACGGCCGCTATTTCACCATTGACCATCTTGAGTTTTACGGCAGCGTCAGCTTTATGAAAGGGGCGCTCGTTGCTTCCGATTTGATTACAACGGTCAGCCCGACGTATAAAGAGGAGATTCAAACCGCCTATTACGGCGAGCGGCTAGACGGCTTGCTGCGGGCGCGGCGGGACGATTTGCGCGGCATTTTAAACGGCATTGACGACGAATTTTACAATCCGGAAACGGATCCGTTTTTGGCGGCGACCTACAGCGTACATACGTGGGAAAGAAAACTATTGAACAAGCGCGCCTTGCAGCGGCAGTTCGGTTTGCCGGAGCGGGATGATGTGCCGCTTGTCGCGATGGTGACGAGAATGACGGCGCAAAAAGGGCTCGATTTGGTGACGTGTGTCTTTCATGAGATGATGGGCGAAGACATGCAGCTTGTCGTGCTCGGCACGGGCGACTGGCGGTTTGAACAATTTTTCTCGCAAATGGCCGCGGCGTATCCTGACAAAGTCGGCGTGTACATCGGCTTCCATGAACCGCTCGCCCACCAAATTTATGCCGGGGCGGACTTGTTTTTAATGCCGTCGTTGTTTGAGCCGTGCGGGCTGAGCCAAATGATCGCCTTACGGTACGGGACGATTCCGATCGTCCGGGAAACCGGGGGATTAAACGATACGGTGCAATCATACAATGAGATTACAGAAGAAGGAAATGGATTCAGCTTCACTCATTTTAACGCTCATGACATGCTGTATACGATCCGTCGGGCGCTGTCGTTTTACCGTCAGCCGTCGGTCTGGGAGCGGCTCATGGAACGGGCGATGCGCGGCGACTACAGCTGGCGCCGGTCGGCAAGACAATACAAACAAGCCTATGAACAGCTGACCAAAAAGGAGGAACGCACGCTTGTTCGCGGATAAAGAAACGTTTAAACGGGTGTTTGTGACGCGGCTCGAAACGTTGTGCGGCAAACAGTTCGAGGAGTCAACGACGCGCGATCATTATTATGTCCTCGGCCATATGGTGCGCGAACATATTAGCCGCCATTGGATCGCCACGAATGAGCGCAATCGGGCGCAAAGACGGAAGCAAGTGTATTATTTGTCGATCGAGTTTTTATTGGGGCGGCTGCTCGGCAGCAACTTATTGAATCTCGGAGTCCTCCCGGTCGTTGAAGAGGGGCTTCGCGAGCTGGGCATTCGCCTCGAAGACGTCGAGGAGAGCGAGGCGGACGCAGGGCTTGGCAACGGCGGGCTCGGGCGGCTCGCCGCCTGTTTTCTCGATTCGCTCGCGACGTTGAATTTGCCGGGCCACGGCCATGGCATCCGCTATAAACACGGGCTGTTTGACCAAAAGATCGTCGATGGCTATCAAGTCGAGCTACCCGAGCAATGGCTGCGCCACGGAAACGTTTGGGAAATCCGCAAGGAAGAGCTGGCTGTCGAAGTGAATTTTTGGGGGCGCGTCGAGGTGTCCGAGCAAAACGGCCGCCTCGTCTTCCGCCATGTCGACAGCGAAAAAGTGATGGCGGTGCCATACGACATGCCGGTGATCGGCTATGGGACGAATACGGTCAATACGCTGCGGCTTTGGAGCGCTGAACCGGCGAAGACGTTCCCGCTTCATAAAGACGTCATGCAATACAAGCGGGAGACAGAAGCCATTTCGGAATTTTTATACCCGGATGATGCGCATGACGAAGGGAAAATTTTACGGCTGAAGCAGCAATACTTTCTCGTCGCCGCCAGCCTCGGCAGCATCGTCCGCGCCCATCGCCGCCAGCACGGGAATTTGCACCGGCTTCATGAATATGTCGCCATTCATGTCAACGACACCCACCCGGTGCTGGCAATTCCGGAATTGATGCGCATTTTGCTCGATGAGGAAGGGATGAGTTGGGAAGAGGCGTGGCATATTACGACCCATACGATCGCCTATACGAATCATACAACGTTGTCCGAAGCGCTCGAGAAATGGCCGATTCATTTGTTTCAGCCGCTCTTGCCACGCATTTACATGATCGTTGAAGAAATTAACGAGCGATTTTGCCGCGAGCTGTGGGAACGCTACCCTGGCGATTGGGGGCGGATTGAACAAATGGCCATTATCGCCCATGGCATGGTGAAAATGGCGCATTTGGCCATCGCCGGCAGCCATAGCGTCAACGGAGTGGCGAAGCTGCACACCGAAATTTTGAAACAGCGGGAAATGCGTCTGTTTTACGAATGGGCGCCGCAGAAGTTTAACAATAAAACGAACGGGGTGACCCATCGGCGCTGGCTGTTAAAGGCGAACCCAGAGCTGTCGGCGTTGATTACCGACACGATCGGTCCGCGCTGGATTCACGAGCCGGAAAGGCTCATCGATCTTGCGCCGCACGCCTCTGATCCGGCGTTTCGGCAGGCGCTCTCAGCCGTTAAGCAGCAGCGCAAACGAAAGCTTGCCGCCCGCATTTATGAAAAGACCGGGATTCGCGTGGATGAGTCGTCGATCTTTGATGTGCAAGTGAAGCGGCTGCACGCCTACAAACGGCAGCTGCTCAACGTCTTGCATATCATGTACTTATACAATCGGCTGAGGGAAGACTCGCACTTCTCGATTTACCCGCGCACGTTCATCTTCGGAGCGAAGGCGTCACCCGGTTATTATTATGCGAAACGGATCATTAAACTCATTCATTCGGTGGCTGACAAGGTCAACAGCGACAAACGGACAAATGGGCAGCTAAAGGTCATTTTTTTAGAAAATTACCGCGTGTCGCTCGCCGAGGAAATTTTCCCGGCCGCCGATGTGAGCGAGCAAATTTCGACCGCAAGCAAAGAAGCGTCCGGGACGGGCAACATGAAGTTTATGATGAACGGGGCGATCACGCTCGGCACGCTCGACGGGGCGAATGTCGAAATCGCCGAAGCGGTCGGAAAAGAAAACATGTTTTTGTTCGGGCTGACCGCGGAAGAAGTGCTCAACTACTATGAGCACGGCGGCTACCGGGCGCATGAATATTACCACCACGACAAGCGGATCAAGCAAGTCGTCGATCAGCTGGTGAACGGCTTTTTTCCTGATGTTGACGACTATTTCGAGCCGATTTATGACTCATTGCTGACGCAAAACGATGAATATTTCGTTTTGCGCGACTTTGCTGCTTATGCCGAAGCGCATGAGCAGGTGGAAGCGGCTTACCGCGACCCGGCGCGCTGGTGGTATATGAGCGCTGTCAACATCGCCCACTCCGGCTATTTCGCGAGCGACCGGACGATCGCCGAGTACGCCGCTGACATTTGGGGCATTTCACCGTTGATGTGAAGCAACAGCGAAGCGTGATTAGGAACGATTCGGCGCCAATCAAGAGGTCTGATGTATAACCGCAGCCGCCCTTCGCCCGAAGGCAAAGGCATGAAAGGAAAAGGGACGTTCTGCTCGGTTCAGAACGCCCCTTTTCGTTTTAGTCGTCTCCGTCAAGCCAATCGCCGATGCCGCCTAAGAGGCTGCCTTCGCCGACTGACCGCCCCCCGGCGCTCGGAGCGGCAGCGAGCACGCGGTCAGCGAGCCGGCTGAACGGAAGCGATTGCACCCAGACCGTTCCCGGGCCGGTCACTGTCGCAAAAAACAGTCCTTCACCGCCAAAAAAGGCTGTCTTAATGTTGCCGACATATTCGATGTCGTAATCGACTTCCTTTGTCATCGCGACAAGGCAGCCGGTATCGATGCGCAGCTTTTCCCCCGGCTGCAGCTCGCGGCGGTGAATCGTCCCGCCAGCGTGCAAAAAGGCGAGCCCATCTCCTTCTAGTTTTTGCATAATAAATCCTTCACCGCCGAAAAAGCCAGTGCCGAGCTTGCGCTGAAATTCAATGCCGACAGAGACGCCTTTGGCGGCGCATAAAAACGAATCTTTTTGACAGATCAGTTTCCCGCCGAGCTGGCTCAAATCAACCGGAATAATTTTCCCCGGGTACGGGGCGGCAAAGGCGACGCGGCGCCTGCCGCTTCCTTGATTGGTGAACACGGTCATGAACAAACTTTCCCCGGTGAGCAGCCGTTTGCCGGCGCCGACAAGGCGGCCGAGCAGCCCCCTTCCGCCCGAGGAGCCGTCGCCGAATATCGTCTCCATGGTGATGCCGTCTTCCATCATCATCATGCCGCCCGCTTCCGCAATGACGCTTTCGCGCGGGTCGAGCTCGATTTCGACAAACTGCATGTCATCGCCGTACAGCTGGTAATCAATTTCGTGTGCGTTCATCTTCTCGCCTCCATCATCGTCATCAACGTTCCCGTATGTACTACGGAAAACATGTCTTTACTGTTTCAAAAAAGACCATCGCGCGGATGGTCCTTTTTGACGAAGCTCTCTGGTCTCGGATGGTTCTAAGGATTCGTTTCCCCAAAGTTTTGCTGGGACGGTCTTTCGTCATAGCGGCGGTAACTGTCCTCGGACGTATACGGGTCTTTTTCGTACGCCGGCAAATCGCCGATATTGGACATGATGCCTTCATCGTCCAATTGATTTTCGAGCAGCTCATGCTCTCTCGTCGGATACACGTTGACGTTTTTTCCGTACAAATCGACAGCCGCGAAATTTTCCAAGTCTTCCACATAGCCGACGTTCTCTTCCGACTCAGCGTACACTTCGCCGTAGTAGTCGACGTTTTTGCCAAGGTCGGACGGGGTGTCGGACGTGCCGTAACGGGCGACCTCCTGCCACGCATCCTCAGCATCGTAAGCGACCGACTCATCGCGGTCGTCAAAGTCAAATTTGCCAAACGGCGGCATAAGCACCCCTTCCTCAAGCGGACGTTGTTGAGAGACGGTTTGGTCGGGGCTGTGCTGCCGGCAATAAAGCGTGGTCGGCAGCGCCTCAAGCCGTTCGTACGGGATCGGCTGCCCGCAGATGCGGCACGTTCCGTACGTGCCGTCGGCAATGGCCGCAAGCGCCCGTTCAATTTCACGAAATTCGCGTTCGGTATGTTCGTCTAAGGCGAGATCTTTTTCCCGCTCGTACAGTTCGGTCGCCTCGTCAGCCGGGTGGTTGTCATAGCTCGCCAGCTCGCCGACCGCATCGTGGGCATGGCTGCGCACGAGGCCGAAATGGTCGTTTTGCTTCAGCCGGTCTTCAATGTCCCGCTTCATCTCAAGCAGTGTTGAGCGGAAGGCGGCCAGTTGTTCGCTCGTCAACATCGGTTGCAACCCCTTCCTTCACAATAGCGTCTATATGGTGTAGTATGGGCGAAAATCAAAAAAAAACACGGCCCTTCCGACCGTGTTATAGCCAGCGGCTGACGAGCAAGCCGATGGCGAGCAAAAAGCCAAACTGCGTATTCGTTTGAGCGGTGGCTTTCATCGCCGGCATCATCTCCGCCGGTTTCGTTTTGCCGATAAACCCGCGCGTCGCTGCCACTGCTTTGGGCACGCTCAGCAAGGCAAGCAGCGTCCAAAACGGCACGACGCCGAACAGCACAAGCGCCACAATCCAAAGAAACGCGGCGGCAAACATCAGAGCGAGCACGAGGATCGCCCGATCGCGCCCGACTAAAATGGCGAGCGTTTTTCTCCCTTTCTCGCGGTCGCCGTCTAGGTCGCGGATGTTATTGGCAAGCAAAATCGCGCCGACTAAAATGGCGACCGGAATGGCCACGAGCACCGCTTTCGCGCTAACATCGCCCGTTTGGATGAAAAAGGAAATCAAAATGATGACAAATCCCATAAAAAACCCAGCCGCCAGCTCGCCAAACGGCGTGTAAGCGATCGGAAACGGCCCGCCGGTGTAAAAGTAGCCGGCTGCCATACAAACCGTACCGATGACGGCAAGCCACCAGCTGCTTTGCGAGCAAATGTAAACGCCGATGAGCATCGCCGCTCCAAGGCAGGCGAACGCCAGCGTCAATACGGTTCGCGGCTCGAGGCCATCGCGGACGATGGCGCCGCCGATGCCGACCGATTCCGGCGAATCGAGACCGCGCTTATAATCATAATACTCGTTAAACATGTTGGTTGCGGTCTGGATGAGTAACGAAGCGATCAGCATGGCAGCAAAGAGCGAAAGGCGAATCGCCGTCTCGCCAAGCGCCAGCACCGTGCCGACGCATACCGGTACAAACGCCGCCGTCAGCGTATGCGGCCGCGTCAGTCGCCAAAAGACACGCCAGTCGCGGCGGGCTGGCGGTCGATGATCGATATGTGTGGATGGCTGCATATGGATTTCCCCTTAATGTTTCGTGAAAATATAGTCAAAATAAGTGTAGGAAAACGTTTAAGGCGTGTCAACCCTTTCCGATAGATAAATGATTTCCTATTATATATAATGGACGTAGGGGATGGAGAGGGAATCTTACGAAAGAAAGCGTGAGGGTCGTGGCGATTGTATTTCAACATAAAATCCAACAGCAACTGCACGAGCTGGCGGCGAGCGCCGCACGGCCGTTTGTCAGCTGGACGGAACCGTTGGAAGACATCGATCCGGTTTCTTTTTTTATGCAAGGACCGGCCTGCGGGTTTCGCGAGCGGTTTTTTTGGTCTGACCGAAGCGGCGGCACCGTCTTTGTCGGCCTTGGCTCGGCCTATGCGATCGAAACAGAGGAAACGGACGGACGGTTTCAGTATATCGAACAAGAGCGGCGACGATGGGCCGGACAGATCGAGCAGCACGGCGAAGCGGATATGCCGCCGCTGTTGTTCGGCGGGTTTTCGTTTGACCCGCACCGGCCGCCCACTTCGGTATGGTGCGGGTTTTCAGCCGGAAAGCTCGTGGCGCCGGCTGTGCTTCTCTCGGTCAAAAACGGACGGACGTTGCTGACGGTCACGCTGCCTGCTGGCGGCATGGAGCGGGACATGGAACGAATCGGGCGGCTGCTTCGACGGATGGAAGAGCCATTGCCGTCTTCTGCAACGCTTCCGACGCTCATCTCGGATGAAGAAGAGGAAAAAGAGCGATGGCTCGCGGCGGTTCATGAAGCGATCGCCTCGATTCGCACCGGCCGATTGGAGAAAGTCGTGCTCGCCCGCGCGCGGCGGTTGGCGTTCAACGCGGCGATTGACGCCGCTTTTGTGCTCGCGCGGCTTCGCGAGCAGCAGCCGTTTGCCTATCTGTTTGCGTTTGAACAAGACGGCCGCTGTTTTATTGGCGCCTCGCCTGAGCAGCTTGTCCAAAAAGAAGGGGAGACGTGCCGCTCAGTGTGCCTAGCGGGGTCCGTGCGCCGCGGGGGCAGCGCGACGGAAGATGAACAGCTTGGCGCCTGGCTGCAGGCGGATTCGAAAAACCGTGAGGAACATCAGTTTGTTGTGCGCATGATCCGAAGCTTGTTTTCGTCCGTTTGTGAGACGGTGGAGATGCCGGCTGCGCCGCAGCTTCTGAAGCTGCCGCATATCCAGCATTTGTGCACGCCGGTCGTCGGCCGCGGTTGCCTGGAGCCATCGGTGCTGCGCCTTGTGGAACTGATGCACCCGACGCCGGCGCTCGGCGGAACGCCGCGCGAACGGGCGATGGAAGCGATCCGTTCCCTTGAACCGCTTGATCGCGGGTGGTACGCTGCTCCGATCGGCTGGGTGGATGCGGACGGCAACGGGGAATGGGCGGTCGCCATTCGCTCCGGTTTGCTTGACGGGAACAAGGCTACGCTGTTTGCCGGCTGCGGCATTGTCGCCCATTCGGATCCAACGAGCGAGTATGAAGAGACGAACGTCAAAATGGCCCCGATGTTATCAGCTTTAGGAGTGATGAACAATGACTAACGCGTTGTCATATTATGTGGCCGCCTTTGTTGACGGGCTGGTGCAAGCTGGGGTGACGGAAGCCGTCATCAGCCCTGGTTCGCGCTCGACGCCGCTTGCGATGGCGATGGCGGAGCATCGCGGTCTCCGCTTTTCGATGCATATCGATGAGCGATCGGCGGCGTTTTTTGCCCTCGGCATGGCGAAAGCGAAACAGCGGCCGGTCGCGTTAGTATGCACGTCGGGGACGGCGGCGGCCAACTATTTGCCGGCCATCGTTGAAGCGCACTATTCGCGTGTACCGCTTGTCGTGCTGACGGCCGATCGGCCGCACGAGCTGCGCGATGTCGGCGCGCCGCAAGCGATTGACCAGCTGCATTTATACGGCCGCTATGCGAAATGGTTTGTCGACTTGGCGCTGCCGGAAGAGACGGATTCGATGCTTCGCTATGCGCGGACGATGGCGGCAAGGGCCGCGGCCATCGCGGCGGGCGCGCCGGCTGGGCCTGTGCACGTCAACGTTCCGCTCCGCGAGCCGCTCGTGCCGATCATCGACGAGGACGTTTGGGAGCGGGTGCGCACCGTGGCGGAAACACCGCAAATGATCTGCGGTCATGCGACGCTGTCAGCAGAAAACGCGGCGGCGCTCTATGAGCAGTTGGCCGCAGCCAAGCGCGGGCTGATCGTTTGTGGACCGCTTGACCAGCCCGGTTTTGCCGAGGCGGTGACGGAGCTGGCAAGGGCGCTTGATGTTCCGATTCTCGCCGATCCGCTTTCCCAGCTGCGCGCCGGTTCGCACGACAAAACGTATGTCATTGACAGCTATGATGCCATGTTAAAAGACGAGGCGATCGCTTCAAAGCTCGTGCCGGACGTCGTGCTCCGGTTTGGCGCCATGCCGGTATCCAAGCCGCTCTTTTTATGGCTCAAGCAACACCGCTCGATCCGCCAAATCGTTGTCGATGATGGCGGCTGGCGCGATCCGACATTGTCGGCGGCATGTGTCGTCCATAGTAATGAAACCGTTTTTTGCCGCCAGCTGCTTGACATCGCCGAACCGAAGCGAAACGAGAGCGCCTGGTCGACGACGTGGCGGGAGATCAACGACATCGCCCGCACCGTGTTGCGGGAGCACTTGCCGGCAGGCGAATGGTTTGAAGGGAAAGTGTTTGCTGAACTCGCTGAGCTGCTGCCGGCGGGAGCCACACTTTTTGTCGGCAACAGCATGCCGATCCGCGATGCCGATACGTTTCTCTTTGCCACGGACAAGCCGCTTCGCGTTCTCGCCAACCGCGGCGCCAACGGCATTGACGGCGTCGTCTCAAGCGCTTTGGGCGCAAGCTCTGTTGCGCAGCCGCTCGTGCTTGTCATCGGCGATTTGTCGTTTTACCATGACGTAAACGGCCTGCTGGCGGCCAAAATGCATGGGCTGCAGGCGACGATCGTACTGCTGAACAATAACGGCGGCGGCATTTTCTCCTTTTTGCCGCAGGCGCGCCATGAAGGGCCGTTTGAAACGTTGTTCGGCACGCCGACGAATTTGTCGTTTGCGCATGCAGTCGAGATGTATGGCGGCCGTTATGCGGTGCCGTACACATGGGACGAATTTCGCCTCCATGTCGCCGAATCGCTCGACACAGGCGGGCTGAACGTTATCGAAGTGCGCACGTCGCGCGCGGAAAATGTCCAAATGCATCGATTGTTGTGGGAACGTGTTTCCCAGGAAATCGGGAAATTTCTCGAACAAAAAGGAATGGAAGAACCGTGGAACTGAATGGAATTGGTTACCATGTGGAACAATATGGGGAAGGGGAGCCGTTGTTGCTGCTGCATGGGTTCACTGGCAGCGCGGATACGTGGCGGCCGCTCATTCCTGTTTGGCAGGACTTTCGCCTCATAGCGGTTGACCTCATCGGACACGGGCGGACGGAGGCGCCAAAAAGCGCCGATCGGTACCGAATGGAGCAGGCGGCGGCCGACTTGACGGCGCTTCTTGATGAACTTGGCATCGAAAAAGCGAACGTGCTCGGCTATTCGATGGGCGGGCGGCTCGCTTTGAGCTTTGCTATATGGCATCCGCACCGCATCCGCCGCTTAGTGCTTGAAAGCAGCTCGCCGGGGCTGAAGACGGAAGCGGAGCGGCGTGCGCGGCAAGAAGCCGATGAAGCGCTCGCGCACATGATTGAACGAAACGGCGTCCGCGCGTTTGTTGATCATTGGGAGCAGCTGCCGCTCTTTGCCACGCAAAAGCGGCTTCCAGAGCCGGTGCGGGCGGCCATTCGCCGCGAGCGGCTTCGCCATACGGAGCAAGGGCTCGCCAACAGCCTGCGCGGGATGGGAACAGGCGTGCAGCCGTCGTGGTGGGAGCGGCTTAGGGAGATCCAAGCGCCTGTGTTGCTTCTTTGCGGGGAGCACGATGAGAAATTTTGCCGCATGGCTGCTGACATGCATGAACAGTTGGCGAACAGCGAACTCATCTGCGTGCAAGAAGCTGGACATGCAATTCATGTGGAACAGTTCGGCATTTTTGCTAAAATAGTAAGTGAATTCATTAAAAAGGGGGAAGTATGAATGCCGTTTGAATGGGTGAAAGAGTACGATTATGAGGACATTATTTACGAAACGTACAACGGCATCGCCAAAATTACGATCAATCGACCGGAAGTACATAATGCGTTCCGTCCAAAAACAGTCAACGAGATGATCGATGCATTCTCGCGGGCGCGGGACGATTCGAACATCGGCGTCATCATTTTGACCGGCGCGGGCGGCAAGGCGTTTTGCTCCGGCGGGGACCAAAAAGTGCGCGGCCATGGAGGATATGTCGGCGAGGACGAAATTCCGCGCCTGAACGTGCTCGATTTGCAGCGGCTCATCCGCGTCATCCCGAAACCGGTCATCGCGATGGTCGCCGGGTATGCGATCGGCGGCGGCCATGTGCTCCATGTCGTCTGCGATTTAACGATTGCCGCAGACAACGCCATCTTCGGCCAAACGGGGCCGAAAGTCGGCAGCTTTGACGGCGGTTACGGCGCCGGTTATTTGGCGCGCATCGTCGGCCATAAAAAGGCGCGCGAAATTTGGTATTTGTGCCGCCAGTACAACGCCCAAGAAGCGCTCGAGATGGGGCTCGTCAACAAAGTTGTGCCGCTTGAACAGCTTGAGGAGGAAACGGTCAAATGGGCGCAAGAAATTTTGGAAAAAAGCCCGACGGCCATTCGCTTCTTAAAAGCGGCGTTTAACGCGGATTCCGACGGTTTGGCCGGCATTCAGCAGCTCGCCGGTGATGCGACGCTTCTCTTCTACACAACGGAAGAAGCGAAAGAAGGAATGAGAGCGTTTAAAGAGAAACGGAAGCCGGACTTCGGCCAGTTTCCGCGTTTTCCGTGATCATGTGCGCGCATTGAGCCAACATGGTCACGGTTGGACGGGGGACAAGCGTTGCGCATGAATCGTTTCCGTGAACATGCGCACGCTTGGCCAGGTCGAGGGACCGGGTCTTTCCGTGCGAACGCAAAAGCAGCTTGATGCGGTATCAAGCTGCTTTTTTGCGAGCGAAAGGAGGAAGAACGAAATGACGGTCATGCCGAACTGGCTGAAGCAGCGGGCGTTTTTGACCCCGGAGCGGACGGCCATCAGTGACGGAAAGCGGACGAAAACGTTCGCCGAACTGTATGAAGCCGCTGCGAGCTGGGCGCGCCGCCTCGCCGGGGCGGGCGTCAAAGAAGGCGACATTGTCGCGGTGCTGATGAAAAACAGCGTAGAGATGATTGAGATCGTCCATGCGTTGTTTCTCCTCGGCGCCCGCGCGTTGCTGCAAAACGCGCGCCTTACGCCATATGAGCTTTGTTGGCAGCTCGATGACAGCGGGGCGCGCGTCGTGATTGCCGACGACGATCTGGCCGGCCGCTTCGGCGGCGACGGGCGGGTCATTACAGTGAGCGCGCTCACTGCGTTTGCCGAAGCGGACGCTTTGCTCAAAGAAACGCACCATTTGGACGAGACGGCAACGATTATGTACACATCGGGGACGACCGGCACCCCGAAAGGCGTGCTGCAAACATACGGCAACCACTGGTGGAGCGCTGTCGGCTCGGCGCTCAACTTAGGGTTGCACGAGCGCGACTGCTGGCTGGCGTCCGTGCCGCTGTTTCATATTAGCGGGTGGTCGATCGCCATGCGCAGCGTCATTTACGGCATGCCGATGCAGCTGCAGACGTCGTTTGATGCCAAAGCAGCCAACACCTTGATCATGGACGGCAAGGTGACCGTCATGTCGGTGGTGGCCGCCATGCTGCAGCGGATGGTGTCCGAACTAGGCGCAGCGCGCTACCCGGATACGTTCCGCTGCATGCTGCTAGGCGGCGGGCCGGCGCCGCAGCCGCTGCTGGAAGCGTGCAAAGAAAAAGGCATTCCGGTATACCAAACGTACGGAATGACGGAAACGGCGTCGCAAATTGTCACCTTGGCGCCGGAATACAGCTTGACCAAGCTCGGCTCAGCCGGCAAGCCGCTTTTTCCGGCTGAGTTGCGCATCGTGCGCGACGGGAAGCCGGCCGCGCCGTATGAAGCCGGGGAAATTGTCGTGAAAGGGCCGAACGTGACAAAAGGGTATTTGCATCGCCCGGAGGCGACCGCACAGGCGATCCGCGACGGCTGGTTTTATACGGGAGATATCGGTTATGTCGATGAAGAAGGATTTTTGTACGTACTTGACCGCCGTTCTGATCTCATCATCTCCGGCGGCGAAAACGTCTATCCGGCCGAAATCGAAGCCGTGCTCCTTGCGCACCCGGATGTCGAAGAAGCCGGGGTGACCGGCGTAGAAGATGAAACGTGGGGGCAAGTGCCGTGCGCGTTTGTGAAATTAAAGCAAGGAGCGGCGGCCGCTGAGGACGAACTGAAGCAATTTTGCCGCAGCCGATTAGCCAAATACAAAGTGCCGGCGCGCATTTATTTCGTTCCTGCGCTGCCGCGCAATGCAGCGCAAAAACTGCTGCGCCGTGAGCTGAAAACGCTCATTCCGGAAGCAGAACAGCGAGCGTCCCGCCGATAAGCGGGGCGCTCGCTTGGTCTGTAAGCCCTAAAAATCATCGTCCGCCAGTCCGAGCTCAGCCGCTCGATAGGCGACAAGCCGTTCAATATCGGGCGGCAACTGCTCCAATGACCCGAACTCGTACTGCCACAAATTCGTGAAAGAATCGATGCAAACCGGATAGGCCGCCGGATGGCGCCTCTTCATTTCCTCTTTGAACGCGTTAATGAGGCTGGCCCGCTTGTCCATCGTCATCCCCCTCTAACTATGTAAGCGCCGCCCGATCAGCCAGGCAGCGCTTGACTTGCTTGACAGTTATGCTTCATCAGAAGGAACAAACGTTTTGCAATCCGTTTCCGTCGAATCGGACGCCATTTTTCCTGTGTGGCTGACGACGTAAATCGCATCAGCGCTGCAGCGATTTCCTTCCGCCCAGTAATGGCAGTTGCGGACTTCGCAAAGAACGTCTTTCGCCATTCGTCATCCCCCTTATCATGGTGAAATCGCCTACACCAATAGTTTGCCGGCTTAGTCGCAATTTATGAGCGGAAACGGGAAGGAACAGAGGACGTCCTGTCGCCTATCGCCTTGTTAAAGTCGGAATGGTTTTTTCGAATGTGACAAAATGAAAACATTTATCATTATCATTGACATAGAAAATCATTCTCAATTAAAATAGCAATAGAGAAAGCGATAAGGGAGGAAGATGTCATGGCCTCATTGCTTGTTGTTGGTGCGGATCATTTAGGCAACATTACCGATAAATTAGCGGATTCCGGTTTCCGGGAAATCATTCATGTCAATGGCCGAAAAGTGAATATGGTCAAGCGCGATATCCCGGAACATGTGGATGCCGTATTAGTGATGATCGATTACATTAACCATAACTTAGCCAAAAAAGTGAAAGAAAAGGCGAAAAGCAAAGACAAGCCCATTTACTTTGTCAAGCGGTCGTGGAGTTCGATTTGTGCTGTGCTGGAGCAGCTGGAACAACATGCATAAACATGGGAGGCGGCAGCGATGAGATATATACATCAAGAAACGCAAGGCGCTTGGGTTTATGCCGTTCACCGTTTTCTCCGCCGCGTCGTCGAGGCGTATTGTGAAACAGCTCCTTCCTTGCGGTCGCCGTTTCAGCTGCTGAGGCTGATTGAAATGCACCGCCCGCTTCTTTCGTTGTCTCTCTTTCCTTCGCCATTGCATTATGGCCTCGTGCTCGCCAAAGTGACGGATCATTTGCTGCAGTTTTTCGGTTCGGCAGAAGAGGCAGAATGCAAGCCGCTGTTGCTCGTCGGCGGGGGGAATCAGGGAAAGGCGGAAGAATGGAGCAGTGCAAGCCTCTGCATCGTTTACCGCGACCGGGTGCGCGTATTGTTATGGTGCGAGGAAGAGGGACAAATCCGGCAATGCAAGGAAAACATGCCGTCTTTATGCCGAAAGGCGGTCGGATTTTGCCCGCGCGAACTCGAATGTTGCTTTTTATGGACGGGCGGCCGCCGCATTGAATGGATGTCTGCCTGATAAAAAACGGCATGTCTTGGAATGGAATGAAAGCCCGGCATGCCGTTTCATCTTGAAAGAAAAAAACGTTCGGACGTTCCCTGCCTTGCCTTTGCGAGGGCACAGTCATAAGCGTCCCATTTTTATCATATACTTATGGCAAGGTGTCGCTATTGGGGATCTTTTTTCTCGCTGTCATCTGCTTGTTGTTGCCGCTTTTGCAAGGCCAGCAACACGTCCTGGAGATCCACTTGGCCGTCACCGTTCAGATCGGCGGAGACTGCAGGCGGGCCATTGGTTGAAGCCGCCTTGCTTTGCTGTTTTGGCTTCAACACGAAGGTGAACACGAGCAGTCCGATGATGAGCAGCAGGGCGACGCCATCGAAAATAAAGAAGGCGGTTTTGTAGTTTGACCAAAGAATTTTGCTTTGCTCGCTTTTTTGTTGGCTGTCGGTAATGAACCGTTTAATTTCCGAATGGCCGGGATAGAGGCGTTCCACCGCTTCAAATTTGGTCAAGGCGTCCTTGTAGTAACCGCCCCAATACAGCGTCAACCCTTTGCGGAAGAGGGTGTCAACGCTGCCTTGCCCGTGATCGGCGCCCGCCTGTTTGACAAATTCCTTCACGGTATTGACCGGGACGGCAAAATTAAATCCTTGCACTTCTTGGCCGTTGACGGTGTCGCCGCGGAAGGTGAGCAAGCCGATAATTTCCCCGCGTTCGTTAATGACAGGTCCTCCGCTGTTGCCATGGGTGGCGGCGGCGTCAATTTGGATGACCGGGCTTCCTTGTTCTGTCTTTTTCGAAGTGGCGGAAACATGGCCGGCGTTCATCGAAGAGACTAAAGAGGAGTCGGGAGAAAGGTAGTCAGATTCAGCAGCGGCAGGATAGCCGATGACCCAAATGTCGTCTTGGTTTTGGACGGTGTCCGAATTGCCGAGCGGCAGCGTCGGCAAGTTTTTGCCTTCGATTTTTAAAACGGCAACGTCTTTCCCTTGATTGACTGGCGCCCCGTAGCTTTTCACTTCCCCGTCAAGCACATCCCCGCCGGGCAAAATCACTTTTAGGCCGCGGGTTACTTTTGTGTAGAACGTATACTCGATCATATAATCATAGGCGAGGTCAAAATCAACGCCAAAATATTCGGCCAACCCGGCTGCTAATTGCTCAAAAGCGGCATTGGCGATGTCTATTTCTTCTGCCTTCGAATACTCGACGACATGGGCGTTCGTGACAATATAGCCGTTGGGACTGATGATGGCCCCTGAGCCGGATGCGCCAATCATCGTCCGGTAATCAAGCTGCTGGAGGTACGCATCGACATCGGGATCATCGTTGACAAACTCCCATTCCACGATCGCATAATCGACAATGCGGACGACGGCTGGCTTTGTATACTCGGCCAGTTTCTGCGCTTTTGAGATGTGGGACGTATCCGGTTTGATGTTCATGAGAAAGAAGGAGGCAGCGATGCATACGGCGAAAATGATGCTGATCGGGATCGTGATCATCGCTCGTTTGCGCAAATGTTCCACCCCATTTTTCAGGAAATTTTAAACAACAATGGTATATTATATTCGCCCTCCGTCTTTTGGAGCATTACCGAAAAAAATAAAATTGCGGCAAAAAAAGCGATAAAAAAGCTCCGCCTTGGCAGCGGAGCGGGGAAAGGCTAACGGAGAGCCTGTTGAATCGTTTCAATATTTTCTTCCATCAAGTCGAAGTAATCACGGTGTTGATTCCTGTCTTCGTCAGTCAGCGTTTCAAGGTTGTGCAAATAGAGCGCCTTGGCGCCGATTTCATGCTGAACCATTTCCGCAGTTTTGGCTGGGATGTTGCGCTCAAAAAGAACATAGCGAATGTGATGGCGTTTTGCCCAATCGATGAGTGCGGCAAGCTCTTTTTGCGATGGTTCGTTTGTCGGCGACAGGCCGGATACGCTCCGCTGGCGGAGTCCATAGCGTTCCTCCCAATAGCCGTAGGCGGCATGGGCGACGAGAATGTCTTTGTTCTGCGCCGATTGAACGGTTTGTTGGAATTTTTGATCGAGCGCTTCTAGTTTTGCTTTTAAGGTGTTAAAGTTTTTCGTAAACATTTCTTTTTGCTCTGGTTTGAGCTCGATCAGCAGGTCGCGAATCTGTTCGGCGATCGTGATCGAACGGAGCGGGTCAAGCCAGACGTGAGGGTCTTTGTCACCATGATTGTGTTCCTCTCCGCTGCCTTCTTCGGCGTTATGTTCATGTTCCTCTCCATGTTCCTCTCCATGTTCCTCTCCATGTTCCTCTCCATGTTCTTCTCCATGTTCTTCTCCATGTTCTTCATGGGACGATTCAAGGAGGTCGATGCCGTCGGCAGCAGCGAGAAAGCGAACGGGTTCCTTTTTTAACGTTTCTTTTAGCTTTTCAGCGAACGGTTCCATGCCTTGGCCGATGTAAATGAAGGCGTCCGCCTCGGCGATCTGTTGAATCGTTTTCGTTGTCGGTTCGAACGTATGGGCTTCCGCTCCCGGCGGATAAACGCTACGAACCTCAACGGCATCGCCGCCGATTTTTTTCGTGAAATCTTCAAGCGGGTAGACCGTTGTATAAATCGTTAACGTTTCTTTCGCGGTTTGCGTCTCGTTAGGGTTTTGGTTGCTTTGGCAGCCGTATAGCAGGCTGAATAAAGCGAGAAATACGCATACAATCCATGATTTCGTTCTCATCATGAGCTCCTTCCTTCGAAGAGATATGTCCTTCGTTATTATATCGTAATGATTACGATTTGAAAAGCGTTTATCGCTTAGAGCGAAGGATGAAATGGAGGGAAAGGATCTTTCAATGTTGTCCAGTCCTCTTTCATTTCGTCATCTGTCAGCAGGCACTCATCAAGCGTCGCTTCCATCCGCGCGGCATCCATCTCCATGCCGATTAACACGAACTCGGTCATACGATCGCCGTATACGTTGTCCCAATTTGTGCGCAATGCGTCGTCTTCTTGAAGAATCTCACGAATGGCTTCTTCTGGATAGGTAGCCACCCATTGCCCGGCTCCTTGAATGGTAATGGACGTCCCAGCTTGTGATAACAGGCAGCACATGTCATTTCTCGAAGCAAGCCAAAAAAATCCTTTCGCCCGAACCACTTCTATTGGCCAGTTTTCAAGCCAATTCAAAAATCGTTCCGGATGGAATGGCCGTTTTCTCCGATAAACAAAGGAAGAGATTCCATATTGTTCTGTTTCTGGGGTGTGTTCTTCGTTTAGCTCTTTTATCCATCCGGCTGATTGGCTGGCCGTTTCAAAGTCGAATAAATAAGTATTTAAAATGGAGTCGAGCGGCACTTGTCCGAAAGTTGCCGGGATGATGGCGGCTTCAGGATTCAGCTTTTTCAGTACAGCTTCGAGCTTTTGAATTTCTTGTGGTGACACGAGATCGACTTTATTTAATATAAGGACATTGGCAAATTCGATTTGTTCAATAAGCAAATCGGCGATTTCGCGGCTGTCCGTTTCACTGACGGCCTGTTGGCGATCAAGCAAGGTTTCGCCTGAGGAAAAGTCCGTCCAAAAACGGTTGGCGTCCACAACCGTTACCATCGTATCTAATCGGCATTTTTTTGACAAATCTATTCCGAGCTCTTCATCTAAATATGTAAAGGTTTGGGCGACAGGGATCGGTTCGCTAATTCCTGAAGATTCAATGACGATATAGTCAATTTCCCCTCTCTCAACGAGCTGATCGACAGCTTTCATTAAATCTTCGCGCAATGTGCAGCAAATACAGCCGTTTTGAATTTGAATGAGCTTTTCTTCAGTGCGGAAAAAGCCATTTTGCCGAATGAGTTCGGCGTCAATATTGATTTCGCTCATATCATTGACGATCACCGCGATTTTTTTTCCTTCCCGATTGTGCAAAATATGATGGAGCAAGGTCGTCTTGCCTGATCCCAAATAACCGCTTAATACCGTGACAGGGATTTTTTTCATCTTTCTGCGCCTCCTTATAGAAAATAGTAATCATTACGATTTAACACGACCCATCATACAAAAAAATGAGGAAAATGGCAAGGGGGAATACAGTTATTTTGTTTCATTAAGGTGCTGAGATGGTTCAGGAACAGGGTCGAACCCACCCGGATGAAACGGATGGCATTTCAAAATCCGCTTCACTGTCAGCCATCCCCCTTTGATGGCGCCAAACCGCTTCACCGCCTCGAGCCCATAATTCGAACAGGTCGGGTAAAAGCGGCAAGTTGGCGGCTTAAGCGGGGAAAGAAATCGTTGGTAAAAACGGATGAGCATGATCAACAACTTGGCCACTGCAACCATTCCTTTCCGTCGTTGTCACTATTTCTACAATAGAATAAACCGGTTTTCCGTTCAAGGGAAATGGTGCGTTATGGTGAAAAGACGTTCGCCTCCAGCGGGCGTTTCGCCTGTCCCGCCGGCTTCGGAAGTCAAGGCCTTTCCGGCCGAAACGGTATGGAAGGCAAAAAAGATGCGGGACACCCCTCGTTTTGGTTATGATAAAAAAGAGAATACACGACTAGGGGGGATTTTCTATGCCTTCACCGGTAGAAAGCTTTGAATTGGATCATTGCGCCGTCAAAGCGCCGTACGTGCGGCATTGCGGCGTTCACAAAGTCGGCAGCGACGGCGTTGTCAATAAGTTCGATATTCGTTTTTGCCAGCCGAACAAAGAAGCGATGGACCCGGCGGCCATTCATACGTTAGAGCACCTGTTGGCGTATACGCTGCGCAAACATGCGGCCAAGTATGATCATTTTGACATTATCGACATCTCGCCGATGGGTTGCCAGACGGGGTTTTACCTTGTCGTGAGCGGATCGCCGACCGTTGAGGAAATCATCGATTTGCTTGAGGAGACGATGAAAGACGCCTTGAATGCGGCGGAAGTGCCGGCCGCAACCGAGCGGCAATGCGGCCAAGCGAAGCTGCACGACTTAGAGGCGGCGAAAGAGTTGATGCGCTTTTGGCTGTCGCAAGAGAAAACCGAGCTGAAAAAAGTGTTCGGCTGATGAATCGGCCGGCCCGAAAACCGCTACTGCGGCTGTTTTGGGCCGGTTTGTTGTTTGTCGTCCCGTTCCTCGGGAAGCGGGTCTACCGTATGTTTGTACCCGTACGCTTTCGAAGTGGTGACGACCGCCAACAAAAGAATGACCGCTACAATGATGAGACAAATCACTAACGTCCAATACATGATGACGCCTGCCTTTTTTCTTTCCATTATACCATACGCGAACACGCACACATTCATATTTCTGCTGCAATCGGGCAACCTATTCAACGGCAAGGTTCGGCTGTTTCAGCATCGGACAGGCTGGGTAAACGAATCATAAGGAGGAATGGATATGGCAAAACCGTTAACGGACATTGTCAACAAACAAATCGCGAACTGGACCGTGTTGTACGTGAAGCTGCACAACTACCATTGGTATGTCACCGGACCGCAATTTTTTACGCTGCATGAGAAGTTTGAACAGCTTTACAACGAAGCGGCCGGCCATATTGACGCGCTCGCCGAGCGGCTGCTGGCGCTTGGCGGCAAGCCGGTGGCGACGATGAAAGGCGCGCTAGAGCAAGCGTCCGTCAAGGAAGCGGCCGGGACGGAAACCGCCGAGCAAATGGTCGCCGCGATTGTCGGCGATTTTGAAACGATGATCGGCGAACTGAAGGAAGGGATGCAAGTGGCGGATGAAGTCGGCGATGAAACGACAGGGGATATGCTGCTTGGCATTCACCGGAGTTTGGAAAAACACGTCTGGATGCTGAAATCGTTTTTGGGACGGTAAACGGACAGGCTGCCCGTCACCCCATCGGGCAGCCTTTTGCTTTTGTCGAAAAAAAGCATTGTTTAGGGAAAGCGCCGCGGCTTGCTTTGTCTCCTCGGCATAGAATAGTTACGCGTATTCTATGTCCAAGGAGGGGGGAACGTGAACAAGCCTATTCCAATGATCGGGGTTTCGCTGTTCGGTTCGCTCGTGTCGCTGTTCGTCGGCAGCGTGGACACATTTGTGGTCATTTTGCTAGCGTTAGTGATCGTCGATTATATCACCGGCATTGTCGCGAGTGCGTTGGAAGGAAGGCTGTCAAGCCAGGTCGGGTTTCGCGGCATCGTCCGCAAATTGCTCATTTTCGTGCTTGTCGCCGCATCCCATCTCGTCGATTTGGCCATCGGCTGGGATATGCACTTGATTCGTGACGCGATCATATTTTTCTATATTGCCAATGAATTTATTTCGATCGTGGAAAACGCCGGACGGGCCGGCGTTCCGATTCCGGCCGTGCTGCGCAAAGCGATCGAGCTGTTGAAAGATGAGATGAAATGAACCCCGAAGGCTAGCTTGTCGGGGGATTTTTGTGTACAATGCTCCTTTTGCATTGCCGGATGAGGCTGAACGGTTGACTCAGTCGCCAATCTCTGAAAGGCTGGTGAAAAATAATGATCGCTCCTAGCTGACGTTAGACCATGTGAAATGAGAAGCCGATGCTGCAAAATTTCTCAATTTGAGAAACAAGGTGGTGAAGCGACTTGCTCCTTTCATCACCGGCCTTCTGAGGAAAACGCTGCATTTTACGTTTTCCGATTATGCCGGGGTCGCCCTCTTGCCTTATCGATCGCTTCCGCTGAAACCGCCGCTCCATTTTGTTCGCCCATTTTCGTGAAATCCGCATATTTTTCCTAGATGGCCCCACACTAAACAAAAAGAGCAGAAGGAGTGGACGAGTGTGGCAGAAGAACGGAAAAAGACGTATTACGTCTCGATGGCAACCGGAGAAATTTCTCAGCTGAAAACGGCGTCGCCATGGGACTTCCAAATTGAGGCAACCGACCGGGAAATCGCCGAGCTGCGCGAGTATTTCGACCAAAACTATTCGACGGACTGGCAGGCGTTTTGGCGCGCCCATGTGCCGTATGTCCAATATCATTACGACCGGGAAAATGATGCCTATGACCGAACGATGACGAAAATTTACGAAATGATTTATCGGCTTGGCAATGACGAAGCGAAGGCGCATGTCCGCTCGCTTGGCATCCTTCCTGAAACAGAAACAAACGACTAAAAAGCCGCGAATGGGGCGGCTTTTTTGTATAATAGGGGAGAGGAAAGGGGAGAGTCCGATGTATGAATTTCGCGATTATTACGGGCATCGCGTCCGGCTGGCGTTTGCGGATCATCCGTTTTCCCCGGCCCCCGGGCATGTGTGGGTCATTTGCCGCTATCAAGGCCGTTGGTTGCTGACGGATCATCCGCACCGCGGCCTCGAGTTTCCCGGAGGCAAAGTGGAACGCGGGGAAACGGCTGAGGCGGCCGCTGCCCGCGAGGTGATGGAAGAAACAGGCGGGGTTATTGGCCGTCTTTCCTATATCGGCCAATACGAGGTCGAGCCGGATCTTGTGAAAAACATGTATTTCGCCAACATTTCGGCACTTCTAGAGCGGGGATCGTATTTGGAGACGAATGGCCCGGTGCTGCTTTCGGCGCTGCCGGACCATATCCGCGCCGATCGGCGCTTTAGCTATCTCATGAAGGATGATGTGCTTCCGTTGGCGCTTGCGGAAATCAAACGGCGCGGGTGGATCGACGCATAGTTTGCCGTCTTTGCTTTGTCAGCGGTTGATGAAACAGCAAAAAGAGACGCCCATCGATCGTTCGTGAACGTCTCTTAGCGGCGGCTGCTCCATTTTTTTTCGATCATAGCGACAAGCTGGTACATCACCGTCGACAGCAACGCGACAATGAGTAAACTCATTAAGACGAGGGTAAAATTGAATACTTGGAAGCCGTAAATAATTAAATAGCCGAGCCCTTGTTTGGAAACGAGAAATTCGCCGGTGATGACGCCGACCCAGGCGAGGCCGACGTTTACTTTCAACGTGGAAATGATCGCCGGAAACGACGCCGGCAGCACCGCTTCTTTGAAACATTGGTAGCGGGTGGCGCCGAACGTCCGCAACACTTTCACATAGTTCGGGTCGACTTCTTGAAACGACGCATAAACGACGATCGTCGTAATGATGATCGAAATGACGACGCCCATGGCGATAATGGATGTAAACCCCGGCCCAAGGGCGACGATCAACATCGGTCCGAGCGCGACTTTCGGCATGGCGTTAAAGACGACCAAATACGGATCCAGCGTTTTGGCGAGGCGCGGAAACCACCAAAGCAACGCGCCGATCAGCGCGCCGCCAACCGTGCCGATGACAAACCCGAGCATCGTTTCAAACAAAGTCGCCCACGTATGCGTCAGGAGAGAGTGATCGCCGATTTTTTCAATCAGCAGCTTGCCAATGGCCGACGGAGAGCTGAACAAGAGCGGATCGACCCAATGAAAGCGGCTCGCCGCTTCCCAGACGGCAAAAAAGGCGACAAGGAGCGCGGCTTGCCAAAGGCGGATCATCCGCCGTTCCTTGCGGAGTGCGGCAAGGTAGTCATGGTGCAGCGAGCGGATGTGTTCATTAGACGGATTCAAGGGCCTCCATCTCCTCCCAAATGGATTGAAACAACGCGGAAAACGCCGGATGCTGGCGAGCGGCGAACGGTGGACAGTGCCGCAGCTCATCTGGAATGGCAAACGTCCGCACAAGGCGGCCTGGCCGCGGCGAAAACAAGAAAATGCGGTCGCTCATGGCGATGGCTTCCTCGATGTCATGCGTGACGAGCACCGCCGTTTTTTCGTATTGCTTTAACGTTTTCCATACAAGTTCTTCCAGTTTCAGTTTCGTCTGTTGGTCAAGGGCGGAAAACGGTTCGTCCAGCAACAATAGCTTCGGGTCGGTCGCCAATGTGCGCACGAGTGCGGCGCGCTGGCGCATGCCGCCGGACAGCTGGCTCGGATAATACGATTCCACACCGCCCAGGCCGATCTCAGCAAGCAGGGCGAGCGCCCGCTCTTTCGTTTCTGGCATCAACGTTCCTGTGATGTTGAGGCCGAGCAAGATGTTTTCCTCGATCGTTTTCCATGGAAATAAGTAGTCTTGCTGAAGCATATACCCGACCACTCGGCGGGTTGACGGATCAGATCCGGCCGCCCGGCGCGCCATAGCGGCGTTCATTTCCCGCGGCCAAAGCGGCTCGCCTTCGATGCAGACCGATCCTTCCGTCGGCTCAATCAGCCCGGCGATGATCGACAACAACGTCGTTTTGCCGCAGCCGCTTGAGCCGAGAAAGGAGACAAATTCCCCTTTCTCGACGGACAGCGACACTTGATCGAGCGCGGTGACGGCGGTCGTTTTCGTCAAATACGTGTGCGAGAGGCGGTCGATGGCAAGAAACATCCGATTCACCCGCTTTCGTTACTCGTTCATCGCTTGTTTGGCAAACGATGAATCAACTAGCGTTTCAAGATCGATGTGCTTCGGCAGCTCGCCGGCTTCATCCATGATCGTTTGCAAGTGGTTCCATTCTTCTTCATCTAAAATCGGATCGGTCGCGTATGTGCCTTGGCGTTTGTACCGGTCGACGACCTTTTCGATAATGGCCAAGTCGGTGTCCTTAAAGTACGGCTGAATGACGTTGGCAATTTCCTTAGTGCTGTGCGATTCGACCCACTGTTGCGCTTTGTAGATGGCGCGCGTGAATTTTTCAATGACGTCTTTGTTCGCTTTTATATAGCTTTGTTTTGCCATGTACGATGTGTACGGGACGCGCCCGGACTCGGTGCCAAAGGAAGCGACGATGTAGCCTTTTCCTTCTTGCTCAAAAATGCTCGCTGTCGGTTCAAACAGCTGGACGAAATCGCCGGTCCCGCTCGCAAACGCGTTGGCGATGTTGGCGAAATCGACGTTTTGAATGAGGTTCAAATCGTTGTGCGGATCAATGCCATGTTGTTTCAGCACAAATTCGCCGACCATCTGCGGCATGCCGCCTTTCCGCTGGCCGAGGAACGTGCTTCCTTTCAGCATCTCCCACGTAAAGTGGTCGATTTTCTTGCGGGAAACGAGAAACGTGCCATCGGTTTGCGTGAGTTGCGCAAAGTTGATGACCGGATCATCCGTCCCTTGCGCATAGACATAAATGGATGTTTCCGAGCCGACCAAGGCGATGTCCGCGCCGCCGGACAGCAGCGTTGTCATCGTTTTGTCGCCGCCCCATGTCGTCGTCAGCTCGACATCAAGCCCTTCTTCTCTAAAGAAGCCTTTCGCTAAGGCGACGTATTGCGGTGCGTAAAAAATTGAGTGCGTCACTTCGGCGAGCCGGACTTTTTTCAGCGGCTTTTCTCCTTGGCCGGTGCCGTTGCTGCAGGCAGCGAGCGGCAAAAGGAGAAGAAGCGAACACAACCATACCGCCCATTTTTTCATGTGGCCTACCCCCTTTTCGTCCACATGTAGTGAACATTGGCTTCACCTTATCGTATGCGCGGGTGAAAAAATGTGTGAATGCCTAGAAAAAATGGGCGTTCGGCCGAGAACGGGCGGCGGACGGACCGCTTTCTGCGCGCCCGTCGGCTTTCGGACGAGGGGAATTTGCGTGGAAAGGAGAGAGAGCGATGGACGGGGATGTCATCGACTACTATCGATTTCCATCGCCGCATCCGGGCATCGAGGTGTTCTTTGTCACCTATATGTCCCAAGGTCTGAAGGTGAAAGGATTTTTGGCTGCGCCGAAACAAAACAAGGTGTATGACGGGTTTTTGTATTTGCGCGGCGGGATCAAAAACGTCGGGCAAGTGCGGGTGCCGCGCCTCATCCAATTCGCGTCGCACGGCTTTGTCGTCTTCGCCCCGCTCTATCGCGGCAACGGCGGCGGGCAAGGGAACGAAGATTTTGTCGGCGATGACCGCTATGACGCCATCGCTGGATTTGAGCTTCTTCGCCGCCATCCGCTTGTCCATCCGGGGCGTGTGCACGTGTTTGGCTTCTCGCGCGGCGGGGCGATGGCGCTTCATGCCGCCATGCTCGCTGAACGGGTTTGTTCGGCTGCGGTTTGGGGCGGCGTGACGGATGTGGCGCTGACGTACTGGGAACGTCCGGATTTGCGGCGGATGATGAAGCGCGTCATCGGCGGGACGCCGAACAAATGCCCGGAGCGCTATCGGCATCGAACCCCGCTTTATCATCTCGAGCGGCTCCGCGCGCCGGTGCTCATCATCCACGGCGAGCGCGATGAAAACGTCTCGATCGAACACGCCCGGCGGCTCGAACGGCGACTGAAGGCGCTCGGCAAGCGAGTGACCGCATGGTATTTTCCCGAGTTCACCCACTATTTTCCCCCGCGCGCCAACCGTGAAACGGTGAAAAGGCTTGCGGAGTGGATGAAACAACAGCCGACCGTGTGATACGATAGAGGAGGAAACGGGCCAATGAAACGGCTTTCGCGGGGTTCGGTGTTTGATCGTCGGGAGCTTGCGGTCATGGCCGGCAGGAGAGGGAGCGGCCGATCGTTCGGCGAACAAGAATCCGAACCGAGCCGTTGCTGGGAATCGGCTCGCTGTCACGAAGGGCTCAAACGGGCCGCGACTTTGAATCGATCAAAATCAAGGAGGTCGGAAATGATGGGCATGCCGATGGAGCTGCAGACGCTCATTGTGACCAAAGGAAACGAACAGCGCGTCCAAGGCAATTTGTTTGTGCTGAAAAAAGAAGGCTACCGCTTATATCCGCTCGACGTGCCGCTTGAAGTGCGCCGGACGCTGCAAAGCGAAGCGAGCGGCATCGCCGTCGTGAAAAAGCTTGAATGGGAAGACAACCGGACGACGGTGACGTACGAGCTCGTCAGCTTGTATTCGACGAATTGACCGAAATGGCGGCAAAAGCGGTCGAAGGAGAGTACGCCCCGCTTCGGTTTTGGACGCCGTCAAGGACTGCTGTTCGACTTTTGAAAACGGATGAAACATTGTCGTCGACCTCCAATCGTGCCAAAACCCCGGGGGATCGACGACAACGGTTTTTGAAGTCGAAATCCTACAACCATCACAACTGAACAGTATTGACAGAATTTTTGAAACGTGTTATTCTGAAAACAGTTTAGAGAGGAAATCTTCGTTTTATCCGCATGGTTTGGGTTTTTATCGTACCTATGAGGGATTGAAACGGACAAATTCTCGGCGACAAGAAAAACCGTCGTTTTGTGTTTTTATCGTACCTATGAGGGATCGAACCCCAACACTCCTTTATCTCCAGAGGGAGCTCATCCAATCGCCCCGGTGTCCCTTCCTTTCCGGTTCTCCTGATCATTCCGGATTTTTCGATGACGGCACCTGATTGCTGATGAAAAAGCAGAATAGAGACAAAACCGAATACCGTAAACAACAGTGGATCACGCTCATGAATAAGGTGGAAAGTCCAAATCCTTGCAGAACGAATGGCCATGGAGGCCAAGAAGTGTTGGGGTTGATCGAGTTTGGGTGTTTTGAGGGGTTGAATGCACGGAAATGCTTGCATTCAGCGGCAGGGGAAAACAGAACCCCCGGCCGAACAGGAACGTTCCCTGTCCGGCCGGGGTTCGTTATACGAGCGGTCCGCCGAGTTTTTCGATCGTCGGGTCGATATGGGCGAACTTTCGGAAGTTGGCGCGGAATTTTTCCGCCAGTTCTTTCGCTTTTTGTTCGTACGCTTGTTTGTCGGCCCATGTGTTTTGCGGGCGCAAGACGTCGTCAGGCACGCCCGGGACGTGCGCTGGGATGGCGAGGCCGAAGATCGGGTCTTGCACCGTTTCGACGTTGTCAAGCTCTCCTTCGACGGCGGCTTGCACCATCGCGCGGGTGTAGGCGAGCTTCATGCGGCTGCCGACGCCGTACGGCCCTCCTGTCCAACCGGTGTTGACCAAAAAGACGCGGACGTTGTGTTCAGCGATTTTTTGTCCGAGCATTTCCGCGTACTCAACGGCCGGGCGCGGCAAAAACGGTGCGCCAAAGCATGTAGAGAATGTCGCTTCCGGTTCGGTGACGCCGCGTTCGGTGCCGGCGAGTTTGCTTGTGTAGCCGCTTAAGAAATGGTACATCGCTTGTTCGCGCGTCAGCTTGCTGATCGGCGGCAGGACGCCGAACGCATCGGCCGTCAAGAACACGATCGTGGATGGGTGGCCGGCGACGCTTGGATCGACGATGTTTTGGATCGCTTGAAGCGGGTAGGCGGCGCGCGTGTTTTCCGTCAGCGTGCCGTCGTCGTAATTCGGCACGCGCGTCGCGTCATCGAGAACGACGTTTTCGAGCACGGCGCCGAAGCCGATGGCGTCAAAAATTTGCGGCTCTTTCTCGCGCGAGAGGTTGATGCACTTTGCATAGCAGCCGCCTTCAATGTTGAAAATGCCGCGGCTTGACCATCCGTGCTCGTCATCGCCGATCAAGCGGCGGTTCGGGTCGGTCGAGAGCGTCGTTTTTCCTGTTCCCGACAAGCCGAAGAAGAGGGCGACGTCGCCTTCCTGGCCGACGTTGGCCGAGCAGTGCATCGGCAGAATGCCTTGTTCCGGCAGCAAATAGTTCATCACCGAGAAGATCGATTTTTTCATTTCGCCGGCGTATTCCGTCCCGCCGATTAGGACGACGCGGCGTTCAAAGGAAATGATGATGAACGCTTCCGAGCGTGTGCCGTCCACAGCCGGGTCCGCCTTAAAGTTCGGCGCGCAAATGACGGTAAATTGCGGCTCATGCGCGGCGAGCTCCTCGGCGCTCGGCCGGATGAACAGCTGATGGACGAACAAGTTGTGCCAGGCGAATTCATTGACGACTTGAATCGGCAGCCGGACTTTCGGATCGGCGCCGGCAAAGCCTTTAAAGACGAACAGTTCCTCTTGCTTCATTAAATAATCGAGCACTTTATCATACAGTTTTTCAAATGTTTCCAGTGACATCGGCTGGTTGACCGCTCCCCAATCAACGGTCTGTTTCGTCGACGGTTCTTCCACGATATATTTGTCTTTCGGCGACCGGCCCGTGTACTTGCCGGTCGTGACGGCGACGGCGCCGGTGTGCGTCAGCCGTCCTTCGTTTCGTTGCAGCACTTTTTCGACGAGCTCAGCGACCGACAGTTGATGATGTACGTACGGTTTTTGCAGCAGCAAAGAAAGCTTATTTGTCATGTTTGCGATCCCCATGTTCACAACCTGCCTTCTTTTTGTAATCACTCTTGAAAATAGTATAACACATTTTTATTAATAGTCCATACTAATTGTGTAGGTTTTTTCGAACTTATTTTGCCTATTTTTCAGATAATAAAAAATTCATTTATGCGGTTGACTTTGCTTATTCCATTGCGATAAGATAAGTCATTGAACGGATACTCTTATCCCGAGCCGGTGGAGGGACAGGCCCGATGAAACCCAGCAACCGTCACAATTTTACATATGTGAAATGGTGCTAACCTGTGGCAAGGCGTGGTCCTTGAACGATAAGAGTGAAAGGAAGCAATCCGATTGCAATGACCTTTCCTCACCGTGACAGGAAAGGTTTTTTTATATTGCGAAGGGAAACGAGTTCCGTATCGCCATATTACGTCCAGAGGAGGAAATGAGCCGAATGTCAGCCAAACGCCGCTTGTTTACTTCAGAATCTGTAACCGAAGGACACCCGGATAAAATTTGCGATCAAATTTCCGATGCCATTTTGGATGCCATTTTGGAAAAAGATCCGAACGCCCGTGTTGCTTGCGAAACGAGCGTGACAACAGGTCTCGTGCTTGTCAGCGGGGAAATTACCACGTCGACGTACGTCGATATTCCGCGCATCGTCCGCGATACGGTCCGCGAGATCGGCTATACGCGCGCAAAATACGGATTTGATGCCGATACGTGCGCAGTGTTGACGTCAATTGACGAGCAGTCGCCGGATATCGCGATGGGGGTGGACCGGGCGCTCGAGGCGCGCGAAGGTCAGATGACTGATGAGGAAATTGAAGCGATCGGTGCCGGCGACCAAGGGCTTATGTTTGGGTTTGCCTGCAATGAAACAGAAGAGCTGATGCCGCTCCCGATTTCGCTTGCCCACCGCTTGGCGCGCCGCTTGGCCGAAGTGCGCAAAACGGACGTGTTGCCGTATTTGCGTCCGGACGGCAAAACGCAAGTGACGATCGAATACGATGAAGACGGCAAACCGGTGCGCGTCGACACGATTGTCATTTCGACGCAGCATCATCCGGAAATTGAGCAAGATCAAATCGAACGCGATATGAAAGAACACGTCATCAAGCCGGTTGTTCCAGCGGAGCTGTTGGATGAGAACACGAACTATTTCATCAACCCGACCGGCCGGTTCGTCATCGGCGGTCCGCAAGGGGACGCTGGGCTGACAGGGCGGAAAATCATCGTTGACACGTACGGCGGTTACGCCCGCCATGGCGGCGGTGCGTTCTCGGGCAAAGACCCGACGAAAGTCGACCGCTCGGCAGCATATGCGGCCCGTTATGTCGCGAAAAACATTGTCGCGGCCGGGCTTGCTGATAAGTGTGAAGTGCAGCTCGCCTACGCCATCGGTGTCGCCCGTCCGGTTTCGATTTCGATTGATACGTTCGGCACCGGCAAAGTGTCGGAAGACATTTTAATTGAAGTCGTGCGCAACAACTTCGACCTTCGTCCGGCCGGCATCATCAAAATGCTTGACCTGCGTCGTCCGATTTACAAACAGACGGCGGCTTACGGCCATTTCGGGCGCACGGACGTCGATTTGCCGTGGGAACGCACCGATAAAGCGGCCGTGCTGAAAGAGCAAGCGTTGGCGTTAGCGAACGGACAATAACGAAAAAAAGAGGGGGTGATCGGCAATCGCCGGCCGTCCCCTCTTTTTCTTTTTGGCTTGCGTTCGCATTGGTTGGTCAGGTGAGCATGACAGCATGGCAACGGCTGCGTGATCAATTCCTCGGCTGTTCGTTCGCAATCGGCTGCCAAGGGCGGTGGGAAACGCCTGACATTCCAGCCGCTCGTTACGGCTCGATGGGACGTTGCTGCTGGAGCGCTTTGTAATATTGCCCTTTTTCCACGTATTCGCGGCGGATGCGTTCCATTTCACGGAAATCGTCTTCAGTCAGCTCGCGGACGACTTTCGCCGGTCGGCCGAGGGCGAGCACGTTCGGCGGGATTTTTTTGCCGGGCGGCACTAAGCTGCCGGCGCCGATAAACGCGCCTTCGCCGATTTCGGCGCGGTCAAGAACGATCGAGCCCATGCCGATGAGCGCGTGTTTCCGGACGATGGCGCTATGCAAAATGACTTGATGGCCGACGGTCACGCCGTCTTCAATGATGAGCGGATTGTTTGGACTTTGATGCAAAATTGAGTTATCTTGAATATTGACCCGGTTGCCGATGATCGTCGGCGCCACGTCGCCGCGGATGACGGTGTTAAACCAGACGCTCGTCTCCTCGCCGATGGTGACATCGCCGGTGATCGTCACATAATCAGCGATAAAGGCGGATGGGGCAATGTGCGGCGTCTTTCCTTTGTATGGATAAATCATCGCTTTCGTTCCTTTCTTTGTACAAAATCGTCTGTCTATTTGTATTTTACAAAGTTGTCCGCGGTTCGTAAACAACAGGAAGCGGACTGCAGCCAAACCAGTTTGTCCCAGTTGCATGGATGGCAATACTAGGAGAGAAAAGAGCATGGTTTTTTGCGCCCGAGGTGAGCCCATTGAAAATCCCGACACATCCGATTGCGTTAATGAAAATGGTCTATCGCGACGTGTTTCCCATTGTCCACCGCGAGCTTGCCTATTGGCAGCAGCGGGCGGAGCAAATCCCTGACCCGGAATTGCGGCGTCAAGCATTGGCGAGCATCGCGTCGAAAACGTTCCATTGTGAAGGCGGTGCGATTTTGGCGCTTTTGGCGGGGGAGAAATTAGAAGCGTGCATCCGCTTTATCGTCGCGTATCAGACGATTAGCGATTACTTAGATAATTTGTGCGACCGGAGCACCTCGCTTGATCCGCTCGATTTTCGCGCCTTGCACGACTCGATGCCGGATGCGCTCACGGTTGGGGCCGAGCCGTCCAACTATTACCGCCATCGCCGCGAGCAGGAAGACGGCGGCTATTTGCCGGCGCTCGTGCGCACGTGCCAAGAGGTGCTCAAGACCGTGCGCCATTACGAAACGATCGTTCCATTTTTGCATGAACTGGCCGGATATTATTGCGATTTGCAAGTACATAAACATGTCGATACAAAAGAGCGCGTGCCGCGGTTGGAAAGATGGTTTGCCCAATACAAAGACGCCTTGCCGCCGATGGAATGGTACGAGTTTTCCGCCTGTTCCGGCTCGACGCTCGGCATTTTTTGCCTTGTGGCGTATGCGTTTGGCGAGTCGCTGCCGCCGGAGATGGCGAAACGAGTGCGCGACGGCTATTTTCCGTACATTCAAGGGCTGCACATTTTGCTTGATTATTTGATCGATCAAGAAGAAGACCGCGAAGGCGGCGATTTGAACTTTTGTTTTTACTATCCGAATGAAACGGTGCTGCTCGAACGGCTTTGCCACTTTATTGAGGAAGCGGACCGCCATGTCGGCGAACTGCCCCATGGCGAGTTTCACCGTTTGATTCACCGCGGCTTACTTGGGTTGTATTTGTCGGATGACAAGGTGAAAAAGCAGCGCGGCTTGCGCCGGTTGGCGCGCCAGCTCGTCCGCGCCGGCGGGGCGGCATCGCAGTTTTTCTATTGGAACGGAAAAGCGTATCGTTTTTGGCAAGAGAAACAAAAACGGCTGTCTTTCTCATAAAGACAGCCGTTTTTTATTTGGGGATGGATCGAGGAAAGGGAGCGATCTCCACCTGTCGCTTTTCGAGTGCGATAATAAACGGCGGGTCGTTGCGCCGATTGAGAAATTCGTATTTTAGCACATGGACGTGTTGCTGGTCGAGCGAACGCACATAATCAAGCAGCGCGTCGCGCTCGATTTTTCCTTCCGGGTGGCCGTGGTAAACGACAAGAACAATGACACCGCCCGGCTTCATGACGGAAAGAAGCTGTTCGACCGCCTGAATCGTCGATTCCGGTTTGGTGACAATTTGTTTATCGCCGCCCGGCAAATAGCCGAGGTTGAACACGGCGCCGGCAATGCGGCCATGAACATCACGGGGAAGCGCTGTGAGCAGCTCGCTATGGCTTTGTTGGAATAACGTGACCCGGCCGTGCAGCCCGCGTTCAGCAAGGCGGGCCGCCGTCGCCCCGATTGCTTCCGGCTGGATGTCAAAGCCGAACACATGCCCGCGATCGCCGACGCGTTCGGCAAGGTAGACGGTGTCATGGCCGTTGCCGACCGTCGCATCGATGGCAAGACTGCCTTCGGTGACCGCGCCAGCAAGCAAAAAGCGGGCAAACGGCAAAATGTTCATCAATGTCATCGGGCCGCCACCCCTTGTTTGTATCGTTTTCCTTGATAGCTGTTGCGCCGCTCAAGCTCAGCGTCAATGGCGTTTAACACTACCCATTTATTGGCGCTCCACATCGGCCCGATGAGCAAGTCGATCGGCCCGTCGCCGGTGATGCGATGCACGACCATCTCCGGCGGCAGCACTTCAAGCTGGTCGCATACAAGGCGGACGTATTCGTCAAACGACAAAAACGTAACGAGCCCTTTTTCGTATTGTTTCACCATCGGTGTTCCTTTTAATAAATGAAGCAAATGGATTTTGATGCCTTGCACATCCATGGCGGCGACCGTTTTGGCCGTTTCCATCATCATGTCATACGTCTCCAGCGGCAGGCCGTTAATGAGATGAACACAGACGCGGATGCGGTGCCGGCGCAATTTTAGGACGCCATCGACAAAACAGTGGAAATCATGCGCCCGGTTGATCAGTTGCGCCGTCCGCTCATGGATCGTTTGCAAACCGAGCTCGACCCATAAATACGTCCGTTCGTTCAATTCGGCCAAATAATCGACGACTTCATCCGGCAGGCAGTCAGGGCGCGTGGCGATCGACAGACCGACGACGCCGTCAAGGCTGAGCACGGTTTCGTATTTTTCGCGCAGCACCTCGACCGGGGCGTGCGTGTTCGTGAACGCTTGAAAGTACGCCAAATATTTGCCGTCTTTCCACTTTTGGTGCATTTTCTCCCGGATCGTATGAAATTGGGTCACTAAATCATCGGCCCGATTGCCGGCAAAATCGCCTGACCCGGCGGCGCTGCAAAACGTACAGCCGCCGTATGCCACCGTCCCGTCGCGGTTTGGACAGTCAAAGCCGCCATCGAGCGCGACTTTAAACACTTTATGCCCGAACGTCTGGCGCAAATGGTAATTCCACGTATGATACCGTTTATGGTCATTTGTATACGGAAACGGGTTTGCGTGCATGAATACCGCTCTCCTTGCTTTGAAAAATGCCGTCATCCTTGCATTGTACCATGGATGGCGGCAAAAAGCGATCGCTGCCAATCATTGACGTGATACGGATGACGACAGCGGCGCATAGTAAACATGAGCGAACATCATGAAAAGGGGTGAACGCATGGCGACAAGACAATCGGTCGAAGAGTTTTTGCAGCGGTGTGAAGATGTGATCCGCTTTGCGAAAGAACAATATACCGAAGCGCAAAAGCAAGAGCATTACAACATCACCGAATATACGAACGCCCAGCAAATGCTCGAGCAAACGGTCAACGACTTGGCGCACTTGGCGTTAAGCTGCAACGCCCAACAGCGTGAGCAGCTGCACCGGATGCGGCTTCAGCTTGAGCAGCTGCAAAATGAAATGATCTTGCTTGACCGCTAAAGGCAGCGGCAAGTGAAAGCACCGGCCATTCACACCCGCCACAAGGAAGGCAAAGAACGACGGGGAAACAGAAGTGAGGAGGGACACGACATGAAGCGACGTCTGAAACAAACGAACCCGGAACAAAAAACGCGCAACGGCCGAAACAATAACGATCTTGAACTGGGCCAAGATTTCGATCCGGTCAAACTGGCGAAAAAGCAGTACGAACAAACGGGCGGCCAGCCGATCCGCTCCAAGCAGCGCAATGGGTGAGGCATGTTAAACAACGAGGGGGCATCACGCCGCCCTCGTTGTTTATTATGACGTTTTTGATTGCTTTTTTCTCCTTTCCCCCCTACAATTAGTTTGGGAACCGAAAGAAATGAAGCAAAGGATGATGACCGATGCCCCGTGCGCTTTGGTGGCTGCTTGTCGGTATGGCGCTTAATGTGACAGGGGGGTCGTTTTTATGGCCGCTCAATACGATTTATTTGCACGAACAGCTTGGCCGGCCGCTCGCGGTGGCGGGCGCGGTGCTGATGCTCAACTCCGGCGGCAGCGTCGTCGGCAGCTTAGTCGGCGGTGTGTTGTTTGACCGGATCGGCGGGTTTCGCTCCCTCCTTGCCGGGGCCTGCTTGACGATGGCGGCCTCGGCCGGCTTGAGCGTTTGGTACGGCTGGCCGCATTATGCGGTGTTTTTGGCGCTGCTTGGCATCGGCAGCGGCATCGTTTTTCCGGTGGCATCGGCGTATGCAGGGGCGATTTGGCCGGAAGGGGGACGGCGGGCGTTCAACGCCTTGTATGTGGCGCAAAATGTCGGGGTCGCCGTCGGTTCGGCGCTCGGGGGGGTTGTCGCCTCCTATTCCTTTTCGTTCGTGTTTTTCGCCAATCTGTTGCTCTATGCCGCGTTTTTGGTGATCGTCACGGCCGGATTGCGGCGCATCCCGCTTTTGCCCCCGCCGAGAACAAAACGATCCACAGAAGTGGAAAAACCGCCATCCCGCGCCGTCGGGTGGGCGCTCGCTCTCCTTTGCGGCGGCTATGGGTTGTGCTGGATCAGCTATGTGCAATGGTCGACGACGATCGCCGTTTATACGCGGGAGCTTCATTTGCCGGTCCAGCAATACAGCTTGCTTTGGACGATCAATGGCGCGTTGATCGTTTTGGCGCAGCCGGTGCTGTCGCGGGTGATCCGCCGCTTCATGCCGGGGATGAAGCGGCAAATGGTGATCGGGTTTGCCATTTTCGCCGTTTCGTTTGCCATGCTGTTTGGTGCCGATTCGTTCGGTGAGTTTGTCGCCTCTATGGTTGTCCTCACCATCGCCGAGATGATCGTCTGGCCGGCGATTCCGGCGGTCGTGAGCGGGCTGGCGCCGCAAGGAAAGGCTGGATTTTACCAAGGAATCGTCAACGGCACGGCTACGGCCGGACGGATGATCGGACCGGTCATCGGCGGATGGGCTGCTGACGCCTTGGGCATGAAGCCGCTCATTGGGCTGCTCGTCGCGTTTGCGTTGTTGGCGGTCGCCGCGGCGCTGTTGTACGACCGCTGGCTGCCGAAGCCGGCAGAGAAGACCGGGAAAAAAACAGCGGCGACGATATAGGTTTCGACTTGCAATCGATCGACAAATTTTTTAAAATAATAATTAAATTTGTCATTTCGAACGCAAAGGAACGTGTGAATAAAGCGAATAACGGTGAAGAGGAGCAGTAGCGGGCCTGGCGGACGGCAGAGAGTTGACGGCTGGTGCGAGTCAACCGAAGCGGGCTCGCGAACTCGCCTCGGAGTTGCCGGCGCGAACAGCGCTGCTTACTAACGCCGGCCGTGAATCTGCGTTAAGGAACAAAGCGGGTGCGCCATAGGCGCGCCAAAAAGGGTGGTACCGCGGGAAGTGTGCCTCTCGTCCCTTTTCATGGGGATGGGGGGTTTTTTTATACATATTTCCGTCAATGATGCAAATGCAGAAACCGATAGGAGGAGTATGACGATGAGTTTCAACCATCGCGAAATCGAGAAAAAATGGCAAAATTATTGGGAAGAGCAGAAGACGTTCCGCACCCCGGATGAAAGCGACAAACCGAAGTTTTACGTGTTGGATATGTTTCCGTATCCGTCCGGCGCCGGCTTGCACGTCGGCCATCCGGAAGGGTATACGGCGACCGACATTTTGGCGCGCATGAAGCGGATGCAAGGGTACAACGTCCTTCACCCGATGGGCTGGGACGCGTTCGGGCTGCCGGCGGAGCAATATGCGCTTGATACCGGCAACGACCCGGCTGAGTTTACGCAAAAAAACATCGACAATTTCCGCCGGCAAATTAAGTCGCTCGGCTTTTCCTACGACTGGGATCGGGAAATTAACACGACCGACCCGAACTATTACAAATGGACGCAATGGATTTTCTTGAAGCTGTACGAAAAAGGGCTTGCCTATATGGACGAGGTGCCGGTCAACTGGTGTCCGGCGCTCGGCACGGTGCTGGCAAACGAGGAAGTCATCAACGGCCGGAGCGAACGCGGCGGACATCCGGTCATCCGCAAGCCGATGCGGCAATGGATGTTGAAAATTACCGCCTACGCTGATCGGTTGCTCGAAGATTTAGAGGAGCTCGACTGGCCAGAAAGCATCAAGGAGATGCAGCGCAACTGGATCGGCCGCTCGGAAGGGGCGGAAATCGAGTTTGCTGTCGACGGTCATGACGAGTCGTTTACAGTGTTTACGACGCGGCCAGATACGCTGTTTGGCGCGACGTACACGGTGTTGGCGCCGGAGCATCCGCTCGTTGAGAAAATTACAACGCCGGAGCAAAAACAAGCCGTTGACGCCTACTTGAAAGAAGTGCAAAGCAAAAGCGATCTCGAGCGCACCGATTTGGCGAAAGAAAAGACGGGCGTATTCACCGGTGCGTACGCCATCCATCCAGTGACCGGCGCTCGGCTTCCGATTTGGATCGCTGACTACGTGTTGATGGGCTACGGCACTGGGGCGATCATGGCCGTCCCGGCGCACGATGAGCGCGACTACGAGTTTGCGAAAACTTTCGATTTGCCGATCAAAGAAGTCGTGGCCGGCGGGAATGTCGAAAACGAGCCGTACACCGGCGACGGGGAGCACATCAACTCCGAGTTTTTGAACGGCTTGAACAAACAAGAAGCGATCGACAAAATGATCGCTTGGCTTGAAGAGCACGGCAAAGGGCGGAAAAAAGTGTCGTACCGGCTGCGCGACTGGCTGTTCAGCCGTCAGCGCTACTGGGGCGAGCCGATTCCGGTCATCCATTGGGAAGACGGAACGATGACGACCGTGCCGGAGGAAGAATTGCCGCTTGTCTTGCCGACAACGGATGAAATCCGTCCGTCGGGAACGGGCGAATCGCCGCTTGCCAACATCGAAGAATGGGTCAATGTCGTCGACCCGAAAACGGGCAAAAAAGGGCGGCGCGAAACGAACACAATGCCGCAATGGGCGGGAAGCTGCTGGTATTATTTGCGCTACATCGACCCGCATAACGACAAACAGCTCGCCGATCCGGAAAAATTGAAACAATGGCTGCCGGTTGACGTCTACATCGGCGGGGCGGAGCATGCGGTGTTGCACTTGCTGTACGCCCGCTTCTGGCATAAAGTGCTGTACGACCTTGGGATCGTGCCGACGAAAGAGCCGTTCCAAAAGCTGTTTAACCAAGGGATGATCTTAGGCGAAAACAACGAAAAAATGAGCAAATCAAAAGGCAACGTCGTCAATCCGGACGATATCGTCGAAAGCCATGGCGCCGATACGCTCCGGCTGTACGAAATGTTCATGGGGCCGCTTGAAGCGTCGATCGCCTGGTCGACGAAAGGGCTTGATGGAGCGCGCCGGTTCTTGGATCGCGTCTGGCGCCTGTTTGTCACCGAAAATGGCGAACTGAACCCGAACATCGTCGACGAGCCGGCGAACGACACGCTCGAGCGCGTCTATCATCAAACGGTGAAAAAAGTGACGGAAGACTACGAAGCCTTGCGCTTCAACACCGCCATCTCACAGCTGATGGTGTTCATTAACGAAGCGTATAAAGCCGAGCAGATGAAAAAAGAATATATGGAAGGGTTCGTCAAGCTTTTATCGCCGGTTTGCCCGCATATCGGCGAAGAGCTCTGGCAAAGGCTCGGCCACACGGGCACGATCGCTTATGAATCGTGGCCGGCGTATGACGAAGCGAAACTGGTCGAAGACGTCGTGGAAATCGTCGTTCAAATCAATGGCAAAGTGCGGGCGAAGCTCAACGTGCCGGCTGACTTAGCGAAAGAGGCGCTCGAAGAACGGGCGCTTGCCGATGAAAAAATCAAAGAGCAGCTTCAGGGCAAAACGGTGCGCAAAGTGATCGCCGTCCCCGGCAAGCTCGTCAATATCGTTGCCAACTAACGAGATAGGTGGGGCGGCGGGTTCGCTGCCGCCCCCTCATACGGATGAAAGGAGCGAACTTGGATGGAAGAAATCAAAGAGATCACCCCGGCCGAGGTGAAGGAAAAGCTTGAACGCGGTGAAAAGCTGAACATTGTCGATGTGCGCGAAGACGAGGAAGTCGCCTTCGGCATGATTCCGGGCGCCAAACATATCAAAATGGGCGACATCCCGAACCGATTGGATGAACTGGACAAAAACGAAGAATACATTTTCGTCTGCCGCTCCGGGCGGCGGAGCGAAAACGTCTGCCATTACTTGCAGGAGCTCGGCTACCGCGTCCGCAACATGACCGGCGGCATGCTCGAGTGGGAAGGGGAAACGGTGCCGAAGCAATAACTGTCCCGCCTTCACCCGGTTATGATGACTGTCCGCCTTCCACCCTTGTGAGGAAAAAGGAAGCCTCAGGTGCGTATATTCACCGAAAGAACAACGGCATGGCCGGCAACAGCGGCCATGCCGCTTTTTTTGTTGTTTAGTGCTAAAGGGTGATGGAAGGAGCAGTCAGAAAAAGATATAATTTTCAGTAAAATAAGACCGAAGGGGTCGATTATCGTTGAAACTAGGCGACCGTTTGAAGTTTGCCCGGCTGATGAAAGGAATGACGCAAGAAGAAACGGCGGAAGGCATTATTTCTGTCTCCTATTTGTCGAAAATTGAAAACAATCAAGTCATTCCGGGGGGAGAAGTGCTTGAATTGTTGTTTCGCCGGCTGGGCATTCATTGGGGCGAAAGCGGGAACACATACTCATGGTTTGAATCGGTGATGGCATGGTATAAGGCGATGACGGACAAAGACGTGCCGGCCGCTAAGGAAAAGTATGAAACCGTCAAAAAACAATGCAGCGAATCCGGCGATGCTGAGGCAACGGTGTATTTTCAGCTGATGCGCATTCGGTATTTGCTGCTGCTGCGCGATAGCAAAGGGGCCGAAGCGGCGGCGCGGAGCGTGCAGGATTGGTATGAAGTGCTTGACGAGTCGATGCGCTATTATTATTGGAAATTTTTTGGACTCCTCTATTATTGCCAGGAAAAATATGATGACGCTTTGCAATGTTATCAAAAAGCGGAAGGGTTATTGGGAGCGGAGAGGCGTCCGAATTGGGAAGAGGCTGATTTGGCTTATTTGTTAGCGCTCTCATACAGCCGGTTATGGAAAGTGTTCCAATGCATCCGCTACACGGAGCGGGCATTGGCGCTCAGTCAGGCGGAATATGAATTGCGCCGCGGGGCGGAATGCCACGTGTTGCTGGCGATTTGCTACCGCCGCTGCGGCGAAATCGACAAAGCGATCGACTGCTGCCTGCTGGCGCAAAAGGCGGCACGGCTTGCTGACGATCGATTGCTCATCGGCATTGTCGAGCATAACCTCGGCCACTTGAAGGCGATGAAAAAGCAGTACCGCGAGGCGGTGCAGCATTATGAGCACAGCCTTGTATATAAGGCGGACGCCCCGCTTGCCGATCGGCTCATTACCTTGTTGGCGCTTGTGCGCGAGCATTACGCCGCACAAAACTATCGCAAGGCGCTTTCGACCGCCGAGGAAGGGTGGCAGCTGCTCGGGCAAACCGACAGCGGCATGGCTGACCACTATGAATATTATTTGCATTTTTCCGTTTATCGGCTGCTGCTCGCTGGAGAGGGGGAGGAGCTCGAACGGCTGCTGAAGCATGAGGCGATTCCTTATTTTCAAAAGCGGAAAGAATACGAAGATGCCGCTCAATATGCCGAATATTTGGCTGATTATTATGCCCGCGGCCGCCAATACAAGCAAGCGTCCCACTATTACCGATTAAGCTGTGAGCTGTTGCGAAAACGAACCGGCGCCTGAAAGGAGGTGAAGGGTGTGAAAAAGCGAATGGTTCTTGTCGTCGCTCTCGCTGTCCTCGGCCTCGCATCCGCATTCGCCCACGGGGCCGGGGTGAAAGAAGCGGCGAAAGACGAGCATCCGCCGCCGACCGTGATCGCTCTTTAACCGCTGTTCGACGGAAGTAGGGCGGATCGAAAACGCGGGGGCGTTTTCGAATCAGCGACGCGTTCATTCCATTAGACATAGGCAAAACGATGTGAATGAAGAAAAATGAAAAGCGCACCATGCAGTAAACCCACCCCTCCTTGTCCCATTTTCCCAATACCGAAAACGCCACTATTCTATTAAAATTCATAATATGAAGTATAGTATGAATATTGAGAGAGGGGTAGAGGGGAAATGAAAAAACGGGCCATGCTAGGGGTGATTGGGCTGGCGCTCGGTTTGATGGCCGCGCCAGCGGGCGCCGCGCCGAAAAACGAATCGGTTGTATGGAATGAACAATGGAAGACGCCTTCATTTGTTTCCGGAACGCTGGCCAAAGATCACGAATTGGATCCACAAACATTGGTGTACCGCTATATCGATGAGAAAGCGGCCATGTTCCGCCTCGGCGGCCGCGCGGCGGAACGGCTCGCTCTGATTAGCAAGGAGACGGATGATCTCGGCCACACGATCATGCGGTTTGAACAGCGCCATCAAGGCATTCCGGTGTACGGCGCCATAGTGGTGGCGCACGTCAAAGACGGCGAACTGACAGCGCTCTCCGGCGCCCTTATCCCGGACTTGGAGAAGCAGCTGTGGAAAAAAGGGAAAACGATCTCGGTGCGGGAAGCGGAAACGATCGCTGAACAGGACGTCGTCGATGCAATCACGAAAGAGCGGCCGGTGAAAGAGGAAGGGGACCCGGCGCGGCTCGTTATCTATGCGAACGGCGATAGAGCCCGCCTCGCCTATGAAGTGAACGTTCGCTTTTTAGATCCGGTTCCGGGCAATTGGATGTATATTATCGACGCCGCCGACGGTGCGGTGCTAAATAAATGGAACGAGCTCGACGAAGCGAAGCCGGGCGGCGGGCAAGCTGTTGCGGGCACGTCGACGGTCGGGGTCGGGCGCGGCGTATTGGGTGACCAGAAATCGATCAATACGACGTATTCTTCGTCTTACGGCTATTACTATTTGCAAGATAATACGCGCGGCAAAGGGATTTTTACGTATGACGGGCGTAACCGCACCGTGCTGCCTGGCAGCTTGTGGGCCGATGCCGACAACCAGTTTTTCGCCAGTTACGATGCTCCCGCTGTGGACGCCCACTATTACGCCGGGGTGACGTATGACTACTACAAAAACGTCCACAACCGGCTCAGCTACGATGGCAACAACGCCGCCATTCGTTCGACGGTTCATTATGGGCGCGGCTACAATAACGCGTTTTGGAACGGATCACAAATGGTGTACGGCGATGGAGATGGACAAACGTTTTTGCCGTTTTCCGGCGGCATTGATGTCGTCGCTCATGAGTTGACCCACGCGGTGACCGATTACACGGCCGACTTAGTGTATCAAAACGAATCCGGCGCCATCAACGAGGCGATGTCTGACATTTTCGGCACGCTCGTGGAGTTTTATTCCAACCGCAGCCCAGACTGGGAGATCGGCGAAGACATTTACACGCCTGGGATCACCGGCGATGCGCTTCGCTCGATGTCCGATCCGGCGAAATACGGCGACCCGGATCATTATTCCAAGCGGTACACCGGCACGCAAGATAACGGCGGCGTCCATACGAACAGCGGCATCATCAATAAGGCGGCGTATTTGCTCAGTCAAGGCGGAACCCACTACGACGTGAGTGTCACTGGCATCGGGCGCGACAAAATGGGGAAAATTTTCTATCGGGCGCTCATCTACTATTTGACGCCGACGTCAACCTTCAGCCAGCTGCGCGCCGCCTGCATTCAGGCCGCCGCTGACTTGTACGGCTCGACAAGCCAAGAAGTGAACTCAGTGAAACAGGCGTTCAATGCGGTTGGGGTCTATTGAGGCGGCCGGCTGCACCGCATGATTCATCCCAAAAACGCTGTTTCGCTTTCGAAAGAGACACGGCCTCAAGGAAGTGTTCGGCGCGCGTGTCATCGTGAGAAGAAGGGGTGTCCCGTTTCAATATGGGACACCTTCGTTTTTGTTTTTTTCAGGCAGGACTTTCCCTCCCCTTGTGGAAAAAGAAAAGAAAACAGGAGGAGCGGCATGTATAAAGTCAAAGTTTTCGATAAGGAACATGAAAAAGATTTAGAGGCGGCTGTCAACGATTTTTTAGCTCGCCTGAAAGACGGGCAGCTGATTGATGTCAAATACAGCGTGGCGGCGATGGAGTCAGAAGGCGAGCAAATTTACTGCTTTTCCGCCATGGTCATTTACCGCACTTAACGGACCGCAGCCGCCCGCAACGTTGCAACGCATGAACGATCATTTGCCGCGCTGCCCCGGCGGCAGGCAGCTGAAAAAGGGGTCGGGGTTGTTGGCGCGGCCAGTTGGCTGTCAAGCTTCGCCCGTTCACCGGGTTGGCGCGCGGTCCGTCAACGGTCGCCCGCGCCGGCGGTTCGATTCCCCCCTTTGGCCGCCAACGCATAGCGGGCGGCGTTCATGCCGGCGAGCCGCCCGGTCACCAAGGCGGCGGTGATGTTGTAGCCGCCCGTGTAGCCGTGGATGTCCAAAATTTCGCCGCAAAAATAGAGCCCGTCCATGCATTTGGACGCCATCGTTTTTGGCTCAATTTCTTTCACAGACACCCCGCCCCCAGTCACGAACGCTTTGTCGATGGACAACGTGCCATGGACGTGAAACGTAAACTGTTTGCAGCAGCGGACGAACGCCCGCAATGCCTCATGGCTTACCGTGCCGGCGGCCGCTTGCGGGTCGATGCCGCTTCGCTCAAGCAAAAAGGCGGCGTACCGCTCCGGCAGCACCGTTTTGGCGATGGTTTTCACCGCTTTTTTCGGCTCCTCTTTGCATAATTTGGCCAAGCGTCGAAACCATTCTTCTTGCGTGACGTCCGGCAGCGCATCGATGCTCATGGCGACGGCGCCGTCGGCGGCGTTTTTCAGCGCTTTCACAACAAACTGGCTGCAGCGGAGAGCGGCCGGGCCGGAGATGCCGAAATGGGTAAACAGCATGTCCATCCGGTGGGTGATGATCGGTTTGCCGTTCGGCTTTAAGACGCTGAGCGCCACATCGCGCAGCGACAGCCCTTGCAGCGTCCGGTTTTGGATGAACGGCTCGTTCGATACGATCGGCACTTCGGTCGGAAACAGCTCAGTCACCGTATGGCCGGCTTTTTCCGCCCAAGGATAACCGTCGCCCGTCGAGCCGGTTTGCGGCACCGATTTGCCGCCGACCGCAACAACGACGGCGTTGGCGGCGATCGTCTCCCCGCTGTTCAGCTTGACGCCGACTGCTTTTCCTTGTTCATACAACACGTCGTCAACCGGCGTCTCAAGCCGGATATCGACCTTAAGCCGGCCGAGTTCGTTCACGAGCGCCTTGACGACCGATTGAGCGCTGTCGCTTTTTGGAAACATGCGGCCGTGGTCTTCTTCCTTCAGCGGCACGCCAAGCCGTTCAAAAAAGCGAATGATGTCTTCGTTGTTAAATACGGAAAAGGCGCTGTATAAAAAGCGGCCGTTGCCGGGAATGTGGCGGACGATTTCATCGATCGGCAGCCGATTTGTGACATTGCAGCGCCCGCCGCCCGAAATGGCGAGCTTGCGCCCGAGCTTTGTCCCTTTTTCCAACAGCAGCACCCTCGCTCCTTGTTCCCCTGCAGCGATCGCCGCCATGAGTCCGGACGGGCCGCCGCCGATGACGATGACGTCATACCCCATATGCATTCCACCCTTTCGTTGTCCGCAAATAGACAATGTTTTTCGTTCCGTTGCCAACTATGATAAAATAGGAATGTTGCCATTTTCAACGTCCACGGTTAGGGAAGGGATCGTATGTCAACATCGAAACTGCTGCGCGGCACATTTATTTTAACCGCTGGCGTGATGATTTCCCGCCTTCTCGGCTTGTTTTACGTCATTCCGTTTTACCACCTGGTCGGCGAGCGCGGCGGGGCGCTGTATGGATACGGCTATGTGCCGTACCAAATTTTTTTAAGTTTGGCGACGGCTGGGCTGCCGGTCGCCGTATCGAAATTTGTGTCAAAATACAATGCCCTTGAGGAATACCGCGTCGGCTATACGCTCTTTCGCTCCGGCCTTGTGCTCATGTTGGCGAGCGGCGTCGCCTCATGGCTCATTTTGTACGGGCTGGCGCCCGTTTTGGCCCCGCATGTCATCGATGCGGAAACAAACGTCAACTCGGTTGATGACGTCGTTGCCGTCATTCGCGCCGTCAGTTTTGCGCTCATCATCGTGCCGATGATGAGCTTGATCCGCGGCTTTTTCCAAGGGCATGAGTCGATGGGGCCGACAGCGCTGTCGCAAGTCGTCGAGCAAATCGTGCGCATTGCCTTTTTGCTTGGGGCTTGTTATGTCATTTTGCGCATTTGGGACGGCTCGATCGTCACCGCGGTGAGCGCAGCGACGTTTGCCGCGTTTGTCGGCGCCGTCGGCGGGCTGTTGGTGCTTGTTGTGTATTGGTGGAAGCGGCGTCCGCATTTGCGTTCTTTGCTTGAGCGCGACCGCGGCGAAGTGAGCGTGTCGCTCCCGGCGATGTATAAGGAGCTGCTCCTTTCTTCGATTCCGTTCGTCTTTGTCGGTTTGTCGATGTCGCTTTACCAGCTCATCGATCAGTTTACATTCAACCATGCGATGGCCGCCGCCGGATTGGGAAGCATATCGGAACACGCGTATTCGGTGTTCAATATGTGGGCGCAAAAGCTCGTCATCATCCCGGTGACGTTGGCGACTTCGTTCAGCTTGGCGCTCATTCCGACGATCACGAAAGCGCACGTCGAACAAAACCGGAAAGCGTTGCGGCAATATTTGAACCAGACGTTCCAAGTGCTCATGTTTTTAACGATGCCGGCGGTGATCGGCATGGCGGTGCTCGCCGGACCGATGTACAGCTCGTTTTACAGCTATGACCCGCTCGGCGAACAAGTGCTGCGCTGGTACGCTCCGGCAGCGATTTTGTACGCGTTATTTTCCGTGACAGCTGCCATCATGCAGGGCATTAACCAGCAGCGGTTTACCGTGGTCAGTTTAGCCGCCGGCTTGCTTGTGAAACTGTCGCTGAACACGCTGCTCATTATGGAATGGGCGACGGTTGGCGCCATCGTCGCGACGATGGCCGGGTATTTCGTCTCGGTGGCGTTCAACCTATGGGTGATTCAACGGTACACCCGTTACCGCTACCGCTTTGTCCTCCGCCGGACGGTGTTTATGGCCATTTTGACGGCGTTGATGTCATTGGCCGTGATGGCGGTTTCGGCGTTGGTCGGGCGGTGGGTCGATTATCGCGATGGCACGGCGGAGTCGGTGTTTGTTGCCGCGATTGGCGCAGCGGCCGGCGCGGCGGTGTACTTGTTTCTCAGCATTCGCTCCGGGCTGTTTTCCGCGCTATTTGGCGACCGGTTTGCTTTTTGGCGGCGCAAGAAAGAGAAAAAGGCCGTGTCATAAGCCTTGCTGGTCGGCTTTTTGGTTTTGCCGCCGCCTCTTTGGCAGCTGCGGATTGGTTGCCGTAATGAGAAGAAGGCGGTCTTGCCGCCCGCCTTCTTTCTTTCCGATCGGTTTACGAGAGGCCGAGCCGGCGCTCGATGCGGTCGAGGCGGCTGTCCACCCGGTCGAGCCGCCGGTCGAGCCGTTCGACAGCCCGCTCGAGCCGTTCGATGCGGCGCGCCCAGTTGGCAAACTGCCCGCCGGGATACCCGGGCCAGAATTGGCCGGCTGGCGGCTGTTGACGGTAATCGTCAAACGTCGGGACATAATAGTAATACTCGTTCATCGGCATATCCCCTTTCTGCATGATTCCCTCATAGTGTATGGTGAAGAGGCAAAAGCGGACTAGATAAACGCCCAAATATGAGGAAGATTTTAGGAGGGAGTTTCGTGGAACTGCGCATTGACAAGCTCCTCGCCCATATGGGCTACGGGACGAGGAAGGAAGTGAAAAAGCTGCTGAAGTCCGGCGCGGTGAAAGTGGATGGCGCTGCTGTCCATGATGCGAAAACGAAAGTGCGGCCGGACGAACAGGCGGTAACCGTTTGGGGAGAAACGGTCGAGTACAAGCCGTTCATTTATTTGATGATGAACAAGCCGCCAGGCGTCATCTCGGCGACGGAAGACGCCGTGGAAGAGACGGTCGTCGATTTGCTTGAAGAGGAAGACCGGCTGTTTGCTCCGTTTCCGGTCGGGCGGCTCGACAAAGATACGGAAGGGCTTCTGCTGCTGACGAACGACGGGCAGCTCGCCCATCAGCTGCTGGCGCCGAAAAAACATGTGCCGAAAACGTACTTTGCCGTCATTGACGGCGAGGTGACGGATGACGATGTGGCGGCGTTCCGGCGCGGCGTTGTGCTCGATGACGGCTATGAAACGAAGCCGGCCGAGCTCGTTGTGCTGAAATCCGGCCCGCGTTCCGATGTCGAAGTGACGATTACGGAAGGGAAATTTCATCAGGTGAAACGGATGTTTCAAGCGGTCGGCAAGCGGGTCGTTTATTTGAAGCGGGTGCAAATGGGGCCGCTTTCCCTCGATCCGGATTTGGCGGCCGGCGAATATCGGGAATTGACGGATGAAGAGGTGGAGAGGCTGAAGCAATATCGGGCGGACGAAAAAAAAGGAACCTGAGGAGGTTCCTTTTTTATGGAAAAGTAAGGGATGTTCGTTCGTTAGGAAAAGACGTTCCGCATCCATCTCTCATCCCGTTTTGCCTTGTTGGCACCGGTTTTAAGAAGAGATACGCACTTTTTTGTTCGTGGTCGTCCATTTGCCCTTGCTCGGGCTGCGAACGAGATCGTTGTACATAAGCACGTTTAAGTCACGCTGGATCGTTCGTGGGGTGGTGCCGAACTCATCAACAAGTTCTTGGGTCGTAACCGTTCCTTTTTCGCTAATGTACATATACACGGATTTGATGCGAGTAAGCATCCGGTGTGTTGAAGGTTTCAAAAGACCACTCCCTATCTTAGCATCATTCGCATGGCACAACCGACAGCTTTTAGATGAGAGATGTCTTTATCTGTTTACTACCATTGTACACGAAATGGCTGGGAAAATGCTACCCGTTTGCCCTTATTCACGAAAAATTTAAACTTTTTGTAGCGAAAATGAAACGAAGTTGTGACAAACGAAAAACTTTGACTTCCCTTTTTCAATGTGATACGTTGGCAACAAAGAGCAAAAAGAAAGGAAGAATGACGTTGAACATCAACTGGATCGAGGAGGCGCGGAAGCGGAAAGACAAGTTCGTCCGCGATGTGCAAGCGCTTGTCCGCATTCCGAGCGTCCGCGATGACGGCGGGGCGCGGCCGGGGGCGCCGTTTGGGCCGAAGGTGGCGGAAGCGCTCGATTACATGTTAACTCGCGGTCAAGAAGAAGGATTTCGCATTAAAAACGTCGACGGCTATGCCGGGCATATCGAAATGGGAGAAGGAGAGCAGCTCGTCGGCGTGCTCGGCCATATTGACGTCGTGCCGGCTGGAGACGGGTGGTCCGTTGATCCGTTTGCGGCCGAAGTCAAGGATGGCCGCCTTTACGGGCGCGGAGCGATCGATGATAAAGGGCCGACTGTCGCCGCGTTTTACGCGATGAAAATCGTAAAAGAACTCGGGCTGCCGCTTGGCAAACGGGTGCGGCTCATCATCGGAGGCGATGAGGAAAGCGATTGGCGCTGTGTCGGCCATTATTTCAAGCGTGAAGACATGCCGGACGTCGGATTTGTTCCCGATGCCGATTTTCCGATTATTTACGCAGAAAAAGGGATTATTGATGCCGATTTGCGCTATCGCCCGACGGGAAGCGAAGAAACGGGGGAAATGACGCTCCGTTCATTTCAAGCCGGCCGCCGTTACAATATGGTGCCCGATGCGGCTGAAGCCGTCGTCGAGGGAGCCGGGCTCGAGGGATGGTCCAGCCGTTATGAGCGGTTTTGCCGGGAATGCGGATTAAACGGAAACATTCGCCATAGCGGTGAAACGGTGACGCTGACGCTAGAAGGGGTGTCCGCCCATGGCGCCGAGCCGGAGCGCGGCAAAAATGCCGGCGTCTACTTGGCGCAATTTTTAGCGGGCCTTCCGCTTGATGGGCGCAGCCAGCCGTTTGTCCGGTTTGTGGCATCCGCGTTTTTTGGCGACACGCGCGGCCAAAAACTCCACCTTGCGTATCGGGATGAGCCGAGCGGCGAGCTGACGGTGAATGTCGGCGTGTTGTCATACGATCGTGAGCAAGGCGGAACCATTGGGCTCAACATCCGCTATCCGGTGACGGCCGACGGCGAAACGATCCGCCAAACGTTGGCCGGCGTTGCCGCTCGGCGCGGCCTCACGCTCGGACGCTTCCATGATACGAAACCGCATTATGTCGATCCAAATCATGAATGGATTCGCACGCTTCAACGCGTCTATGAAGAACAAACCGGCGAGCCGGGCCGGCTGTTGGCCATCGGCGGCGGTACGTATGCCCGCGCGCTCAAAGCCGGGGTGGCGTTCGGCCCGTTGTTTCCGAGCCGGCCTGATGTCGCCCATCAGAAAGATGAATATGCCGAGATCGACGATTTAGTGAAGGCGGTCGCCATTTACGCGCAGGCGATCTACGAGCTGGCGAAATAAATCGCTCCTTGGAAGGTTGATGAAAAGCAACCAATTTGCTCGATTGGTGAGAAATCAAAAAGAATGAAGCCGATTTCTTCATTTGAGAAACAATGGCGGATCGCAACCATTCCTTCTTTTTAGGAACGGCTGAACAATGAACATGGGGCTGCCCCGCGGGACAGCAGTGCTTTGACGAGGAAAGGGGAGAACGGGATGGAGGCGGCTTTAAAACGGGAGGCAGCGGCGCGAAAAACGGTGTTTCCCCTCTTTTATTTTCTGATCTTTTTTGCCTTTGGCGCCTTGTTTCCGCTTTTGTCGGTCTATTTGCAGGAAGAGGCGCGCCTGCCGGGGACGGCCATCGGCTGGATTATGTCGCTCACCCCGATCGTGACGATGGCCGCTCAGCCGCTTTGGGGCATGGCGACCGACTATACGCGCAAACCGGTCGGGATGTTACTAATAACGCTTGTTTTGGCGGCGTTGTTCGGGCTTATGTATTCATTCGCCGGCAGCTATGAAGCGTTTGTGGCGTTGACGGTGCTCCTTTCGGTCGTACAGAGCGCCATCGTTCCGCTTTCGGACAGCCTCGCCCTTCGCCATGTGCACGAACAGGGCGGAAACTACGGGGCGATTCGGCTGTGGGGGTCGCTCGGCTTTGCTGTGGCGGTGTTGGTCGTCGGTTGGCTGTCCGAACATACCGCGTTTGCGGCCATTTTTTATACGTTTTCAGTTGCGCTGTTAGTCGCGGGTGTGCTGGCTGCCCGCCTGCCGCGCTATCAGGCGGCGGTGCCGGCGGGGCGGTTGACGCGGCGCGACATCGGCGGGCTGCTTTCGATTCGCCCGTTTCGGCTGTTGTTGACGGCGACGTTTTTATTGTTCGGCCCGATTTTGGCCAACAACTCGTATTTCGGGCTGTTGATTCATGAACTCGGCGGCACGCTGACCGGCATCGGCTTCGCGTTTTTGCTTGCAGCCGGAAGCGAGGCGCCGTTTATGAAAGCGGCGGACCGGCTCATCCGCCGCTTCGGCATGGCGCGCTTGCTCATTTTGGCTGCGCTGCTGTCGGCGGCCCGCTGGCTTTCATACGCTGTCGATCCACCGCTTTGGTTTGTCTATATGACAACGGTTGTGCAAGGGTGTTCCGTCGGATTGTCGATTCCAACCGCGCTCCACTATGCTCGCCGACTGGCGCCGGAGCGGGTGCAAGTGACGGCGGTGTCCCTCTACTCGGCGGTCAGCAACGGTCTTGGCGCTTGGTTTTGTACGCTGTTGGGCGGGTATTTGCTTGAGCGGTGGCAGATTGGCGCGGTGTATTGGTTTTTTGGCGCGTGCACGCTCGCCGGCGTATTCGTGCTGCTTTGGCTTGCTAAACTAGAACGAGACGATCAATCGGCAGGTGAGAAAGAATGAAACGAAGCCATTATTTTATTGCCGTCCCGCTGACAGCGGAGGCCAAACAAGCCATTCGCCGTTTTGCGGACGATACGGCATCATGGCTCCCGTTCCGTACGTGGGTGCATGAGCAAGACTACCATATTACGCTTGCGTTTTTAGGCGATGTGCCGCCGGAGAAAATGGACCCGCTATGCGAAGCGGTGGCGGCGGCCTCCGCCCGTTGCGCTCCGTTTTCCCTTCGGCTTGCCGGGCTCGGGACGTTCGGGGAGCGCACGGCGCCGCGCATTTTTTGGCAAGGGGTCGAAGCGGAGAAAGCGCTCGACGCGCTGCGGTGCGATGTGTATGAGGCGTGCCGAACGCTCGGTTTTTCCCTCGACCGGCGGCCGTTTGCTCCGCACATTACGATCGCCCGCAAATGGCAAGGCGCCGAGCCGTTTGAACCGGAAACGCTCGACTCGCTTCCGGCGGCTGCGGCGGTGTTTTCGGTGCCGGAAATTGTGTTGTACCGGACGAATATGGATCAGACGCCGAAATACGAAGTGATCGCCTCGTTCCCGCTGCTTGGTGCACCGGCAGAGGGCAACCGATAGCGGGTGAGGGTATGGGGCAGCTCGTGAAGCTGCGGGATTACATCTCCCGCTATGAAACGGATGTGTATTATTATGTACCGGAATTTATCCGGCTGAAACAATGGCAGTGGGAACAGGCGAAATCCCGGTGGGAAGCGGAGCGTAACGCCGGCATAAACGTCCAAACCGGGGCGGAAGAAACGTGGGATTTTTTGCTTGACAAGCCGTCGTGGTGGGAGCGGCTTGCAAAGAGGTGGCGCCGCGTCCCGGCGGAGGAGGAGGAAGAGCCGCCAGCTGAGGCGATGGCCAGCCGGGCGGCCACCGTTGAGGAGCTGAAGCGGCAATTTCTTGATGAATTGTTTCAGCTCCAGCTGAAATGGGCGAGTTCGACGATGACGCACGCTTCTCCGTTTGACGACGCGCTGTATGGCGATGAAACGTTGAAATATTTTTTGCAGCGGTTTCCGGATACCTATTTATGTTTTTACCGCCCAGTCGCTATGGCCGGCAAGGCGCTCGTCGAGCTCGAGACGATCATCCTTACGCCGGCGGCGGCTTGGTGCATCGCCTTTGTCGAGGGAAAGCCGGACAATGTGGTGATCGCCTCCACAGGCCGGTTTTGGACGGAGCGGGCTGGAACCGAAGAAACAAAGCGGGTGAATCCGGTCGTGTCATTGCGGCGGACAGAACAGGTCGTTTCCGATGTTTTTCAAAAACATCGAATCGATTGGCCGATCCATCTCGTGCTGTTAAACCGCTATGGCTATATTGACCACGGCCATCTTTTTCCATTTCTTCACTATATCGATAAACGAAATTATGAACAATGGTTTTCCCGCTTGCGCCGCTCGGCCCTCCCGCTTCGCCATCAGCAGCTGAAGGCGGCGGCGGCGCTGCTTGGCCGCTGCGCCAGTTTTTACAGCCGCCGCCTGGATGGGAATATTCACAGCGAAGAACGGCAACAATAAATGCATCTGTGCATCGATGGGGCGAATCGGCCGATTTTTTGGCACCGCCCTTTTTCTTTTGCGTATGATAGTAATAACGGGAGGCCAAAAAAGGGGGTGAGCCACTATGCTTCACATTCGCCGAACGTTTGTCGCCTATTTGGACGAGATGGATCAACTCACCGTGCTTGTGCCGAAGTCGCGTCGCCCTGACGAGATGGCGCCATTTACGATGGTGGCGCCAAGCGGGGAGGAATTTCCGCTTGCCGTGCAGCAGACCGAGGATTTAGGGGATACGGTAAAATATGTCTGTCGCTTTTCGTCTGCTTTCGCGTTTGGGTCGACGTACTGGGTTCGCGCCTGCTCAGGGGAGATGACCGATGTGCAAATCGGTGCTGTCGTGCGGACGCGGGCGTTCGATGATCAGTTTTTTTACGAAGGGAAGCTGGGAGTGGACTATGCAAAGGAACAAACGGTGTTCCGCGTCTGGGCTCCGACGGCCACCGCGGTCAACGTCAAGTTGATCGACCCGGATCGCAACGATGTCCGTTATGTGCCGCTTGAGCGCGGAGAGCGCGGCGTATGGTCAGCCGCCGTCCCCGGCGATTGGGAACGAACGTATTACACGTATGTGGCCTGCATTAACCGTGTCTGGCGCGAAGCGGTCGATCCGTATGCGACGGCTGTTTCCATCAACGGTGAGTATGGCGTTGTCATCGACTGGGAAAAGACGCAGCTCGCCCCGTCCGCTCATCCGCTGCCGCCGCTCGCATCGCCGACTGACGCCGTTATTTACGAGGTGAGCATCCGTGATTTTACGAGCCACCCGGACAGCGGTGCCGTCCATAAAGGGAAGTATCTCGGATTGGCTGAAGCGGACACAAGCGGGCCGAACGGGACGTCGACCGGGCTTTCCTATTTAAAAGAGCTAGGTGTCACCCATGTGCAGCTGATGCCGTTTACCGATTTTGCCGGGGTCGATGAACGAGATCCGCAAGCGGCGTATAACTGGGGATACAATCCACTTCATCTATATGCACCGGAAGGGAGTTATGCAACCGATCCAACCGATCCGTACGCACGTATTGTTGAATTAAAACAAATGATCCGCACGTTGCACGAAAACGGCTTGCGCGTTGTGATGGATGCGGTGTACAACCACGTCTACGACCGGGAGCAGTCATCGCTTGAGAAGCTCGTTCCCGGGTATTACTTCCGCTACGATGCCTACGGCCAACCGGCCAATGGCACCGGCGTCGGCAACGACATCGCCTCGGAGCGGCGGATGGTGCGCCGCTGGATCGTCGATTCGGTCACGTTTTGGGCGAAAGAGTACGGCATTGATGGATTTCGCTTCGATTTGATGGGCGTGCATGATATGGAGACGATGAAGGCGGTGCGTGACGCCCTTGATGCGGTCGATCCATCGATCCTCGTGTATGGGGAAGGATGGGACTTGCCGACACCGCTTGCGCCGGAGCAAAAAGCGACGATGGCCAACGCCGGGCAGCTGCCGCGCCTTGCCTATTTCAATGACCGGTTTCGCGATACGATGAAAGGAAGCACGTTCCACTTGCCTGAACGCGGCTTTGCCCTTGGCGAATCAGGCGGACGCGAACAGGCGAAAACGGCCATCGCCGGCAGTTTGCGGGCGCTAGGCGGGCTGTTTTGCCATCCGCTTCAATCGGTTAACTACGTCGAATGTCATGACAACCATACGTTTTGGGATAAAATGGAGGTCGCGAACGGCCACGAATCGGAAACGGTGAGACGCAAACGGCAAAAGCTTGCCACGGCGATCGTTCTCTTGGCGCAAGGCATTCCGTTTTTGCATAGCGGCCAGGAGTTTTACCGGACAAAAGGCGGAGACGGCAACAGCTATCAGGCGCCTGATGCGGTCAACCGGATCGATTGGGAGCGGAAAAGCCGCTATGAACACGACGTTCGCTATGTTCAAGGACTGATCGCTCTTCGCCGGGCGCACGGCGCGTTTCGCCTCGCGACAGAAGCGGAGGTGTTGCGCCATTTCGTGTTTTTTGAACCGACCCCGCCGTCTGTGATCGCCTATCGGCTGCGCGATGTCGCCGTCTATGGGCCGTGGGCGGAAATCATCGTCATTCATCATCACGAAGAAAAGCGAGAGACGATGCTTCTTCCGGATGAAGGAGAGTGGGACGTCGTCTGCGACGGGGAACGAAGCGGGACGATTCCGCTCCGGCGCGTGCGCCGTGCTCTTGACCTTGACGGCATCGGCACATGGGTGCTTGTCAGAGCAGAAGCGATCAATGCCTGCTGAACATGGGGGATGAGCGAAACCACCACGGTACAGCTTCTTCCCTTTTTGCTTTGACGCGCAGACTTTGGCAGTTTTAAGCAGTTGGCCTGGCAAGAAAAATGTTTGCATGCCGGGGCGGTATTTCAGTATAATACAAGTAAAACGGACGGAAGAAGGACGCGGCACGGCCGTCCTTTTTATTTGTGCGCAACAAGAAGCAAACGGACACGTTTTCTATTTTTTAAGTCGCAGGTGAACATGCTTTGGAACAGTTACTAGGTAAGGAGTGGGAGATCACTCCGGCTGGCGGTGCAACAGGGGATGCGTATTTTGCCGAATATGAGGGGAAGAAGCTGTTTCTGAAACGGAACTCTTCCCCGTTTCTCGCCGTATTGTCGGCCGAGGGGATCGTCCCGAAGCTCGTCTGGACGAAACGGCTCGAAAACGGCGATGTGTTTACGGCCCAGCAATGGCTGAACGGCCGGGAGCTGAAGCCGCATGAAATGGGAAGCGAACAGGTGGCGGCGTTGTTGCGAAAAATTCATGGCTCCAAAGAGCTGGTGACGATGCTTAAGCGGCTCGGCAAAACGCCGCTCCACCCCGGAAAGATGTTCGCTGCGCTCGCCGAGCGGCAGCGATGCCACCCGATCGGCGCTGCGGCCGTTCGTGAAGCGCTCGGCTGGCTTGGAGAGCGCGTGTCGTTATTGCCTGATGATCAATACGTCGTTTGCCACTGTGACATTAACCATAACAATTGGCTGCTTGCCGATGACGGAACGTTGTACTTAATCGATTGGGACGGAGCCGTCATTGCGGATCCGGCCATTGACATCGGCATGCTGCTTCATTTATACATTCCGCGGGCCGAGTGGGAAGCGTGGCTTCATCAGTATGGAGCCTCATGGACGGAGGGGCTTGCCCTCCGCCTGAAATGGTATGCGATCGCTCATACGCTGCATTCCTTGTTTTGGCCGAAAGGGAAGGACAGCCAAAAGGAAAGGGAACAGTCATTGCAATTATTGCAGTACATTATCGCGGAACAATAGGGGGACAAAGGCTGCTGACGACCCGCGAAAGGAGGCGGAACGCCGGCGCTTGGCGGCGTCGGTGTTTAGCCAGCGCGCGGCTGCGCGGTTTATGACAGCTCGTTTACCCAATCGGCGAGTTGGCCTTGATGCGCGGAAATATGGGCGTTTACATCAGGGCTGTATTTTCCGCCTTGGCCGTAGGCGTAAATGTTCGGAAGAATTTGCTTGACATTCGCGCTCACCTCGTTGTTGGCGAGCAGCGATTTGACAAGCCGTTCGATTTGTTCACATTCGGAAACCGTTCCGCAGCAATCGAGTTGGTGTTCAGATAAAATATCGCGGAGAACGGTCAATTGGTGGCTATGGTCGAGCGGCATGCCGATCACCATCCTTTAGCAAAGCTGTACGGTTTTAATATGTCCGGGCCTGGGGGCGTTTATGCCTAGGCGTTTGCTTCTTCAAGCGCGGTTATACTAACAGCGTAGCGTCAAAACAACAAACGGAAACGAGACAGAGGTGTCAATATGCGTTTGCGCAACAAACCGTGGGCGAAAGAAAAGATCGCCGCTTACCCTCAGTATGTCATCCCTGACCCGGAAGCGAAGCGCGGGCGGTGGCATGAGCTGTTTGGCAACGACCGGCCGATCCATATTGAAATCGGCACCGGAAAAGGAAAATTTATTACCGAAATGGCGGAGTTGCACCCTGACATCAATTTTATCGGCATTGAGCTGTACCCGAGCGTGCTCGTGTCAGCGTTGGATAAGCTGATCGAGAGCAAGCTGCCAAATGTGCGGCTGCTTAATGCCAATGCGAAAGATCTTGCCGCCTTTTTTGCCGACGGAGAAATCGCGCGCCTTTACTTGAATTTTTCCGATCCGTGGCCGAAAAAGCGGCACGAGAAACGGCGGCTCACATACCGGGATTTTTTGGCGCTCTATGACCGCATTTTGTCCGCGGACGGGGACATCCATTTGAAGACGGACAATCAGCCGTTTTTTGAATATTCGCTTGTCAGCTTGTCACAATACGGGTTTGTGCTCGCGGCGGTCCAACTGGATTTGCATCGGAGCGATGTTGTTGGCAACGTCATGACGGAGTATGAAGAAAAGTTTTCCGCAAAAGGAAACCGCATTTACCGCTGCGAGGCGCTTCGTCCGCCCAAGCGGCCATAACGGCCCGACCTGTTTGGTCGGGTTTTTTATTTTCTTTCCGGTTGATGAAGAAAATGGTACACTAAGAAAAGGGGGGAGAAGAATATGGAACAGTTAAAAGTCGGACAAGTGACATTGACCTGGCTGAACGGAGGCGTCACACATCTTGACGGCGGGGCGATGTTTGGCGTTGTGCCCAAACCGCTTTGGTCGAAAAAATATCCGCCGAATGACAACAATCAAATTGAGCTGCGAACCGACCCGATTTTGGTCGAAGCGGGCGGCAAACGGCTGCTCATTGAGTCCGGCATCGGCAACGGCAAGCTGACTGACAAGCAAAAGCGCAATTTCGGCGTCACCGAGGAATCGTCGCTTGACGAGTCGCTCGCTGCGCTTGGGATGACGCGCGGCGATATTGATATTGTCATCATGACCCATCTTCATTTTGACCATGCATGCGGGCTGACGGTTTGGGAAGATGGGCGGCTCGTGCCGGCGTTTCCGCGCGCAGCGATCATCACATCGGACGTTGAATGGGAGGAAATGCGCGCGCCCAACATCCGCTCGCGCAATACGTATTGGAAAGAAAATTGGGAACCGATTGCCGACCAAGTCATTCCGTTTACGAAAGAAACGGAAGTCGTCTCCGGCATCCGCGTCATACATACGGGTGGGCATAGCGCCGGCCATGCGATCGTGTTGATTGAATCGGATGGGGAGATGGCGATCCATCTCGGCGATTTGCTCGGCACGCATGCCCATCAAAACGTCCTTTGGGTGATGGCGTATGACGATTACCCGATGGACTCGATTTTTGCCAAACAGCGGTGGCTTCCGTACGGCATCGAGCGGAACGCTTGGTTTACGTTTTACCATGATGCCTATTACCGCGCGGTCAAATGGCGGGAAGACGGCGCGATCGCCGAGCAAGTGAAGCGAAACCGGCCGGCGTTATAGCGGTTTCGTGTCAACAATGGCGCCGGTGTACGCGTTCACCCAAAACTCGTCATCCCCGTCATCGCGGCAAATGCCGCCGCGGTAGACGGTGTACGTCAACCCGTTTTTCTCATACCGTTCCGGAGCGGCCTGAATCCATGAGCCGCGGATTGAGAGCGGCCCGCCGAGCGATTGTTTCGCGATGGCCAGCGCTTTTTCCGGCGCAAGAAGCGCGGGCCGCGATGCGGCGCGGATGGCGTAGACGGCGGCGGCACCGACAGCGGCGCCAACAACCCATTTTTTCCAAGCCATGTATTTGTTCCTCCTTTTGCCTTGATACGGTTTAGTATAGCCGATTTTGGCGGAAGATGTAAGCAGGGCGGAAAAAACGGAAAGCACTGAATTGATATGAAGAAGGGAGAACCGTGATGAACGTAGAAACGTTGCAACTGTTTCAAACGCTGACCGAACTGCCGGGGGCGCCGGGCCATGAACACGCGGTGCGGCAATTTATGCGCAAAGAGCTCGCCAAATACGCCGATGAGATCGTGCAAGATCGCCTCGGCAGCATTTTCGGCGTCAAGCGCGGCGACGAGACAGGCCCAACGGTGATGGTCGCCGGCCATATGGATGAGGTCGGGTTTATGGTCACAGCGATTACCGAGCACGGCATGATTCGCTTTCAAACGCTCGGCGGCTGGTGGAATCAAGTGCTGCTCGCCCAGCGCGTGCAAATTATCACGAACGACGGGCCGGTCGTCGGCGTCATCGGCTCGATTCCGCCGCATTTGCTCGATGAGGAGCAGCGAAATAAACCGATGGAAATCAAACATATGCTCATCGACATCGGCGCGGAAAGCCGTGAGGACGCCGAGCGGATCGGCATTCGCCCGGGTCAGCCGATCGTGCCGGTCAGCCCGTTCACGGTGCTGGCGAACGGGAAAACGGTGATGGCGAAAGCGTGGGACAATCGGTTCGGCTGCGGGCTCGCCATCGAGCTGTTAAAAGAGCTGAAAGACGAAGCCGTGCCGAACGTGTTGTATGCCGGAGCGACGGTGCAAGAGGAAGTCGGGCTGCGCGGGGCGCAGACGGCGGCAACGATGATCAACCCGGACATCTTCTTCGCCCTTGAGGCGAGCCCGGCGAACGACATGTCTGGCGACAAACAGGCGTTTGGCCAGATCGGCAAAGGAGCGCTCGTCCGTTTGTACGACCGGACGATGGTGACGCACCGCGGCATGCGCGAGTTCGTGCTCGATACAGCGGAGGCGCTTGATGTCCCGTATCAGTTTTTCATTTCTCCGGGCGGAGGAACGGACGCCGGGCGGGTTCATATCGCGAACCGCGGCGTGCCGTCGGCGGTCATCGGCCTTTGCGCCCGCTATATTCATACGCATGCGGCGATCATTCACGTCGATGATTATGCGGCGGCGAAAGCGCTCATCGTTGAGCTCGTCAAACGGTGCGACCGGGCGACGGTCGAAGCGATCCGCGCCAACAGCTAAACAAAAAACGAATGGCGGCAAAGAGGCAAAACGATAGGAAAAGCTAAATAAGATAAGGGGGAGAAGCGTCGGCTTCTCCTTTTCCATGCCAAGGAGGGCGAACCATGAAGACGATGGCAGTCGGAACAAAAAACGAAGCGAAAATCGCCGCCGTCCGCGCGGTGTTCGGGGAGACGGACTATCGCATCGTTCCGCTTGAGGTGCCCTCAGGCGTCTCCGCTCAGCCGCTTTCGGACGAAGAAACGCGTCTTGGCGCGATCGAGCGCGCCAAGCGGACGCTTGAAGCGGCAGAGGCGGACATCGGCATCGGTCTTGAGGGCGGCGTTATGAACATAGACGGGCAATGGTGGCTTTGCAACTGGGGAGCGCTCGTTGACCGAAACGGCATCACGGTTGCTGCCGGCGGCGCGCGCCTCGCCTTGCCGCCGGAGATCGGCGCCGGGCTTGAGGCGGGGCGTGAGCTCGGCGAACTGATGGAGGAGTATACAGGGCGGCGGAACATCCGCACAAAGGAAGGGGCGGTCGGCGTATTTACGAACGGACGCATCGACCGCGCGGCGATGTTTTCCCACATCGTTCAACTGTTGGCCGGCCAATACGAATTTTTTTGTCAAAACGGGCCGTTCACGGTATGATGGAATGGGGAGCGGCCCAGAAGCGACAAGGCAAGGGGGAAAGAGATGAACAGCCGGCAAATGTATGAAATGATCAAGGAACGTCTCAAAACCCATCCGCACTGGACGTTCCACTTTGATGCCAAACAAGACACGATGCGCATCGAAGACCGCCGCACGAAAAAAGGGGTGACGATCTCGCTTCCCGGCGTGATCGCCAAGTGGCACGAACAAAAAGACGAAGCGGTGCGCGAAATCATTTATTACGTAGAAGAAACGCTGAAAACGATGGAAGAAACGGCAACGCTTTCCGGAAACGAGCGGAACATTTATCCCGTCATTCGGTCGACGTCGTTTCCGACCGAAACGAAAGAAGGCGTTCCGCTTTTGCATGATGATCATACGGCGGAAACGCGCATTTACTACGCGCTTGATCTAGGCAAAACGTATCGCCTGATCGACGAACAAATGATGGAAAAGGAAGCATGGAACCGTGAGCGGGTGAAGGAAATCGCCCGCTTTAACGTCCGTTCGCTGCCGGCGCCGGTGAAAGAAGACCGCGTCGCCGACAACGTGTTTTATTTTGTCAACACGAACGACGGCTATGATGCGAGCCGGATCCTAAACGATGCGTTTTTGGCCGAGATGCACACGCGCATCGAAGGAACGATGGCGTTGGCCGTTCCGCATCAAGATGTGCTCATTATTGCCGATTTGCGCAATGAGATCGGCTACGATGTGCTCGCGCAAATGACGATGAGCTTTTTTGCCGGCGGTCGCGTGCCGATCACGGCGCTGTCCTTTTTATACGAAAACGGCAAACTCGAACCGATTTTCATTTTAGGAAAAAAACGGAGAACGTAAGGCATAAGGAGGAGTCAAGCAATGAACGTGTTCTACAACCGCGAAGGGATCGGTGATGTGTTGCTCGTATCGCTAAAGCCAGCGGCTGACGAGGAGCGGGCGTTTACGAAACAAGGCGATGTCGTCCGCATCGTTTCTGAACGCACCGGCGAGACGGTCGGCTATAACATTTTTTCCGCTTCTTCCTACTATCCATTTTCTGGAAGTGGACCGCTTGACGTCAACGACGAGCTTGTTGGCATCATCAATGATATTTTGGCGAAAAACAGCTGTGACGAACGGATTGAAGCGGACTTGTCGCCGAAATTTGTCGTCGGATATGTGAAGGAAAAAGCGAAGCATCCGAACGCTGATAAGTTGAGCGTCTGCCAAGTCGATGTCGGCGATGAGGTGCTGCAAATCGTCTGCGGGGCGCCGAACGTCGCTGAAGGGCAAAAAGTCGTCGTCGCGAAAATCGGCGCGGTCATGCCAAGCGGCCTTGTCATTCAAGAAAGTGAACTGCGCGGCGTCCGGTCATCCGGCATGATTTGCTCGGCGCGCGAACTCGGGCTGCCGAACGCCCCGCAGGAAAAAGGGATTCTTGTGCTCTCCGATGAGTATGAGGTGGGGCAACCGTTCACGTTTTAACGGGGCAATAGGCAAGAGCCGGACGATATTCAGCCTGAACGTCACTGGCATAGACTCCAGTGGCGTTTTTTCCGACACCGAATGAATAGAAAGAGTGGAACGACCAATGAAATTTTGGAAACGATGGCTCCGTTTTTTAACGGATGAGGAGGAACACGAACAACCGGCCGGTGGAAAACGAATGGATCACAGGACGGAACGCGCCGAGGCGAAAGTCGTGTACCAGTATCCGCAAGGCCGCTTCCGCTTTCCGCTCATTCCGGACGATCATTCCCCACGGGCCGAGGAGACGCTGAGGCGAATGGCCGGCGAAGAAAGCAAGGTGAAGGCCCCGCGCCGCCCAATCGCCGATCCGGTGAGAGAATCGGCGGAAAAAAAGCCGTTCCGCCCGTCCGATGTGCCGTCTCCTGTGTTTGGATATGATAAGAATCGTAATGAATGGCGGCAACGGCTGACGGAACAAGGAACGATCGCCGCTGTGAGGATCGCAGACAAGGCGAGCCACCGTCCCGGGATGCCGACCGTCAATGAGCAAGCTGGAAACTTGTCAAGCGATCAAGCGCTTTTGTCTCGCCCTTCTCATTTAGCCGAAGCCGCCGCGCCGCAGGGGACGTTGCAAAGAGTTGGACGAAGCGGCGAGGAGGGAGCGGCGGCCGGCCGGCCGACGGAAAAAGAGAAGAACGCCAAAGCTGACGCGGCCGTACATATCGCCACATCGGACGCAGAACAACGGATAAATGAAGCGACCGGAAAAGACGTTCTTGGCGAAGCGCCATTTACCGAGACGGTGGCAGAAGCGAAAGAGCGTCCAGCCGAGCTTGTCAAGGAAGAAGCGATCCTTGGCGAACCGGCATTCACTGGGACAGCAGCGGAAACAGAAGAGCAGGTAGAAGGAGGCACTCCGGCAAAGGATGGCGTTTCTGAAGCGAATGCAGCATTGACGCGGCCGGCAGTAAAAGAAACAGAACAGACAGATGGGCTTATCTGGGAGGAAGAGGGCGTCTCTGATGCGAGGTCCGCGGCGGCGATGACGATGGTTGAACCGGCGGCCGCGGAAATGAAAGACGAACAAGCACATGTGCCGCCTGGCGAAGTGGCAACCGCGGCGGAACCGGAAGGCAGCTTCCATGAAGGCGGAGATATACGGTCAGCCGCGCGAACGGAGGAAAATAGATTAAGCCAGCCGGATCACGGCGGTGACGAACAACAAAAGGAAACGATGAAGCTGTCGGCGGAGAGCGATAACGGAAATGCAAGGGCTGTTTCCCAAGAAGGAGAGGAGGGGCCGCTTCGCCTCCCATTGCCGCCTGGCGAAACCAAGCGGCCCATCGACCGCCACCGCCCGGAACGAGCGCGCGTTCCGTACAACGTGATGATGCTAAAGCAAGACCGGCGCAAGCTCGAAGAAAAAGCGGCCCGCCGCCCGGGCGGTTATTCGCTGCCGCCGCTGTCGCTCCTTACGCCGCCGGGGGAGGCGGCGGCCTGCGATGAGCAATGGATTCGTGAACAATGCGCCCGTTTGGACCGGACGTTTGAGAGCTTCCATATCGGCGCGAAAGTGGTTCATGCGACACAAGGGCCGACAGTGACGCAGTTTGAAGTGCAGCCCGATCTAGGGGTAAAAGTGAGCAAAATTACGAGCTTAACGGATGACATCAAGCTGAGCTTGGCGGCAAGAGATATTCGGATCGAAGCGCCCATTCCGGGAAAACGGACGATCGGCATCGAAGTGCCGAACCCGTCAAGCCGGCCGGTGCAGCTGCGGGAGATTTTGGAGAGCCGCGCGTTTCGCGAGCGCCGTTCTCCGCTCACGGTCGCGCTCGGGCTCGATATTAGCGGGGCGCCGATCGTGACGGACATCCAAAAAATGCCTCATGGACTCATCGCCGGAGCGACCGGGTCGGGCAAAAGCGTATGCATGAATGCCATGCTTGTCAGCATGCTGTATAAAGCTGCCCCGCACGAAGTGAAGTGGCTGCTCATCGACCCGAAAATGGTCGAACTGGCCCCGTACAACGGGTTGCCGCATTTGCTCAGCCCGGTCATTACAGAGGCAAAAGCGGCCGCTGGAGCGCTCAAATGGGCGGTCGGCGAAATGGAGCGGCGGTACGAGCTGTTTGTTCATGCCGGGGTGCGCGATATCGAGAAGTATAACGCTTCGCTCCACGCCCAAGGGGACAGCGAACCGCTCCTTCCGTACATCGTCATTGTCATTGATGAGCTGGCCGATTTGATGATGGCCGCTCCGGCCGATGTCGAAGAATCGATTTGCCGGTTGGCGCAAAAGGCACGGGCGTGCGGCATTCACTTATTGATCGCCACACAGCGGCCCTCGGTCGATGTCATCACTGGTTTGATCAAGGCGAACATTCCGACGCGCATCGCCTTTTCCGTCTCTTCCCAAATCGATTCGCGCACGATTTTAGATGCGAATGGGGCCGAGCGGCTGCTTGGCCGCGGCGATATGCTCTTTTTGGAAAACGGATCGGCCAAGCCGGTGCGGCTGCAAGGATGCTTCATCTCCGATGAGGAAATGGAACGGGTGACGGCGTATGTGAAAGCGCAGCAAGAGCCTTCCTACTTGTTCAGCCCGGACGAGTTCCGGCAGACAGCGGCGTTCGGCGAGGAAGATGACGAATTATTCGATGAAGCGTGCCGGTTTGTCATCGCGCAAGGCGGGGCATCGACATCGAGTTTGCAGCGCCATTTCCGCATCGGCTACAACCGTGCCGCCCGCCTCATCGAGATGATGGAAGAGCAAGGGCTGATTTCTGAAGCGCGCGGCAGCAAACCGCGCGACGTGTTAATGAGCGAGGAAGAGTGGGCGCGTTGGCGCGAGCGGGGTGCATTGCAGGCGGACGGTTTTTCCCCTTCCGAACGGTAGTGTTTTGCTGCCGGGCGTGCTATAATGGGGAAATGAGACAGCCGGTACAGCAAAATGAAATAAATGGCAAAACTAGATGAATATCATATACTGTCTTACAGAGAGACGATGGTTGGAGGGCTTAGCGATGACAGTTTACCATTTTGTTGGCATTAAAGGCACAGGGATGGGTGCGCTCGCGCAAGTGCTTCACGATCTCGGCTATACAGTGCAAGGATCGGACGTAGAAAAATGGTTTTTTACGCAAAAGGCGCTTGAGGAGCGGGGAATCCCGGTATTGCCTTTTTCAAAAGACAATATTCGCCCGGGTTATACCGTCATTGCCGGCAATGCTTTTCCAGACACGCACGAGGAAATCGAAGCGGCCCGTCAGCTCGGCGTTCCTGTCATTCGGTACCATCGCTTTTTAGGGGAGTTGGCAGGCAAGTTTACGAGCATAGCAGTGACCGGCTCGCACGGGAAGACGACGACGACGGGACTGCTTGCCCATGTGATGCAAGGGGCGCATCCAACGTCGTATTTAATCGGAGATGGAACGGGAAAAGGGGAGCCGGGGAGCAAATATTTCGTATTTGAGGCATGTGAATATCGAAGACATTTCCTTTCGTATTTTCCAGATTATGCAATCATGACGAACATTGACTTCGACCACCCGGACTATTTCGCCAATATTGATGACGTCTTTTCTGCTTTCCAGCAGATGGCGGAGCAGGTGAACAAAGCGATTGTCGCTTGCGGGGATGATCCGTATTTGCAAAAGATTCAAGCAAAAGTGCCGATTTTGTTTTACGGGCTTGGCGAAGAAAACGATTTTCAAGCGCGCAACATCGTGAAAACGACAGAAGGGACGGCGTTTGACGTATTTGTGCGCAGCACGTTTTTTGCCTCGTTTACCATTCCGCGCTTTGGCACCCATAACGTGCTGAATGCGCTCGCAGTCATCGCCCTTTGCCATTACGAAGGGATTGACGCCGGCACGATCGCTGCGCGGCTGCAAACGTTCCAAGGGGTGAAGCGCCGCTTCAGCGAAAAAACGGTCGGACGCCAAGTGTTAATTGACGATTATGCGCATCATCCACGCGAAATTATGGCGACATTAGAAGCGGCTAGACAAAAATACCCGGGGCGCGAAGTCGTCGCCATCTTCCAGCCGCACACGTATACGCGGACGCAGACGTTTTTGCGCGAGTTTGCCGAAAGCTTGCAACAGGCAGACTACGTTTATTTGTGCGACATTTTCGGCTCGGCGCGCGAACATCATGGCAAGCTGTCCATTCGTGACTTGCAGGCGCAAATCCCGCGCTCGCAGCTGCTTGAGGAGCAAAACGTGTCCGTGTTGAAGCAGCATCGCGATGCGGTGCTTGTGTTTATGGGCGCCGGCGACATTCAAAAGTTTCAACAAGCATACGAACGGGCCGTTCTTTCCGCCTGACGGCCGACGGAAACGGGCCGGACGGCCCGTTTTTTAATCTTTTCCGCTAGGAAGACTCTCACTCGTGGACAAGAGAAAGGGAAGGGACGAATTCGGTTTTGCCCGAGGGGGATGGCCGGAATCCTCCGCCCCCGCCGGTCGATTGGGAAAGATCGGGCGTGAGGCAGGAAACAAAAGGCGGGATGTCGAAGTTTGAAAACGGGACAGAACGGGTACAAAGAGGACGAAACGGTCCGACAGGCAAGGGGGGGAATGAGGTGGAATGGCTTTTGTATGCGAGCGCCGCGCTCATCGCTGCCGCTTTTTTGCTTCTTTCGGTTTACATAGCGAGAACGCTCATTGTTTTGCAGGAGACGCTGCGCCGGCTGGCCGCGGCGGTCAGCCATGCCGATGAACAAGTGCAAACGGTTGCGAAGGAAGTGACCCAGCTTCTTCATACGGCCAACAGCATTGCCGGCGATGTGCAAAACAAGGCGGAAAAGTTAAACCATGCGGTCGAGGCGGTGAATGAAATCGGCGGCACTGTCCGGTCGCTGAACCGCGCGCTTCGGCAGACGGCAGCGGCGCTGTCGGCGAGAGCGGGTCAAGGGCAAGAAAAGTGGGCGAAAGCGCTGCGCTGGGCAAATGTTTTGCTTGATATATGGGAAAAATGGAGAGAAAGAGAACAACTGCGGGAAAAGGAGGGTATGCCAAATGGCGAAAAATAACGGTGGATTTTTGCTTGGAGCGCTTGTCGGCGGCATCGCCGGCGCGGCTGCTGCGATGTTTTTGACGAGCGAAAAAGGGAGGAAGTGGCTGAACGAGTGGAACAATAACGAAACATGGGAGCCGGTGAAAACGACCGCTGCTGAGTGGTTCGAGACGGCTAAAGAGAAAACGAAGGAAATCGCCCACTTCATCCCGCTGAAAACGGCTGAAGCGCCGGCCGGCGGGGAAGGTGTTGGAGAAACGACGATTCCGATTCCGCCATCCGCGGACAAGGCGGATCGCGAAACGCTCCAAAAGTTGCTTGAGGAAGCGGAAGCCGCGCTAGATAATGCCGAGCAAAACATGCCATATCGAAAAGAAGTGGAGTGAAGACGGTGGGAATGGAGAAACTGGAGACGACCGAACAGTTTGACCGTATCATGCAAGAAACGCGCCGCTTTTTGTTCGTTAAACATAGCTTGACATGCCCGATCAGCCAAGCGGCGTTCCGCGAGTGCGAGAAGTTTGCCGCCGATCATCCGGAGCTGGCCGTCTATTGCTTATACGTTCAGGAGGCGCGCCCGCTTTCCAACTACATCGCAGAGCTGACGGGCGTGAAGCACGAGTCGCCGCAAGTGCTGCTGTTTGAAAACGGCCAAGTCGTCTGGCATGCGTCGCACTGGAAGATTACGTACGAGGCGTTGAACACGCATACTGCCATCGCATAACCGCCTGCCCAGCGGGCGGTTTTTTCCGGCTGTTTTACTTTACTACTTAAAAGCGTTTAATCAAAAAAGCATTTTTTTCGTGACAACCGGTTTTTCATCCATTATAATAAAGACTAATTAAAAAACTTAACCGCTCTGTTTCTGGACGGGGGAAGCGCCTTGCGCGCGGCTTGCCGGCGTCCGGTAGGCGAGGCTAGAAGAGCGAAACATCGCACGATATTTGGCGAAAGGATGGGGGAAGCATGAGCAACGAGAGATTAGATGAGCTGCGGGCGAGAGTCGATGAAATTAATTTGCAGCTGTTGAAGCTGATCAATGAACGGGGGCGTCTCGTCCAAGAGATCGGGAAAATTAAAGAAGCGCAAGGGACGCATCGCTACGACCCGGTGCGTGAGCGGAAAATGCTCGATCTTATTTCCGAGCATAACGACGGACCGTTCGAAACGTCGACGCTGCAGCACATTTTCAAGGAAATTTTTAAAGCGGCGCTTGAGCTGCAAGAGGATGACCACCGGAAAGCGCTGCTCGTCTCACGGAAAAAGCATCCGGAAAACACGATTGTCGAAGTGAAAGGCGAACGGATCGGCGACGGCAACCAATATTTCGTCATGGGGCCGTGCGCCGTCGAAAGCTACGAGCAGGTGGCTACGGTCGCTGAAGCGGTGAAAAAGCAAGGCATTAAGCTGCTGCGTGGCGGCGCATACAAACCGCGCACATCGCCGTACGACTTCCAAGGGCTCGGTGTCGAGGGGCTGAAAATTTTGAAACGGATCGCCGATGAATTTGATTTGGCGGTCATTAGCGAAATCGTCACTCCGGCGGATATTGAGACCGCCTTGGATTATATCGATGTCATCCAAATCGGGGCGCGTAACATGCAAAACTTTGAGCTGCTGAAAGCGGCCGGCCAAGTCAATAAGCCGGTTTTGCTGAAGCGCGGCTTAGCGGCGACGATCGAGGAGTTCATCAACGCTGCTGAATACATTATGTCGCAAGGCAACGGGCAAATCATTTTGTGCGAGCGCGGCATCCGCACGTACGAGCGGGCAACGCGCAATACGCTCGACATTTCGGCGGTGCCGATCTTAAAGAAAGAAACGCACTTGCCGGTGTTCGTCGATGTCACCCACTCGACCGGGCGGCGCGATCTTCTCATTCCGTGCGCCAAAGCGGCGTTGGCGATCGGCGCTGACGGCGTCATGGCCGAAGTGCACCCAGATCCGGCCGTCGCTTTGTCCGACTCCGCCCAACAAATGGATATTGCCCAATTCAACGAATTTATGGAAGAAGTGCGCGCGTTCCAACGCCAGTTCGTTCAGGCGTAAAGCCATCTCCCCTTCGGTCTTGGCCGAAGGGGATTTTTTACTGAATTGTGCAAACGTTTTTTGGGCAAACTATCCATGAACGGTTTGTGAACAAAACAGCAAAATCATTGCCATTTCGTTGCGAGTTGGCGATAATGTATCGTATGATAGTTGTACATATATATCGGAACTCTTGCAGATTACCGGATTGAGGAAAAAGGAGTGAACGGAATGACCGTAACGATTTATGATGTGGCGCGAGAGGCGAACGTCTCGATGGCGACGGTCTCGCGCGTCGTAAACGGCAACCCGAACGTCAAGCCGTCGACAAGGAAAAAAGTATTGGAAGCGATTGAGCGGCTCGGCTACCGCCCAAATGCGGTCGCGCGCGGTCTTGCCAGCAAAAAAACGACGACGGTCGGGGTGATCATCCCAGATATTTCGAGCATCTTCTTTGCCGAGCTGGCGCGCGGCATTGAAGATATTGCGACGATGTATAAATACAACATTATTTTAAGCAACTCCGACCAAAACAAAGAAAAAGAGCTGCATTTGCTCAATACGATGCTTGCCAAGCAAGTGGACGGCATTTTGTTTATGGGCGGGACGATCACCGAGGAGCACGTCGCCGAGTTTCAAAAATCGTCCGTGCCGATCGTGCTTGCGGCGACGGTGGAGCCGAACGACACGATCCCCTCGGTTAACATTGACTACGAGCAGGCCGCGTTTGAAGCGGTCACATATTTGCTCGAAAAAGGAAACCGGCGCGTGGCATATGTCACCGGTCCGACCGACGACCCGATCAACCAACGGAAACTGGCTGGCTATCGGCGTGCGCTCGAGGAGCACAGGACGCCGTACGAGGAAGAACTCGTTGTGGAAGGCGACAACTCGTATGACTCCGGCTTGGAAGCATATGAAAAAATCGCTGAGCTCGCCGAGCGGCCGAAGGCGGTCTTTGCCGGGACGGACGAAATGGCGCTCGGCATCATCCATAGCGCCCAAGACCACGGGGTGCGCGTGCCGGATGAACTTGAAGTCGTCGGCTTTGACAACACGAGGCTGGCGACGATGGTGCGGCCGCGGCTGACGACCGTCGTGCAGCCGATGTATGACATCGGCGCGGTGGCGATGCGGCTGCTGACGAAGTATATGAATAAAGAACAAGTCGACAATCATGTCGTCGTCTTGCCGCACCGGTTGGAAGTGCGCGAGTCGACAAAATAAGCAACGGGAAAAAGCGTCCGGATGGGCGCTTTTTTTTCGCCTTATGAAGCGGTGGGAAAGCCGGCGTTTTCACATTCCTTCAAGCAAAGCGGGAGGCGGCGCGAAGAGGGGGCAGCCGCTCCCTGCTTTGCCGATCAAAGACGCGAATGATCGTGCATTTGGATGGGCGGGATCAAGTGCCCGCGCGCCGCTGGCTGCGAATGAAATACAACGCCTTTTCCGTCGTCTGGGCATTTTTTTCGCTAATTTCCGCCTTGCGCGGGATCGGCGGGTACAAGTCGTCCGGATCGTCCCATTCAAGCGGCAAGGAGACCGGTGAAAGCGGTTGCCATCGCTCGCGCCAAGCGACCGGCAGCGGGCCGGAAATATCGGATTGTTCCGTCATTTCAAGCCAAAGAAGCGCCCACGCCCGCGGGACGACGCGCCAAATGTCATACCCCCCGCCGCCGACGGCGATCCAGCGGCCGCCGCAATATTCATGGGCGATTTGGTGGGCGAGCTTCGGAATGGCGCGATACGTTTTCATCGTCAACGACAAATGGGTAAGCGGGTCGTAATAATGGGCGTCCACTCCATTTTGCGTCACAATGACATCGGGACGGAAAAAGTCGGCGATTTCCCGAAGCGCCGTCGTGTAAGCGTAAAGCCATGACTCATCCTCCGTAAACGCGTCAACCGGAATGTTGAACGAATAGCCGTACCCCGCTCCGTGGCCGCGTTCGTTGACGTTTCCCGTCCCCGGAAACAAGTAGCGGCCCGTCTCATGAATCGAAAACGTGCAGACGTTTGGATCGTCATAAAACGCCCATTGCACCCCGTCGCCGTGGTGGGCGTCCGTGTCGACATATAAGACGCGCAGTCCGTATTTTTCGCGGATGTATTGAATGGCGACCGCGCTGTCATTGTAGACGCAAAAGCCGGACGCCTTGCCGCGGAACCCGTGATGCAAGCCGCCGCCAAGGTTGAGGGCATGATCGGCCTGTCCGGACAGAACGCAATCGACAGCCGTCAGCGTGCTGCCGACAAGGAGCGCGCTCGCCTCGTGCATGTTCGGGAAGATCGGCGTATCTTCGGTGCCGAGGCCGTAGTTCACCGCGGCTGTTTCGGAAAGCTCGCCGCGCCCGGCTGCCTTGACCGCCTCGATGTACGAACGGTCATGAATGAGCGCCAGCTCTTCGTCCGACGCTATGCGCGGGTGGACGATGCGGCCGTCGTCTAGGGCGTCGAGCGTCCGCAGCAAGTCGTACGTCAGCTTCACCCGCAGCTGGTTGAACGGATGATCGTCATGAAATTTATATTGAAGAAATTGCTCGCTGTAAACAAATACGCACTTTTCGCTCATGACGTAACCCCCGGCAAGTTCGGCCAGAGCACTGTATAACCGGCCTTTTTCAAATCATGGATCAAGTTGATCGGGTTCATCGTTTGGACGCGAAACACTAAAATTTTATAGTTTGGGTCGCTGGCTGGATACAAAAGGACGCTGGCGATATTGACGTGGTGCTCGGCGATGATGCTCGCCGCTTTGCCTAACATTCCCGCTTCGTTCGGCACTTTAATTTCGATTTGCGACCCGGGCTGGTGGGCGCCGGTCAGCTGAATGAGCGTGTGCAATAAATCCGTTTCAGTGATGATGCCAACGAGCTTTCCTCCGTTGACGATCGGCAAGCAGCCGATCCGGTGTTCGTAAAAGAGCGCGGCGACTTCTTCGACGAAATCGAGCGGGTGGCCGACGATGATGTCTGTTTTCATAATCGCGCTGACCGGTTTTTGCAGGTCGTCAAGATGTTCATGAAGATGGAAAATCGATGGACTGGCGTCGCGTAAATCGCGGTCCGTCACAAGGCCGACTAAACGCCCTTCCCCGTCGATGACCGGAAGATGGCGGATGCGGTGATGGCGAAGCAGCTGCAGCGCTTCGGCGATGGTGTTCGTGGCGCGGAGCGTGACCACCGATGTGTTCATGACTTGTTCAACAATCATCTTTCTCCTCTCCCCTTTGTGCATCGCACGTTTAGTACATATAGCGGTTCATAAAGCGAAGCCGGTCAAACCGTTGAATCGATTCCGGATCGACCCGTTTGCCGATGCGGACCATGAGGCAGTTCGCCGGATGGGAACAAATTTCCGGGTCGTCGGTCGCGTACCAGACGAGTCCGCCGGCGTTCATCATTTTCTCCATCACTTTCCGGTATTCCCATACGTTCAGCCCGGTCCCTTTCAAATCCCAATGCCAATAATACTCAGTGGTAATGATGATATAATCTTCCATCGCATCGTCCATCATGGAGACAATCAATAAATTTTTTCCAACGCCAAAGCCGCGAAACTCCGGGATCACTTCGATGGCGCCGAGTTCGATTAAATTGTCCATCTTCCCTTCAGACCAACGTTCAAGCGGGTCGGGATATAAAAATGTGACATAACCGACGATCGTTTCGCCGCGGCGGGCGATAATGATCCGGCCTTCCGGCAGCTTGGCGATCTCGATTAATGCTTCGTGCTGTTTAGAGGGTTGGCGAAATGAAGTTAAGTCACGGTGAAATTCGTAGCTGGCCAACGCTTCCGGCGTCACCGGCCCTTCGATGAGAAGCGTCCCGTTCGGCGTTTTCAGCTCCTTGGCGTTATACGTTTTTTTATGTTCCATTCGGTCACCACCTGAATTAATCAATCAGTCAATCCATTTCCATTATACATAAAAATGGCCTTGGCCGGCGCAATTCAAAAAAATTTCAAAGAAACGGGGACGAGGAATATTTTAAAAATTGAGAAACTGTTTATCATCTACTATAATAGAAATGTAATCACTTACATAAGGGGGATCGGAGAATGAAAACGGAACTGCTGCCAGTCGTACAAGGGGACTACAACTTGAAAAACTACGAGGAAGCATACGAACAGTTTCAATGGACGGAAACGGAGAAGGCGTTTTCTTGGCATGAAACCGGACGGGTCAACATGGCGTATGAGGCGATCGATCGCCATGCCGAGTCGTTCCGCAAAAATAAGGTGGCGCTTTACTACCGCGACGCTGTGCGAAATGAGAAATATACGTTCAAAGAGATGAAAGAGATGTCCAACAAAGTCGCCAACGTCTTAAAACAGGTGGCCGACATTGAAAAAGGCGACCGCGTGTTTGTGTTTATGCCGCGCTCGCCGGAGCTGTATTTTACGGTGCTCGGCATCATTAAAACCGGCGCCATCGTCGGGCCGCTGTTTGAAGCGTTTATGGAGGGGGCGGTGCGCGACCGTCTGGAAGACAGCGGAGCGAAAGCGATCGTGACGACGCCGGAGCTGCTGCCGCGCGTGCCGGTCGGCGATCTTCCGGAGCTGAAGTACGTCTTTTTGGTTGGTGACGATGTTGTTGAAGAAGGTCCGTACATCGATTTGAAAAAGCGGATGAATGAGGCAAGCAAGCACTTTGACATCCAATGGGTCGACCGTCAAGACGGCCTGATTTTGCACTATACGTCCGGCTCGACCGGCAAGCCGAAAGGCGTCCTGCACGTCCATAACGCCATGATCCAGCACTATCAAACGGCGAAATGGGTGCTTGACCTAAAAGAAGATGACGTTTATTGGTGCACGGCTGACCCAGGCTGGGTGACCGGGACATCATACGGCATTTTCGGCCCGTGGCTGTGCGGGGCGTCCAGCGTCATCGTCGGCGGCCGTTTCAGCCCGGACGCTTGGTATCAAACGATCGAAGACTTCGGCGTCACCGTCTGGTACAGCGCGCCGACAGCGTTCCGCATGCTGATGGGCGCGGGCGATGAAGTGGTGAAAAAATACGACTTAAGCTCGCTCCGCCATGTGTTAAGCGTCGGCGAGCCGCTCAATCCGGAAGTCATCCGCTGGGGATTGAAAGTGTTCGGCCGCCGCATTCATGATACATGGTGGATGACGGAAACGGGCGGACATCTCATTTGCAACTACCCATGCATGGAAATTAAGCCGGGATCGATGGGGAAACCGATTCCGGGGGTGGAGGCGGCGATCATTGACGATCAAGGGAACGTCCTGCCGCCGTACCGGATGGGCAACTTGGCCATCAAAAAAGGTTGGCCGTCGATGATGAAAACCATTTGGAACAACCCGCAAAAATACGAATCATACTTTATCGGCGATTGGTATGTGTCGGGCGACTCGGCCTATATGGATGAAGACGGCTATTTCTGGTTTCAAGGACGCGTTGACGATGTCATCAATACATCGGGCGAGCGCGTCGGGCCGTTTGAAGTCGAAAGCAAGCTCGTCGAGCATCCGGCCGTTGCGGAAGCCGGCGTCATCGGCAAACCCGATCCGGTGCGCGGGGAAATCATCAAGGCGTTCATCGCGCTTCGCGAAGGCTATGAGCCGTCCGAAGAGTTGAAAGAAGACATCCGTCAGTTTGTAAAAAAAGGGCTCGCCGCCCATGCTGCGCCGCGCGAGATCGAGTTCCGCGACAAGCTGCCGAAAACGCGAAGCGGAAAAATTATGCGCCGCGTCTTAAAGGCGTGGGAGCTCAACTTGCCGACCGGCGACTTATCGACCATGGAAGACTAAAACGAACAGCAGCGTCCGAATGCTTTGGCGTTTCGGGCGCTTTTTCTGATGGCGGCTGATGATGCTCGGCTCGCTGCGGGAGTCCATTAGGGAAACTGGCCGTCATAGGAGTGCGGGCGGAAACATGCGAGGGTGGCGCTGCGTGGTCGTTTCGGCGGAGAAACGAGGATCACAAGAGGGGGGCGGAAGGAGGCGGGCGGCGAAAGAGGCTGCCCGGCCAGCCATGCTCGAACAAGCAGGCGCCCGTTCATGAAACAAGGCTTTCCAATGAAACGGTTGGAAAGCCTTGTGATCGTTTATCGAGGAGCGGATGGGGAAGCAGCGCCATTTTCCGCGTTGTCCTCCCGAGCAGGCGGATTGGCCGGCGGGGCGGGCTGGGCGGCCGGCAGTGCGACTTTGCCCGATGGCGCCGATTCGCGGCCGGCAATATCGACAGCGGTGACGTAATAGGCCGCTCCCGGTTTGAGAGCAGAAAAGGAAGCCGCTTCCTCCGCTTTAATGATGGCGGCGATTTGCCGCTCTCCGGTTTCACTCACCTGATAGACGCGGTAGCCGATGACATCGCGCTCCCGGTGTCGGTCCCAGACGAGAGTGCGGCCGTTCAGACGGGCGGACGGCGGAGCGGGGACGCGCCCGTTTTCTTTTAAGATGGCGACAACAAAGTCATCGCCGGCTGATGTCATCCCGTCGATTCCCCACTGATTGAGCCACTTTGGATTGACGATGACCCCGCGGGTGACAAATTCCTCCGGCGTCGTCTCAAGCGCCGCATACCGGCGCCCGCCAATGACGACAAACCGGCCCTCGACCAAATAGTCATCGCTTCCTTGCCGCGGCGTAAACTTTGCATTGTATAAATCATAGCGGACGAGTCCGGCTTTTTTGCACGCCTCTGATGGGCTGAATCCGCTCGCGGCGCAATACGCGCGGCGAACGATGCCGCCGGGCATTAAAAACCGCTCCGGCGGGGCGATCAGCTTCGGTTTCACGCGATGGGCGGCATTCATGAATTGCGCCCATAACAGCTGGGTGCGCCGGCTGTAGGACAGCCCCTTATAGCGCGACTCCAGCGGCGCCGGACGATCGTAGCCAATCCAAACGCCAAACGTCACGTTCGGGTTTGTGGCGACAAACCATGAATCGTGTTTGTCTTGCGATGTCCCCGTTTTGCCGGCCCAGTCAGCCGAAAACGTCAAGTAGCGCGGCACTGAGGAGGCGGTTCCGCCATGCAGCACATCGCGCATCATATCGATCATTAAATACGATGTTTGCGGAGAAAAGACGGGAACCGGCTTGCTCGTATGCTGATAAATGATCGTTCCGTCTTTATCGGTAATTTTTTCGATTATATACGCATCGACAAAGGAACCGTAATTGGCAAACGTCGCATACGCATTGACGTTTTCTTCGACGGTGACGCCGATGTGCGTCCCGCCAATTGCTAAAGCCGGATTGTTTTCTTCTTGCTTGGCGACGCTTGTAACCCCCATTTTGAGCAAATAATCGACCGGATGGCGGCTTTGGATTTTCGTATAGATCCGAACGGCCGGGATGTTGTACGACTGTTGAAGCGCGCGCCGCGCCGAGACGAGGCCGTGTGTGTTTCCATCAGCGTTTTTCGGGCTGTACGAACCGATCGAAAGCGGCAGGTCGGGAATGACCGAACCGGGCTGAACGACGCCCATCTCCATCGCCGGCGCGTACACTAAAAGCGGCTTCATCGTTGAGCCGTTCGAACGGTGCGCCTGGGTGGCGTGGTTTAACTGCTCGCGCTTGTAGTCGCGGCCGCCGACAAAGCTGATGATTTTGCCGGTTTTGTTTTCGATGAGCATCGCCCCCACTTCCACCGGTTGGCGCTCGGCGATCGTTTTCCCTGTTCGCTTGTCTTTCGTATAATACACACGATCGCTGCCATAATACGGGTAGCGGGCGGCCACGCGCTGCATTTGCTCATAAATCGCTTTGTCGATCGTCGTATAAATGCGCAAGCCTCCTTGCCGCAGCGCTTTTCTCGCTTCACCGGCATAGCGGCGGTACAAGCCGGCATCGCGTTTCAGCTCTTCCGGCTTATGGCCGTCGCGCTTGGCGAACGTTTCCGCGAGCACCTCTTTGGCCCGTCTTTCGATTTCCATCGTTAAAAACGGATAGCGCTCAAACGGCGTTGGCTTCGGAGCGGCGAAATGTTTCGTCACATCGTAGGCGAGCGCTTCTTTATACTGCTTGTCAGAAATATAGCCAGCGCGCTTCATCCGGTAGAGCACCGTTTTCATCCGCTCCAATCCGGCCGAGAGATCTTGTTTGAGGCTGCCATCAGCGGCAAACGGCGTATAGACGAACGGGTTTTGCGGCAAGCCGGCTAAAAACGCTGCTTGGGCGAGATTGAGATCTTTGGCGTCAACGCTGAACACCCCTTGGGCGGCGGCCTGGATGCCGGCGATGTTGCGGCCTGATGAGCTGCGGCCGAACGGAACAACATTTAAGTAGGCTTCTAAAATTTCTTCTTTCGACAAAAATCGTTCAAGGCGCAGCGCCAGTAACATTTCCTTCGCCTTGCGTTCGAACGACACTTCGCTGGTCAGCAGCTGGTTTTTGACGAGCTGCTGCGTAAGCGTACTGCCGCCGCTTTTGTTCGGCGAGTTCGTCATTTCCTGAAACATGGCGCGAATGACGGCCTTTGGGACGACGCCGTCATGTTCGTAAAAGTGCTCATCTTCGGTGGCGATCACCGCCTGCACAACGTATGGGGAGACGTCGGCAAGGCGCACCGCCTCGCGGTCGAGGTCGGACCGGAATCGGCCTAAATAGACGCCATCGGCAAAATACATATGGCTCGTTTCTTCATAACTGTAAATCTCGCTTTTCATTTTGTCATGCGAAGGGACCGCCATATCTTTCACCAAAAAAGCGAAATAACCGGCGCCGATGCCAGCAGCAAAACAAACGAGGCAGAGCGCGGTGATGAGCAAAATAAGGGTGACATTCCAAACGACGTCATATGTAAGCGAAAAATAATGCCACATTTTTTGTAAAGAAGCTCGAAACGGTTTTTGTTCCATGCCAGGCCCCCTCTCATGGCAAATCATATAGATAAGTATAACATACTCGTGCGCGTCGTTGCGGGATTTTGTCGCTTTTTCGCCGTTTGTGGCGAAAAGAGCCGGAGTTGACAGCGAGTATGTGTATATGGTAAAAGAATGTATATATTCATACCGAAAAAGCGATGACGGGAACAAGTAGCGGATGCCTCCCTGGTGCAGAGAGCTGGCGGGCGGTGCGAGCCAGTCCATAGGCAACCGTGAATTACCTCCCCGAGCAGCGATGGCGAACGGCGTTGACGCCCAGTAGCCGTCTGCCGGCATGCGCCGTTACCGAAATGAGCGAGAAAGCGACAGGCTTTCTAAGTAGGGTGGTACCGCGATGAACACTCGCCCCTTCATACAGGGCGGGTGTTTTCTTTTTTTGACGACATTCATAAAGAGGTGAAGAACATGGACTTGCTCGAAGAACTGCAATGGCGTGGGCTCGTCAATCAAACGACGGATGAAGACGGGCTCCGAAAGCTGCTGAATGAAGGAAACGTGACGCTCTATTGCGGATTTGACCCGACAGCGGACAGTTTGCACATCGGCAACTTAGCGGCCATTTTGACGCTGCGCCGCTTCCAGCAGGCCGGACATCGGCCGATCGCCTTAGTCGGCGGCGCAACCGGACTGATCGGCGACCCGAGCGGGAAGAAAAACGAGCGCACGCTCAACGCCAAAGAGACGGTCGAAGCATGGGGCGCCCGCATTAAAGAACAGCTCGGTCGGCTGTTAGACTTTGAAGCGGAAGGCAATCCAGCAAAAATCGCTAATAATTATGATTGGATCGGTCCGCTTGATGTCATTACGTTTTTGCGCGATGTCGGCAAGCATTTCAGCATCAATTACATGCTCGCCAAAGAATCGGTGCAGTCGCGCATTGAAACCGGCATTTCGTTCACCGAGTTCAGCTACATGATGCTGCAGGCGTACGATTTCCTCAACTTGTACGAAACGGAACAATGCCGCCTGCAAATCGGCGGCAGCGACCAATGGGGCAACATTACCGCCGGGCTCGAGCTCATTCGTAGAACGAAAGGAGAAGCGGAAGCGTTCGGCTTGACGATTCCGCTCGTCACGAAAGCGGACGGCACGAAGTTCGGAAAAACGGAAAGCGGCACGATTTGGCTTGATCCGGAAAAAACGTCGCCGTATGAGTTTTACCAGTTTTGGATTAACACCGATGACCGTGATGTCATCCGCTACTTGAAGTATTTTACGTTCCTGTCGAAAGAGGAAATCGAGGCGCTTGAACACGAGCTGCGCGAGGCGCCGGAGAAGCGGGCGGCGCAGAAAGCACTGGCTGAGGAAGTGACGAAGCTCGTGCATGGCGAAGAGGCGCTTAGGCAGGCGATCCGCATTTCTGAGGCGCTCTTTAGCGGCGACATTGCCGAGTTGACGGCCGCGGAAATCGAGCAAGGGTTTAAAGATGTGCCGTCGTTTGTCCATGAAGGAGGCGACGTTCCGCTCGTCGAGCTGCTTGTCGCCGCCGGCATTTCGCCATCGAAGCGACAGGCGCGCGAAGATGTTCAAAACGGCGCCATCTATGTCAACGGCGAACGCATCCAAGACGTCGGCGCCGTCTTAACGGCCGAACACCGTTTGGAAGGGCGGTTTACCGTCATCCGCCGCGGCAAAAAGAAATATTATTTAATTCGCTACGTCTAAACAAAAAGATCCGAAATGCCAATGCATTTCGGATCTTTTTTGCGCATTAACGCGAGTAGAACTCAACGATGAGCGCTTCGTTAATTTCCGCCGGCAGTTCGGAACGCTCCGGCAGGCGAGTGTACGTGCCTTCCATTTTTTCCGGGTCGAACGTCAAGTAATCCGGAACGAAGTTGTTCGCTTCGAGCGCTTCTTTAATGACTTGCAAGTTGCGCGATTTTTCGCGGACAGCGATCGTTTGTCCCGGTTTGACGCGGTACGACGGGATGTTGACGCGGCTGCCGTCAACTAAAATGTGGCCGTGCGTCACAAGCTGGCGGGCTTGACGGCGCGTGCGAGCCAACCCTAAACGGTAGACGAGGTTGTCGAGGCGCGATTCAAGCAAAATCATGAAGTTTTCGCCGTGTTTGCCCGGCATTTTGCCCGCTTCCTCAAACGTTTTGCGGAACTGGCGTTCGTTCACGCCGTACATATGGCGCAGCTTTTGTTTTTCTTGCAGCTGCAAGCCGTACTCCGACAATTTTCTCCGTTGGCCTGGGCCGTGTTGACCAGGCGGATACGGACGTTTTTGCAATTCTTTCCCCGTGCCGCTTAACGAGATGCCAAGGCGGCGGGAAATTTTCCATGTTGGGCCAGTATAACGAGCCATTGACTGCTCCTCCTTATGCTTTTATTCCCGTAAAATAAAAGCAGATGTGCGCCAACAATTACGGCCATTTTGTTTTCATGTATCCTCGCTCTAGCAGCTAAGAGTTACGCGATACACCTCGGCGGGCCGAGGAACAAAATGAACCATAAAGGTGGGCACAAAGGCTGCTATATTTTACACAAAGGCTATTATATGATTTTTAGAGGGGAAAGTCAATATTTTATTTTCCCTTTTGGCCGTTTGTATGATATAATAAAAGATGCAATTTTTAGAAAAAATTTGTCATCTATTAGAGTGATGATGCCAGTTTAGGTGGAAAAGATGATGAGATGGGAAGAAACGAAACGATATGAATCGTTTAAGCGGAAATTTTTCCACTGGTTTTTGGCGTTTCAGGACGACGGGCTGTTTTCAACGGCGGCGGGCGAGCTGCTTGCGCTGTTAAAAGAAGAGCTGGCGCTCGAACAAGCGGTATTGTACTTGTTTGACCCGTCGTGCGGCGCCTTTTGCCCGGAGGCGGCCGCTGGCGGGGGACCGGTGGCGGGGCGGATTGCGGCAGAGGAAAAGCAGGAGATCGTCGTGGTCGATGATGGCGGGCCGCGCATAGCCGCCCGCCTCTTTTTCCTGCTTTCCGAAGAAGCGCCGACGATGGTCGAGCTTGTGTACGGAAAAGGCCGCCGCTTCGACAGACCGCTGCTTGAAGCGCTGCGAGCGGATTTGGCCCAGCTGTTCCGCAAGCTGAACGCGTTATCACAAGGGAAGGGCGAGGAGAAACGGTACGAGCAGCTGCACTGCTTTGCGGCGAAAATCCACTCCTCGATGCAAATCGACGATGTGCTTGAAGAAATTATCCGCACGCTGCAAAACGTCTATCCGTCGTTTACATACTACCTTCTGTTATCGCACGATAACCACTTGCGCGGAAATTTGCCGATTAAAACGTTTGCCTTTGATGAAAACGGAGAGCAAACGGCGGCGCTGCGGGCGTTTTTGACCGGGCAGGTGCAATGCGAGGAGAAAGCGGCGCCGCAGCGTTCGGTGCTGTATGCGCCCATTAAAGGGGTGCAGGCGGTATACGGGGTGATTCAAATTATCGCCCCGTATGCCGCTCCGTTTCCGAAGCGGGAAATCAACTTTATTTCATTGTTGGCGGGGACGGCCGGCAGCGCGTTGGAAAACGCCAAACTGTACGAACAGTCGCGCCGGCTTGTTGCCGATTTGCAGCTCATTAACGACACGATGCGCCAGCTGAACGCCCGGTCGCGTCTGTACGAGGCGATCGACTATATGGTGTCGCAAATTCGGCAGTCGTTTGGCGCGGATGAAGTTGGCTTTTTCTTGTTTGCTGACGGCAAACATGAGCTTCTTCCGGGGAGCACGCCGTTTTTTTATGAAGGCTCGTCGGCGATGTATGTCGAATGGGTTGAAGCGCGGCGCCGCAGCGGAAATGATATTTTATTTGCCGGCGATGTATGCGCGTCCGATTTTGGGTCGTTTCGTTCCGTTATGGCTGCGCCGATGCTGCAAAATAAAGAAACAAAAGGCGTCTGCATCGTGCTTGCCCGCAAGCCATATCAGTTCACGTTTGACATGTTTAAACTGCTGCAATCGCTTGTTCAGCACTCGACATTGGCGTTTATGAACGCGATTTTGCGGGAGGAACTTGAGAAGTTGGTCATCACCGATTATTTGACGAAGCTGTATACGCGCCGTTATTTGGACAGAGCGATCCAAAAATCGATGGAAGCGGATGCGCTTGGGGCGTTTCTTTTAATCGATATCGACAACTTCAAGCAGATCAACGACATTTACGGCCATCAGACGGGCGACGATGTGCTCGTTCAAGTGGCCGAGATGATCCGCATGAACATCCGCGATAACGATATCGCGGCGCGCTGGGGAGGAGAGGAACTCGCTGTCTATTTGCCAAACGTGTCGCTTTTTGACGCGGTTTCCGTTGCCCGCCGCATCGTTGAAAAAGTGAGGGAGCATACGGTCCCGCCGGTGACCGTTTCGTGCGGCATTTCATCGTGGAGGCAGCATGACCATGATAATGCGGAACAGTTGTTTAAACGGGCGGACGCGGCGCTGTATATGGCGAAGGAGACTGAAAAAAACTGTATTTTTGTCAGTGATCGCCACCATTCATATAAGGTGTAAAAAAGGAATCCGGTCAGGCGGATTCCTTCTTCGCGCCGGCTGCTATTTCCGCTCATTCGGAAATGAGCACGCCGACGAATTGCTCTAAATAGCGGCGGTCAGTGTCATCAAAGCGGTTTTTCACCGGGCTGTCGATGTCAAGGACGCCGATGACGCGGCCTTCCTTGATGAGCGGCACGACAATTTCCGATTGGGATGCAGCATCGCAGGCGATATGGCCCGGAAATTGGTGCACATCGGGAACGACGACCGTCCGCCGCTCGGCGGCTGCTGTGCCGCACACCCCTTTGCCGAACGGAATGCGCACGCACGCCGGCAATCCTTGGAACGGGCCGAGCACAAGTTCGTCGCCCTCTGCCAAGTAAAACCCGACCCAGTTGATGTCGGTGAGAAACTGATTAAGCAGGGCGGCAGCGTTCGCCAAGTTGGCGATCATGTTCGGCTCTCCGGCGATGAGCGCTTTCAGCTGCTCGATGACGAGCGCATAGTTTTCTTCGCGTGTACCGCTGTAGGCGGTTGGACGAAACATTTGTTTGCCCTCCTTTTTTGGCCCATTTTATGATGACGCCTGGCGATTGTCAACCGCAAGCGCCTCGTGATCCATCACGTCCCGCCCTTGATGCAAGTCGTCCGCGCGATGAGCGTCCGAGCCGTAAACGATCGGGATGCCGCGCCGCCGCGCTTCAGCGATGAGGTGGTTGGGCGGGTAAGGCTCAAGGCAGAGCGGTTTGGCGGCGCCAGCTCCATTATAGTCGATCGCATAGCCGAACTGCTCCATGTCAACAAGAATGGCAAGAACGAGCTCAGTCATCGGATCCGGACATGGAAAGCGGCGCCAAAACTTGCGCACAAGCGTGATATGCCCGATGCGTTTCGGCTTATAGCGGCCAAGGTCGGCGCGGATCGACCGGCGCACGGTTTCGTAATAAGCGCGGTGAACGCGCTCAACGGAGCCGAACAGGCGAACGATGTCGGCGAACATATCGGCGCTGTAGTCAAGGCATACATATTGGCCTTCGTGCGCTAAAAAGTGAACCGATAAAATGCTGTCATCAAGCAATGGGCCGACTTCATCGAGCAATCGTGCCGTCTCTTCCTCCCAACCGGGGATAAAGTCGACCTCAAGCCCGACGCGGATCGTGATGTCGTTTCGGTAGCGCTCCTTCACATCAGCGACAGCGGCCAAATAGCGCTCAAGCTGCCGGCGCTCCATGGCGCTGTCCTGCTCCGGCGTCGGGTCGACAAACCGTTCCGGCAGCGGGGCATGTTCAGTGAACGAAATGTCGGTATAGCCGAGCGCGATCGCTCGTTCCACGTATCGCTCAAGCGGGTCAGGGCTTCCGTGCGGGCAAAACGGTGTATGAATATGGCCGTCACGCAAGGCGGTTTTCCCCCTTTCTCTTTGTATGATAGCAAACATATTGAAGATTCTTGTAAAAAAAATAAAAATTTTGGTCAAAAAATGTCGTTAACATGGTATCATAAAAACATTGAAAAACCTATATTTTTGCCTTCTCCGCCATTTTCATTCATTTCGGAGTAGCTTGAGTGCAAGGGGGCATTTGTGCATGGAAATCGTGTGGATCGTTCTGCTCCTCAGCGCAGGGGCAATCATATACAATCAGATGTACCGGAAGCGGATGTATCGGGAAATCGACCGGCTTGAGGGATGGAAAATCGAGCTGATGAACCGGCCGGTGCCAGACGAGCTCGCCAAAGTGAAACAGCTGAACATGACGGGGGAGGCAGAGCGGCTGTTTGAACAGTGGCGCCAACAATGGGATGAGATCGTAGCCGTGAAGCTGCCCAATGTCGAAGAACAGCTGTTTGACGCCGAAACGCTTCTTGACAAATATCGGTACCGGCAGGCGCGCAAGCTGCTTGGTCAAATGGAGGACGGCCTGCGCCGCCTCGAGGAAGAGGTGCATCAAATCATTCATGAAGTCAACGAGCTGATCGGAAGCGAAGAGCAAAGCCGTGCGGAAATCGAAGAGCTGCGAGCCGCCCACCGGGAGGCGAAAAAAACGCTGCTCGCCTATCGATATACGTTCGGGGCGGCGGCTGATTTGCTCGATGTCCGCCTGAGCGAGGCGGAAAAGCAGTTTCAGTCGTTTGCGGAATTGACGGAAGCCGGCAACTACTTGGCGGCGCGCGATGTCGTCCTGTTGCTGAAGCAGGAGCTTGACCGCCTCACCGCGATGATGGAAGAGATTCCGGTGTTGCTTGGCGAGTGCCAAACCTCACTTCCGGCCCAGCTCGCTGAGCTCGCTGACGGCTATCAGGAAATGGAACAGAGCGGGTACATACTCGATCATTTGCACATCGAACGCGCGTTGGAAGAAAAACAGAGGAAAATCAAGCAATGCTTGGCGATGATCGGCGAGTTGCACATCGAGGAAGCGAAGCAGACCGTCGCTGAGCTGAAAGAAGAAATTGACACGCTGTATGACTTGCTGGAAAAAGAAGTGCTCGCCCATCGATACGTGCAAACGGAAATGCCGCGCATCGGCGGCATGCTCAAGGAATTGGCCGCCGAGGCGAAAGAAACGGGCGCTGAAGCCCTGTTCGTCCAGCAAAGCTACCACCTGCCGCCAGGCGACCTCGAAAAATACCGAAGCATTGAAAAACAGCTGCACCAGCTGCAAAAGCGGTTTTTGCTGATCGAAGAACGCGCCGCCGAGGCGAAAACCGCCTATTCGCTGCTTAGAGAGGAGCTTGAGCAGCTCGTTGGGCAAATCGGCATGATGAAGGAAGAACATGAACAATTTCGGGTGATGCTGCAGACGCTGCGCAAAGACGAATTGATTGCCCGTGAAAAGCTCGATGACATGAGAAAACAATTGTCCGAAGCGCTTCGTCTCGTGCAAAAAAGCCGGCTGCCGGGGTTGCCCGAATCGTATGCGCTTGAGCTGGCAGAAGCGCGCAACAGCCTGCAAAATGTCGCCGCCCGCCTCGATGAAAAGCCGCTCGACATGCCGTCGGTCGATCAGGCGCTTGGAGAAGCGAAAGCGTCGGTGGAACGGCTGTATGAGCGAACCATCGAAATGATCGAACAGGCGGCCTTGGCTGAACGGACGATTCAATACGGCAACCGCTACCGCCGCCGGTATCCGGCGGTTCATAAAGGGCTTGAGGAGGCTGAGTTTTTATTCCGCCATTATGATTACGAAGAGGCGCTTCGCCAGGCGGTGGCCACGATTGAGAGCGTCGAGCCGGGCGCGTTTGATCGCGTGCAGCAGCTTTGGCAGACGGACAACGAGGAAGAACGATGATCCCAACCCGATAAATATCGGCGGAAACCGATATTTATCGGGTTTTTGGTGAATACTGTAAATGTGTGTGTGTTTTCGTTGCTGTTTTTCGTCCGCTTTTATTATTATGTTATATGGATGAATTGCCGATCACGAGCGGAGGATGGAAATGATGATTTACCTTGATAACAGCGCGACGACCAAACCGTTCCCGGAAGTGATCGATTCGTTTGTGACGGTCGCGACGGATTACTTTGCCAATCCGTCTTCGCTCCATGAGCTGGGCATGAAGGCGGAGCGGCTGCTCGCACAGGCGCGCGAACAAATCGCTGCCATGCTGCGCGTCAAAGCGAACGAGGTCGTGTTCACGTCCGGCGGAACGGAAGCGAACAATTTCGCGATGAAAGGAGTCGCTTGGCAATATCGGCGGCGCGGCCGCCATATCATTACGACGGAGATCGAGCATCCGTCCGTTGCCGAGCCGTGCCGGCAGCTTGAGGAGCTCGGCTTTAAGGTGACGTACTTGCCGGTCGACCGCGACGGGAGGGTGTCGGTAGAGCAAGTGGAGCGGGCGCTGCGCGATGACACGATTCTCGTTTCAATTATGCACGTCAACAACGAAGTCGGCACGGTGCAGCCGATTGAGGAAATCGGTGCGCTTCTTGTCCGCTATCCGAAGACGCTGTTTCATGTCGACCGGGTGCAAGGCATCGGCAAAGTGCCGCTCGACTTGAAACAAGCCGGCGTCGACTTATGCACGCTATCGGCCCACAAATTTCACGGATTGCGCGGCGCCGGGGTGCTTTATGTCCGCGAAGGCGTCCGTTTGATGCCGTTGATCGCCGGCGGCGGGCAGGAAATGCGGCTCCGGTCCGGAACGGAAAATGTCGCCGCCATTGTTGCGATGGCGAAAGCGCTGCGCCTGGCGATGGAGAAATACGAGCGGGAGATCGGCCGGCTTAAGGCGCTAAAGGAGGAGTGGCTGGCCGCCCTTTCCGCCATTCCGGAGATTGAGATCAACACGCCGCGTCACGGCGCTGCGCCGCATATCATCAACTTTTCCTTAAAGCGCGGCATGAAGCCGGAAGTGTTCGTCCATGAGTTGGCGAAAAGCCGTATTTACGTCTCGACGACATCGGCTTGTTCGTCGAAAAAAAAGGCGCCGAGCAAAACGCTACTAGCCATGGGGCTCGGCGAAGGGCGGGCTGAGCGCGGCATTCGCATCAGCCTGTCGTTTGACAACACGAGCGAAGAAATCGCGCCGGCGTTGGCGGCCATGAAACAGGCGATCAAAACATTAAGCGAGGTAACGGGATCACATGGAGATGAAGTATGACCGTATTTTAATCCGTTATGGGGAAATGACGACGAAAGGAAAAAACCGCAACATCTTTGTCCGTCGGCTGAAAAACAATATCGCCCGCAAACTGCAGGCGTTTCACCGGATTCAAATTGAATATATGCGCGATCGAATGTACATTTTATTAAACGGTGAGCCGCATGAACCGATCATCGACAAGCTGAAAACGGTGTTTGGCATTCACTCGTTCAGCTTGGCGATGAAGTGCGAAAACGATTTAGATGCCATTAAAGAGACGGCCCTTGCCGCCGTCCGCCAGCTTCCGTATAAAGGGAAAACGTTTAAAGTGAGCGCCCGCCGCGTCAATAAACAGTTCCCGTACCGAAGCGACGAGTTGAACCATGAAGTCGGGGCGCATATTTTGCGGCAGACGGACGGTTTGACGGTCAATGTGCGCGAGCCGGATCTTGATGTGCGCATCGAAGTGCGTCAAGACGGGACATATGTCACGTGCCGCGACATTTTCGGCGCCGGCGGCCTGCCGGTCGGGACGAGCGGCAAGGCGATGCTCATGCTCTCAGGCGGCATCGACAGCCCGGTCGCCGGCTACTTGGCGATGAAGCGGGGCCTCGAAATTGAGGCCGTTCACTTTTTCAGCCCGCCGTTTACAAGCGAACGGGCGAAGCAAAAAGTGATCGATTTAGTGCGGACGTTGACCGCCTACGGTGGAAAAATCAAGCTGCATATCGTGCCGTTTACCGAAGTGCAGCAAGCCATTTATCAAGGAGTTCCAAATGAGTATTCACTGATTTCCACTCGGCGGGCGATGCTGAAAATTACGGATGCGTTGCGCCGCCGCCAGCGGGCGTTGGCCATCGTCACCGGCGAAAGCCTCGGCCAAGTGGCGAGCCAGACGCTGGAAAGCATGTACGTGATCAATGAGGTAACGAATACGCCGGTTTTGCGCCCGCTCATTTCGATGGATAAAATGGAAATTATCGAGATTGCTAAGCAAATCGGCACCCACGATATTTCGATTCTTCCATATGAAGACTGCTGCACCATTTTTACGCCGCGGGCGCCAAAAACGAAGCCGAAAAAAGAGAAAGTGCTTCATCACGAGAGTCAGCTCGATCTCGCCCCGCTTCTTGAGAAAGCGATCAATGAGACGGAAACGATCGTGATCGATGAAGAAGCCGGACAGGCTGATGAGTTCGCTGACCTGTTTTGAATCTCAGAATTTACCAAAAAGGGTGTTGCATATCGCCGTCTGTTTTCACACATTCTATACGTACAAGGAGGTGAAAACAGATGGCACGCAACAACAACAACAATCAACTGCTTGTTCCGGGTGCACAGCAAGCGCTCGAGCAAATGAAATATGAAATCGCCCAAGAATTCGGCGTCAATTTAGGCGCTGACACGACATCGCGCGCTAACGGTTCAGTCGGCGGCGAGATTACGAAACGTCTTGTCGCTATGGCGCAGCAACAATTGGGCGGTGCGCGTCAATTCTAATCTTATAAATGATGGCTTGCGCGGCGGGGAGTTCCCCGCCGCTTATTATGTCAAAAAAGTATTCAAAATATAATAACTATTTTGTATAATAGAAGATGCCGGAGACGGCGAAACGAACAGAAGAGGGGGAGAGAAACGATGAAGCGGGAAGAACTGATCGCTCCTGAGCGCTACAATTTAACGTCCGAAATGGAACGGCATGCGGCGGCTCATCCGGAGCGAATCGCCTTAAAATGGGAGAACGAGCGCGGCGAAACAAAAGAGATTACATACGGCCGCCTCATGGCGCGCGCCAATCAAATTGGAAACGCTTTCTTATCGCGCGGACTGGAAAAAGGGGACAAAGTGCTTGTCATGGTTCCGCGCCTGATTGAAGCGTATGAAGTATATGTAGGGGCGCTCAAAGCCGGGCTTGTCGTCATTCCGAGCTCCGAGATGCTGCGGGCAAAAGATTTGCAATACCGATTGTCCCATGGGGAAGTGAAGGCGGTTGTCGCCTATGAACCGTATCTTAACGAATTCGCCTCGATCGATGGCATCGACAGGCTGTTGAAATTTTCGATTGGCGAGCACGAGCATGACGACTGGGTTCGGCTGGAGGCAGCGATGGCGGAAGAAAGCGAAACACTCGCTGCGGCCGATACGTCGCGCGACGATATGGCGTTTTTATCTTACACCTCTGGCACGACCGGCAATCCGAAAGGGGTTGTCCATTGCCATGGCTGGGCGTACGCCCATTTGCGCACGGCGGCAAAAAACTGGCTGTGCATTGAAGAGACCGATCTCGTCTGGGCAACGGCCGGGCCGGGGTGGCAAAAATGGATTTGGAGTCCGTTTCTATCGGTGCTCGGCTCGGGGGCGACCGGGTTCGTCTATTACGGCCGCTTTGAGCCGGAAAAATATTTGCAGCTGTTAGAAAAATATGAAGTGAACGTGCTTTGCTGCACGCCGACCGAGTACCGCCTCATGGCGAAGGTGCCGGATATCGGCCGCTACAACTTATCGCACTTGCATAGCGCCGTGTCGGCCGGCGAGCCGCTCAACCGCGAAGTGATCGACACGTTTGCCAAGCATTTTGGCATCCAAGTGCGCGATGGCTATGGCCAGACGGAAAATACACTGCTTGTCGGTGTGATGAAAGGGATGGACATCAAGCCGGGATCGATGGGGAAACCGACTCCGGGCAACCGCGTCGAAATCATCGATGAAAACGGCGAACCGTGCCCAGTTGGCGTTGTGGGAGATATCGCCGTCCATGTGGAAACGCCGGCGCTGTTTAAATATTACTATAAAGATCCAGAACGGACGGCGATGCAGTTCCGCGGCGACTATTACATTACCGGCGATAAAGCGCGAAAAGACGAAGACGGCTATTTCTGGTTTGAAGGCCGCGGCGATGACATCATCATCAGCTCTGGCTATACGATCGGCCCGTTTGAAGTGGAAGATGCGCTCGTCAAGCATCCGGCGGTGAAAGAATGCGCCGTCGTCGCCAGCCCGGATGAAGTGCGCGGCCATGTCGTCAAAGCGTTCGTCGTGCTGCGCGACGGGGTCGACAAAAACGATCCATCGCTCATTCCGGCATTGCAGGAGCATGTCAAACAATTGACCGCTCCGTACAAATACCCGCGCAAAATCGAGTTCGTCGACGACTTGCCAAAAACGGCGTCTGGGAAAATCCGCCGCGTCGAGCTGCGCGAACGGGAAGCGCGCCTTGCCGGCCGGTCGTCATAAGCGCGGGGGATATGGAAACGCGAGTGCAATGAAAGGCCGCAAAACAGCCTGCCTCCTTAAGCGGCGTGAACTAGCCTGAAGGCCGCTCGTTTCGGGAGGGGGCGGTTCATCTTGAAGCCATCCATAAAACGAAAGAGGGTGTCCCGAACGAAGGGGCATCCTCTTCCATCCATAGATACGCACCGAATACTCCCGCACACCTTGTCGTCTCCCGAAGAAAGGCGACCTTGCGCGCCGTTTATAAAAAGACGCGCTTCACTTTATCCCAGAATGAGTTGTCTTTTAAGCGCACCGTTTTGATGACCCGGTCGCTCAACCGGATGTCAATCCGCTCAATATGCTGGATGCTGAGCGCTTCATTGTCGAGGCCAATGATCGGAAAATGGCTCGTTTCTTCCGATATTTTCAGCGTCAGTTTCCGCTTACCGCTCAAAATAAACGGCGAGCCGAGCGTCCGGTAGCGGTTGCTGTTGAGCGAGGCGAGCTCGCTCACTTGAAAGCACGGCAAAAGTGGATCAACGACCGCTCCGTGCACCGATTTGTTGTAGCCGGTGCTGCCGGTTGGCGTCGAGACGATAATGCCATCGCCGCGGAACGTTTCAAAATGCAAGTCGTCAATAAAAACATCGACCGCCATCGTTTTAATGATTTGCGAGCGGATCGAACATTCGTTTAAGCAGAAAAAGGAGGCGGTGCCGTCGATCGTCACTTCGATGACCGGGTAGCGCCGCACTTCAAGCTTCCAGTTTCTGGCTGCTTCCGCCATATGATCGATATCATCGATTTGGAAATCGCAATAAAATCCGCGCGTCGGCAGCGTTGACACACCGACGTATAAACGGTCAGGGCGGAATCCGGTTTGCCGGACCGCCTGCAAAAACGCTCCGTCATCGCCGATGCTGACGATAATGTTCGCTTCCCGGGCGTCGTCGACAACGACAAACGGCCCGCGCTCCGCCCGCTCAATGAGCGGCTTCACCCGTTCGACGAGCTCGTCGTCGCGCTTATAAAAAAAATAGAGGCGGTTGCGTTCCATGTCCATCTTTGCGCCCTCCTAATGGCATCATATCTTGAACCGATGTACAATGAATATTGTACCACGTTTTCCATGATTCTAAAAATATGGGTAGCTGATGCAAAAGGGGGAAGAGGATGAATCGAAAACGGTGGACGGCGTTGGCGATCGCGGCGGCGTTATTTATCATTTCCGTGCTCGTTAACGCCATTGGCGTACTGCTGTCCGATGAGGCGGGAACATGGTCGGAAAATTGGTTGGCACTGATGGAAGCGCCGTTTAGCGAGGAAGTGATCGAAGAGGGCGACCTGCTGCAAAAAATCGCGGTCTTGGAAGTGAACGGCGTCATTCAAGATGCAGGCGAAGCGGAGGCGTTCTTTTCCTCGCCGCTTTATAACCATCAAACGTTTTTGCAAATGATCAAACAGGTGAAGGAAGATGACAGTGTCAAAGCCATCGTATTGCGCATCAACTCACCGGGCGGCGGGGTCGCCGAAAGCGCGGAAATTCATGACCAGCTGTTGAAATTGAAAAAGGAGACGAAGAAGCCGATTTACGTATCGATGGGAGCGATGGCGGCGTCAGGCGGCTATTACATCGCCACAGCGGGCGATAAGCTGTTCGCCAGCCCGGAGACGATCACCGGCTCGATCGGCGTCATTATGCAAAGTGTCAACTACGAAGGGCTGGCCAAAAAATACGGCGTCGAGCTCATCACGATCAAAAGCGGCCCGTACAAGGACATCATGAACCCAGCGCGCAAAATGACGGATGCGGAGCGGGACATTTTGCAGCGGCTGATCAACCAGTCGTATGAGGCGTTTGTCGACGTTATTGTCAAAGGGAGAAAGCTGCCGGAAGAGGCGGTGCGCAAACTGGCGGATGGCCGCATTTACGACGGCCGACAAGCGAAATCGCTCCGGTTGATTGATGAGTTTGGCTATTTGGACGATACAATTGCGGCGCTCAAAAAAGAACATCGGCTCGCCGACGCCCAAGTTGTGAGATACGTAAGCGATGCCCCGTGGGGCTCCCTGTTCGGGTTGATATCCAATCGGGCGAAGCCGGAAACAGAAGCGGCTGAGCTCATCCGTCTGTTGTCGCAGCCGTCATCGCCGCGGCTCATGTATTTATTTACTGAGTAAAGGAAGTGGGAGGATGACTGATACGCAAGCGATGGCGCCGCCCGCGCCTGAACACCGTTTGCCGGTGGAAGCGGCCCCCCGCTACGGCGGATTTTGGCTTCGTTTTTGGGCGTATTTGCTTGACGTTATAGTCGTTTCAAGCATAAACCGGCTTGTCATTTGGCCGTTGTTTCGCTTGTTCGACTGGCCGTTAGCGCGGGACCATTTGTTTGCGCCGGCCGCGGTGGCGGCGGCTGTTGTATTTTACGCCTATTTTGTTTTGATGACGAAAGCGTTCGGGCAGACGCTTGGCAAAATGGTGTTCGGCCTAAAAGTCGTCGATGAGCGGGGCGTGCCGCTTACATGGCTGACGGTGCTGTTCCGCGAAGTCGTCGGCAAGTTTATCGCAAAAAAACTGTTGTTCATCGGCTTTTTGTTTGTCGCTTTTTCTGAAAAGAAAAAAGGGATGCACGATCAGTTTGCTGATACGATCGTCATTCGGGATTGACGGGCTTTTGTTTGCATCCGTCCGCCCTCAATGACCAACACCTGCCGCTATGGCAGGTTTATTTTTTTTCCATATGGTGACAATGATATGGTGAAAGGAAGTGCGGACATTGAGAATAGTGATCATAGCCGTCGTGGCAGTTGCTCTTTTTCTCCTTTTTGCTGCATGGATGAAAATTTCGGTAACGGTCGTATTCCGCCATGCTGAAGACGATGACGAGTACAAAATTGTGCTGCGCACGCTGTTTGGCCTCGTCCGTTACACGATTCGCGTTCCGCTCATCAAGCTCGAAACTGAACCGGAGTCGCCTGGTGTGGCGCTTGTTCATAAAAAAGGAATGGGGGGAACGCGCGGAAAAGAGGAAAAGAAAAGCAAATGGACGCCGAGCGACATTGCCGATTTCTTTCGTCAAGTCAAGCAGTTTCTCAAACAGGTTGTCGACTTGCACGAAATTATGAAACAGTTTTACCGTCATGTCACAATTACAAAATGGGAATGGAGGACAACAATCGGCACCGGCGACGCGGCGTCAACCGGGATGGTCGCCGGGCTCGGCTGGTCGTTGAAATACATGATCACCGGCGCGGTGAGCCGCTACACGAAGATGAAAGCCATCCCGGTGATGATGATCGTTCCGACCTATGACCGGGCTGTTTCGGAAACGGCGTTTTTATGTATGTTTCACTTTCGAATCGGGCATGCTATGTTAGCAGGATTGCGAGTGATCAAACATTGGCGTGGACGACGCTTGCGGAAACGAAACCCGTTGACAGCAAGACAGGCAAATGAAGGCTATTAGGAGGAATGAGCATGACGAATCATCCGATCCAAGGGCTAATGACAACAGCGATGGAAAACTTAAAACAAATGATTGATGTCAATACGATTATCGGCGACCCGGTTGAGACGCCTGACGGCAGCGTCATTTTAACCGTATCGAAAGTCGGCTTTGGGTTTGCTGCCGGCGGCAGCGAGTTTATGCTCGACGGCCAGCAAAACGGCCAAGGGACGCAAGCGGGCGGAAATGGGCAAAACGGGCAAGCCCGAGGGAACGGGCATCCGTTTGGCGGCGGCAGCGGCGGCGGTGTCTCCATTACCCCGATTGCGTTTCTTGTCGTCAATTCGTCCGGTGTCAAACTTCTCCATTTGGATGAAAGCACGCACTTATATGAGAAAATACTCGATGTCGCCCCACAGGCGTTTGAGAAAATTCAAGCGATGTTGAAGAAAAACAAGCAAGACGGGGCGGCTTCTGCTTCGGCGAACGACTTTGACATTTAGCTGAGCGCGGCGCTGGACCGTTGATCGTCCGGCGCTTTTTCATCCTGTCAGTGGCAGAAGGAAAATTTTGTTTTATAAAGATGCCTAAAAGGCCGACAGAATTTTGATCCGGCGGGAGACGATAGGAAATAAGAAGTGGATGCGGCAAATTTTCTATATTTAGGAGAAACTGGTGGGAGGAAGGGCTTTTCGTTCCATTATCAGCCTTCCAATGAGGCAAAACAATTGCAAAAATCGTTTCCCCGTTTTACTATGGAAATAGTACATATTTTTTCTTAAGGGGGAGAGAGCCCATGGCCAATGTGACGTTTAAAGGAAACCCGGTCACGCTCGTCGGCAACGAAGTGAACGTCGGCGACAAGGCGCCGGATTTTACGGTGCTTGACCAAAACTTGCAAGAAGTGACGCTCGCCGATACGAAAGGGCATGTCCGCTTAATCAGCGTCGTTCCGTCGCTGGACACCGGGGTTTGCGACGCGCAGACGCGCCGGTTTAACGAAGAAGCGGCGAAGCTCGACAATGTGAAAGTGCTGACTGTCAGCGTGGATTTGCCATTTGCGCAAAAACGGTGGTGCGGCGCTGCCGGCATCGAAAACGTCCAAGTGTTGTCCGACCATCGCGACGTTTCGTTCGGACAAGCGTACGGCGTCTTGATCAAAGAACTGCGCTTGCTCGCCCGCGCGGTCTTTGTCATCGACAGCAATGATACGGTGACGTACGTAGAATACGTGCCGGAAGTGACGAACCATCCGAACTACGAAGCGGCGATTGAAGCGGCAAAAGCAGCGAAATAACGGAAAAAGGCCCCGATTTGTTTGGGGTCTTTTCTTTTCTGTTGGCGCGCTTCTTGCCGCACGGGGCGGATCGGCGTACAATAGCAGAAGGGACATGGGCAGAAAGGTGGGATATCCAGAATGATGACGCCAGTTGAGCGGCTGTTCACTGTATTGGATGAAACAGCTCAGATTTTACAGGAAGAATTGCAATGCACGTATTTAGAGGCGGTCGCCGAAACGGGGGAAAACTTGTTCCACGGCGATGTGCTGCAGGATGAAGTGAGCGAGCTAAACGCCAAACGGTTGAAAAAACAATATCGCGAACTCGTGATCGACCGGTTTCAAAATGAAGAAATCCGCAAGGCGTTCCAGCTTGCCGTCTTAAAAGGGATGCGCCAACATGTTCAGCCGCACCATCAAATGACTCCGGATGCGGTCAGCTTGTTTTTGGCGTATTTAGTGCGCCGGTTTACACGCCCGCATTTGGCGCTCACCATCCTTGACCCGGCCGTCGGCACGGCGAATTTATTGACGGCGGTGCTCAACGGCCTTAGCGGCAAGCAGGCGAAAAGTTATGGCGTCGATGTCGACGATTTGCTCGTCAAACTCGCGTATGTCAACGCCAACTTGCAAAAACATTCGGTGCAGCTGTTTAACCAAGACAGCTTGCGCCCGCTCTTTGTCGAACCGGCTGATGTCGTCGTCTGTGATTTGCCGGTCGGCTATTACCCGGACGATGACAATGCGGCTCGGTTTGCTCTGAAAGCGGAAGAGGGGCGGTCGTACGCGCACCATTTGTTGATCGAGCAAAGCTTGCGGCATACAAAAGACGGCGGTTATTTATTTTTCCTTATTCCCAATACATTGTTTTCAAGCCCGCAAGCGCAACAGCTGAACCAATTCCTAAAAGAGGCGGCCATCGTCCAAGGCGTGCTGCAGCTGCCGCTGTCGATGTTTCAACACGAACAGGCGGCGAAAAGCGTGTTCATTTTGCAAAAGAAAGGGCCGATGGCAAAGCCGCCAAAAAATGTGCTGCTTGCCGAGCTGCCGCGCTTTTCGAACAAGACGGCGATGCAGGCGATGATGGCGAAAATCGAGGCGTGGATCGCGAATGAAAAGGGAAGCTGATCCACAAAAGGCGATCCGCCTTCAAGGGAAGTTCGAGGCATAGCCGCAAGGAAGCATGCAGTGTGTGGAGATCGTGATGCAAAAGAGGGAGTTCGATCTTTTTGGGACTCCCTCGTTTGCATTTTTCACAACATAAAAACTTTTTCTTGCAACCGATTACCAAACGAGCAAGCGCTTGAAAGAAAAACAAGGGGGGCATACAATGAAAAAGGCATAGTGAAACGGCGCCCAATCGCGCACACTAACGGTAGGCGCGATCGGATTTCGCAAAAAGGAGCTGTTTGGATATATGGCGAACGTGTTAGCCATTAACGCGGGTAGTTCATCATTGAAATTCCAATTGTTTGAGATGCCGGCGGAAACGGTGTTGACGAAAGGGGTCGTCGAGCGGATCGGCTTTGACGACGCGATTTTCACGATCGTTGTGAACGGGGAAAAGCAACAGGAAGTGACCGCCATCCCGAACCACGCCGTGGCGGTGAAAATGCTGTTGGATAAATTGATTCGCTACGGCATTATTCGATCGTTTGAGGAAATCGACGGCATTGGCCATCGTGTCGTCCATGGTGGGGAGAAGTTCAGCGACTCTGTGTTGATTACCGATGAAGTGATGAAACAAATCGAGGAAGTTTCCGAGCTCGCCCCGCTCCACAACCCGGCCAACCTTGTCGGCATCCGGGCGTTCCAAGAAGTGCTGCCGAACGTGCCGGCGGTGGCGGTGTTCGATACAGCGTTCCACCAAACGATGCCGGAACAGTCGTTTTTATACAGCTTGCCGTATGAGTATTACACGAAATTTGGCATTCGCAAATACGGATTCCACGGCACGTCGCATAAATACGTCACCCAGCGCGCGGCCGAATTGCTCGGCCGGCCGATCGAACAGCTGCGCCTCATCTCGTGCCATTTAGGCAACGGCGCGAGCATTGCGGCGGTGGAAGCAGGAAAATCGATTGACACATCGATGGGCTTCACTCCATTAGCGGGCGTAGCGATGGGGACGCGTTCCGGCAACATCGATCCGGCGCTCATCCCGTATATTATGGAGAAGACGGGAATGACGGCCGATGAAGTGATTGAAGTGCTGAACAAACGAAGCGGCATGCTCGGCTTGTCCGGCATTTCAAGCGACTTGCGCGACCTCGAAAAAGCGGCGGCGGAAGGAAATGAACGGGCCGAGCTGGCGCTTGAAGTGTTTGCGAGCCGGATCCATAAATATATCGGTTCATATGCGGCCCGCATGTACGGTGTTGATGCCATCATTTTCACGGCCGGCATCGGCGAAAACAGCGATGTCGTGCGCGCCAAAGTATTGCGCGGCCTCGAATTCATGGGCGTCTACTGGGATCCGGTGTTAAACAAAGTGCGCGGCAAAGAAGCGTTCATCAGCTATCCGCACTCGCCGGTCAAAGTGCTCGTCATTCCGACGAACGAAGAGGTCATGATCGCCCGTGATGTGATGCGGTTGGCGCATTTGCAATGAGCAGCGGAATAGAACGACAAGCGGCTGAAAACGAAGCGGTCCGCTCCTAGATGCTAGGGGCGGCCGCTTTTTTGTTATTTTGTTAGTGGCAGCGATGGAAACGGCTAAGGGCTGTTTTCGAATGTGATATCGCTTCCTCCCTATATCCCCTATAATTGTCGGAATTGCCCGCTTCGTATATTTTAGGGCAAAATGACGGTGAAACAGACGGCAAGGGAGTCGATGGAAATGGCGTTGTTCCGCAATGAGGATCATGTCTACCGTGTCATTGGCGAGTTTATGAAAATCCCATCACGGCCACGGACAGGAGAGGAGTTGCACAATTGGTGGGGGCAACATCCGGCGTATAAAGAGTATGGCGGGGAGGTGGAGCAAATCAACCGCATCGGCGAACAAATCCGCCGTTCCCGCGCCGCGTTCGTCTTTTATGTGACCGATCCGGAGGCGGTCATCAGCATCGATGCGAGGCGGCCAAAGCCCGGCGAACATTACGAAGTGTTGTTCGGCCGGGGTCTTGATCAGCCTGATGTCGCCATTCAGACAGCCGGGGACGTCGCCCACCAATTTTGGGGCGGAAACATCAACGTTCCATTGGCCCTCGTGACCGGAAAAATGAAGGCAAAAGGATCGAAAGCGAAGGCGCTCCAGCTGTTGCCGCGCATCGTGCCGGCGTTTCCGCTTTATCGGCGCTATTTGGAACTGATTGATGAGCGCGCGCTCCTCCATGCTTTAAAAGCATAAAAACATCGGGGAGCGCCGCGCGGGAGGAAAGAAAGTTCCGACGATTTTCGGGATAGGACGTGGAACGGAAAGGCGATATAGTAAAAGTACAAAGCGAGATTTCAGACAGTTCTAAATTTTCGAGGAGGCAATGAAGATGACGACGGTAAGAGACATTTTCCAACTGATTGATTCGCAATTGAGGGAAGACCCATCCCGCGCTGATGGGATCATCGCGGTGTACCAGTTTAACTTAAGCGGGTCTGATGCGGGGGTGTACCAAGTCGTCCTTCGTCCAGATGCGGGATTTGTCATTGAAGGAGAGCGGGAAACGCCGGATTGCACGCTCAGCATGGACAGCGAGGATTTTAAAAAAATGGTGGACGGCGAGCTCAACGGAACGGAAGCGTTTATGAGCGGGCGGCTTCGCATTGACGGGGATATGGGGCTGGCGCTGCGTCTTCAAGAAGTGCTGTCCGCCTATAACAGCGCCAATCAAAACCAATAAGCATACCAAGAAAGACGGCCAGCATGTTGTTTTGTTCATTGACAGCAGCACCGACCGTCAGAAGAAAGGAGACAAAAGGCGGCGGGCTCGTCCTTTTTCGCAGGCCCGCCCAATTTGGTTAAAGGAGACGGGGGAATGGATTTACGAACGGTTTGGACAAAAAATATCGAGCAGTTTGGTCCTTATCCGACACTGATTTTTGAGGGAAACGAATATACGAACGTGGACTGCGATGCCCGTTCGTCCCAGCTGGCTCATGCGTTGATTGAACTTGGGGTCAAGCCGGGCGACCGCGTCGTCGTGACGATGCCAAACAGCCCGGAAGTGGTCGTCGCTTTCAGCGGCGTCTTGAAGGCAGGAGCGGTTGTCGTGCCGGTGCTGCCGCTGCTGCAGACGCAGGAGCTCCATTACATTTTTCAAGATTGCGAACCGAAAGTCGTGCTGACAGCGGAAATGCTGTGGGCGAAGGTGAAAGAGGCGGCGAACGGATTGCCGGCGCCTCCAATGATGTTTACGCTGGACGATCTTGATTCTCCGCGCTCTCTACGGACAAGGGTGGAACAAGCTCCTGCCAGCATGCCGCTGGCGGCCGTCGCCGAAAATGCTCCTGCCGCTTTGCTTTACACATCGGGAACGACCGGAATGCCGAAAGGGGTCGTCTTGACGCATCGCAACTTGTATGCCAACGCCAAAGCAGCGGCCGAGATGGCGAAGCGGCTGCCGACCGAATATGACCGCGTCGGTCTTGGCGTGCTGCCGATCTCCCATGCATTCGGCTTCACGATGATGAACGTCGCGTTGCTGTTGGGCGACAAGATTATTCTCCTGCCGCATTTCGAGCCGAAAAAAGTGTTGGAGGCGATCGAACGGTATCGGGTGACGCATACGGCAATGGTGCCGGCGATGTTCCATGCGTTGTGCTATTGTCCTGAGGCGGACCACTATGACACGTCCAGTTTGGCCGCGTGCGTGTCCGGTTCCGCGTCATTGCCGCGCCCATTGGCGGAGCAGTTTCAGCGCAAATTCGGCTGCTTGATTTTGGAAGGATACGGACTGTCCGAGGCGGCGCCGATTGTGACGGCGACCGATCCGACGAAGCCGATCAAGCTGGGGTCGGTCGGGCTTCCCCTGCCTGGCGTGCAAGTGGCAGTCGTCGATGAGCACGGCAACCGCCTGCCGCCAAACGAAGTCGGAGAACTGATTGTTTCCGGCCCGAACATTTTCCAAGGCTACTACGGAAAAGACGAGGAGACGCGCCAAGCGCTGCGCGACGGCTGGCTGTATACCGGCGATATGGCGCGCATCGATGAAGACGGATACGTGTTTATCGTCGACCGGAAAAAAGATGTCATCATCCGCGGCGGATTCAACATTTACCCGCGCGATCTCGAGGAACTTCTCATGTCCCATCCCGATGTGCTTGAAGCCGGCGTTGTCGGCGTCCCTTCGCCGAAAATGGGAGAAGAAGTCGCCGCATATGTCGTCGTCCGGCGCGGGGCCCAAGTGACGGAAGCGGAGCTGATCGAGTTTTGCCAAAAGCGGGTGGCGAAATACAAAAGCCCGCGCTTTTTGAAAAAGGTCGGCTACTTGCCAAAAAACATGATCGGCAAAATCGACAAAAAGAAGCTGCGTGAATGGGCCAGCGAGTTTATTCCTGCTGTTCAATCGTAATGGAAAAGGAGAGGGACAAGGTGATTTCGTTTCAACCGACTGAAGAGGAACAGGCATTTTTTCAAGTCGCCCGCAGTCTTGCCGTCGAGAAAATCCGTCCGGCCGCAAGAGAGTGCGAGAAACGCCGCACCGTTCTGGCCGACTTGATTGACCGAGTGAATGAGCTTGGCCTGTCAGCGCTCGAACTTCCAGAATTGTGGGGAGGTCTGGAACTGCCGCTTCTATCGCAAGCGATCATTTGGCAAGGGCTCAGCTATGGCGATTTAGCTGTCATTCAAGGGCTTCCTGGGGCCGGAGAGGCGTCTCCCCTCTTCCGTCTGTCTTCCGAGCACCGCGTATGGCATCGGTATCGGGAGAGCGCAAAAGGAGGGCAATGGCCGACGGTTGCCTGGGTCGATGAAGCGGAACAAAAGGAACCGTTGAAGCAGCCCATTCGCGTGCGCCGGCGCGGCAGCGGGTACGTGGTGGACGGAGTGTCCTCCCCAGTGCGCCTGGCGTCGAAAGCCGACTGGGTGGTCATCGCCGCGAGGGATGAAGAAGAAACGGTTTTGCTCGCTTTGGATGAGCGAGCATGGGAGATCGAAGAAGGGGATATAAGGCTGGGGCTTCTTGCTTCCGGCATCGCTCGCCTTCGATTTGCGGAAGTGTACGCCGGCCCGGAGCAACTTGTCGCCCGCGGCCCGGAGGCGGACGCATGGCTCAACCGGGTGCGCGCCCGAAATCAAGTCATCGAAGCGGCGAAGGAAGTCGGCTTGATGGAGGCGGCGCTTGATTACGCTGTTGAATACACCGCGGGCAGAAAGGCGTTCGGGCAGGAGATCGCCAAGTTTCAAGGCGTGTCGTTTACGATCGCGGAGATGGCGTTTGCCTGCCGCGGGGCGAAATGGCTTGTATGGCAAGCCGCTTCTGCAGTTGACCAAGGGGATGAACAGGCGGAAGGCTTTGCCTGGCGGGCGCTGGCGCGCGCTCATCGTTCGCTGCGCTATGTCACCGACCAAGCGGTGCAAATGCTCGGCGGACACGGATATGTGCAAGAATATCCGGTCGAAAAATGGATGCGCGACGCCGAGGCGCAAGTGATGCTGTATGGCCGGGAGCGGGACTGGATCATCCGCCGCGGCGAACAGCTGCTCAGCGAACGGAAAGAGAGGGTGGCGCCATGATTTCGTTTACCTTATCATCGCAACAAAAACAAATGAAAGAGCTCGTCCATTGGTTCGCCAAGCATGAGGTGCGTCCGATTGCGTTGGAGGCGGATCGGCTTGGACGGGTGCCGGATGAATGGCTTCAGAAAGTGAACAAAATGGGCATCCAGCTCAATGCATCCTCGTTTGGCGGGGGACGTGCGCCGTCCGCCTCGGACAAGAAAAAGGAGAGAAAAGAGCGCGAAGGCAACCGCATCGCGGTGATCGCCGCCGAAGAGCTCGCGTGGGGCTGCCCGGCCGTCGCCTTGTCCCTTCCCGGCCCTGGCCTTGGGGGGCCGCCGGTTCAATCGAGCGGCACACCCGAGCAAAAACAGCGGTTTTTGTCAATTTTCACGAAAGATGAGCCGCGCTGGGGAGCCTATGCGTTGACCGAACCGGAAGCCGGGTCGGATGCGTCCGGCATCCGCACGACCGCGAGGAAAGTCGACGGCGGCTATGTATTAAACGGGCAAAAAATTTTCATCACGAACGGCGCCCGCGCTTCGTGGGTCGTCGTGTTCGCCACCATTGACCCATCGCTCGGCCGCGCCGGGCACCGGGCCTTTGTCGTCGAAAAAGGAACGCCGGGATTTGTCGCGACCCGCACGGTCCATAAGATGGGCTTGCGCGCCAATGAAACGGCGGAACTCTTGTTTGAAGACTGTTTCGTCCCTGACGACAATTTGCTTGGCGGCGAAGAGCTGTACAGCGCAAGCGCCAATCGTCCGTCGGGCTTTCAAGTGGCGATGAAGACGTTTGACAGCACGCGGCCGATCGTCGCCGCCATGGCGGTGGGTATCGCTCGCGCGGCGTACGAATATACGCTTGAGGTTGTCAAACGGGAATATCCGAAGCAAGGCCGTTTGTACTATGAAGCGGCTGAGCTGCTCGCCGAGGCGGAGCAAGAGATCGAGGCGGCCCGCCTGCTCACTTGGGAGGCCGCGTGGAAAGCCGACATCGGCGAACCGAACGCCATGGAAGCGGCCATCTGCAAGGCCGTGGCGGGGAAAATGGCGCTTCATGTATGCGCCATGTGCCTTGAGCTGCTCGGCCCCGTCGGCCTTGACGGGCATTTGGTCGAGAAATTGTACCGCGATGTGAAAGTGTTTGACATTTTCGAAGGCACGCAGCAAATCCAGCGCCTCGTCACGGCAAGACGGCTGTATGCGCCATACGGCGTGCATGTATAAACGGGCGGACGGCGACTGCAACTCCTCTGCTTGCGGCGGAGAACGATGATCATTTGTGAAGTTGCCGGTTCGATCGAATGAAAGGGGGGATTTCGATGTCCTATGAAACGTTGCGCATCGAGCGGCGGGCGAAAGGAGTCGCATGGATCGTCATCGACCATCCACCGGCCAATGCCATTAGTGAGCGGCTGATGGAAGAATTGGAACAAGCCGCCGACGAATTGGAAGCCGACCGCGGCGTGCGCGTTGTCGTCATCGCGTCGGCCCATCCGAAAACGTTTCTTGCCGGCGCCGATTTAAAGGACATGATTCAGCGCGGAAGCCAGTTTGCCGGCAATGAGGCCGGCATCGCTGAACAAAGCGCCCGCATGCAGCGCTGTTTCGACCGCTTTGCGACGATGCCGAAGCCGGTCGTCGCGGCCATCAACGGCTACGCGCTTGGCGGCGGCTGCGAACTCGCTTTGGCGTGCGATTTCCGTATCATGGGCGGGGGCAAAATCGGCCTTACGGAAGTTTCCCTCGGCCTCATTCCCGGCGCGGGCGGCACGCAGCGATTGACGCGCCTTGTCGGACGGGCGAAAGCGGCGGAACTCATTTTTCTCGCCAAGCGGCTCGACCCGCAAGAAGCGCTTTCCCTCGGCCTCGTTCATCGCATTGCGCCCCCAGAGCGGCTTGAAGAAGAAGCAGCGGCGTTTGCCGAGCAATTGTCAGAAGGCGCGGTGCGGGCGATGGGGCTCGCCAAGCGGGCCATCTATGCGGCCGAAGGGCTTCCAGAAGCCGGATTTGGCATCGAAGCGGCGTCATTTGCGGCCACGTTTAAGACAGGAGAGCCGGCGATCGGGCTGGCCGCGTTTTTCCAAAAGAAACAACCGCAATTTTTGCGATAAATGGGGGGATCTTGATGTCGTCATGGGCGGAGCTGCTGAAAGGAAAAGTGGCGGTCGTCACCGGCGCCTCACGCGGCCTCGGGCGGGCGGATGCCTTGGCGCTTGCCGAGGCGGGAGCGGATGTCGTGATTACCGATATTTTGCTTGAATCGGATGAAGAAAGCAAACAAACGGCGCAAAAATATGGGCCGCTCTCCCAAGTGATGCAAAGCACAAAAGTCGTCTATGCCGAAAAAACGGCTGAGGAAATCCGCGCCATGGGCCGGCGGGCGATGGCGGTCAAAATGGATGTCACTGACCGCGGGCAGGTGAAAGAAGTGTTCGCCCGCGTCAAAGAAGAGTTTGGCTCCATTGATATTTTGGTCAACAACGCCGGCACGCTCGATCACGTTTCGCAAATCGAAAAGCAAAACGATGAGTTGTGGGAGCGCGATTTGCGGGTGAACTTGACCGGCACGTACAACTGTACCAAAGCGGTCTGGCCGTACATGAAAGAACAAGGGTGGGGGCGGATCATCAACATGTCGTCCGTCGCCGGCACGCTTGGCGGCTTCGGTCAGGCGAGCTATTCGGCGACGAAAGGAGCGGTGTTGAGCTTTACGAAAAGCATGGCGCTTGAAGGAGCGCGCTACGGCATTACGGTGAACGCCATCGTGCCGGGCATCATCAACACGGAAGCGTTCCGCATGGGCAATCCAAAAATGAACGAGCGGATGATCCGGCGCACCGCGTTCCGCCGCCCGGGTGAACCGGAAGACGTCGCCAACGCCATCGTGTTTCTTTGTTCCGATAAAGCGAAATACATTACGGGGATTGGGTTGAATGTTTCCGGCGGCATCGAATTGTTTACGTTCTGATGAATAAGCGCCCGCTTTGGAATACGGTGATCAGGACATAGGAAGAGAGGCCTGCGGCGGCTCTGGCTGCGCAGGGAAAACGGTTTGATTTTGATACGGAACAGGAGGAGCGGCATGAGGGAAGTCGTCATTGTTGACGCCGTGCGCACGGCGATCGGCAAGAAAAAAGGAGCGCTCGCAAACGTTCATCCGGTCGATTTGCTCGTTCCGGTGCTGCGGGCGCTTGTCGACCGGAATGGGCTGGATGCCGACTCAGTGGAAGATGTCATCGTCGGCTGCGTGACGATGACCGGGGAGCAAGGGGGCAACATCGCCCGCCAAGCGGTGCTCGCCGCCGGGTTTCCGGTCGAAGTGCCGGCGTTTTCCTTAAACCGGATGTGTGGGTCGAGCCAACAGGCGATTCATAGCGCGGCGCAGGCGATTTTGTCCGGCGACATCGACATCGCCATAGCCGCCGGAGTCGAAAGCATGACGCGCGTGCCGATGGGAAGCGACATGGGACGGTTCAGCCGCCAGCTGACAAGCCGGTACAACATTGTGCCGCAAGGGATTTCCGCCGAGATGATCGCGAAAAAATGGGGGTTGTCTCGGGAAGAGCTGGACGAATTTTCGCTCGCCAGCCATGAAAAAGCAGCGGCGGCAACCGACCGTGGGATGTTTGAGCGGGAAATCATTCCGCTTGATGTGCCGGGCGGGGAGGGGACGGTGCCCTTCACCCGTGATGAAGGGATCCGGCGCGAAACCTCGCTCGAAAAATTGGCGGCGTTAACGCCGTCATTCCAGCCGAAAGGCGGTGTCGTCACGGCTGGGAATTCGAGCCAAGTGAGCGATGGAGCGGCCGGCGTGCTCCTCATGTCAGCGGAGAAAGCCCGGCAGCTTGGCTTGCGGCCGAGAGCCCGCATCGCCGCGCGCACGGTCGTCGGCGAAGATCCGGTCATGATGCTCACCGGCATCATTCCCGCTACGAGAAGCGTTTTGCAAAAGGCCGGTTTGCGCCTCGAGCAAATGGATGCGATCGAGGTCAATGAAGCGTTCGCTTCGGTCGTCAAGGCGTGGGAGCGGGAGCTCGAGCCGGATATGGCGAAAGTCAACCCGCGCGGCGGGGCGATCGCCCTCGGCCACCCGCTCGGTGCGAGCGGCGCCCGGCTGATGACGACGCTGCTCCATGAACTCGAGGACATCGACGGGAAATACGGACTGCAAGTGATGTGCATCGGCTTTGGCATGGCGACCGCTACGATCATCGAACGGCTGTAAGCAGAAAGGAGGGAGCGGGTTGCACGCATCGCTTGAAACGGCCAAAACAACACCGACGCCCGACTTGGCGGCCATCGGCGCCGCCATTGAAGAGGAACTAGCCGCCATCACCATCGGAAGGCGGAGGAGAAAGATGATTGCGACGATCGCCAAAAATGGGCTCGGCATGGTGCTGGGCGACGTCATCGCCCGCAAGCTGCGAGGGAACGAGGGAGACAAACAATATTTGCACCATATCGGCCGGAGGCTGCGCCTGGCGTTTGAGGAGCTCGGCCCAACGTTCATCAAGCTCGGGCAGGTGCTCGTCACAAGACAGGACATCTTGCCGGAGCCAATCACGATCGAGCTGGAAAAATTGCTCGACCGGGTGCCGCCGATCGAGTTCGCCAAAATTCAATACATTTTGGAGCGCGAGCTGCCTGACGGCTTGGCGACGTTTGACTGGATCGAAGAAACGCCGCTCGGTTCGGCGTCGCTTGCTCAAGTATACAAAGCCAAGCTGAAAGACGGGCCGGTCGTCGCCGTGAAAGTGGTGCGCCCGACGGTCGAAAAGCTGTTTCAAACCGACATCGCCATCATCAAAAAAATGGCCGCCCGCCTGCAAAAGCGGCTGCCGCCCGAACTGCAGGCCGCCCTTGACCTCGGGGGGCTCGTGCAAGATTACTACAGCAGCGCCATGGATGAGCTCGACATGACGGAAGAAGCAAGAAAAATGCAAGAAATGAAGCAAAAGTATGAAAGGAGGGCCGAACATGTCACGGTTCCACACGTGTACGAAGCGACGAAAAGCGTCTTGATTATGGAGTACATTGACGGCTGGCTCATTAAAGACTTCCCTGTCGATTTTCTCACCTTTGAAGAACGGGTCAACATCATGATCGATCTTGTCCATCATTACGTGCAGACGATGCTTGACGGCCATTACCACGCCGATGCCCACGGCTCAAACATTATGATCGACAAGCGGACGAAAAAAGCGGTCATCATCGACTGGGGGATGACCGGACGAATGGACAGCATCATGGCGCAAATTTTAATGCGCGTCATTTTGCACATCCAGCTCAACCAAGCGGAAGACGCCGCCGAAGTGTTTATGGAGCTCATGTCGCCGACTGTGTACACCGATGTCGTCAAATTGAAAGACGAGCTGCGGGCGTTGACGCTCAATTACGTCAACGCCCACCAAGGAAGCAGCCGCTACAACTACGGCCGCCTCGTCCTTGAAGCGACGGCGATCGGGCTCCGCAACTACTGCAAAGTCCCAAACGGCTTGGCGCTTTGGGCGAAAGGATTTTCCGCCACTGAAGGGACGGCGCGCTGGATTTGTCCGGAAATTTCGTACGGCGAAGTCGTTGAGGCGTATGAAATTCCGATTCTAAAAAGCATCCTTGGAAAGCGCTTTAATTTCCGCGCCAACGCGAGTCTTGTCGCGGAAACGGCGGAAATGATCGCCACTTTCCCGCGCCGGTTCAACAAAGTGCTCGAGACAATGGCCGAAAACAAATGGCGCATGACTGTGCAAGTCCAAACCGACCCGGTGACGCGCAACACACTCAACCAAATCGCCAACCGTTTGGCGCTTTCCCTCATCGCGTTTGCCATCATTATGGCCACCGGGTTCATCATCGCCAGCATCCCGGGCGGGACGTTTCTCGGCATGGAGAAAACGACGATCGCCAACATCGGGTTGGCCGCTTCGGTCATCTTAGCCGTTTTCCTTGGCTGGCGGCTGTTCCGCACCCGCAAGCAGCGGCCATGGTTTTAACGGGAGGTCGAAAATAGGAGGGACACTCGACACGAGATCCGATTGAACAGCGAGGAGACGATCAGAGTGGGATTCGCCCTCGGCGAACCTTTGTCAAAGGGAACAAGCGCGTCAAGGACGACGGGGACAGACGAGAAGCGGGAGGGGAGAAAGCATGCATGACGAACAAGAACAACTGACGATGTCCAAACGAATCGAAGCGTTTTATCGGCAAAGCGGCGGACCGGGAAGCCCGACGATCCGCCGGCTGCTCGATAGGCATTTGCTGTATGGGAAAGATCACGGCCTGCCGGGGAAAAAGGAAGAGTTTGAGGATGTCATCCGCGATGTGTTTTTGCAAGACCATTCGACCCGGCCCCTCGTCATCGGCCTTTTCAAGCTGAAAGCAACGCTCAAGCAGGAATGGGACGCCTATTTGGATGCAGTGCGGGGCCGCGGCGCCGCCTGTGAAAAGGAAGGGGATATGGCGGGCAAACGGGCGTAATGCGGGGATGGAAAAGGAGGAAACGACATGGCGAAAGCCGCGGTATTGCACCGCTATGGGGAGCCGCTGACAATCGAAGAAGTGGAGGTGGCAAGCCCTAAGCGCGGGGAAGTGAGAGTGAAACTGAAAGCGGCCGGCCTTTGCCATAGTGATTGGCACGTCATCGAAGGCAAGCTCCCTCTGCCGCTGCCGATCGTGCTTGGCCACGAAGGAGCGGGCATTGTCGAGGAAGTCGGAGAAGGAGTGGCAAGCGTCAAGCAAGGCGACCATGTAGTGCTCAATTGGGTGCCATCATGCGGGACGTGCAGCTATTGCCGCATCGGGCGGCCCGATCTATGCGAAGAGGCGGCGCGGCTGACGGCGACCGGCACGCTGCCGGATGGGACGACGCGCTTTTCGCTGCATGGGAAACCCGTCTATCAATTTTTAACTGCTGGCGCGTTCAGCGAATACACCATCGTGCCGGAGCAGGCGGTCATCCCAATCCGTCGGGATGTGCCGTTTGAGCTGGCGGCCTTGATCGGCTGCAGCGTCATGACCGGGGTGGGGGCGGTCATTCATACGGCCCGCGTTCCGCCGGGCAGCACAGTCGCGGTCGTCGGCGCTGGCGGCGTCGGGTTCAATATCATTCAAGGAGCTGCGCTAGCGGGGGCGAAACAAATTATCGCTATTGATGTCGTCGAGGAAAAACTGGCGATGACGAAAACGTTCGGGGCGACGCACACCGTAAACGCCCGCGAGGACGATGCCGTCAGCGCCGTGCTCGACTTGACCGACGGCGTCGGCGTCGACTATGCGTTTGAGGCGATCGGCCGTCCAGAGACGATGGCCGACGCATACAACATGGCGAGAAAAGGAGGGATGACGGTCATCGTCGGCATCGCCGCGCCGCATGAAACGGTGGAGATCAACGCCTTTTCGCTGCCGTCCCAATCGAAAACGTTGACCGGTTCTTGGCTTGGCCAAGGCAATCCGCCGGTTGACTACCCGAAGCTCTTGGATTTATGCGCGGCGGGAAGGTTGAAGCTCGAGCCGCTCATCAGCGCCGTCTATTCGCTCGGCCAAATCAACGACGGGTTCGCCGCCTTAAAGAGCGGACAAAACATTCGCGGCATCATCCGCTTTGAAGAATGAGATGAAAAGCCGCACCGCGCGCGTTCGGGTGAACAACCAAGAGAAGCTGTTCGGCGGTCGGAAAGAGAGCGTTCTCTTCATCCTTGGACAAAAAGCGGGCAACCAAGGGGATCGAAAAACGTGAAACGATCGAGACGAGAGGGGGATTGACATGCCGGTGTTTCAAAGCGAACAGGAAGTATACGACGTTCTCGGCCGCTTTTTTGAAAAGGTGGCGGAGACGGACGAGTCAAAGGAATTGATCGCCTCGACGGAGCTAAGCCCCGGCTATGACGCGTATGTTCAATATATTTTTCATAAGCCGGAAGCGAAAATTACGTGGATGGAAGAATATGGAAAATTGAAAATTGTCTGCGGCGAAACGGAATTGCGCCCGGAGCTCGTGTTTGAGCAGACGGCGGATGTCGGGCATAAGTTTTGGCTTGGGAAGCTCGACTTGCAGCAGGCGCTCGCCCGCCAGCAAATCAAAGTGCAGGGGCCGCTTGTGAACGCCTTGAAAGTATTGCCGCAGCTTGACGCCATTTACCCGGCGTACCGCGAATATTTGCAGGAAATCGGGCGGAGCGACTTATTGCCATAGCAGGCGGGCTTGGGGAATGCAGGCCGGGATGTCGCGAAGAACGCTGCAAGCACTTGAAAACGCGCTGCCTCCATCGGCTTTGCGCCCGATATAGCGGTTGGGAAAGGAGAAACGACGATGATTTCTGTGAACACAACAGAAGCTGGTTTATGGATAGGAGGGGAATGGCAGCCGGCGGCGGATGGCGCGATGTTCGACGTCATCGACCCGGCGACAGGCCAAGTGACGGCCCGTGTGGCCAACGCCGGGGAAACAGATGTCAACAAGGCGGTCGCCATCGCCGAAGAGGCGTTTTCGGACCGGCGTTGGCTCTCGATTGCGCCGCTCGAGCGCGGGCGCATCTTGCGGCGCATCGCCGAACTGATCCGAAAGCATCATGATGAGCTCGCGCAGCTGATGACGCGGGAAAACGGCATGCCGATCAATCAAGCGCTGTTTATTGAAATTCCGCTCGCCGCCGACTGCTTCGACTTTTTCGCCTCGCTCGTCGTCAAGCCGCAAGGGGAGGTGCTGCCATTTTCCGTCGCTGGCTCGTCGCCGGATTACATGGCATGGACGGTGAAAGAGCCGATCGGGGTGGCTGGGCTCATCACCCCATGGAATTTTCCCCTCTTGATGCCGACGTGGAAAATCGCCCCGGCGCTGGCGGCGGGCTGTACGATGGTGTTAAAACCGGCGCCGGAAACGCCGCTGACGGCGTTGAAGCTTGCTGAGATTTGCCATGAGGCCGGCGTGCCGGAGGGCGTCATCAACGTCTTGCCTGGACTCGATGAGGCCGGAAAAGCGCTCGTCAGCCACCCTGGGGTGCCGAAAATCGCATTTACCGGCGAAACGGCAACCGGACGCCACATTTTGCAAGCGGCCGCCCCCCACATTAAGCGGGTGACGCTTGAGCTCGGCGGGAAGTCGCCGAATATCATCTTTGCCGACGCTGACTTGGAACAGGCGGCGAAAAGCGCGCTGTTTGGCGTGTTTTACAATTCAGGGCAAGTGTGCCAGGCAGGAAGCCGCATTTTAGTCGAACGGCCGGTTTACGAAACGTTTGTCGAGCTGTTGGCCAGCAAAGCGAAAAAGCTGAAAGTCGGCCCCGGCGCGGATGCGCGCAGCGACCTTGGCCCCGTCATCAGCCGGGAGCAATACGAGAAAGTGTTGCGCTACATTGACATCGGCAAGCAGGAAGGGGCGAGGCTCGCGGCGGGAGGGAGCGCGTTGGTCGGGCTTGGCGGAGGCTATTTCATCGAACCGACGGTCTTTGCCGATGTCAAGCCGTCGATGGGCATCGCCCGTGAAGAAATTTTCGGGCCGGTCGCCGCTGTCATCCCGTTTCAAGATGAAGAGGAAGCTGCCTCCATTGCCAACGATACGATTTACGGCTTGGCGGCGGCGGTTTGGACGAACGACATCAAACGGGCGCTCCGCCTCGCTCGGCGGGTGAAAAGCGGAACCGTCTGGCTCAACACGTACCAAGTGCTGTCGCCGACCGCGCCGTTTGGCGGCTACAAGCAAAGCGGCCTCGGCCGCGAGCTTGGCATGCAGGCGCTTGACGCCTATCTCGAGACGAAAACGGTCATTTGCGATTTGAACGATCGGCCGATGACCTTGTTCTAAAAGAAACGATCAGCTGTTTAGAAGGATGGTGAAAAACGGCTGTCACGAGCAAATCAGCGGCATTTTGCCAAAAAAGAAGGCTGATTTCGCAAAGTTTTTCTAATTGAGAAATAGATGGAACTAGCAGTGTGTTGTACGAAATCACCAGCCTCTTAGAGAATGCGCAGCAAGGACGACGCGTTTTTGCTTTCCGCGGCATGACGGGCCGATTCATGGCAGCCGAACTTGACAAGGAGGGGAATGAGATGGTCCATCATGACGGTTTTCAAACGGTGAAAGGAACGATCGATTGGGAGCATCCGATGTACAAATTGTATGAAAAAGCGAAGCGGAATGGGAAATGGAACCCGGCCGACATCGATTTCAGCCAAGACCAGAAGGATTTTGCCAGCTTGACGAGCGAAGAAAAAATTTCCGCGCTGCCGCTCGTCGCCGGCTTTTCCGCCGGAGAAGAGGCGGTGACGCTCGATATTTTGCCGATGGCCAACGCCCTCGCGCGCCAAGGGCGGCTTGAGGATGTCCTGTTTTTAACGACGTTTATGCACGATGAAGCGAAACATGTCGAGATGTTTTCCCGCTGGCAGCAAGCCGTCGGCATCGGGCAAATGGACTTGTCCGTCTTTCATAACGACCATTACAAACGCATCTTTTACGAAGCGCTGCCGGAAGCAATGAACCGGCTGTATGCCGACGACTCGCCGGAAGCAGTCATCCGCGCCGCCACCGTCTACAACATGATCGTCGAAGGGACGCTCGCCGAATCGGGGTATTATACGTTCCGGCAAATTTACAAAAAAGCCGGGCTGTTCCCGGGTCTTTTGCAAGGCATCGACTATTTGAACATGGACGAGGGCCGCCATATTCAGTTCGGCCTGTACACGATCCAGCGGCTCGTCAACGAAGACGAGCGGTATTACGATTTGTTCATCCAATATATGGACGAATTATGGCCGCATGTTGTCGGCTATGTCGCCTATTTGACCGAGCTCGGACAGCGCCAGCAGCAGCTCGCCCGCACGTATGCGCTCGAGATCGACTATGACATGCTCAACCGCTATGTCGTCAAACAGTTCAACATTCGCAAAAAACAAATCAGCCGAGCGAAGCGGTATGACAGCGTCGAGGAGCTGGAAAAAACGTTGAGCGAGGCGGAACGTTGAAAATCGAAGCAAGGTTGCCGACAGGGGGATGAAGATGGCGGAACGCTTGAGAAAACTTGTCGCCCTTTCCGTTGTGGCTGTTTTGGCTGCTGTCGCCGGCTGGCTGTTGGGCGGCGCCGGCCGAGCGGCGGCGGAAGGACAGGAAAGAGAAGGATTTGTCATTCATGCCGATCAAGTGGTGGGGACGATCGATTTAGGAGGAATCGTTCTCAAAGCGCCGGTCGTTTTAACGGGAGATATGCCGATCGCCTTTATGCAAGCGAAAATATACGGGATGACATTGACGAAACAACAAACGATCGCCGGGCGCACCGTGTCGTTTACGTTCCACACCGATCAAGTTGCGCGGACGAAATGGATGAAAATGAGAGTGAAAAAAATGGAGATCGGTGGGCTGTGTACGGACGGCGTGCCGCTTGTTGAGCAATGTTTGAAAGATGTAACGGTCGTGGCGACGGAACTGACAGCCGATGAGCTTGCCATTCCGCAGCTATCGGCGCAGGCAGCGTTTGGAACGGCTTCCGCGGATGGCGGCAGTTCGATGAAATCAGATGGAGGCCAACTGCCAGAGACATCAACGAAAACCGACCAGCCGGCTGCACCGTCATCAGAACAAAAGCCAACCGCGCCATCGGAACCGAGCGTGTCACCGAACGAACCGTCTTCTACAGCGCCGGGCAGGGAACCGGTGGACGGAAGCGGCAACGGATCAGGGGATGGAAGCGATCCATCATCCACCCCACCGGCGCCTGGAAACGAAGAAGCGCCATCAAGCCCGACTGCTCCTGCCGAGCCGCCGTCAACCATCCCTCCTCCAGCGCCTGACTCGGTGGGCGGGTTGATCGAGGAAGTGAAAGACGAACAGAAAAAAACGAGCGAGCTGATCGATCAAATCAGCGACGCGGTGACATCCGCGGCAAGCGAGAAGACGCTCGATGGCATCGAGCAGCTGATCCGCAGCCAGACGGAGCAGCTGACGGAACAGCTGGAACAAATCGATGCTATCTGGCAACAGACAAATGAACAGTGGAAGAACATGCAGCAGGAGTTAAGAGAGCATAAGCCGCCGGATGAGGCAGGGAGCGGACGACGGCTGCCGACGCAGGAATTGCTCGCGCCGCTTTCCGATGCGGGAGAAGGAAAGGGGATGATCGAACAGGTGACGGAACGCATTCAACAGTATGAAGCGCAGCTTGAACAGCTTGAGAAAGTGAAACAACAGCTCGAACAACAGAAAAATGAGCTGAAACGCTGGATGCGGGCGCTGCCTTAAAAGCTTGGCGAAGGGCAAAGGCCTTCTCAAAGCAACAGACGGGCGCGCAAAAAGAGAATCCCGTGCATAGCGGCGTGTCCGCTTCCCTTCCCATCTTTTCTGGAAGACTGGTGAAACACGATTATTTCTGCCGGGTCGATGGAGTTCGTCGGGAAGGAAGAGCTGATTTTACAAAGCTTCTCAGCTTGAGAAAGACCAGCTTTGAGCTGCTTTTTCATGAAATCAACGTCTTTCTGGAGCAAGAAAAGGCAGTGCGCCGGATTCGCGCTGCGCCAGCTGCCGAAAAGGGGCGTTTCCCTTTCGATGGCGGCGCATGACGAAAAAAAAGCGGCGCGCTGCTTTTTTCTTGGCGCCAAGGGGGAGAGGGCTTCAAATAATGCCGTCGCGGATCGCTTTCACAATGGCCTCCGTCCGATTTTTGGCGTTCATTTTTTGCAAAATGGCCGACACATAGTCGCGCACCGTATACTCGCTTAAATGAAGCCGTTTTGCGGCCTCATAGGTCGACGCGCCTTCGGCGACGAGCTTCAGCACCTCGATTTCCCGCGGCGACAAGTGAGGCGTTGATGGAACGAGCTCTGGACGGCCGCCGCTGAATTTCGCCAGCACCTCCCCGGCGCTTTGGCCGAATTTCATGACCGCGGTGAAAATGTCGCTCGACAACGTGAACGGGCGCCCAGGGCCTTGATCCAAAATGGCCGCACCGATGAGCCGGTTTTCTGACGGGGCGTAAATCGGGGCGATGACGATCGATTCGAGTTGGAATTGCTCCACATATTTCGCTGGCAGCCCTTCCGCCGCGTCGGACAAGTAGATGGGCGGCACATTCGCTATATGACTGCCGAGCAGCTGCAACTGCTGCACGTACTGTTTAATGAGCGGCAAAGCGTTGATGTTCTCGCGAATGTTTTTGATTTGCTCGTTGTCAAGTTTGTATCCGTAAAGCCCGAATCCGCTTTCATTCTCGCTCGAGTAGGCGAACAGCGCGCAGCGTTCAAACGGCAAATAGGCGACAAAGCCGGACGAAATGTATTCCACCGCCTGCTGCAATGATTTCGCGCGCATGATCCATCGATCGAATAAAATGACGGCATCTTTCCAAAGTTGGTCTTGTTTCGTTTGCTCAAGCGCCATTCCCCCGGCGTGAAACAATTCGAACGAATGAAGGAGAAACGGAAGGACTTGATGATCCGTTTCATCTGTGCAAAACAAGAAAACGCTTTCCTCCCACGGAAGCGGAATGACGCGTTTCTTTCCTCTCGCCTTTGGCATATAGGCAAGCAACTGTTCCCCCAGGGAAAAAATGGTGTCAGCTTCCAATATGTGAATAGCTGTCGGCAGCCACTCTGTTTCTCCGTATAGTTTTTTGACGTAAAAGCGGCCGTCCATCTTGTCCAGTTCGGCGATCCAATGGATGGGCATTTGTCTTGAGGCGGCGAGCTGTTCCAAAAACCGGCCGATGTCCGGCTGGCCGTCGAACGTTTGGGAAAAGGCGGATTCATATATTTTAGAAAACAAATATTGCACCGCTTGGTGGTCATGAAACGTGCTGTCGGGCGCGGATTGGACGACCTCATGGACTGCATTTTCGAGCAGGGTGAACACGAAAGTCATTTTGTTGGATGGCGCAAAATGGGGATGACTCCGCCAGGCGTCGCCCACTGCTTTCAGCCATTCGCCAGTCCCGCTGCCCTCTTCAAACAGTTGATGGGAAAACAAGTCCATGGCAGCCCCGAACGATTCGGCAGCCGTATGTTGCTTCGTTTCAAGCTCGCACCATTTTTCCTTCCAACGAGCGGCGATTGAGCTGTGATGCCGTCGGATGACCGCTACTCCCTCCTGCAAAATCGCGTTCAGTTTTTCGTGCAACGTACGGTGCACCGCTTTTCCCTCCTCTCGCCAAATGGCTTCTTTCGTTTCAACAGTCACTATAGTTTCTGTATTAATATTATAACAATTCAGTCTATTATATAACAAATATTTTTGCCCAAAAGTGTACAAGAAAGGCGGCTGGCTTCATTGAGCCAACAAGAGGCCGTCGGCACGACGCGCTGTGTTGGCGGCAGGGCCGACTGATTTTTGCTATACTATAGCCAACAACAAACAAAGGAGGGGAAAACGATGAGCACGATCCAACATAAACAAGAAGCCCCGAAAACCGTCCGCTGCAAAGTCATCACCGTCAGCGACACGAGAACCGAGAAAACCGACCGCAGCGGCCGGCTGATGATCGAGCTGCTCGCGGAAGCCGGGCATGAGGTCGTCAGCTATGAGATCGTGAAAGATGAAGCGGACGCCATTCGCGAGGCGGTGCTGGAGGGCTGCCGCCGCCTTGATGTCGACGCGGTGCTCACCAATGGCGGCACCGGCATCGCTAAGCGTGATGTGACGATTGAAACGGTCGGCGCGCTGCTCGAGAAAGAACTCGTCGGCTTTGGCGAGCTGTTCCGCTTCCTAAGCTACACCGAAGACATCGGCGCCGCCGCCATGCTGTCGCGCGCCGTCGCCGGCGTGGCGATGGACACCGCCGTCTTTTGCACCCCCGGCTCCACCGGCGCCGTGCGCCTCGCCATGACGAAGCTCATTTTGCCCGAACTTGGGCATGTGGTGCGGGAGATTCGGAAGGATGGGGAGAAGCAGTGAGAGATGTGTTTAACGAAAGGAGAACATCAGCGGAGAAGAGGATGCCCCGCAGCGGGCATCCTCTTTCACTCATCAAGCTTTGATGGACTTTTCCCTCTCTTGGTTGCGCAGGATGAAGCGCTGGATTTTGCCGCTCGGCGTTTTCGGGAGTTCGGCGACAAATTCCACTTCGCGCGGGTATTCATGTTTGGATAAGCGCGTTTTGACGAACAAGGACAGCTCTTCGGCCAGCTCGTCCGACGGCGCAAAGCCTTCTTTCAGCACGACAAACGCTTTGACGATTTCTCCTTTGACGGGATCCGGCTTCCCGACGGCGGCCGCTTCGACGACGGCCGGATGCTCAAGGAGGCAGCTTTCGATTTCAAACGGTCCGATGCGGTAGCCGGCGCTTGAAATGATGTCATCCGCCCGCCCTTGGAACCAGAAATACCCGTCTTCGTCTTTGGTCGCCAAATCGCCGGTCAAAAACCAATGGCCGACAAGCCGTTCGGCGGTTTTTTCAGGGTCTTTCCAATACCCTTTAAAGACGTTTGGAATCGAGTTGGTGTTAAAGGCAATTTGTCCGACTTCGCCATCGGCGACCGGATTTCCATTCTCATCGAGCAAGGCGATGTCAAAGCCCGGAAGCGGCCATCCCATCGAGCCCGGACGGATGTCCATCGCGGCGGCGTTGAGGTTTCCAATCAACATCAACGTTTCCGACAAGCCGTAATGATCGTGGATCGTGACGCCCACATGCTCTTGGAAAAAGCGAATGACTTCCGGATTGAGCGGTTCGCCGGCTGAGCTCATGGCGCGCACGTTCAGCTGATAGCGGCGGATGACGTCCGCGCCGGCCGCCGCCATCGCCCGGTACGCGGTCGGGGCATACGCAAAGTTCGTGACGCCGTATTTTTCCATCAAGGAATAGCACGTTTCCGGTTGAAACGGCCCTTCATAAAAGACGATCGGCACGCCGAACGCCATCGGCGCAAAGGTGCAAAAGATCAACCCGTACGCCCAGCCCGGGTCGGCCCCGCCGAGAGTCAAATTAATAATAATTCAAATAGAACTATCAAATAGAACTAAAATTCAACATATTGTTAAAGAACAGTGTCATGGCAAGTGAATTTGTTTGCACACAACACGGGTAGAGCAGATGGCCTCGAAAGCTCCGGCAACGATGGGAGGCGAGGCCATGGACAAAAAAGAGGCATCCGGTTTCGTCAGCGTGTTTTGCTTTTTACCGCAGTTGCCTTTTCAAAGGAGATATTGGGACTCACCCGATACCAAATCCATAAATCATTGATGATGGAAGCGAGTTCGGCCACTTCCGCATTCAGCCGGCACGAGCGCGCAAAATCGGCTTCGCGGCCAAGCGCGTCTTGCTTCTCATTGATTTGCCGTTCCAGCGCCGCGATGCGGTCAGGGATTAAACCGCGGATCGCTTCCCACTCGAGCAAAATCGCCTCCTGTTCCTCGGCGCTGTAGTCTTCCCAAGGCTTGTCCAACTGCGGCACGCGGATGCCGAGCCGCGCGTCATTGACAAATCGATGGTTCATCTAATCCCCTCCCTTTTCTCCATTATACTAAAATGTGTCAGAACGAGGGGTGGAATTTTTATGCTTTTCGTTGAATAAGTATTGAAAAATCATCGAAAAGCTGATAAAGTGATTAATGTATCCGATTTGAATATTTATTTATATTTAAGTATATTTATGTGACAGGAGAGGAGAACGACCATGGCAAATCCAAAATTGGTGCTGGCCTATTCCGGCGGTTTAGATACATCGGTAGCGATTAAATGGCTGCAAGAGCGCGGGTATGATGTGATCGCCTGCTGCCTGGACCTTGGGGAAGGAAAAGATCTTGATTTTGTAAAAGAAAAAGCGCTCAAAGTCGGGGCGATCAAGTCGTACGTCATCGACGTCAAAGACGAGTTTGCGAATGACTATGCGCTCATCGCTTTGCAGGCGAACGCGCTGTATGAAGGGAAATATCCGCTCGTCTCGGCGCTGTCGCGTCCGCTCATCGCGAAAAAACTCGTTGAAATCGCCGAGCTCGAAGGCGCCGTGGCGGTCGCCCACGGCTGCACGGGGAAAGGGAACGATCAAGTGCGTTTTGAAGTGTCGATCAACGCGCTCAATCCGGATTTGGACGTCATCGCCCCCGTGCGCGAATGGAGCTGGTCGCGCGAGGAGGAAATCGAATACGCGAAAAAACACGGCATTCCGATTCCGGTTGATCTGGACAGCCCGTTTTCGATCGACCAAAACTTATGGGGCCGCAGCAACGAATGCGGCATTTTGGAAGATCCGTGGGCCGCGCCGCCGGAAGAGGCGTACGAGCTGACGGCTTCGCTTGAGAACGCGCCGGATGTGCCGGATGTCATCGAGATCGGCTTTGAACAAGGCGTGCCGGTGACGTTAAACGGGCAAGCATACCCGCTTGCGCAATTGATTTTGGAGCTGAACGCGCTTGCCGGCAAGCACGGCGTCGGCCGCATCGACCATGTTGAGAATCGCCTTGTCGGCATCAAGTCGCGCGAAGTGTACGAATGCCCAGGGGCGATCACGCTCATTAAAGCGCATAAAGAGCTCGAAGACTTGACATTGGTGAGAGAAGTCGCCCATTTCAAACCGATCATCGAGCAAAAAATCGCCGAAGTCATTTACAACGGCCTTTGGTTCTCGCCGCTCAAAGACGCGTTGGTCGCGTTTTTGAAAGAAACGCAGAAAAACGTCACCGGCGTCGTGCGCGTGAAGCTGTTTAAAGGCCATGCGATCGTCGAAGGGCGCAAATCGCCGTTCTCGCTCTATGATGAAAAACTGGCGACGTATACGTCGGAAGATGAATTTGACCATCAAGCGGCGGTCGGCTTCATTTCGCTGTACGGCTTGCCGACCAAAGTCAACAGCATCGTGAACAAGCAACACAAAGCGTCGGTGCCAGCCGGCCAATAAACCATCGAGAAAAGGAAGGGGGAAGTCGCATTCCTCTGCGGCGTGAGGCGTGAAAAAGCTTTGGGGTGGACGGTTTACGAAAACAGCGGAAGAATGGGTCGACGAGTTTGGCGCGTCGATCCCGTTCGACCAAGAGCTCGTCGAAGAAGACATTGAAGGAAGCCTCGCCCATGTGACGATGCTTGGCGAGTGCGGCATTCTGCCGGCGGACGACGTGGAAGCCATCAAAGGCGGGCTTTTGCGCCTGCTCGAAAAAGCGAAGCGGGGGGAGCTCGAGTTTTCGGTCGCGTATGAAGACATTCATTTAAACATTGAAAAAATGTTGATCGACGACATCGGCCCGGTCGGCGGCAAGCTGCACACCGGACGGAGCCGGAACGACCAAGTGGCGACCGATATGCATCTATATTTGCGCAAGCGCGTCGAAGAGATTCTCGGCCTCATCCGCGGGCTGCAGCGGGCGCTTGTGTCTCAGGCCGAGAAGCATGTCGACACGATCATGCCGGGGTATACGCATTTGCAGCGGGCGCAGCCGATCTCGTTTGCCCACCATCTGCTGGCGTATGTTTGGATGTTGGAGCGCGATTATGAGCGGTTTTCCGAGTCGCAAAAGCGCATCAACAAGTCGCCGCTTGGCGCCGGAGCGCTCGCCGGCACGACGTTTCCGATCGACCGGCAGCGGACGGCGGAGCTTTTGGGCTTTGCCGATATGTACGAAAACAGTTTGGATGCCGTGAGCGACCGTGATTTTATCATCGAATTTTTAAGCGACAGCTCGATGCTTATGATGCATTTGTCGCGGCTCGCTGAGGAGCTCATCCTTTGGTCAAGCCAAGAGTTCCAGTTCGTTGAGCTTGATGACGCGTTTGCGACCGGCAGCAGCATCATGCCGCAAAAGAAAAACCCGGACATGGCCGAGCTCATCCGCGGCAAAACCGGGCGCGTGTATGGGCACTTAATGGCCTTGTTGACGGTGATGAAAGGGCTGCCGCTCGCCTACAACAAAGATATGCAAGAAGATAAAGAAGGCATGTTCGATACGGTGAAGACGGTCGTCGGGGCGTTGAAAATTTTCACCGGCATGATCGAGACGATGAATGTGCGCGCGGACGTGATGGAGCGGGCGACGAAACAAGACTTTTCGAACGCCACTGAGCTCGCCGATTACTTGGCTGCCAAAGGCATGCCGTTCCGCGAGGCGCATGAGGTCGTCGGCAAGCTCGTCTTGCGCTGCATCGAACAAGGCGTCTTTTTGGCGGATTTGCCGCTTGAAGTGTATCAGGAAGCGTCGCCGCTCTTTGAAGAAGACATTTATGATGCGTTGAACCCACGAACGGCGGTCAACCGCCGCAACAGCGCCGGCGGCACCGGGTTTGCCGAAGTGCGCGCAGCGCTTGAAAAAGCGAAAGAACGATTGGGCACCCTGTGACATGGCAGGGTGCTTTTTTGCCGCTTGATCGATATGGACGATGCGGCGGAGACCGCTGGCGGGGACGCGGCGGTGTGCTTGTTGAGCCTGCTGTCCGGTTGGGCAGTGCTTGAGCCCCAACATCGCCTAAGAGGCTGGTGATTTGGTGCAAAATACTGCTAGTTCCAGCTGTTTTTTCATTACAAACCCCTTGCGGAATCAGCTTTCTTTTTTTAGCGAAATGCCGCTGATTTGCGCATGACAGTCGTTTTTAACCGTCCTTCTATCGAAAGCGGGGCGGAGCTCATTCTTTCGGTGTCCTGACGACTAACACATCACATTTCGCATGGCGGACGATGTTTTCCGACACGCTGCCGATTAAGAACCGCTCAACCGCATTCAGTCCGGTCGCCCCGCAAATGATGAGGTCGGCTTTATATTTTGAAGCGACGTCCTTGGCGATTTTTACCTTCGGCGAGCCAAACGCAATGTCGGTCTCCACATCGTTGAGTCCAGCGGCGACAGCCTCGCTTTGATACCGCTTGAGCAGGTCGTTCGCATATTGCTCCGACCGCTCCGCGAGTGCATAATCATGCGCTTCGACGGTCGTAAAGCCGCGCAGATCAATGATGTGGGATAAAATGAGCTTCGCCCCGTTTCGCTTTGCCATTTCGATCGCTTTTTTCAGCGCCCATTCTGCTTCTTTCGAGCCGTCAACGGCGACGACGATCGTTTTGTATGTCGTTGCCATGCTCTCCACTCCCCTTGGATAAAAATGTTACTTCTATATGTAGTATACCCTCCCCGTTCTGGCGGGAAACTAGGCCATATCTTTCGATTTCGTGAACGAGGGAGGAAAAAACAATGGAAAAGCGGTATGACGGCTGGCAATACGATGAGGAAGAAGTGCGGACGATCACCGAGCAAATTACCGAATCGTATGAGAGCGGCATCATCGATGATGACGAACCGTATTACGACCCGCGCCGGGAAGTTGGCGAGTAACCATAGCGGCCACGCGCTATGGTTATTTTTTTGTATTCTCTCCTGTTTGTAGTAAAGTAAAAATGAGACAGGCGAATAGCGGCAAGGAGGGAGAACAGTGCGGCACGCCTTAATCACGGCCGGAGCAAAAGGGCTGGGGAGAAAAGTGACGGAGCTGCTGCTTGACAAAGGTTATTCGGTGACGGTCAACTACCGGAGCGATGAGCGGGCAGCGCGCTCGCTCCAAGAGCGGTATAAGGATGCGAGCGATCGGCTCCAATTTGTGCGCGGCGATGTGACGAACAAAGACGATTTGGCGGCGTTGATCGACGCCGCCATGGAACGGTTCGGCCGCATTGACTGTTTGATTAACAACGCTGGGCCGTATATTTTTGAGCGGAAAAAGCTGGCCGATTATACGGAAGATGAATGGTATGAAATGATCGAAGGCAACTTGAGTTCCGTGTTCCATTTGGTGAGGCGGACGATCCCGATTATGCGCAAGCAGCGGTTCGGCCGCATCATTACGTACGGATTTCAAGGAGCGGCCGATGCCCCGGGTTGGGTGCACCGCTCGGCGTTTGGCGCGGCGAAAGTCGGGTTGGTGTCGCTGACGAAAACGATCGCCCTCGAAGAGGCGGAATACGGCATCACCGCTAACATGGTCTGTCCAGGCAACATCGTCGGCGCCATGAAAGAGGCAGCGATCGCTGACGCCCGCGCGAAGCGGGATGAGGAGACACCGGTCGGGCGCCCGGGAACAGGTGAAGACATCGCTCGCGTCATCGCCTTTTTATGCGAGGACGATTCCGATTTCATCACCGGCGCCATCATTGACGTTACCGGCGGGGTGAACGTGCTGTACCGCCACTTTTTCCAATAGGCGCCCGCACCGCTTTTTCGTTTGCTTTTCCGCCGAACGGGGAACAATAAAAGGGGAAAAGTGAAGGAAACAGGAGGAAAAGCGGCCATGAAAATCGGAGTTCCGAAAGAGATTAAAAACAATGAGAACCGTGTCGCCATCACGCCGGCCGGCGTCATGACGCTCGTCAAAGCCGGGCACGACGTTTACGTCGAAACGAACGCCGGCGCCGAGTCAGGTTTTTCAGATGCGGAGTATGAAAGCGCCGGGGCGGTGATCGTGCCAAACGCCGAGGATGCATGGGCGGCGGAGATGGTGTTGAAAGTGAAAGAGCCGCTGCCGGAGGAGTTCCGCTATTTCCGGCCCGGGCTCATTTTGTTTACGTATTTGCATTTGGCGGCGGCCGGAGCGCTGACGAAAGCGCTTGTCGAACAAAAAGTGGTCGGCATCGCCTATGAGACGGTGCAGCTTGAGAACGGCTCGCTGCCGCTCTTGACGCCGATGAGCGAGGTGGCGGGCCGCATGTCGGTGCAAGTCGGCGCCCAGTTTCTCGAGAAGCCGCACGGCGGCAAAGGCATTTTGCTTGGCGGCGTCCCCGGAGTGCGGCGCGGCAAAGTGACGATCATCGGCGGCGGAACGGCTGGGACGAATGCGGCGAAAATCGCCGTTGGCCTCGGCGCGGACGTGACGATTTTGGACATTAACGCCGAGCGGCTGCGCGAGCTCGATGATTTGTTCGGCGACCATGTGACGACGCTCATGTCCAACTCGTACCATATCGCCGAATGTGTGCGCGAATCGGATTTGGTCGTCGGCGCTGTTCTCATCCCAGGGGCAAAAGCGCCGAAGCTGGTGACGGAAGAGATGGTGCGCTCGATGGCGCCGGGTTCGGTGCTTGTCGATATTGCGATCGACCAAGGCGGCATTTTCGAAACGACCGACCGCGTCACAACGCACGACGATCCAACATACGTCAAACACGGCGTCGTCCATTACGCCGTTGCCAACATGCCGGGCGCTGTCCCGCGCACGTCGACGTTCGCACTCACGAACGTCACGATTCCATACGCCTTGCAAATCGCCAACAAAGGCTACCGCGCCGCTTGCCTTGACAATCCGGCGCTGTTAAAAGGGATCAACACGCTAGACGGGCATGTCGTGTACGAAGCGGTGGCGGCAGCGCACAACATGCCGTATACCGATGTTCATCAATTGTTACGGTGACGAAAAGGCGGGGCGCCTGCTGATTCGCTGAAGAGGGAGCGCAAAAAGCAGGGCCCGGGCCCCCATCTTAATCAAGCGCAAAGCTGCCCGAACCGGCCTTGCAGCAGGTCGGCGGGCAGCTTTCGTTGTGCGGGCAATCCTTTAAACGATGATCAAGTCTTTCGAAAATGATGTCAGCACCTCGACCCCGCTGGCGGTGACAGCGACGTCATCTTCAATGCGCACGCCGCCGATCGCCGGGACGTAAATGCCCGGCTCAATCGTAAACACCATGCCGGGAGCAAGCGGTTCGGTGTTGGCGCCATGAAGAGATGGGTATTCGTGGATTTCGATCCCTAAGCCGTGGCCGACGCGATGGGTGAAGTACGGACCGTAGCCGGCTTGTTCAATGACGCTGCGGGCGGCGCGGTCGATCTCACCCATGGTGATTTGCGGGCGGCAGGCGTCGATCGCTGCCTGCTGGGCACGCCGGACGGTGTCGTAAATGAGCCGCTGCTCCTCGCTCGCCATCCGGCAGACGACGGTGCGGGTAATGTCTGAACAATAGCCGTCAACGATGACGCCTAAGTCAAACAAGACGAAGTCACCCGGGGCGACCGCTGCCGCTCCCGGCACGCCGTGCGGGTCGGCTGTGCGCGCGCCTGTGAGCACGGTCGTCGGGAACGACATCCCTTCGACGCCGAGCTTTTTTAGCTCATATTCAATGACGGCGACAAGTTCGAGCTCTGTTATGCCGGGGCGGATGGCCGATACGCCGATTTCGATCGCCCGGTCGGCGAGTTCGGCCGCCTGACGCAACCGCTTCATTTCTTGCTCGTCTTTCATGAGGCGAAGCTGGCGCAGTTTTTCTTCGGCATCCCGCCATTGGACGTTGGGAAACAGCGCCGAGAGCCGCTCGAAGCGGGCGAATGACAAATCGTTTTTTTCGACGGCAATCGAGACGGCCTTGATGTCGCGCGCTTCGAGATGGCGGCGGATCTCGTCCCACGGATCGGTGCTGTCGTCATAGCCGATCACCGCCCCCTCCCAGCCCGTGCGGCGGGCGCGGGGAGCTTCCATTTGCGGACAGACGAGCATGGGCTCGCCGTCAGGAAAAACGAGAAGCGCGAGCAGCCGCTCGTGCGGGTCGCACCAAAATCCGCTTAAATAAAAGACGTTGGCGCTTGACGTGATCAAGGCGAATGAACTATGTTGTTGTTGAAGCCAGGAGGAAAATGCTTGCAGCCGTTGATTCATCGTTCCATTCCTTCCTTTTTTGCTATGGTTTATTTTGAGCGTACCAAGAAACAGGCAACTTGTAAATGGACAAGCGGGAAAAGAAGGAAATGGACGCGCGGCGGCGAACCATGTTTAGGTGGAAAGGAGAGATGTAACTATGAAAATCAGTTACCATGGCCATTCGGTCGTCCGCATTGAAACGAACGGGAAAACGATTTTGATCGACCCGTTCATTACCGGCAACACGACGACCGATTTGAACGCGGCGGATGTAAAGGCGGATGTCATTTTGTTGACGCACGGGCATGGCGACCATGTCGGCGACACTGTTGACATCGCCAAACGAAACAATGCGCTTGTCGTGGCGACGTTTGAACTGGCGACGTATTTAAGCTGGCAGGGCGTCGAGACGTTCGGCATGAACATCGGCGGGGCGCGCCAGTTTGATTTTGGCACCGTCAAGTTTACGCAGGCGTTTCACAGCTCCGGCTTTGTGACCGATGACCAACAAATCATTTATTTAGGCATGCCGACCGGCATTTTGTTCACCGCCGAAGGCAAAACGGTCTACCATGCCGGCGACACCGGGCTGTTTTCTGACATGAAGCTGATCGGCGAGCGCCATTCAATCGATGTGGCGTTTTTGCCGATCGGCGACAGCTTTACGATGGGGCCGGAAGACGCGGCGGTCGCCGCCGAGTGGCTCGGTGCAAAACTGGTCGTGCCGATCCATTACAACACGTTCCCGCCGATCGCCCAAGACCCCGAGCGGTTCATCTCGCTCCTTCCGCCGGGCGTCGGCCGCGCATTAAAGCCGGGCGAAAGCATCGAGCTGTAAAGCAAACGGGGCTGACCCAAAAGGTCGTCTGCCCTCAAGATAGGCATAACATACAGTGCGGCAGAATCAGTCAGCGCGTATATATAGCAACGAAAGAGGGTGTCCCGGTCCTTTTGGGACACCCTTGTTGTTTCAATAAATGTTCCGCTCTAACAATTCCTCTTTGCGATATCCTTGGCTTCCTGAGTCACCATTCCCTCCTCCTGCATCGCTGTCGGAGAAATCATCATCCTCATCGCTATCATAGTAGTGATCGGAGTCGTCATAACTAGAGCTCTGACTCGCTTGATATCCTTTTTGGCTCGGAAGAAATAGAAAACAGCCGGTCACAATGATTATGGTGCCGAAAAATCCGTAATCGGCAAACACAAGGTAAATCCCCAGTAAAAGAACGAGCGCGTTGGCTACTCGAACAATGGTTTTTAGTTCCCTTCCCCCTAGTGTAAAAAATGGTGTTAATAGTAAATATGACTATTCGCCTCTAGATCTGTTGATTCATGATGAAACAAGATGAACATGCCGCAGGCAGAGGACGGGAAGATCACCGCTGCGGCCTGCCTAACCGTTGAACCCCCGCCGCCGCCACCGTTATAATAGAAAGTAACAATGCGTAAAGGGTGAAGGACTGTTGGCGACAAAACATGAACAAATTTTAGAATACATTCATCAGCTGCCGATCGGCGAGAAAATTTCCGTCCGCCAGATCGCCAAAGAAATGGGCGTGAGCGAAGGAACGGCATACCGGGCGATCAAGGACGCGGAAAACAAAGGATATGTGAGCACGATTGAGCGCGTCGGCACGATTCGGATCGAGAAAAAGCGGAAGGAAAACATTGAAAAGCTGACGTATGCTGAAGTCGTCAACATTGTCGACGGGCAAGTGCTCGGCGGGAAGGAAGGGTTGCATAAAACGCTGAACCGCTTTGTCATCGGCGCGATGCAGCTCGAGGCGATGATGCGCTATACCGGGGCGGGCGATTTGTTGATTGTCGGCAACCGGACGAAGGCGCATGAACTCGCGCTTCAGGCTGGGGCGGCAGTGCTCATCACCGGCGGGTTTGATACGGCCGACCACGTCAAAAAGCTCGCCGATGAGCGGCAGCTGCCGATCATCTCGACAAGCTACGATACGTTTACCGTGGCGACGATGATCAACCGTGCCATTTACGACCAGTTGATCAAAAAAGAAATTGTGCTCGTCGAGGATATTATTATCCCGCTGGAAAAAACAGCGTACTTGCGCGTCGATGATCCGGTCGAGCGGTGGTATGCGTTAAACAAAGAAACGCGCCACAGCCGCTTTCCGGTCGTCGATGACGATTGGAGAGTGCAAGGGATTGTGACGGCGAAAGACGTGCTTGATATGGATCGCCAGCTGCCGATCGAAAAAGTGATGACGAAGCAGCCGATTACGGTGAACGGAAAAACGTCGGTCGCTTTTGCCTCCCACATTATGGTATGGGAAGGGATCGAACTCTTGCCCGTTGTCGATGACCACCACCGGCTGCAAGGAATCATCAGCCGCCAAGATGTGTTAAAAGCGCTGCAGATGGCACAGCGCCAGCCGCAAGTCGGCGAGACGATCGATGATCTCGTCACCGCTCAGTTTCGCGAGTCAGGAGACAAAGAGACGCTGTTTCGCTGCTCGATCACCCCACAAATGACGAACTATTTAGGGACGCTCTCATACGGCGTGTTTACGACGATCGTCACCGAGGCGGCGGCGCGGATGCTGCGGGCGTACAAACGCGGCGATTTAGTGATGGAAAGCATCACCATTTATTTCATCAAGCCGGTGCAAATCGACAGCACGGTCGACGTGCAGGCGAAACTGCTTGAGCTCGGGCGCAAGTTCGGGAAAGTGGATGTCGAGGTGTATAACGAAGGGGCCATCGTCGGCAAGGCGATGATGATGTGCCAGCTGATCGACCGATAGACGCCGAAGGCGCGATCATCGGTGCGGCCATCCTTTAGAGGGGGCGGATGGGACAGTTCGCTCACCGGCACGAACATTGTCCTTTTAAAGGAAAAGGAGCGCACGCATGACCATGCTGTCTGCTGTGCACTCCTTGATTTCTACACCCGTTTCGCCGCTTCTTCCGCTTCTTTGACCGCCTGCGGCAAATAATGGCGGTAGGCGCGATAGCCGGCCCAAACGCTGCCAAAGCCCAGGGCGATAAAAATGGCGGAGACGATGTACGTCACCGTTGTCGAATACAAAAACAGTTGGTTGATGCCGAACAACGCGACAAACAACCCGAGCGCCATGCTCGATTTCGCCGAGAAAAACTGGCGCTCGATCGGACGACGGGCGCGGACATAGCGGATTTTATAATAGACGTAAAACGAAAAGGAAAATATAATGAAAATAACCAATGCTGGCATCGCTGCTCCCTCCGTTGTCCATTTCTTTTTCCATTGTACATAGAAACGGAAAAAAAGGCCAGCGGTTGAAAATGACAGGTGATCCAAAAGGGGAAGAACAATGAGAGAACAATGCCAAGAAATTTTAGATGTCATTCGCCAATTTGATACGATCATCATTCACCGTCATGTGCGCCCGGATCCGGACGCATACGGGTCGCAAGGCGGATTGGCGGCGCTGCTTCAGGCGTCGTTTCCGGAAAAGCGGGTGTATGCGGTTGGGACAGATGACCCGTCGTTGTCGTTTTTGCGGAAAATGGATGCCATTGACGATGCAGTCTATGAACAGGCGTTGGTCATCGTCTGCGACACAGCCAACGAGGAGCGGATTTGCGACAGCCGCTACCGGCTCGGGCGGAAGCTCATTAAAATCGACCACCACCCGAACGACACGCCGTACGGTGACATCATGTGGGTCAATCCAGATGCCAGCTCGACGAGCGAAATGATTTACGAGCTGTATTTGACTGGGAAAGATCAAGGGCTGACGATGACGACTGAGGCAGCGCGCTTGATCTACGCCGGTATTGTCGGGGATACGGGCCGCTTTATGTTTCCGCGCACGAGCGAAAACACGTTTCGTTACGCCGGGGAGCTCATTTCGTACGGCTTTTCGCTCACGGAATTGTACGACGGATTGTATCGAACGAGTTTGCCGCTTGCCCGTTTAAGCGGCTATGTACTGTCGAACTTTACGGTCGAGGAAGGAGTGGCGGCCGTCAAAATGCCGCGGGCGCTCCTTGAAGAGTACGGCGTCACCCCGCCCGAGGCGTCGCAGCTTGTCGGACTGCTCGGCAATATCGACGGCATTGTCGCCTGGGTGTTTTTTATTGAGGAGGAGAAGGAAATTCGCGTCCGCTTCCGCTCGAAAGGGCCGATCATCAACGTTGTCGCCAAACGGCACGGCGGCGGTGGACACCCGCTTGCGGCCGGCGCTTCCATCGCGTCATGGGAAGAAGCGGACCGCGTTGTCGAAGACGTGAAAGCCATCTGCCGAGGCGAGCGGTAAGGGAACATGGCCGTTCTTCTAGACAAAGAACCATATGCGCCGATGCGGCAATGAGAAAAGGTGTCCCGACGCTTTGGGGGCACCCTCTTTTGCCGCCGACGGGCAATGGCGCGCAGCCAGGCGCCTGGTTACGGGAGCGGCGTTAATTTTACTTCGACAGCTAAGACGGTGTAAATGGTGAGTGTGTGAATTTGGAGCCGATATGGTTTTTCGTGGATTGTATACGTTTTGTTTTCGATGGCCCGCTTGATCAATTCGCGGCTGTTGTACACTGTTTCAATATCCTTTGTAATTAAATGGGACAAGTCTTCTTTGACGCTGTCTTCGATGCGGAACGTCGTGTACGAGTCAAGTTTGTATTGCTCGGCGTTGGCGAGATGAACGGAAACGTCTTGCACGGTCAGCTTTTTTTTCATTTCTTTGTTGTAATGGATATAGTCTTCTTGCCAAATGCGGATTTCATTTTGCAAATCGGCGATCTGCTCGTTGAGCTCGTTGACATGCCGCACTTGTTTTTCCTGCAGGACGCCGAAAATATATAAAAAGACAAACCAGCTAATCAGCGCTCCGATCGCTGCGCCGGCGAAAAAGCGCTGCCATGAGGGGGATTGGTAATACGGAGGAATTCTCATGGCGAAATGTGCTCCTGCGTCAGCCACGTAATGATCGCTACCCCTGTTTGCGCGCCGCCCATGGCGGACAAAATAAGCAAAAATTGCCGTACGATATCTTTCGTTTCTCCAAGAAACAGCCCTCGCTCGACGACGTAAAACGTATCAAACGTCCCGCCGATGGCGGCCACCACCGCCCAAATGCGCAAATCGCCGGCGAACCGATACATGGCGGTCAGCGGTTGGCCGCCGCTCAAAAAAGCGCCGAGCGCGCCGATCATGGCGCCGCCGAGCAGCACGCCGACCGCGATGAAATAGCTTTGGATAAATGCCGGCAAAAAGGCCACTTTTTCGTTCATCTGTTTCCCCGCCCTTTCTTTATCTTTTACTATGTATATCAACAAATTGGACGGAATATGTAGCCGAAGGAAAAGTTTTCGCCCGTCAAACGGTACGGATGAAGGAGGGATGGCCATGACGTTCGTCCATTTGCATGTGTTAAGCGGATACAGCTTGCTGCAAAGCACGGCGACGGTCGAGGCGCTTGCGGCCAAAGCGAAACAGCTCGGCTACGAGGCTTTGGCGCTCACGGACCGCCATGTGCTGTATGGCGCCATTCCGTTTTACCGGGAGTGCCAGCGCCACGGCCTCCGCCCGATCATCGGCATGACGGCTGATGTCGCCCTTGACGGGGACGGTGCGGCATTTCCGCTCGTCCTGCTGGCGGCCAATGAGGAAGGATACCGTCATTTAATCGAGATCAGCACAGCGGTTCAAATGGGGGAAGAAAAGCACATTCGTGAGGACGACCTCCGCCGCTTAGGCGGGGGAATCATTGCCCTCACTCCGGGTCCGGACGGACGGGTTGAATCGCTGCTTGCATCCGGAGAGATTGCGCGGGCTAAAGAAGCGCTGCTTCGCTACCGGCAGCTGTTTTCCGGCCGTTTGCATATAGCCATCCGGCGCGGCGAGCGGACGCGCGCTCCGTATGAAGGCGAGCTGCTGCGGCTGGCTGAAGAGACCGGTGTTCCGATCGTTGCGACGAACGATGTCCGCTACGTTGAGCGCGAGGATGCACTCGCATGGCGCTGCTTGCAGGCGATTGACCGAGGGGTGCCGCTTGCAGATATAGCGGAAGAGGCTGAGCGTTATTTGGCGGCGCCAGACGAGATGGCCCGCCGCTTTGCGGATTTGCCGGAGGCGCTTGCCAACAGTATGGAGATCGCCAATCAATGCGCGCTCCATATCGAGTTCGGCCGTCGGCGGCTGCCGAAGTTTCCGGTGCCGGATGGAGAGACGGCGGATGATTATTTGCGCCGCTTGTGCGAACAAGGGCTCGCCCGCCGCGTGCCATCAGCTGACGCACGCTACTGGGAGCGGCTTGAGCATGAGATGCGCATCATTCAAGCGATGCGTTTTAGCGACTATTTTTTGATCGTCGCTGATGTGCTCGCCTACGCCCGCCAGCGCGGCATTTTGACCGGCCCGGGCCGCGGCTCGGCGGCCGGGTCGCTCGTCGCCTACGCTTTGTCGATCACCGATGTCGATCCGATCCAATACGGGCTCTTGTTTGAACGGTTTTTAAACCCGGAACGGGTGTCGGTGCCGGATATTGATTTAGATTTCCCCGATGACCGCCGTGAAGATGTGATCCGCTATGTCGCCGGCAAATACGGCCATGACCGCGTCGCACAAATCATTACATTCGGCACGTTCGGCGCCAAAGCGGCGCTGCGCGAGACGGCAAAGGCGCTTGGCGTCCCCAGGCGCGAAGCGGAACAAGTCATGGCGCTGCTGCCGAACAAACAAGGCGTGACCATCAGCCAATGGCAGCGCGAATCCGCCGCCTTCCGCCGCGCGTTCCGCGCTCTCCCTAACGGAGAGCGGTGGCTTGCGATCGCACAAAAACTCGAAGGGCTGCCGCGCCATACGTCGATCCACGCTGCTGGCGTCATCATCAGCCCAGAGCCGCTCATGCGCGATGTGCCGCTGCAGCCAAGCCATGGCGAGTGGCCGCTTACGCAATACGCCATGGGGGCGTTGGAAGCGCTCGGTCTATTGAAAATCGATTTTCTCGGCTTGCGCACGCTGACGCTGCTGGGTGAGATGGTGCGCCTCGTCGAACGGCAGACGGGGAAGCCGTTTGACGTGCGCGCGTTGCCGCTTGATGATGAAAAAACGTATGCGCTGCTTGGCGCTGGGGATACAACCGGCGTTTTTCAGCTCGAGTCAGGCGGCATGAAACGCGTGCTTGCCGAACTGCGTCCGTCGACATTGGAAGAGGTCGTCGCCGTCAATGCGCTGTACCGGCCGGGGCCGATGAACATGATTCCCACTTATATCCGGCGCAAGCGCGGCGAAGAGACGATTTCGTATCTCCATCCGGACCTTGAGCCGATTTTGGCGCCGACATACGGCGTTCTCATTTACCAAGAACAAATTATGCAAATCGCCGCCCGGCTCGCCGGGTTTTCGCTCGGCAAAGCGGATGTGCTCCGGCGGGCGGTGTCGAAAAAGGAAAAAGCGCTGCTCGCTGAATATCGGGAAGAATTTGTGGCCGGCTGCGCAGCGAACGGCTATCCGGCGCCGGTGGCCGAGGAGTTGTACCGGCAAATCGTCCGCTTCGCCGATTATGGCTTTAACCGAAGCCATGCCGTCAGCTATACGCTGTTGTCGTATGCGATGGCGTATATGAAAGCCCATTACCCGCGTTGCTTTTATGCGGTCATGCTCTCGAACGCGTCCGGTGATCGGGAAAAAATGGCGCTTTATAGCCGTGAGGCGTCACGAAAAGGCATTCCGATCCTGCCGCCGTCGGTCAACCGGAGCGGCTATCGGTTCACCGTGGAAGGGGAGGCGATCCGCGCGGGGCTGGCAGCGGTGAAGCACGTCGGCTCGGCGGCGAAGCTCATCATAGACGAACGAAGGGAGCATGGGCCGTTTGCCGACTTTTTCGATTTTGCCGTTCGCCTGCTGCCAAAGGGGCTGGCGCGTCCGGCGCTTGAGGCGCTGATTTCCGTCGGCGCGTTTGACGAGTTGGGCGGGGAGCGGGGTTCACTTTTGGCCAGCATAGAGATCGCCATCGAACACGTGCAATTGATGGGGCCATACTTAGAAGCCGGCGGTCGGTCGCTCAAGCCGAAATACGCGGATGCGCCGCCGCTTTCCCCTGCCGAGCGGCGGCAGCGGGAAAACGAATGGCTCGGCTTCGCTGTCACTCCGCACCCGGCCGTCGTCTGCCGCCCGCTGTTTCAAGCGGCTCGGGCGGTGCCCATAGCGGAGGTGCACGGTTCGCCGGCCGTGATCGGCGGCTGCATCGCTGAGCTGCGGAAAACGAGAACGAAGTTCGGGGATGAAATGGCGTTTATCACGGTCAGCGATGAAAGCGGAGAAATGGAGGCGGTCGCTTTTCCGTCTGTCTATGCCCGCGCGGCTGGCGAACTTGCGGAAGGGAATTTTGTGCTGCTCGCGGGAACGATGGAGATGCGCGCCGGACGGCGGCAGCTCGTTCTCCGCCGGGCGGAACGTCTGCCGGTGTCGGCGCTGTATATTCAGGCGAATCTTGCCGACAAACCGCGGCTTTCCGCGCTCAAGCCGCTGCTTGAACAGCATCGCGGCAGCACTCCGGTTTATTTGTACGATGAAGTCAAGCGGACGCTCCTCCGCCTGCCGGAGCAGTATCGCATCGCGTTGACCGCGCCGCTTGTCGATGCACTGTTCGCCGTGTTCGGCGCCGGTGGCCTAGCCGTCAAATAAATCGCCCTTTACTATTTCGTTATTTTGTTATATCGTATAACCATTAGGTGGTCAGACCAGTATGGAAGCTAGAAGGCAGGGGAAACAGCGGCTTCTCGTCATTCAACGGTTCTTAAGACCGTTAAAGAGCGGGATTCATAAGTTTTTTCATTTGAGAAATATCCTTATTACCCAATCGTCGGGAGGGATCTCCGTTCAACGACGAAAAAGTGTATGCCGAGACGCTGAAGCATATTCACCGTCTCATTGTTCAGGATGGCCTTGCCCCCGGCGATAGGCTGCCGTCAGAGCGGGAGCTGGCTGAACGGCTCGGTGTCGGCCGTTCGTCGGTGCGCGAGGCGCTGCGAGCCCTCGAATTTCTCGGCCTGATTGAGACGCGGCGCGGGGAAGGTACATACATGCGCGAGATCGGCAGCCATCAGCTGATCGATTTGCTGGCGATGTTTTTGCTTGAAAATGAACGGGCGAAAGCCGATTTGGCGGAAACGAAATGGCTTGTCGAACGGCTGCTCCTTGAGCTTTTCTGTCAACGCTATGGCGAGGAAGCCATAAGCAGGCTTGAAAAAACCGTTCGCCAAAAGCCGATCGATTTCGAGCGATTTTTTCAGACGGTCGCCGAGGCGGCCGACAATTATTTGCTTGTCCGCATTTGGCGGGCGCTGTCCGCGTTTGCGGCCGCCTTTGCGCCGGAGCCGCCGCTTGCGGATTCGTTTTATGACCAGCTGCTAGCAGCATTGAAAAAGCGCGATCGGACGGAAGCCATCGCCGTATGGGAGGCGCATCGGCCCTGGCCATTGTCGAAAAAGAACTGACACCGTTTGACAAACAATGATACCTATTTTCGATAAAGTAGTAGAGAGGCGAAAACGCAAAGGAGGGGCTCCCTCATGTGGAAAGATTTGTTTATAAAAAAGAAAAAATATGCGGCACTCCCTTCCGAGCAGGTGAGGCCCGAAGTGCCCGAAGGCGTGATGACGAAATGTCCGCAATGTAAAAAAATTATGTATACAAAAGAATTAGTGAAAAACTTGCGCGTTTGTTTAAGCTGCGGCTACCATCATCCGATGCCGGCGCGCGAACGGATTGCCAGCGTGCTTGATGACGGCAGCTTCCGCGAGTATGATGCCGGCATGGTGTCGGTCAACCCGCTTGGGTTTCCCGGCTACAGCGAAAAGTTGGAAGAAGACCGGCGCAAATCAGGGCTAAATGAGGCGGTCGTTACCGGTGAAGGGACGCTTGAAGGCCATCCGCTCGTCATCGCGGTGATGGACTCGTCGTTCCGCATGGGCAGCATGGGCTCCGTTGTCGGCGAAAAAATCGCCCGCGCCGTCGAGCGGGCGCGCGAACAACGGATGCCGTTTCTCATTTTTACCGCTTCCGGCGGCGCCCGCATGCAAGAAGGAGTGCTAAGCCTGATGCAAATGGCCAAAACGAGCGCCGCGCTCAAACGATTCAGCAATGACGGCGGCTTGTTTATTTCCGTTATGACCCATCCGACGACGGGCGGCGTGTCGGCAAGTTTCGCCTCGCTTGGCGATTACAACTTCGCTGAACCCGGGGCGCTCATCGGTTTTGCCGGCCGCCGCGTCATCGAGCAGACGGTGCGCGAAGAGCTGCCGGAAGATTTCCAGACGGCGGAGTTTTTGTTAAAGCACGGCCAGCTGGATGCCGTCATTCACCGCCATGAGCTCAAAGAGAAGCTCGCGATTGTGTTCGCAATTCATGCGGGAGGAGGGGAATCGGGATGGTGGCGGAATTAGAATTTGAAAAGCCGCTTGTTGAGCTGCGCCGCAAAATTCAAGAGCTGAAAGAGTTTATGAAAACGGCGGACGTCGATTTGTCGGCGGAAATCGAGAAACTGGAGGCGCGGCTCGCCAAGCTTGAGAACGAAGTGTATGCGAACTTGACGCCGTGGGACCGCGTACAAATCGCCCGCCATCCGCAGCGGCCGACGACGCTTGATTATATTGAGCGGCTGTTTACGAACTTTCTCGAATGCCATGGCGACCGCTGCTTTGGCGATGATGAGGCGATCGTCGGCGGCATCGCCGATTATGATGGGCTGCCGGTGACAGTCATTGGCCACCAGCGTGGCAAAGATACGAAAGAAAACTTGCGCCGCAACTTTGGCATGCCGCACCCGGAAGGCTACCGGAAGGCGCTCCGGCTGATGAAGCAGGCGGAAAAGTTTTCCCGTCCGATCATTTGCTTTATTGATACAAAAGGCGCCTATCCGGGCAAAGCGGCCGAAGAGCGCGGCCAAAGCGAAGCGATCGCCCGCAACTTGTTTGAAATGGCGGGACTGACGGTGCCGGTCGTCTGCATCGTCATCGGCGAAGGCGGAAGCGGCGGGGCGCTGGCGCTTGGTGTCGGCAACCATATTCATATGCTCGAAAACTCTACGTACTCGGTCATTTCGCCGGAAGGGGCGGCGGCCATCTTATGGAAAGATGCATCATTGGCGCAGCGGGCGGCGGAAACGATGAAAATTACCGCTCATGACTTAAAGACGCTCGGCGTCATTGATGAAATCATTCCGGAAGTGAAAGGCGGCGCCCACCGCAATGCCGACGAGCAGGCGAAAGAAATCGACCGCGTGCTGCGCGCTTCGCTTAAGCAGCTGCTGGCGCTCGACGGCGAGGCGCTCGTGGAACAGCGCTACGAAAAATTTAAACAAATGGGTCAAGTCTCGTTTTTACAAGAGACGATTCGGGCAAGATAAGGAAAAAGCTGTCTCCTTCTGTGGGACAGCTTTGTTCTGTTCAGAAAAACTTGTTCGTGTAAGCCGTTTCAGCGAAGGCTTCGATATTGTGTTCCGTAGTGGTTCATGGTACATTAGGAATGTTCAAGAGCGACAGACGTATGAGGTCGGACGTGTTGAATTTGACGTAAATGAGGTGGAAAATCATGAAACGGATTGGTGTATTGACAAGCGGCGGCGACTCGCCGGGGATGAACGCCGCCATTCGTGCCGTCGTCCGCAAGGCGATTTACCACGGCGTGGAAGTGTACGGCGTCTACCATGGCTATGCAGGGCTGATCGCCGGCAACATCAAAAAGCTGGAAGTCGGCGATGTCGGCGATATTATCCACCGCGGCGGCACGATGCTCTATACGGCCCGCTGTCCGGAGTTTAAGACGGAGGAAGGGCAGAAAAAAGGGATTGAACAGCTGAAAAAGCACGGCATTGAAGGGCTCGTCGTCATCGGCGGCGACGGTTCGTACCAAGGGGCGAAAAAACTGACTGAACATGGCTTCCCGTGCGTCGGCGTGCCGGGGACGATTGATAACGACATTCCGGGCACGGATTTTACGATCGGCTTTGATACGGCGTTGAATACCGTCATTGATGCCATTGACAAAATCCGCGATACGGCCACCTCGCACGAACGGACGTACGTCATCGAAGTCATGGGCCGCCATGCCGGCGACATCGCCTTATGGTCCGGCCTTGCCGGCGGGGCGGAAACGATTTTAATTCCGGAAGCGGACTATGATATGAACGACGTCATCGCCCGCTTGAAACGCGGCCATGAGCGCGGCAAAAAACATAGCATCATCATCGTCGCCGAAGGGGTTGGCAGCGGCGTTGACTTCGGCCGGCAAATTCAAGAGGCGACCGGGTTTGAAACGCGCGTCACCGTTTTAGGGCATGTGCAGCGCGGCGGGTCGCCGACCGCGTTTGACCGCGTCTTAGCGAGCCGTCTTGGCGCCCGTGCGGTCGAGTTGCTGCTCGAAGGAAAAGGGGGCCGCTGCGTCGGCATCCAAAACAACCAGCTTGTCGACCATGACATTGCCGAAGCGTTGAGCCAGAAACATACGATCGATCAGCGGATGTATCTACTGTCAAAAGAACTGTCCATCTAATTCCCGAGGGGAAAGGAAGAAGAAACGATGAAGCGGAAAACGAAAATCGTCTGTACCATTGGGCCGGCAAGTGAAAGCGTGGACAAGCTCGTACAGCTAATTGAAGCGGGAATGAACGTGGCCCGTCTGAACTTTTCACACGGCGATCACGAGGAGCATGGACGGCGCATTGCCAACATTCGCGAGGCGGCGGAGCGGACGGGCAAAACGGTCGCCATTTTGCTCGATACGAAAGGTCCGGAAATCCGGACGCACAATATGGAAAACGGCGCGATTGAACTGAAAGAAGGGGCGAAGCTCGTCATTTCGATGAGCGAAGTGCTCGGCACGCCGGAAAAAATCTCGATCACTTATCCGGGATTGATTGACGATGTATCCGTCGGTTCGAAAATTTTGCTCGACGACGGGCTGATCGGCCTTGAGGTCAATGCGGTCGACAAACAAGCCGGAGAAATCGTGACGACCGTTTTAAACGGCGGTGTGCTGAAAAACAAAAAAGGGGTCAACGTCCCGGGCGTGCGCGTCAACTTGCCGGGGATTACCGAGAAAGACCGTGCTGACATTTTGTTTGGCATCCGCCAAGGAATCGACTTTATCGCCGCTTCGTTCGTGCGCCGGGCGTCCGATGTGCTCGAAATTCGCGAGCTGCTTGAGGCGCACGATGCCCTCCATATTCAAATTATCGCCAAAATTGAAAATGAAGAAGGCGTCGCCAACATCGACGAAATTTTAGAAGCGGCCGACGGCCTGATGGTGGCCCGCGGGGATTTAGGCGTCGAAATCCCGGCTGAAGAAGTGCCGCTCATCCAAAAGCTGTTGATCAAAAAGTGCAATATGCTCGGCAAGCCGGTCATTACGGCGACGCAAATGCTCGATTCGATGCAGCGCAATCCGCGGCCGACGCGGGCGGAAGCAAGCGACGTCGCCAACGCCATTTTTGACGGCACGGACGCTGTCATGCTTTCCGGGGAAACAGCGGCCGGCCACTACCCCGTCGAAGCGGTCAGAACGATGCACCAAATCGCGCTCCGCACCGAACAGGCGCTTGAGCACCGCGACATTTTGTCCCAGCGTACAAAAGAAAGCGCGACGACGATTACTGATGCCATCGGGCAGTCGGTCGCCCATACGGCGTTGAATTTGGATGTCGCCGCGATCGTCACGCCGACGGTGAGCGGAAAAACGCCGCAAATGGTGGCAAAATACCGCCCGAAAGCGCCGATTATCGCCGTCACTTCAAACGAGGCGGTATCGCGCCGGTTGGCTCTCGTCTGGGGCGTCTATACGAAAGAAGCGCCGCATGTGAACACGACGGATGAAATGTTGGATGTGGCCGTCGATGCGGCGGTGCGTTCCGGCTTGGTGAAGCATGGAGACTTGGTCGTCATCACGGCCGGCGTGCCGGTCGGGGAAACCGGTTCGACGAACTTAATGAAAGTGCACGTCATCAGCGATCTTCTCGCCAAAGGGCAAGGCATCGGCCGCAAATCGGCGTTCGGCAAGGCTGTTGTGGCGAAAACAGCGGAAGAAGCGCGGCAAAAAATGGTCGACGGCGGCATTTTAGTTACGATCAGCACCGATGCCGACATGATGCCGGCGATCGAAAAGGCGGCGGCGATCATTACGGAGGAAGGCGGGCTGACAAGCCATGCTGCGGTTGTCGGCTTAAGCCTTGGCATTCCGGTCGTCGTCGGGGTGACCAACGCGACAAGTTTGTTTAAAGACGGGCAGGAAATTACCGTCGACGGCGGGTTTGGCGCTGTCTATCGCGGCCATGCGAGCGTCTTGTAATGCGGTTGTCGACCAACGAAAACAGCCTTGGCCATAAGCCAAGGCTGTTTTTATGAGACCGGCTTGCCGATGATAAAGCGCCAAATGTCGCGAAAGACGTTGGCGCTATGGAGCGTGCGGATAATGACGAGCGCGACCGGACCGGCGATCAGTCCGAGAAAGCCGAGCAGCTTGAAGCCGACAAACAAGGCGATGAGCGTCGCGAGCGGGTCAAGGCCGATCGATGAGGAGAGCACTTTCGGCTCCATAATTTGCCGTTGGACGAGAACGACGATATACAACACGCCGAGCCCGATCGCAAACGGGATGTCGCCGCTGACCGCCGCGTAAATGATCCAAGGAACAAACACAATCCCCGTCCCTAAGTAGGGCAAAATATCAACGAACCCGATGATCAAGGCGATCGTAATGGCGTAATCGACGCGCAAAATAAGCAAGCCGATCAGCACGATGACCGTCGTAATCGAAATGAGCGTCGCCTGCGCTTTAATAAAGCCAAACAGCGCCCGCTTCAAGTCAAGAAACACCGTTTTTCCGCTCGCGCGGGCTTTCGCCGGCAGCCATTGCTGCACCATCCGCATAAGGCGATGCCAGTCTTTGCTGATGAAAAATGTCGCGAGCAGCGAAAAAATAAAAACTGTCGCCGCGTTCGGCAGCCAGGCAAGAAGCTGTGGAATGTTTTGCAGCACGCGCTGGATAAATTCGCCGACCGTCGTCGCGATTTGCGCCCCGACCGCCTGGATGTTTTGCATGATCGTATCTTGCTGGTTGGCGTTTAAGCTTTTAAACAAGACGGCCAAGTCTTGATAGAGCGGGATGAGCTGATTGGCGGCAAACGACTCCATATACGTGATGAGCGCCTGGAATTTTTCCGGCACAACGTCGGCCAAGTATTGCGTTCCGGAAACGATTTCGGCAATTAACAGCGTCACAATGCCAGCAACGGCGGCAAACAGGACGATCAACGTAATGCTGACGGCGAGCCAGCGCGGCATTTTCGCCTTTCGCTCCAAAAAATCGACGAGCGGATTGATGAAAAGAGCGATAAAAAAGGCAATAATAAACGGGTACGTCACCGCCGAGACATAGTAGACGGCAATGGCGCCGAACACAACGGCGGCGATGACAATGAGCAAGCGCAAAAAACGGTCGACATAGACTCGGGACAATGTTTCACCCCCAACGGTTCTCCATACTGATATATTACATGTTTCTTTACGAAGAAGCAAAAAGACAAGTTTCAGAGGAAAGGGCGGACGATCGTGAACGAACCAGTGCTATTTCTGCTTGTGTTGTTAGTGATCGGGATGTTGGCGAAAAATCAGTCGCTCATCATCGCCATTGTGGTGTTGCTGGCCATCAAGTTGTTCGGGTTGGATGGGCGGTTGCTGACAGCCATTCAGTCGAAAGGAATCAACTGGGGGGTTACGGTCATTACGATTGCGGTGCTGGCACCGATCGCCGCGGGAGAGATCGGTTTTAAGCAGCTCATCGGCTCGCTGCAGTCCATGGCGGCCTGGATTGCGCTCTTATCCGGCGTTTTTGTGGCGTTAATTGCCAAAGGCGGCGTGACGCTTTTGGCCAATGATCCGCACATCACGGCGGCGCTCGTGCTCGGCACGGTCATTGCCGTATCGCTGTTTCACGGGGTAGCCGTCGGGCCGTTAATAGGCGCAGGCATTGCCTATACGGTCATAAAAATGGTAGAATATTTTTGAAGCTGGGGCGAGAATCGTTATTCCTGTGTAATAATCTTTTGCCAAATGGATGCATTCCCATTCACAAAAGTCTGATAATTGTTTATAATAATAGGCGTAAGCAAGTTTTCGGGTCAAGCAACACGCACGCTGCCGCAGCAGGGCGGCAGCCGATGCGGCAATGTAAGCACTTTCGTGTGCGGATTTGTTTTTGCATCCATTTCGAGCAAGCGCTCACCAGCCGCCCAGCGGCAAGGCAGGAATTATGAAGAAAAGGGGAGATTCATATGACGGTAACCCGCGGTTTAGAAGGGGTTGTGGCAACGACCTCAAGCATCAGCTCGATCATCGACGATACATTGACGTATGTCGGCTATGACATTGACGATTTAGCAGAAAACGCTTCCTTCGAAGAGGTCATTTATTTGCTCTGGCATCGGGTGCTGCCGACAAAAGAGCAGCTGGCTGAGCTGAAACAGCAGCTTGCTGAAAATGCGGCCATTCCGAACGAAATCATTGAGCATTTTAAATTATATCCGATCGATCAAGTGCACCCGATGGCGGCGTTGCGCACGGCGATCTCGCTTCTCGGCCTCTATGATGAAGAGGCGGACGTCATGACGAAAGAGGCAAACTATCGGAAAGCGATTCGCCTGCAGGCGAAAATCCCGACGATCGTCACCGCATTCGCCCGCGTGCGCAAAGGATTGGAACCGGTTGCGCCGCGCAAAGATTTAAGCTTTGCCGCCAATTTCTTGTACATGCTCACCGGTGAGGAGCCGAACGAGATTGCGGAGGAGGCGTTCAACAAGGCGCTCGTGCTTCATGCGGACCATGAGCTGAACGCGTCGACGTTCACGGCGCGCGTCTGCGTGGCGACGCTGTCAGACATTTATTCCGGCATCACCGCTGCGATCGGTGCGTTAAAAGGGCCGCTTCACGGCGGGGCGAACGAAGCGGTCATGAAAATGTTGACGGAAATCGGCACGGTCGATAACGTTGAGCCGTACATCCGCGGAAAACTGGCCAACAAAGAGAAAATCATGGGCTTTGGCCACCGCGTCTACCGGAAAGGCGATCCGCGCGCCAAGCATTTGAAAAAAATGTCGGAAAAGCTGACGAAGCTAGTCGGTGAACCGCACTGGTATGAAATGTCGACGAAAATTGAAGAGATCGTCACATCGGAAAAAGCGTTGCCGCCGAACGTTGACTTTTATTCCGCCTCGGTTTACCATTGTTTAGGAATCGATCATGATTTATTTACGCCGATTTTTGCCGTGAGCCGGACATCGGGATGGCTGGCCCATATTTTAGAGCAATACGACAACAACCGTCTCATTCGTCCGCGCGCGGAATACACCGGCCCGGGCAAGCAGGTGTACGTTCCGATCGAACACCGCGGCTAAACAAGTGGACAAGGCGGTGAAGGCAAGCCCTTCACGCCTTTTCAATAAAAAATGGCATTGGGGGTTTTACTCGTGACGCAAGGGGAAAAAATTACTGTCACCAATGGTGTGCTCAACGTTCCAAACAATCCGATCATTCCGTTCATTGAAGGGGACGGAACCGGCCCAGACATTTGGGCAGCTGCTTCGCGCGTGCTCGAAGCAGCGGTGGAAAAAGCGTACAAAGGCGAGAAGAAAATCGTCTGGAAGGAAGTGCTCGCCGGTGAAAAGGCGTATAAACTGACGGGCAGCTGGCTTCCAGATGAAACGCTTGAGACGATCCGCGAATACATAATCGCCATTAAAGGGCCGTTGACGACTCCGGTCGGCGGCGGCATCCGCTCGCTGAACGTGGCGCTCCGCCAAGAGCTCGACTTGTTCGTCTGCCTCCGCCCGGTCCGCTACTTCCAAGGCGTTCCGTCGCCGGTCAAACGGCCGGAAGATACCGACATGGTTATTTTCCGCGAAAACACGGAAGACATTTACGCCGGCATCGAGTATGCGAAAGGCACGCCGGAAGTGAAAAAAGTGATCGACTTTTTGCAAAACGAAATGGGTGTGCGCAAAATCCGCTTCCCGGAAACGTCCGGCATCGGCATCAAGCCGATTTCTGAAGAGGGAACGAAGCGGCTCGTGCGCGCGGCGATCAACTATGCGATCGAACACGGCCGCAAATCGGTCACGCTCGTCCATAAAGGGAACATTATGAAGTTCACCGAAGGGGCGTTTAAAAACTGGGGCTACGAGCTGGCTGAACAAGAGTTCGGCGATAAAGTGTTCACATGGGCGCAATACGACCGCATCGTTGAAGCGGAAGGAAAAGAAGCGGCGAACAAAGCGCTGGCGGACGCGGAAGCGAACGGCAAAATCATCATTAAAGACGCCATCGCCGACATCTTCCTGCAGCAAATTTTGACCCGCCCGCGCGAGTTTGATGTCATCGCGACAATGAACTTAAACGGCGACTACATTTCCGACGCGCTCGCGGCCCAAGTCGGCGGCATCGGCATCGCGCCGGGGGCGAACATCAACTATGAAACCGGACATGCCATTTTCGAAGCGACGCACGGAACGGCGCCGAAATATGCGGGGCTTGACAAAGTCAATCCGTCGTCCGTCATTTTGTCCGGCGTCATGATGTTTGAGCATCTCGGCTGGAATGAAGCGGCTAAATTGATTATTCAAGCCATGGAAAAAACGATTGCGTCCAAAGTTGTAACGTACGATTTTGCCCGCCTGATGGAAGGGGCAACCGAAGTGAAATGTTCCGAGTTTGCTGATGCGCTCATCCGCAATATGGACTAACCTTTAATGAAAGGGATGGCAAACGATGGCGATGAAACGGAAAAAAATCTCGGTCATTGGCGCCGGATTTACGGGGGCGACGACGGCGTTCCTTTTGGCGCAAAAAGAGCTTGGCGACATCGTGCTTGTCGACATTCCACAGCTTGAGAATCCGACGAAAGGGAAAGCGCTCGATATGCTCGAGTCGAGCCCGGTGCTCGGCTTTGACGCGAACATTGTCGGCACATCGGATTACGCCGACACGGCGGATTCCGACATCGTCGTCATTACGGCCGGCATCGCCCGCAAGCCGGGAATGAGCCGTGACGACTTAGTGACGACAAACCAAAAAATTATGAAACAGGTGACGAAAGAAGTCGTCAAATACTCGCCAAACTGCTACATCATTGTCTTGACGAATCCCGTCGATGCGATGACGTATACGGTCTTTAAGGAGTCGGGATTCCCGAAAAACCGCGTCATCGGCCAATCGGGCGTCCTCGATACGGCGCGCTTCCGGACGTTCGTCGCCCAAGAGCTGAACGTTTCAGTAAAAGACGTCACCGGGTTTGTGCTGGGCGGCCATGGCGATGACATGGTGCCGCTTGTCCGCTACTCATATGCCGGCGGCATTCCGCTCGAAACGTTGATTCCAAAAGACCGTCTTGACGCCATCGTTGAGCGGACGCGCAAAGGCGGCGGTGAAATCGTCAACCTGCTTGGCAACGGCAGCGCCTACTATGCGCCGGCTGCCTCGCTTGTTGAAATGGTCGAGGCGATTTTGAAAGACCAACGCCGCATTTTGCCGGCGATCGCCTACCTCGAAGGCGAATACGGCTATGAAGGCATTTATTTGGGCGTGCCGACGATCCTTGGCGGCAACGGCATCGAGAAAGTGATCGAGCTTGAGCTGACCGAGGACGAAAAAGCGGCGCTCGCCAAGTCGGTCGAGTCGGTCAAAAACGTCATGCGCGTGTTAGAATAACGATAAAGCAAAAATTCGGGCGTTGTCCCGAATTTTTGCGCCTTCTCTTTGAAAGCGTTTTCTATACAAAGGGGTGGGAACGTGTTAAAAAAACGGAAGCTAGGGAGAACGATCGGGGAAATTCAACCCGGAGAAAAGCTTGTCTTCCAGGCGGCTATCGAAGATAAAGATTTGCTTCTTTATCTCGGGCTGACCGATGATGCGAATCCGCTTTACATTCAGCATGACTACGCTTCACAGACACCGCTCGGGAAGCCGATCGTCCCGTCCGTCATGCTGGCGGGGATGATCACGTCAGCAGTCTCCAAATATTTGCCGGGTCCAGGAAGCTACATTACGCGTCAAGATCTTCGCTTTCTCCGCCCGGTCTACCATTATGAAACGCTCGAATTTTTGCTAGAAGTGGCAGAGGTCGACGAGGCGGGTCACTGTGTCACATTGACCGTGGCGGCGACACGCGGTGAGGAGACGGTGCTTGACGGAACGCTGTCCGTCTGTCCGCCGCATGCGCTGCCGCGCTTTGACGGCCGCGTGTTAGAGAATTTTTGACAGAAAGAGAAAACGAGGCTGATCGGGACTGTCTTTCTAGGGCAGTCTCGTCCCTTGTTGACAAAACGATCATTGTCCTCTCCGAAAACGGCAAACAAAAGGTTAGAGGCTGTTCTTCGCGGGTAAGCCGACCGTCGAAAGAACAGCCTCTTTCATTTTTTGACGAGTTAAAGCACGAATTATGGTATGATAAAAACGAGAGATATTGGACGGGATGGAGGCATAGCATGGGAAAAAAAATTTTAGTTGTCGATGATGAGCAGCCGATTGTGACGCTTTTGTCTTACAATTTGGAGAAAGCCGGTTTTCAAGTCGCTGTCGCCTACGACGGCGAAGAGGCGCTTGTCAAGGTGGCGTCTGAGCAGCCGGCGCTGATCATTTTGGACTTGATGCTGCCAAAGCTTGACGGTGTCGAAGTGTGCAAACAGCTTCGCCAGCAGCAAATCATGACGCCGATTTTAATGTTGACGGCGCGGGATGATGAATTTGACAAAGTGCTCGGCCTTGAGCTTGGCGCGGATGATTACATGACGAAACCGTTCAGCCCGCGCGAAGTCGTCGCGCGTGTGAAGGCGATTTTGCGCCGCACCGAGTTTGTCCCCGCGGCGGCCGAATCGGGCGAACGGATCGCCATCGGCGAGCTGGAGATTTTCCCGGAGCGATACGAAGCGGCGATCGGCGGCAAGACGCTTGAGCTGACGCCAAAAGAATTTGAGCTGCTTCTTCACTTGGCGCGGCATAAAGGGCGGGTGTTGACGCGCGATCAATTGCTCAGCGCGGTCTGGAACTACGACTTTGCCGGCGATACGCGCATTGTTGACGTCCATATCAGCCATTTGCGCGAGAAAATTGAGGAAGATACGAAAAAACCGGCGTACATTAAAACGGTGCGCGGCCTCGGCTACAAATTGGAGGAGCCGAAGCGGCATGAATAGCTTCCGCACCCGGCTTCTGTTTTGGCTCGTAACGCTCATTGTCACCGTCTTGATCGCCCTTGGCCTTTTGCTTGGACAAGTGCTCAAGGACTTTTATGCCGAGACGATGAACAAGCGGATGGAAAAAGAAGCGAAAGCGCTCGCCATTTTGCTTGAAAATGAGCCGCTTGAGCAAATTCGCGCGGACTTGCAGGAAATGGGGGATGAGCTGTCGTCGCGCATCACGGTGCTCGATCGCCAAGAGCGGCTGCGGTTTGACAGCGGGCGCATCGCGGCGATCAGCGACGAAGACCACGAGCGCATCATCCGCACCATTTTGCATAAAAAGCAGTTTCCCCGCTTTTCGGTGATCGAGAAAGCGAACGACGTGTACTACTATATTGCTCCGTATGGGCGCGGCGGCGAGCGGGGCGGATATGTCATTTTAAGCACGCCGACGAGTTCGCTGAAAAAAGTGAACCAGCAAATTTGGGGCGTGCTCATCAGCAGCCTTGGCATGGCGCTCGTCGTTATCGTTGCTCTCGGCTGGAAGATCGCCAACCAATATATGGGGCCGATTGAGGCGGCGACCAAAGTGGCGTTTGAGCTCGAAAAAGGCAATTATGCCGCTCGGGTGCCTGATGGCGAATATAAAGAAGCCGGCATGCTTGTCCGCTCCATCAACCGGCTTGCCCGCAACTTGCAGGAAATGAGCCGGGCGCGGGAAATCCAAACCGACCGGCTCCATACGCTCATCGAAAACGTCGGCAGCGGCTTGTTGTTTATCGACCACCGCGGGCATATCCATTTGATCAACCGCGCGTTCCAAACGTATTTTCATCTTGAGCCGTCCGCTTGTTTGTACCGTCCGTATGCCGATGTGCTGCCACACCGCGACATTGTCAAATTGATTGATGATATTTTTATCACCGAAACAGCGATGCGCCGGCACATGCGGTTGACGATCGGCATTGAACGGAAGCATTTCGACGTGTACGGCGCCCCGATTATCGGGACGAATGCCGAATGGAAAGGGATCGTCGCAGTGTTCCATGACATTACCGAATTGAAGCGGCTCGAGCAAATTCGCAAAGACTTTGTCGCCAACGTTTCACACGAGCTGAAAACGCCGGTCACCTCCATTAAAGGGTTCGCCGAGACGCTGCTTGACGGGGCGATGAAAGACGAAGAGGCGCTAGAGCACTTTTTGACGATTATTTTAAAGGAAAGCGAGCGGCTGCAAACGCTCGTTGAAGAGCTGCTCGATTTGTCGAAAATTGAGCAGCACGGATTTCAGCTGCTGCTCGATGACGTTAACGTCGCCGAAGTGACGGCCGAGGCGGTGGCCGTGTTTCGTCAAAAGGCGGAGGAAAAACAAATCGACTTGCGCGCCGAAGCGCCGCCATGGCTTGTCATCCGCGGCGACCGAAATCGGCTGAAGCAAATTTTGCTCAACTTGCTCGCAAACGCCATCGCTTATACGCCGGAACATGGGCAAGTGGCCGTCGAAGCGGAAGAAAACGAGCGGGAAGTGCTCATTCGGGTAAAAGATACGGGCATTGGCATCGAAGAGAAGGAAATTCCCCGCATTTTTGAGCGTTTTTACCGCGTTGACAAGGCGCGCAGCCGCGATTCCGGCGGAACGGGGTTAGGTCTTTCAATCGTCAAACATTTGGTGGAGGCTCATCACGGCCATATTACGGTAGCGAGCGAAGTCGGGCGCGGCACCGTGTTTACGATTCATTTTCCAAAGCCGGAGCGGTAGCCGGCTTCTTTTTTTATGGCGGGCCGCCGGCATGGTACAATAGAACAAGGAGCGTTCGAGGAGGGATGAGATTGAAGAAAAAACTCGTTTTAATTGACGGCAACAGCGTGGCGTACCGCGCCTTTTTCGCCTTGCCGCTTTTGCATAACGACAAAGGCATTCATACGAATGCAGTTTACGGGTTTACGATGATGTTGAACAAAATGTTGGCCGAAGAACGGCCGACCCACTTGCTGGTGGCGTTTGACGCCGGAAAAACGACGTTTCGCCATGAAACGTTTCAAGAGTATAAAGGCGGGCGGCAGCAGACCCCTCCGGAACTGTCCGAGCAGTTTCCGCTGTTGCGCGAGCTGTTAAACGCGTACCGTATCCCCGCCTATGAACTCGACCGTTATGAAGCGGACGATATTATCGGGACGCTTGCCGCCCGCGCTGAGCAGGAAGGGTTTGAAGTGAAAGTCATTTCCGGCGACCGCGATTTAACCCAGCTCGCCTCCCCTCATGTGACGGTCGATATTACGAAAAAAGGGATCACCGATATCGAGCCGTACACGCCGGAAACCGTCGAGGAGAAATACGGCTTGAC